>NZ_VORR01000070.1 GCF_007997085.1 Polaribacter sp. IC066
ATCACACACTTATCAACCGATGTGCATAAACAACTGCTTTTTTTGAAATAGAATGACTAAAAATAAAAAATTGTGGATAAAATAAATCAAATTGTTAACAACCACTAAACATCCGCTGAATAGTTACAAAAAACAATACATTTTCAGTAACTAATTTAAATACAGGTATTTATTTTATAAGAATAGTAGAAAATAACAATAAAATAACTACACGAAAATTAATTGTTAACTAATCTAAATTTTAAAATTATGAAAAAAAATTATTTATTGACAGTCATATTTATAATTAGTTTTATAAGTTTTTCTACAAATGCTCAACAAGATGTATTTAGTAGAAGCGATGCTGGTACTGGAGATTGGGGTTCTGCTAACGAACCTTGGTATTATCAAACGTCCAATAACAATCAAGGCGACCCAGACAATGATAATACTATTAGAAATTTCATCAAAATTGGTCATAACAATAATACTACAATGACCACTAATGGTCGTTATTACAGATTCGAGACATTAGATTTTCAAACAGGAGCATCATCACAACGTACTATTAATAATTCATCAGGTGGATTATCAGCGTCAGGTGGTATCTATAATCTCTCAACAGCTACTCATACATTTAATACTCCTATTGGTATTGATGGGGCTACAGTTCAATTAAATGCTAATTCCTCTGGAGGTTTAACTTTTACTGAAACCATTTTTATCAATGCAAATACAGTTAATTTTGGCGGTTCAGGTTCAGGTAATATAATTGTTAATGGTACAATTCAAGGTACTGGAAATGTAAATAAAACAGGTGGCAACACTTTAACTATATCAGGTAGTAATACATATTCAGGAACTACAACAGTTTCTGCTGGTACAATGGTTTTAAATTCTAATATTATAGATAGTGATGTTACAGTAAATAATGGTGCAACATTACAAATTTCAGAAAATGCAACAATATCATCTTTAACTATTAATGCTGGAGGAATTGTAATTATAGATACTAGTAAATCCTTAACCATATCAAATAACTTTACAAATAATGGTTCTGCAACAGCTCATCACGGTTCTTCGTTATTAGTCGGTGGAACATCAACAGGAGATATTACTTATAATGTAGATGTTACAGACACAGATTGGCATTTAATTTCTTCACCTGTTGATGGTGAACAGTATGATGATGCTTGGGTAACTGCTAATGGTATTGTTTCTGGAAGCAATAATAATCGAGGTATTTCTACTTATGATAATGATGTTGCAGATACTAATAATGGCGGATCAGATACTGCTACAGGACACTGGCGATACTTTCAAGCAGATGATGTTAGTGCATCAACTTTTGAAGCTGGAGTAGGTTATTCTTTAAAAGGAAATGGTTCTGACGATTATTCTTTTACAGGTGCTATCCAAAATGATGCGGTTTCTCCTAAAATTTCTCAAGGTGCAACTAATTGGAATTTAATTGGGAATCCTTATGCAGCGTATTTAGATATTGATTTATTCCTTGCCGAAAACACAACAACAAATAATGTTTTAGCTCCTCCTTTTCAAGCTATTTATGTCTGGAATGGTTCAGGATATGATCCAATAACAGCAGATGATGATTCACATATTTACCCAGGACAAGCATTTTTTTGTAAACTCTAATGTCCCAAGTGGGAATGTAAATTTTGCAACAACAATGCTAACTCACGAAACTTCAGGTACTACTTTTTATAAAAACTTTAATACTTCCATTAGTTTAAATCTTTCTAACGGTAGCAGTAATAAAACAACTAAAATTAACTACCTAAATTCAAAAACAGCAGGTTTAGATCCTGGTTTTGATATTGGTATGTTTAATGGAGTTGCTTCAGATATTAGAGTATACACTCAACTTATTCAAGAAGATCAAGGTATTGCCTTTGCAAGACAAGCATTACCTAACACCGATTTAGAAACTATGGTAATTCCTGTTGGTGTAAAAGCTGCTGCGAATAAAGAAATTACTTTTTCTGCAAATGCAAACAATTTACCAACTGATTTAAAAGTATTTTTAGAAGACAAACTTACAAATACATTTACACGTTTAGATGAAACTAACAGCAGCTTAAAAATAACGTTATCCGAAGCCCTTAACGGAATTGGAAGATTTTACTTACATACCAAAACTAGTAGCGTTTTAAGCACGGATAATGTTGTACTAACTAATATCAGTATGTATAAGATAAATGCCTCTACGTTAAGAATTACAGGATTATCTCAAGGAAAAACAAGTGTTAAACTATTTAATATGCTAGGGAAACAAGTTTTAAACACTTCGTTTACTTCTAATGGCATGCAAGACATTACTTTACCAACTTTAGCTACAGGAGTTTATATTGTACAGTTAGAAACAGCGCAAGGAAACTTAAACAAAAAAATAACTTTAGAATAACTGGCTACAGTTTTTAAAACAAGACATCATGAAAAAAAATATAGAAAACACCCAAGATAAAAAAGAAGAAATTACACGTAAAGACGCACTTAAAAAGATAGGTAATTACGGAAAGTATGCAGCTTTAACTGCGCTAGGAACTTATATGATTTTAAACCCGCAGAAAGCTCAAGCTTCTAGTCCAGAGGCACCAGGCGAAGGTTTCTAAAACAAAATTAAGTATAGTATAATATATTTCTAAAAGAGCTACTTTACAGTAGCTCTTTTATTTTTTTTACGGTCATATCAATTTCTTCTTTTGTTGTAAATTTAGAAAAAGAAAAACGTACCGAAGTTTTATCAGACTCGGTATCCTCTAAAATTTCTGCTAACACATGAGACCCTTTATTACTACCGCTTTGGCAAGCAGAGCCTCCAGAAACTGCGATTCCTGCCATATCTAAACTAAATAAAAACAGGTCGTTATTTAAAGGAAAACGCACGTTTAAAATAGTATAACTGCTCTTTTGTAAGTTTGATGAAAGACCATTAAACTGAATCTCGTCAGATATATTTTTTAGTCTTGAAATAAAATATAATTTTAAACTTTCAATATACTTTTGGTCTTTTTCTAAATCTGTCATGGCAATAGATAAGGCCTTTTCCATCCCTAAAATACTATGTACATTTTCTGTACTAGACCTTGCTCCTCTTTCTTGATCTCCTCCATGAAACATGGGTAAAATGCCAAATCCCTTTTTAAAATAGGCAAAACCAACCCCTTTTGGTCCGTGAAATTTATGAGCGCTTGCCACAATAAAGTCAATAGGATTCTTTTTTAAATCTAACTGATAATGGCCAATTACTTGCACTGTATCTGAATGAAAAAAAGCATCGTACTTTTTACAAATAACACAAATTTCATCCACAGGTAAAACATTCCCTATTTCATTGTTAATTTGCATTAAGCTCACTAAAGTTTTATCATCAGAATCTGATAATAACTCTTCTAAATGAATTAAATCTATATTTCCAAACGCATCTACATTTACAAAATCTACAATAATTTGATGATTTTTTTCAAAAAATTCGCAAGTATGCAAAACCGCATGATGTTCTATTTTAGAGGTTACAATTCTTTGAACTCCTAAATTTAAAACGGCATTATTTATAATTAAATTATCGGCCTCTGTTCCGCCTGCAGTAAATACAATTTCTGGTGCAGAAACATTAAAATGTTTTGCAATATTTTTTCTAGCTGTTTCAACAGCAGATTTTGCTTTTCTACCAAATTGATGTGTAGAAGAAGGATTTCCAAAATTTTCTTGCATCGAAATATGCATTAATTCTAAAACTTCTTCATCTATTTTTGTAGTTGAAGCGTTGTCTAAATAAATAGCTTTCATAGTGCAAAAATACGCTTTTATCCGTAGAATTTTAAGCTACATAATAGATCAAAAAAATATACCAATAAATAATTTATATTGTGGTAAACTTTAAAGATTTTAACCAATAAATTTGAAAACAAAAAGCCATTTTCTATGATCCATGATCATGTTTAACATGAGCCTTTTTAAAATCTTATCCTATCTTATGATTTCTTGTCGTGCTTCTTTTTTAATCTTGTATTCTGTTTTCCTTTTCCGTCTTATTTCTTGTCTCCTTTTTCCTGTTTCCTTTTTTTTTCAAATTTCGAAAACCTTCCTATTCTACAAAATTCTGAAAAATATACACTTCTGTAGCTCCTAAACCATATTTTTTGTAGGAGGCATCGTAATATTTTACAGGATATTTATTTAAAAGTCTATTCAATTCAGATTTTAAAATACCTTCTCCTACTCCGTGAATAAATACAATTTTTGAGATTCTTTTTTGAATTGCAAATTCAACTTTGTTTTTAGCAGTATCTAATTGCAGATTTAGCATATCGTAATTATCTAAACCTCTTACCGACTTCACTAACTTGTTAATGTGCAAATCTACCTCTAAAATCACTTCGTTTTTATCTTTTATAAAGGCACTTTTCTTTCGATTTTGAGAAGTTATTTTTTCTTTTAATAACGGATTATTAATATCAGAAAATTTAGATAGTTCGTGCTGGTCTTTTCCAATTTTAACGAGTTCTGATGCATCAAAATTAAAAATCATACCATCTGTTGTTTTCACAGAAATAACATTTTCTTTAATACCAATAACAATGCCTTTTAAAACATCATCTAAAACCGCTACTTTGTTACCAATTTCTAAACCCATCCTTAACCTTATATTAATTACTAATAGATTACTATTATCTTACTTTTGTTGTAAAAATAAATAATGATGTTGAAGACTTCTAATATTTCTGCAAAAAACTTTTTTTTAAATTCTGCAAAAAAAACTTCTATTAAAGAAGATAGAAAGTTATTGTTACTAAAAATAGCAGAAGCGATTGCTAATGAGCATTCTAAAAACGAAGTTGTAAACCTTAATTTTATTTGCACACATAATTCTAGAAGAAGTCAATTAGGGCAAATTTGGAGTTTCTTTGCGGCTCATTATTTTAATTTAAATATTAATGCTTTTTCTGGCGGAACAGAGGTGACTGCCTTTCATAGAAATACAGTAAAAACTTTACAAAAAGTAGGTTTTCATTTTCAACTAGAAGATTTCTCTCATCAAAACCCTACCTATAGCATTTCTTTTGATGCTACAAAAAAAGCAATTTTAGGCTTTTCTAAATTATATAGCGATGCCATAAATATAGAACCTTTTACAGCTATTACAACGTGCAATAATGCAGATAAAAATTGCCCATTTATACCAAGTGCTCAACATCGTTTTCATCTGCCTTTTGTAGACCCAAAAGCTTCTGACGGAACCACGCAACAAAGTGAAACCTATTTAAAAACAAATCAACAAATTGCCGGAGAAATATTTTTTATTTTTGATCATGTAAAAAAATTACTCTCTTAAATCTAAAACCTATTCATTTAATTTTTTAGAGGTGTTTTTAGTTTATTTTCAGAATAATCTAATTGAAAATAAAAGTTAATAATTAAGATACTTGGCTAAAATAAGGGTTTAAAAAAATAGCTTTTTACTTTTCTTTTGATGGTACATCTTTTCTAAAAAAGCGAAACACCTGTTTAAAAATAGCACTTATTATGAAGCAACCATCTGCTATTTCTTTTAAAATTTAAATCTATGTGAAATATGATTTCATGAGAACTTAAATCGCCCCCTAGTGTTGATAATTTATAATCATAAGCATACCCTATTCTATATTTTTTATTGATAATTAATGCAAATAAAGCACTCACAGAATTTTCATAACGATAAGACAGCCCAGCTTCTATAACATCTCTGTACATAAAATTAGAATTAATATCTATTGAAACAGGCAAATTAGCAGTATATCTTATCATTGTTGATGGTTTAAACATCAAGTTTTCTGTTAATTCAAGTAAAACTCCGGTAGATAAAAAATAATTGGCATTTGCAGCAAGTACGGTTTTTGTTGCGTTTTCTTCGATATAAAACTGTGGTGTTTCTAATAAATAAGGAATCGATACACCTACATAAAATTTTCTGTTATAATAAAAAGCACCAAATCCTACATTAGGAAAATTACCCGAAGTAGAAGTATACATATCATTGTCTGGAGTAATTCCGTTTGCCAAATTATTACTAAAAAAAGTAATTCCTCCTTTTAAACCAAAAGACAACCTACTATATTGAGACGTTATAATTGTGTAAGAGGCGTCTACATTTATAGTACTAGTCTCTGATAAACCTATTTTGTCATTTACAACGGTTGCCCCCATACCGATACCTCTCTTTGTTCTTCCGTTGATAGAAAAAGTTCGCGTAATTGGAGCACCTACAACACCTACCCATTGCTGACGAGATAATAATGACATGCTTAATTCTGCCCGAGAGCCCGCATATGCAGGGTTTATTATCTGCATATTATATAAGTATTGAGTGTAATTTGGTAACTGCTGTGCGTAACTATTAAAACTAATAATAAAAAGAAAACAGAGAGCTACCCAATATTTTATGTGTTGTTTTATTTTTAAGATGATTTTTTTTTGGTTTTTTATCATCTTATTACTTGTATAAAACTTGTTCTTGGTTTTGTACTACCATCATTAAAATCTAACGTGTAAAAATAAACACCAACGGGCACTGGTTTTCCATTAAAAGTACCATTCCACCAAATAGGGTTTATCCGGCCGTTATTAGTATATGTATACACTTCATTTCCTAGGCGATTAAAAATGACCAATTTAAAGTTTGGATACGCTTCGATTCCAGATATTTTAAACACATCGCTTTTACCATCGCCGTTTGGCGAAAATAAATTGGGATAATCATTATCTTTTATAAAACCAATACCAGTTGCAGCAAACATATTAGACACATCTGCAAGGTTTGTACTTGCTTGTAATACTAGTGCTTCTGTATCTTCATTTAAAGCATCATCTATGGTAAGAACAGGTTGAATTATCGAAGATGTATTGGCAAGAATATTTGTTACTACGTTTATAGATTGATAATCTTGGTTTGCACTTGTTGTATCATCAATAGTTTCTAAAGTAAGGTTGATGGAAAGATAATTTTGCATCAGTTCTAAATCAGTATTTAAAAGCTTGACTGTAAACACCAAAGAATTACCCTCTTCGACAGTTATATTTTCTATAGCTAGAAACGGATTTGGATCTATATCGATAATAGTCGCTGTTTTTATTAAATCTTGCAAACCAACATTAATTGTTGTTACTGCACCAATTACATTTAAAGTTTCTTCGTCTAACTCGTTTAAATTATCATTATTGGTAACAATACTAAATGAAATTTGGGTGTTTGCATTACTTGGGTCCACAGTTCCTTCTATCGTTAAGTTTTCTGAAAGTTCAGAATAATCTTCTGGACTTATGGCCAAATTATCATTTGTGTTTACCGCTATTAAAATAGGTGTTGAACAAGGATTGCTGATTGTAATGGTGTGCACTAAATCTTCACCTTCCTCTTCTCTAGAATTATTCATTGTTATAGAAGGCGGCTTATCATTATCTAAAATAGTTCCTATTCCGATTATAGCCGCATTTATAATATTGTTTGATGTTATTGATCCGTTTAACGCAAATAATTCATCATTTTCAAAAATAATATCCTCTAAAGAAGTGATGGTAAATTTTGCTGTTTGGCTTAAAGCAGGCATGGTAAACGTTGTGTTTGTAAACCCAATATAATCGAAAGGTGCAGTGGCTACATCATAAATTTCTGTTGCGCTTGTTCCGTTTGATGTTGAAAAATTAATATCAATATCAGAAGCACTTTCAATAGCAAGCGTATTGTCGTTTTTTGTAACTAATGAAATCGTAAATTCTAATTCTTCGCCTTCCGTTACTGAAACGGCATCAATAATAACAAAAATAGCAATAATCTCTCTCCAGTCTCTTTCTGGGGTATCTGTATCATCTGCATTCGGAAAATCTGTTGGAACTTGACTATTGGTAGGATTTACAGCATTGTTATTCGTATCAAAAGCATCGTCCAATCCGTCATTATCTGCATCTAAATTCGACGGAACTATTTCCGGAATCCCGTCGCTATTCAAATCCCAACCTTCTATACTATCATCACGAATATCATTATCAGCATTGATATCTATATAATCGAAAATACCATCATTTTCTGTATCAATGGGAAGAAGACCATTAGGATAAGCAGTATCAATTCCTGTAGCTGAAAAAACACCATTGGTTGTTGTATAACTAGCCGTTAACTGTGCTTCTATGTTGTCTACAAGTCCGTCTCCATCGGCATCAATGTCTAAAAAATCTGGATTTCCGTTTAAATCAGTATTGGGAACAATATAGGTTAGTTCGGCGTTTGCATTGTCATTATTTTCTACTGAATTATCAAGTCCGTTGGCTCCAACATTATTATTAGTGCTGCCATTATTATTAGTATCCAAAGTACTATTTCCTACCTCTACAATATCTAATATACCGTCGTTATCACTATCTAAATCGAAATGATTAGGAACACCATCGCTATCAAAATCAAAAATATCTACAATTCCGTCTCCATTGGCATCAACCCCAAAATCTAGATCTCTATAATTGGGCACAAAATCTGCATCATCATCTTCTAAAGGATTTAAACCATTGTACTCTAAAACATCTAAAATTGTGTCGTTATCATCATCAAGATCAAGATCAATAGCATTTGGTATACCGTCGCTATCGCTATCTTTAAAAGCATTTACATTGACAGAACCAAGAGAACGTACCGTATTATTTAGAGGGTTTGTTGCCAAAAAGTCAACTGTATTAGTACCAATGCAACTTTGATTAAAAACAACAGAAAATTGCACAGTAATGGCTTCATTTATTTTTAAAATTCCTGAAGAACCGTTAAAAATATTTGTATCCGAAGTTCCGTTAAAACCTATATTTAATAAAGGATCTGCTGTTGCTGTAGAATTTTGGATAAAAGGCGGACTAAAAGAAATAATATTGCCGCCACAAATACTGGTTAAGTCGTCTTGCAACTGCAAGTTCTCTAATTGTACAGCTTTACTAGTATTGTTCATTGTAATTTGAAAAGTAATTTCTTCCTGTTCTAAAATATTATTTGGCGCCTCGTTAACCACCGAAACTATTTTATTAGTAGCAGATGAAGCCGTAAATGAAAAACTCATTCTCTCGGTAGAACAATCGCATTGCAATGCAGAAGAAACACTTTGAGTAGGCGTATTTGCTATATAATATCGATCTAAATGATTGCCCAAACTATCTGACCAAGCAACAAAAGACAACCCTCTTTTATTGCCAGGTTCAGCTTCGTTAAAACCGTCAAGAGCCCCCTGTGTTTGTGAGATATTCATTTGATTAAAGGCAACAAAATTAAAAGGATTTGAAAACGGAGAAATTACAGAATATATTTATAAAACAACTTTTTCACCCACCCCAAGCGTGTTATTTGGCATCAATAAAAAAGTGTCTGTATCCCCATTATAATCAGCATTAATAGTAACATTAGGACCAGAAACCTGTGAAACAGTTAATTGGTTAAACGTAATGTCGTTATTTAAAAAACCGCCTAAACCCATATTATAATTTATATTGGTTGCGGTAGCAGTGCCTTCATTGGTTATAATTACAGTGTTGGTGTAATCGTAGGTTCCGTCTGCATTTATAGTTCCTGATGGGTTTAAACGATCATCAAACTATGGCACATACAAACCTGCTGTTACAATGGCTTCTGTGGTATGAAAATCGGTCAATAGTAGGGCATCTGTATCATTGCCTCTATCGGAAGTTACGTTTACAGTAGTATTAAAATCAATGCCCGAACCCGAAGGGGTTGGATTGGGTCTGCCGTTACAAAAGGGATTTATAGTAACACAGAAAGTTACCGTTACATTTTGTCTTGGATATAAAGTTAGATTATCAACTGCATTTGTATTAAAAATAGCACTGGATGTTAAGCCAACAAAATCAGCATTTATTGCTGTATTATCGAATTCTCTAGGATATGGATTGTTGATAAAATCGATAGTAAAATTATTATTAAAAATATTCACCTTATCTATATTCAGCACGCAACCATTACCAAAAGTTGTTTGCCGATTGTTGCTTAAATTGATCTTTTTAATAAGACTTGTAGGATGATAATCTCTTGCGTTGCTAGTGTTTGATAGCGTTACACTATACCTCACTTTATACTCACCATTTACAGTAAAACCCTGATTACAAGACCGTATACTTGATATTTCCAGTAAATTATCAATCTGTTCTACCGTTAAAAATAAATTTGCAAATCTTGTAAAAGTACCATCTGATATCATATATCTAATGATAGGAACATCTCCTATAAAACTCGGAGTAGGCGTAAAAGTATAACTACCATCTGTGGTTATCGTAATACTTCCTTGCGGAAAAAAAGCTGTTTGCCCTGCTGTATAAGAGATTCCGTTTACTAAAAATTCTATAACCGCTAATTCATCGTCATCCGGATTGGTATCGTTTACCAAAACTCCGGGAGCAATTACATTTAGCGTTGTATTTATCTCTGCAGTATCATAATCGTTTTGAGCAAATGGCGCTTGTGCCATCAAAAATTGTGTAAATAACAAGAAAAAAAATACTATTTTTTGATAATTTTTTATCATAATTTAAAAATAGCTGCACTATTTTTTATTCTTTTAATTAAAATAAACTGTTTTAAGTCTTTTAAATCTCTAAATCTTTATCATAAGGAATACTCTTTAAAATATGGGTAATCACATTTGCACGAGCTTCTGTTTTTCTATTGGCGCGAATAATTTTCCAAGGAGAATTTTTAGTATTCGTTTTGGCAAACATCGCATTTTTGTACTCTGTATATTGTTCCCATAAAATTTGTGCTTTCTCGTCTAACTTGGTCATTTTCCATTGTTTTAAAGGATCGCTTTTAATATCTGCAAAACGTTTCGCTTGCTCTTTTTTAGAAATAGACATGTATATTTTAACTAAATGAATGCCCGATTCTAAAATCATTCTTTCAAAATCATTTACCTGGTTCATAAAAATTTCGTACTCTTTTTGTGTACAAAAATTATTTACAGGTTCTACCACGGCTCTGTTATACCAGCTTCTATCAAAAAAAACCATTTCACCAGCTTTTGGCAATTGCTCTACATAACGCTGAAAATACCATTGAGAATTTTCATCTTCAGTTGGTTTTGGTAGCGCAACAATGCGCATATGACGCGGATTAATACGCTCTGTAATTCTTCTAATAGCACCGCCTTTTCCTGCTGCATCTCTACCTTGAAAAACAACAATAATACGCTCGTTATTTTGAATTGCCCAAGTTTGCATTCTGATCAACTCAATTTGTAATTTTTTTAGTTTACTTTGATAATTTACATAGCGCAATGCTCTTTCTGTGCTTAAAGGTTCTTTCGATAATAAAGCGATTAAACCTTTCTTTGAATTTAGTTTTTTTAAATCTAAATCAGTTAACTTTTGACTCATAAACTTAATCTATTTGATGAATATTTGAACGATAATAACGCATTACAACATTTGGATCTGGATTTAAAGTGGTGCCTGCTTCCGATTTACCATCATAATCAAACTGCGATAAAACATGTCTTATAGCCTCTAACCTTGCTACTTCTTTTTCATTGGTTTTAATAATCATCCAAGGGCTATACGTTGTATGCGTTTTCGTAAACATTTCAGCCTTATAATGGGTGTATTTGTCCCACAAAATTTGTCCTTGTTTATCTACCGGACTAAATTTCCAGCGTTTCAAAGGGTTTTCTTTTCTTCCTTCAAAGCGTTCTGCTTGCTGTTCTTTAGTAATTGACAACCAAAACTTAATAATAATAACACCGTCTTCATACATCATATGTTCAAATTCTGGCACTTGTACTAAAAACTCTTTGTATTGCTTATCTGAACAAAAACCCATAACGGGCTCTACAACGGCTCTGTTATACCAACTTCTATCGAAAAAAACAATTTCTCCAGGGTTTGGTAACTCTTTAATATATCGTTGAAAATACCATTGTCCTTTTTCTATTTCGGTAGGCTTATTTAGCGCAACTAGCCTGCTAGAACGAGGATTTAAATGCTCCATAAACCTTCGGATATTCCCGCCTTTTCCTGCTGCATCTCTACCTTCAAAAACAATCGCTACTCTTTTGTTTTGACCAGAAATATAGTGTTGTAATTTTACCAATTCTATTTGCAATAAACGTAACTCATTATTATATGAAAGTGTATTTTTTACTTTAGAAAATGAAACATTTTTTTCCTTAATTAGTGATAACAACTCATCACTGTTGGTTAAATTTTCAAAATCTTCTGCACTTAATGATCCTTTTGAATTCATGTATTTATTTTAATACGACTAAAATAAAACCTTTTTTTTATTATTCCGTTAAAAAATTATAATTTTAAATTGGTTCGTATATATTTGCTTTCAATGAAACACCTTCTCCTATTTTATTTGTTTTTTATTTGTTTTTCCTTAACTGCGCAACAAAAATTCTCTAAAGAAATTAGTTTTGTAACCGATAACGACTTGTATGTATCTGTAGACAGAGATCGGTATTATACCAACGGAACCTTTTTAAACTACAGGTATCTTACCAAGCATAAAAACGAAAGTTTAGAAAAAAAAATTATGCAATGGCAAATTGGGCAAGAAATGTATACGCCTAATAAGGCGGTTGTGCAAGATATTAGATTGCATGACAGACCTTTTGCCGCTTATTTATACGCCAGCCTTGGTATAAAAAGAGTTTATAAAAAAGATAAAATTCTGAATACCTCTCTTCAAATTGGTGTTGTTGGTCCAAATGCTTTTGGTAAAGAATTACAAGACTTTATACATAACATCTATAACTTTGATGAAGCCGTGGGTTGGACGCATCAAATAAAAAATGCTTTTGCTCTTAATTTAGATGCAGAATACACCGACTTTCTACTTCAAAATAAATCTAATACGATTGATGCTTCTTGGGTAAATTCTGCCAGATTAGGTACTGTTTACACCAATATTAGTTCTGGTTTTATAATGAGATTTAGTTATATTCCGCTTCAAAAAATGATGAACTCTATTGCTTTTAACACGAATTTAAATAACGAAAATACAGCATTTAAAAGAGAAATAGAATCGTTCTTTTATATAAAACCAATAATTCGATATGCTCTATATGATGCTACACTTCAAGGAAGTTTTTTAAACACAAATAGTAATGTTACCAAAGAATTAGTGCCTGTTGTTTTTGATGTAGAACTAGGTTTTAAGTTTACCGCAAATAGCTTTAATTTTGGCTATGTTTTTAATTATAACACCAGTAAATCAAAAGGTTTACGATATAACTATGGCAACAAATACGGAACGGTAATCCTTAGTTACCTACTGCGCTAATCAATAAAAAAATCATCTTTAAAACCTATTAAATATAAGTTTTCTTGCGCTCTTGTAATTGCAGTATATAACCATCTAAAATATTCTTTAGACACGCCATCTGGCAAATAGGGCTGTTCTATAAAAACGGTTTTCCATTGCCCACCTTGTGATTTATGACAAGTCATAGAATACGAAAACTTCACTTGTAATGCATTAAAATAAACGTTCTTTTTAATTGCTAAAAACTGTTTAAGTTTCGATTTCTCATCTACATAATCTTCTTTTACAGCTTGGTACAATTTGTTAGATTCTTCGTAGGTTAAAGACGGACTTTCACTTGTTAATGTATCTAATAATAGTACCGTTTCAAAAGGTTGCATATCAGGGTAATCAATCATCTTTAACTCAACTTCTGCAAACTTAAAACCATACAACTCTTTAATCGCAAATATTTTTAAAACCTGACAAATATCGCCATTGGCGATAAAACCAGCATCTGAAGATTCTTTTAACCAATAATAATTATTTTTAACAACCATCACGTAATCGCCCGGAGAAATTTCATTTTCTTGTCCGCGAATATTCAATCTTATTTGTTGGTTGTATTGATTTGCTCTTTTATTAGAGCGCACAATAAAAGCCGTGTCTTCTACGCCGTCTTTCTCGTATGCAGTTACCAAGGCATCTTCAATATCATAACCATCCGTCAATCTTATAATATCAGGAAAATCGATATCAAACTGAAAATTTTTACCATCATTTTGTAAAAGCAATCTTAATTGTGTTGCATTTGCAAGAATTCCTGAATTTTCATGCTGCCGCATCACTTCATCTAATTCTATTCCGGTTACATTTTTATGGTAGCTATAGCGCAAAGTATCTTCTTCTAAAGCCGGACTTACATCTAGCTTTACTGGCGGAAGTTGTGCCGTATCGCCAATAAAAATTAATTTACATTGGTGACCAGCATACACGTAAGAGATTAAATCGTCTAATAAAGAGCCTGTTTCGAATAACTTTTGATTCTGTCTGCTATCAGAAATCATAGAAGCTTCATCAACAATAAAAATAGTATTTCTGTGCTTATTTGTTTGTAAAACAAAATCTACAGAACCGTTGGATTGTTTTTTAGGAAAATATATTTTTTTGTGAATTGTAAACGCAGGTCGTTTAGAATAAATAGCAATTACCTTCGCTGCACGCCCTGTTGGCGCTAATAAAACTGCTTTTTTACCTGCCAATAAAAGTGTATTTACAAACGTACTTATTGTAGTGGTTTTACCAGTACCCGCATACCCTTTTAATAAAAATAAGGCATCTTTATCATCGTTAAAAATAAAAGAGCTTAATAACGTTAATAGCTGGCTTTGTTTTAAGGTTGGTGAATGCGGAAACTTTTTTAAAAGTTCTTTGTAAAAATCTGCAGGTATTTTTATCATATAATTTATAAAACATCAAAGATACATTTCTTTACAAAGAAAAATTTTTATCATTAAAAAAAAATTGTAGATTTGCGATAATACTATTAAAACCAAAATAAAAATGAGTTTATTATTTATGATTATAGGAGCTGTGCTAGGTGCCGTTCTAATAGCTTTTGTTATAGTTAAATATTTACCTTTAAAATTAAGATGGATTCCGTCTATCTTATTAATGGTTCTAGCCGTGTTTTTAGGCTTTAAAATTTATGGAGGTATTATGCAGCCTATTCAATTTGCCAAAGAAAAAGTAAAAAAATACGCTCCTGTTATTAATAGTTTAAAAATTATTAGAGATGCAGAAGTAAAGTACTATGAAGTTAATGGCATTTACACAGCAGACAAAGCAGGTTTAATAAAATTTGTAGAAAGAGACTCAATTGCTTTAACGGAAACTAGAACTGTTGTAGAACAGGTTAACAAAGGTGGTGGTGTAATTGTTGATGAAGAAATTAGAGTTACTGATACTACAGGATATGAACCGGTTTTAAAATATTTTAAAGACAGAGCTTACAAAACGATGTTTAAAGTACCGAACGTTGAAGGTGCAGACTTTGAAATAGAAGTTAGTTCTTTAGAAAAAATACCAGGATTGGTTGTATCTACTTTTAGAGTTAGAACACCAAAAGAGGGCATCTTAAAAGGCATGAATAAGTCTTTAATTAAGCAAGAACTAGAAGTAAAAGAATCTAATCAAATTAAAGGAGATTATGTTTCTGTAGGTTCTTTAGAAGAAATTAGTACTGGTGGTAATTGGCCACCTCAATATGATAGAAAAGCGAGTGCAAAAAAAGACAAGTAAAACTTCTTTGAAGAAAACCAAAAATATAGCATTATCCATCCAATTTAATTTGGATGGATTTTCTTTTTGTGTTTCAGATTTTTTAACCAAAAAAGCGCTTTTATTTACAGAGTATCTATTTGATAAAAAGCAAAATACTCCTGAAGAACTGTTAAAAGAAATTGAAAAAATCTTTCAATCTGATGCCAATTTACAACTTGAATATAATGCTGTAACCGTAATTCATCAAAATAATTTAGCAACACTTGTACCCACACTCTATTTTGACGAAAATGCTTTAGCCAACTATCTTAAGTTTACTATTAAAACTTTAAAAACAGATTTTATAGCGTTTGATGACCTGCCGGAAATAACAGCAAAAAATGTTTATGTGCCTTATATAAACATCAATAATTATTTATTTCAAAATTTTGGCGAATTCGATTACAAACATCATCATACCGTTCTGATCGAAAAACTCTTAAAAATAGAGAACTTTAAAGAAAATACAATGTATGTAAACGTATCAAAAAACGCAATCGATGTGTTTGTCTTAAAAGATATAAAAGTTCTCTTGTCAAACTCTTTTTCTTATCACACAAAAGAAGATTTTATCTATTATCTGCTTTTTACAGCCGAACAATTGCAACTAAACCCAGCAGAATTTCCATTATATTTTACGGGTGCGATTCATATTAATGATGATATCTATAAAATTACATACAAATACATTAAAAACATTTTCTTTTTAGAAAGTAAAAACGCATTATTAGAGGAACTAGATATTTCTAAACATTCAAACTATATATTGTTAGGCTCATGAGAATTATATCAGGAAAACTAAAAGGAAGACGCTTAAGAGCGCCTAAAAACTTGCCAGTTCGCCCAACAACCGATATGGCAAAAGAAGCGTTATTTAACATCTTAAATAATCTCTATTATTTAGATAGCATTGCTGTTATAGATTTATTTGCAGGCACAGGCAATATTAGCTACGAGTTTGCTTCTAGAGGAACCCAAAATATTTATGCAATTGACACCAATTACAATTGTATTAAATATATTACAAACACTGCAAAAGAGCTAGAATTAAATATTAACACCTATAAAACAGATGTTTATAAGTTTTTAAACACAACTTCTATGCAAGTAGATCTTATTTTTGCAGATCCGCCTTACGATTTTGAAGTTGAAAAATTTCTAGAAATTGCCGACACTGTTTTTGAAAAAAACATTCTAAAAGAAGGCGGTGTTTTAATCATAGAACACGCTAAATACACCGATTTATCTACACATAAAAACCATCGTTATGACAAACGATATGGCGGCAATGTGTTTAGCTTTTTTGAGAAAATATCTGATGAAAAAATAGAGAAACAAGAAGCGTAAAATTATTTTTTTTTCTTTCGATACATTCATTAGTTTTCAGTTGATAAAATTACTGTTCTTCTAAAAATTTTATAGCATTCAGAAATCATATTTAGAACACGTATTAAAATACCTGCAAGGTTTCGAAAATCTTGCAGGTATTTTTATTATGTAGCTTTTTAGTCTTTTGGCGGATATTTAAAAGCTTTAGTAACTATTCAGCGGATGTTTAGTGGTTGTTAACAATTTGATTTATTTTATCCACAATTTTTTATTTTTAGTCATTCTATTTCAAAAAAAGCAGTTGTTTATGCACATCGGTTGATAAGTGTGTGAT
>NZ_VORR01000071.1 GCF_007997085.1 Polaribacter sp. IC066
ATCACACACTTATCAACCGATGTGCATAAACAACTGCTTTTTTTGAAATAGAATGACTAAAAATAAAAAATTGTGGATAAAATAAATCAAATTGTTAACAACCACTAAACATCCGCTGAATAGTTACCAAGAAAAAGTAATTACCTTCTTAAAATTAGTAGAAGTCTACTATAAGAACCCCGAAATTATTTCTGATCCTGAATTCCATCAAAAAGTAGAAAATTCTTTTCTTTGGATAGAAAGAGAAAAAGAAGACATTTTTATGATGAGTTTCTTTGCCTGGTTAAAAGCAAAAATGACCAAACAAGAGGTATATTTGGTCACTTTAGATTTGGTAAAACGTTAATTTCACTTTTGTCTTTTCACTAATTCTGCTTCAATATCTTTTAAAGTAAAACCTTTTGCTTGCAATAACATTAGGTAGTGAAACATTAAATCTGCAGATTCATATAAAAATAATTCATCATTAGTGTCCATCGCTTCAATAACGGTTTCTACAGCCTCCTCCCCTACTTTTTGAGCTATTTTATTGATTCCTTTATCAAATAAAGATACAACGTAGCTTTTTTGATTATCCTGGCGAAGGTCAGGATCTATTTTTGAAATTTCTACTCTTTCAGCAATCGTATTTTCTAAAGTAGAAAAGAATCCGAAGTTTGAATTATTTTCTTCATTCCAACACGTAGCTGAACCTTTATGGCAGGTTGGACCGTTTGGATTTACAAAAATGAGCAAAGTATCGTTATCACAGTCTAATTTTAAATCGACTAAATTCAATACATTTCCGCTTTCTTCGCCTTTCGTCCACAAACGATTTTTAGTTCTCGAAAAGAACGTGACCAATTTGGTCTCTTGTGTTTTTTTAAAGGCTTCTTCATTCATATACCCCAACATCAAAACATTTTTTGTTGTTGCGTCTTGAATGATTGCGGGCACTAAACCATCGTTATTTTTATTGAAATCTATTGTCATTATCTTAATTTTAACTCCATTTTTACATCAGCAGATTCAAAATGAGCATCTACTACTTCTATATGTTTAAAACCTAACTTTTCGTATAATTTTAAAGCGTTTTCTAATTTACTGCTAGATTCTAATGTGATTATTTTTACATTTTTTTCTACACAAATATCAATACAAATTTGCATCAATTTTCTTCCTATTCCGAGTCCTTTAAAGCCATCTACAACTCCTAATTTTAGAATTTCATACGTATGTTCATTCACAGGAATCAAACTAATGGTTCCGACAACTTGATCCTCATAATGTGCTAAAAAAATTGAACTTCCTTGCTCTAAATATTTCTGCGGATGGTCTAGCAAATCATCGTCAGCCTTCTCATACAACTGATGTTTATGTAACCAATCTAAAGATATTTCTTTAAATTGTTGATGATATTTGTGTTCGTATTTTCTAATTTCTAACTCCTTCATTTTTACATTCTTGTCAGTTCGATTGCCATGCTTTTTTGCGTGATGTATCGAGAACAATTAACTGCTTTTTGATAAAATTTTTTTATTCTTCAAAAAACACTTGAAATAATATTAGATACTACAATCTCACTTGAATATTATTCTCTTTCAATTCCTTTTTCAATTCCAAAATCGGAATTTCTCCAAAATGAAAAACACTTGCTGCTAATGCAGCATCAGATTTTCCGATCGTAAACGTATCAATAAAATGCTGCACAGTTCCGGCACCACCAGAAGCAATAATTGGTATGTTTAATTCTGTTGATAATTTTGCCAAGGCTTCATTTGCAAAACCTGCTTTTGTACCATCATTGTTCATGGAAGTAAACAAAATTTCTCCTGCCCCACGCGCTTCTACTTCTTTTGCCCATTCAAATAAATTGAGTTCAGTCGAAATGGTTCCACCAGCCAAATGCACAAACCATTCTCCTTCAATCTGTTTTGCATCAATAGCAACAACCACACACTGACTGCCAAATTTCTCTGCTAATTCGTTCACTAATTGAGGTCTTTTAATTGCCGATGAATTAATAGAAACCTTATCTGCACCGCATTTTAAAAGCACATCTACATCTTCAATAGAAGAAATTCCGCCACCAACTGTAAACGGAATATTTACTTGTTCAGCAACTTTTAAAACCATTTCTCTCATCGTTTTCCTGCCTTCTAATGTTGCAGAAATATCGAGAAAAACCAATTCATCTGCGCCTAGTTCAGCATATTGTTTTGCTAAAACTACAGGATCTCCTGCGTCAATTAAATTAACGAAATTCACCCCTTTTACAGTTCTTCCGTTTTTAATATCTAAACACGGTATTATTCTTTTTGTTAACATGTGTATCGCTTTTAGCTTTTAGCTTTTTGGCTTTTGGCTAATTGCCGACTGCCAAAAGCAAACAGCTATTTATTTAATATAAAATCCTCTAATTGTTTCAAGCTAATTTTATTTTCATAAATCGCTTTTCCAATAATTACCCCTTCACAACCCATTTCCGCTAATTTCGGAATTTCATCAAAAGCTGATATTCCGCCAGAAGCAACTAGTTTTATGTTTTTTACATAGGATAAGATATTTTTATACATTTCAAAACTTGGTCCTTCTAACATACCATCTTTAGAAATATCGGTACAAATTACATATTGAATTCCTTTTTGCTGATAATTAGCAATAAACGGAATTAATTCTAAAGTACTTTCTTCTTGCCAACCATTTGTTGCAATCTTTCCACCAGAAGAATCAGGATAAAAATCTGCTCCTAAAATGATTTTTTGGGAACCATATTGTTCAATCCAACTTTCAAAAATTTCACTATTTTTCACAGCAATACTTCCTCCAGTAATCTGATTTGCACCAGAATTAAAAGCAATTTCTAAATCTTTATCAGATTTTAGTCCACCACCAAAATCAATCTTTAGGTTTGTTTTTGATGCTATTTGCTCTAGAACTTTATAATTGATAATCTGACTCGCTTTTGCACCGTCTAAATCGACAACATGCAAATATTCGATTCCTGCCGCTTCAAATTCTTTGGCAACTTCTAACGGATTTTCGTTATATATTTTTTTGGTACTGTAATCGCCTTTTGTTAAACGAACACATTTTCCGTCTATAATATCTATGGCTGGTATTATTCTCATTTTTTCGCTTTTAGTTTCTGGCTTTTGGCTTTTGGCGTAACGCTAAAAGCAAATTGCCAAAGGCATCATTTATAAATTCAAGAAATTTTCAAGAATCCTACTTCCTTCAACACCACTTTTCTCCGGATGAAACTGCACTCCATAAAAATTATCTTTTTGCAATGCCGATGCATATTCAATTTCATAATCTGTTGTAGCGATTGCTTCGGCACAGTTTTCTGCATAAAAACTATGCACTAAATACATGAATTCTTTGTCTTTAATGCCTGTAAATAAATCTGATTTTAAATCATAAATAACATTCCAACCCATTTGTGGCACTTTTACCGCTTTTGAAAACTTTTTTACATCCACATTAAAAATACCTAAACCGTCAGTGTTGCCTTCTTCAGAGTGTTTACACATTAACTGCATGCCTAAACAAATCCCTAAAACAGGTTGTTTTAAAGTCGGAATTACTGTATCCAATCTGCTTTCTCTTAACATTTTCATGGCAGAACTTGCTTCGCCAACGCCAGGAAAAATAACTTTATCAGCTGCTTTTATTTCATCAATATTATTTGATAAAACAGCATCTACACCCAAACGTTTAAACGCAAACTGAATGCTTTTGATGTTTCCTGCTCCGTAATCTATAATGACTAATTTCATTTTTTCGCTTTTCGCTTTTGGCTATTAGCAAATTGCTAACCGCTAAAAGCTATTTTACAACATCCCTTTCGTACTCGGTAAAAACATCTTATTTGCATCTCTTTTTACCGCCATTTTCATTGCTTTTGCAAATGCTTTAAAAATACCTTCAATTTTATGATGTTCGTTTGTTCCTTCAGCTTTAATATTTAGATTGCATTTAGCACCGTCTGTAAACGATTTAAACAAGTGATAAAACATTTCTGTTGGCATATCACCAATTTTTTCTCGTTTAAAATCGGCATCCCATTCTAACCAATTCCTACCGCCAAAATCTACTGCAACTTGCGCTAAACAGTCATCCATTGGCAAGCAAAAACCATAACGTTCTATGCCTAATTTATTCCCTAACGCTTTATTGAATAATTCGCCAAAAGCAATCATGGTATCTTCTATCGTATGATGCTCATCAACCTCTAAATCGCCATCAACCTTAATGGTTACATCCATATTTCCATGTCTTCCAATTTGATCTAACATATGATCGAAAAAGGATAAACCCGTAGCAATATCATTTTTACCAGAACCATCTAAATTTAATTTGATATAAATTTTAGTTTCATTGGTATTTCTTGTAATTTCTGTAACTCTATCTTCTAATTTTAAAAACTGATAAATTGCTGACCAATCTTTATTTGTTAAAGCAATACAGTCTAAAATTTCTTGTTTTGAGGTTTCTATTTCCTCTGCGCCTAAATCAGAATTTTCTGATAAATAAATACCTTTTGCACCCAAGTTTTTAGCCAGTTCCATGTCTGTAATTCGATCACCCAAAACAAAAGAATTTTTTAAATCGTAGGCATCAGAAAAATATTTAGTTAACAAACCTGTTCTTGGCTTTCTTGTGATTGCATTCTCATGCGGAAACGTTTTATCAATCAAAATTTCAGAAAAAACCACGCCTTCTTTTGCAAAAGCATCTATAATTTTGTTTTGAGCTGGCCAAAATGTAGCTTCAGGAAAAGAAGCAGTTCCTAATCCGTCTTGATTTGTAATCATCACCAATTCATAGTCCAATTCAGTAGCAATTTTTGCCATGTATTGAAATACCTTCGGATAATATTCTAGCTTTTCTAAACTATCCAATTGATAATCTACTGGTGGTTCTAGCACTAAAGTGCCGTCTCTGTCTATAAATAGTACTTTTTTCATGATAAAATCCCCTCGTAACCTCCCCAAAGGGTTGGAACTCTTACTCGGGTTTGTAAGAATTTAGTTGTTTATATTTTCTATAAAGTTTCAAAACTTTAAAGATATATTTATGTTATTTTTTTAGACCTCACAGGTTTTAAAAACCTGTGAGGTCTTTTAATGCTTTCAATAATTTGATGTTTTCCGATGCTGTTCCAACTGTTAATCGCAAACAATTCTCGCACAAAGGTTGCGTTGTTCTGTTACGAATTACAAATCCTTTCTGTATTAAATCATTGTATCTTTTTGTCGCATCATCAACTTTTACTAGCACAAAATTACACTCTGTTGGATAAATTTTTGAAATAAAATGTATTTCTTTTAAATTCTCTATTAATGAATTTCTTTCTGATTTAATTTCAGCCACTTCTTTTTCTACATCATCAACCTTTAACAAACGCGCTATCGCTTTTTGTTGCGTTAATTCGTTGACGTTATAAGGCGGTTTTATATTGTTTAAAATCGCTATTATTTCTTCGGATGCGTAACAAACTCCTAGACGAATTCCGGCTAAACCGTATGCTTTTGATAAGGTTTGTGTAATCACTAAATTCGGAAATTCTTTCAATCTTTCTAGCCAACTTTTGTGTTCAGAAAAATCGATATACGCTTCATCAATAACCACCAAACCATTAAATTTTTGCACTAATTCCTCAACTTTATCTATTGAAAAACTATTTCCTGAAGGGTTATTTGGTGAACACAAAAACAAAATTTTGCTATTCGCATCAACAGTATGTAAAATCTTTTCAACTTTTGGTTGAAAGTTTTCAGCTAATAAAACTTGTCTATTTTCTATTGCATTGATATTTGCCAAAACGGAATACATGCCATACGTTGGTGGTAAAGTAATTACATTATCAATATTAGGCTCACAAAATGCTCTAAAAATTAAATCTAAAACTTCATCACTTCCGTTTCCTAAAAGAATATTTTTTTTATCAATATTTTTAATGTTTGATAATAAATCTTTTACAGAATGTTGCTGCGGATCTGGGTATCGATTTACCCCATTTTCAAAAGGATTCTCATTGGCATCCAAAAAAATCATTTCTTCGGATGTTGCATCTTTATATTCATCTCTTGCAGATGAATATGGTTGCATCGATTTTATGTTTTCTCTAATGAGATTGTTAATGTTAAATGTAGTTTTCATAGTTATCATGCTGAATTTGTTTCAGCATCTCATTATTTATCTTCAATTACTTCTTGATACAATTGCGTAAAAAAGCGAAATCACTCGAAGTGACAAACCGTTAAGTATGCTCTTTTATTTTAAATCATTTAAACGAATAGTAACCGCATTTTTGTGCGCCTGTAAACCTTCTGCCGCCGCCATAATCTCTATAGAATTCCCGATTTCTTGAATGCCTTCTTTAGATATTTTTTGAAAGGTAATACTTTTCATAAAACTGTCTAAATTTACACCCGAATACGCTTTGGTAAATCCGTTTGTTGGTAACGTATGATTGGTTCCTGAAGCATAATCTCCTGCGCTTTCTGGGGTGTAATTTCCGATAAAAACAGATCCTGCATTCTCGATATTATCCACATAAAAATCATCATTATTTGTACAAACGATGAAGTGTTCAGGTCCGTATTCGTTGATTAAATCTAACGCAATTTCATCAGTTTCTACAAAAATAGACTTCGAATTCTCAATTGCTTTTTGAGCAATTGAGAATCTTGGTAATTCTTTTAATTGACTTTCAAGCGCAACTTCTACGGCTGCAATTAATTTTTTAGAGGTTGACACCAAAATAACTTGACTATCTATTCCGTGCTCTGCCTGACTCAATAAATCAGATGCTACATAACTTGCATTTGCTGCGTCATCTGCAACAATCAATAATTCACTTGGTCCTGCTGGCATATCAATAGCAACACCATATTTAGTTGCTAATTGTTTTGCAACGGTTACAAACTGATTTCCTGGACCGAAAATTTTATAGACTTGCGGAATTGATGTTGTCCCGAAGGTTAATCCTGCAATTACTTGGATTCCGCCAACTTTTATAATTTTTGTAACGCCACACAATTGTGCTGCATATAAAATTGCTGGGTGAATATTGCCTTCTTTATTCGGTGGCGAACATAAAACAATTTCTTTACAACCTGCAATTTGAGCAGGAACTGCCAACATTAAAACCGTAGAAAAAAGTGGTGCCGTTCCGCCAGGAATATACAAACCTACCTTTTGAATCGGTCTTTTTTCTTGCCAGCATTCAACTCCTTTTACCGTTTCTACATAGACTTTTTCAGTTTTCTGTGCATTATGAAAAATAGTAATATTTTTCTTTGCCAAAATAATGGCTTGTTTCAATTCTTCTGAAACTAATGAAACCGCTGCTGCTATTTCATCAACAGAAACAACACTATTTCCTGGCGTTACACCGTCAAATAACTGTGTATACTTTTCAACGGCTTTATCACCATTTCTTTGAATATCATCAAAAATTTGATTCACCGTTTTTTCAATATCATCGACCGTTTTTGTAGGTCTTTGTAATATTTGTGCCCAATTTTCTTTAATCGGATTTATAATTGTTTTCATGCTTAACCTGTTCATCGACCTTATATTTAAATTAGGTTCTTTTTAATTATTTAAAGATGCTAAAACAACTTCCATATAAATGTGAAATTATTTTTAATAGACCTTGAGACGAATTCAATATAATTTTAAAATTCTTTTTAATAGACCCTGAAACGAATTCAGGGTTTTATAAGTTCTGAACTGCGTTCAGAATTTATAAAACCATTTTCTCAATAGGACACACTAAAATACCTTCTGCCCCATTTTCTTTTAAGCTATCGATTATTTCCCAAAATTCATTTTTAGAAATTACAGTATGCACAGAACTCCAACCTTTTTCTGCTAAAGGTAAAACAGTCGGACTTCTCATTCCCGGTAATAATTTTAAAATAGCGTCTAATTTATCATTCGGCGCATTTAACAATACATATTTAGAGCCTCTTCCTTTTAAAACAGACTGAATTCTAAATTGAATTTTTTGTAAAATGTCTCTTCTTTCTTCAGAAATTAATGGAGAAACGGCTAAAACTGCTTCCGAAGTTAGTAAAACTTCAATTTCTTTTAATCCGTTTTTAAATAAGGTACTTCCGCTAGAAACGATATCACAAATACCATCTGCCAAACCAATATTTGGTGCAATTTCTACAGAACCACTAATGGTGTGCAGTTTTGCATTTATATTTTGATCTTTTAAAAACTTCTTTACCGTTTCTGGATACGATGTTGCAATTCTTTTTCCGTCTAAATCTTGTAGTGAATTTGCACTAGATTCTTTTGGCACAGCAATAGAAACTTTACATTTAGAAAAACCTAAACGTTCTACAAACTGAATTTCTCCGCCTTTTTCTATCAAAACATTCTCTCCAATAATAGCAGCATCTACTACGCCATCTCTTAAATATTGAGGAATATCGCCGTTTCTTAAATAAAAAACTTCTAAAGGAAAGTTTCTGGCCGAGGCTTTTAATTGGTCTATTCCGTTGTCGATAGAAATACCAATGTCATTTAAGATTCTCATAGAATCTTCATTTAATCTTCCTGACTTCTGTACTGCAATTCTTAAGTTACTCATTTTTAGTTTTTAGTTTTGATTGAGCAAATACGGTTTAAAATAAAAAAACCCGTTTGATTTGCTCAAACGGGTTTATAAATATTTTGATTTTATTCAATACATTTTTAGATCGCTTGATTGCAATTATAAAAATGATGATGATGGTTTTGAATAATTTTCATATTTCTTATTAAGAGTGCAAAGATTCAAATTTTATTTTGATTATACCAAATGAAGATGATAAAACTTTTGTTAAAATAAAATATTTATCAAAATTAGGGGATTTGTTTAAAATTTGGGGGTTGGATTGGAAAGGGTGTTTTTTCTTTTGGATTTGTGTTAAATCAAAATATCTTGATTTCTTTAATCACGAGTATTTAATCTGAACTAAAAATAAACTGGGAATTTAACAAGTTCAAAACTTATTTTAAATTTCCATACTTTACATTTCTTACAGTAATTAATTTATGCAAAAAAAACTTTGAAATTTTTTCTGTTTAAAATAAATATTACAAATATATTTAATAAATTTGTCAAAAAATGACAAGTCTTATGAGAACTACTTTTGGAGAATACGTTCGACTTTTACGAAATAAAAATAAATTGACATTAACGCAACTTGCTGCCGAATTAAATTTAGATGCTGCTAATTTGAGTAAAATAGAAAATGGAAAAAGAGATTTTGATCAAAAACGTTTGAAAAGACTTTCTGAAATTTTCAAATTAAATATTATCGAGTTAAATAACGAATATGTTTCAGATAAAATAGGGAAACATATTTATGAAACGAATTGTACGAAAGAACTTTTAGAAGTAGCTGAAGAAAAAGCAGCATATCGTAGAACACTTAATAGATCACTTCAAACACTTTAGTCTATGGATATAGTATCATTTTTTGCAGGAGCTGGAGGTTTAGATTTAGGTTTTCAAAAAGCTGGTTTCAATGTAATTTGGGCAAATGAGTACGACAAAGAAATCTGGGAAACTTACGAACAAAATCATCCGAATACAATTCTTGACAAAAGAAGTATTGTAAATATTAAAGCAGAAGAAGTTCCAGAGTGTGATGGAATAATTGGTGGTCCACCTTGTCAAAGTTGGAGCGAAGCTGGCTCCGCAAGAGGAATCAAAGATAAAAGAGGTCAATTATTTTATGATTTTATAAGGATATTAGAAGCAAAACAACCAAAATTCTTTTTAGCAGAAAACGTTAGTGGAATGCTTATTTCTAAACATAATGATGCTTTAGAAGGGATTAAAGGCTTATTTAGAAATGCTGGAATAGGTTATGAACTTTCTTTTCAAATGTTAAATGCATCTGATTATAATGTACCACAAGATCGAAAAAGAGTGTTTTTCATAGGAATTAGAAAAGATTTGAATTTTAAATATCAGTTCCCCACTGAAACATTTAGGAAAATTACACTTGAAACTGCAATTTCAGATTTAAAAAAAAATGCCTTACCAGCATTAGAATATAATAATACAAATGGTAAAAATTGTAAAATACCTAATCATGAGTTTATGATTGGTGGATTTTCAACTATGTTTATGTCAAGAAATAGAGTAAGAAGCTGGGACGAGCAATCATTTACGATTCAAGCAGGTGGTAGACATGCTCCTATTCATCCACAAGCTCCGAAAATGAAATTTATTGAAAAAGATATCCGTGTTTTTATAACAGGAAAAGAAAACTTATACAGAAGATTAAGCGTTAGGGAATGCGCTAGAATACAAACGTTTCCAAACGATTTTGTTTTTCATTATAAGAAAATTGCTGCGGGTTATAAAATGATTGGAAATGCAGTACCTGTTAATTTAGCAAAATTTTTAGCAAAGAGCATAAAAAAACAAATTGAAAATGCAGAAAACCAATCAAAACAAATTAGCAAGAAAAAAATGGTTTTAGAAAAAATAGTATTGTAATTATGGCTAGTCAAACAATTAATGGTAAAGCTTTTGAGTATGCTCTTCTCTTTGAGTTTTATGAGCGCCTAAATTCGATTACAAACGTTTCTATTACAAAAAATGAGCCTTATAAAACAGCTAAAAGATTTTTCGATAGTTTCAACGAAATGGAGCAGGATTCCTTTAGAATAACCGCAAGTGCTTCAATAAACTTTATTATTGATATTGAACCTAGATTATCAAATGGTATTAGTAAAAAAGACAATTTAACTTTAGATTTAGTAAGCGATAAAGCAGGACAAACTGGAGATGTTAGAGATGTTTTAATGATTCGTTCATTGCAAAAGTGGGAGATTGGAATTTCAGCAAAAAATAATCATAGAGCAGTCAAACATTCAAGACTCTCGCAAAAAATAAACTTCGGAGAAAAATGGTTAGGTATTCCTTGTTCTCAAAATTATTTTGAAGAAATCACTCCTATATTTGATTTACTCGCAAATTTAAGAGCAAAAGACAAATCAACAAAATGGACTTCAATTGAAAATATGCATAAAATAATATATTTGCCCATTTTAGATGCATTTAGAAAAGAACTACTTCGGTTAGATAAAGAAAACCCCAATATTTTAGCTGAAAATTTAATACAATATCTAGTTGGAAATCAAGATTTTTATAAAGTTATAAAAGGTAATAAAAAGGTAGAAATTCAGGCTTACAATTTACACGGAACATTAAATTTGCCATTTGAAAAAATTAAACCCAAAGCAAAAATACCTAAACTAAAATTGCCATCACGATTAATTGAAATTGTTTATCAACAAAACTCAACTACCACATTATTAGTATCTTTAAACGAGGGTTGGCAAATTTCTTTTAGAATTCATAATGCTAGTTCAAGAGTTGAGCCATCTTTAAAATTCGATATCAATCTAATAAGCGCCCCACATACATTATTTACAAATCATATTTTTATAAGCGAATAATCAATTATAAACAAAAAACATATACTTAAAACTAATTACAATTTTTAGGAAAATCAACAAACCCTAAACCAACACAAAAGCCGCAATCAACACAAAAACAACAACTTGCATCCATTTTAAATACAAACCAATACTCTTATTTTCTTTGATACGATGAGAAATAGCGCCGGCTAAAATGGCAATTGTAGAAAATATAAGTAAAGAAACAAACATAAAAATAAAGCCTAGAATATAAAACTGAAATACAGTAGCAATACTATCAGAAAATAAAAAACCAGGAAAAAAGGCTAGAAAAAAAATTGAAACTTTCGGGTTTAAAACATTCATGATAAAGCCTTGTTTGAATAACTGTAACCTAGTTTTCTTTTCTACAATATCTTCTGAAAAGATAATGTTAGCGTCAGATTTGTAAACTTTATATGCCAAATACAACAAGTAAATAGCTCCGAATACTTTAATCGCAAAAAACAGGTTTTCGGACTCTTTTATAATAGCCGAAACCCCGAATGCTAATAATGTGGTGTGCACTAAACAACCAGAAATAAGTCCGAAAACCGTTGCCACACCATACTTTTTACCATTAACGATACTTTGTGTTAACACAAATATATTATCGGGCCCTGGAGAGATAGCCAAAATAGAAGTTGCAAAAGCAAAAGACAAAATAGTTTCTAGCATTAGCGTAAAAATACACTTTTTTGTGAACCTTATAAATCAGAAATTAGCTAATATTCTCTAGTTTAAATTCTTATTTATGCAATTCCAAAACACAATGTTTTAAAGGATTGAACTCTAAAATTAATATTAAAAAAAAGCCAATTGTTTGACTAAACACTTAAAAACCTAAACAAAAAACGAATTCATATTTATTATATTTCTTATATTTGTATCTCTTTTAATAGGTTCAATTAATTTGTAATTCGAGCAGAATTATAAGGTTATATAAGATAAAATATAAATGGGTTTTTTAATCATTTTTACTACTTTTTGGGGAATGGAATTTATGGCTTGGTTTACGCATAAATATGTGATGCACGGATTTTTATGGAATTTGCATTTAGATCATCATGTGCCAAACAGAAAAACTTTTTTCGAAAAAAACGACGCATTTTTTCTAATTTATGCCATTCCGTCTTGGCTGTGTATCATGCTAGGTTCTATGTTTGCAGTTTGGACAGTCATGTACATTGGTTTTGGAATTTTAGCATACGGTATTGCTTATTTTTTAGTGCACGAAGTATTTATTCATCAAAGATTAAAGTGGTTTAGAAATAGCGATAACTCCTACTTAAGAGCAATTCGTAGAGCGCACAAAATGCACCACAAACATATTCATAAAGAAGACGGGGAATGTTTTGGAATGTTAATTGTTCCTTTTAAATATTTACAACAAGAACTTAAAAAAGCAAAAGCTTCATGAAGAAAGCAGTCGTGGTTGGTGCAGGAATTGCTGGAATTGCTTCTGCAATTCGACTACAAAATAAGGGATACGCTGTTCAAATTCTTGAAAAAAACTCGTATCCCGGAGGAAAACTCACGCAAATTTATGCCAAAGGATATCGGTTTGATGCCGGACCTTCACTTTTTACCATGCCAAATTTAGTCACAGAACTTTTTGAAATTTCTGGTAAAAAATATTCTGATTATTTTAAGTACGATCAACTAGAAGTATTATGTAATTATTTCTACGAAGACGGAACACGTATTTCAGCAAATTCAGATATTGCTACTTTTGCAAAAGAAATTGAAAAAAACACAACGGATTCTGCGGATAAAGTAATTAAGCACCTTGAAAAAAGTGCATTTATTCATAAAGCTACAGAAGAACAGTTCTTAAATAAATCGTTGCATAAAATAAGTTCGTTTCTTACTTTTTCTACATTCACCTCTATTTTAAAGTTGCCTTTTTTAAATATTTTTAGTTCTATGAATCAAGTAAATGAAAAAGCATTTACAGATTCTAAAACCATTCGGTTATTTAATAGATACGCTACTTACAATGGATCTAATCCTTATAAAGCGCCAGGAATTTTAAATATTATTCCTCATTTAGAGTTTGGTTTGGGTGCTTATTTGCCAAAAGGTGGCATGCATGAGATCACAAATAGTTTAGTAAAGCTGGCTAAAGAAATCGGCGTAGAATTCCATTTTAACCAAGAGGTAACTGCTATAGAAACCCATAATAATTTAGCGAAAAGTGTTACAACAAAAGCAAAAAATTATGCTGGAGATGTGATTATTTGTAATGCTGATATTCATACGGTTTATGAAAAATTAATTCCGTCTGCAAAAAAATTGGCCGAAGTAGATAAACAAGAAAGATCGAGTTCTGCTCTCATTTTTTATTGGGGAATTGGCAAAGAATTTCCAGATTTAGATGTGCACAATATTTTATTTACAGAGGCGTATGAAACTGAATTTAAGCATCTTTTTGATTCTAAAACAATTTATGAAGATCCGACTGTGTACATCAACATTACAAGCAAACAAATTAAAGAAGATGCCCCAAAGGGAAAAGAAAATTGGTTTGTTATGATTAATGTGCCTTCGGTGTATGGCCAAGATTGGGATGAAATGATTGCGGAAGCAAGAAAAAATATTTTGATTAAAATTTCAAGAATCCTTGGTGAAGATATTGAGAAATTGATTGAATTTGAAGAAAAATTAACACCACAATTAATACAAGATAAAACAAATTCATATAAAGGTTCTTTATACGGAACCTCAAGCAATAATCGGTTTTCGGCATTTTTTCGTCATAAAAACTTTTCTTCCCAATACAAAAACCTCTATTTCTGCGGGGGAAGCGTGCATCCTGGTGGCGGAATTCCCTTGGCTCTTTCATCAGCAAAAATTATTGATACTTTTATAAAATGATAAAAAACATCTCTACGGAAAATCGATGGATTGGATTGTTGATTTTATTCTATTTTTTTGGGCTACTTGGTATATCTTTTGAAACGTACCGAGATTTATTTTTAATATGTACGCCATTAAATTTATGGATTACTTTACTCGTTTTTTATAAAGTAAACAAAGATTCTAGCAAACGTTTTTTTCTTCTTTCGTTCCTTGTTTTCTTAATAGGATTTTCTGTAGAAGCCATCGGAGTTGCAACCGGTGTTTTATTTGGGAATTACGCTTACGGTGATCCCTTCGGATTTAAACTTTTTGAAACGCCTTTAATGATTGGCGTTAACTGGTTGTTCTTGGCTTTAAGTACTTACGGAATCGTTCAGTATTTTACTAAAAAAGCAGTTTGGCTTATTTTACTTCCTCCTGTACTAATGACTTCATTAGACTTTTTGGTAGAGCCTGTTGCTATGAAATTAGGTTTTTGGGGCTGGGAAAACGATATAATTCCGATACAAAATTACGTGATGTGGTTTGTAACAAGTGTTTTTATTCATGGATTAGTGTACTTATTTCGACCTACAATAAACACTAAAGTTAGTTTTGTTATTATTGGTGCTCAACTTATTTTCTTCGGTGTTTTAAATTTGGTTTTAAAATAAATTACAGCAACAAAAATTTATGAATATTATTTTTTAGAATAGATACCATAAAAAAGCTAACAATTTAAAAGTATCTCTAAAATTTAACAAATGCTTTATTCAAAATGATTTTTATGGTTTGTGCTGTTATATGGATTGTTAGCGATTAAAAAAGCGAACTATTAAACAGCGAAATAATCTTCATTACATCAATAATTATATTTTACAAAAAAGTGAATTAGTACTTGAAAGATCAGGGTCTCATAAAATCTCTTTAAACAAGACTGACGCTACTTTTATAATTTTAGCCATCCTTGATTACTTTTAACGCTTCCTCCTACTTCCAATGAAATTATCATAAATAACAATATCAACAAGGAACTATTAAGAAACCTCAAAAATAATTCGCTGAATTTGAAAAAACAAAAGTGAAAGAACTTGAGTTTTACAAATAATTGAGGTGTCACCGTTTAAAAATAATGCTATATTTACCTGAACTAAAGCTTATTGCTTTTTTTAGGAACTTCTAAATTACTAGTTTTTAGAATAACCGCACTAAATACACCATAACGTTATTTTTAATAAATAAAATCATTTTATGAAATCTACACTCCTATTAAAACTGAATATCTTATTACTTTTTATATGTAGTTCAATATGTGCACAAAAATTTGAACCAAAAGAAAAATTATTAGAAGCAGACCACGTTATTGAATCTAAAATTACCAACCGTACTTATGAACTATATATTTCGTGCCCTGATAGTTACTCAATAAAAGACACCTTAAATTATCCTGTACTTTATGTATTAGACGGTTTATACTATTTCCCAACAATTAATCAAGCGAGAGAAACAATAGGATGGGGCGGAAAATTAAAAGATTTAATTATTGTAGGATTATCAAGTGGTATCAATAATACTGATTGGTTTATCAACAGGACATTAGATTACACGACTTCTGTATCTACTTCTGATGCAAAAAGATATGAGAAAGGGAATGGATTAGGAGAGGGAACTATTAAATCTGGAGGGGCAGCGAAATTTTTGAAGGTTCTGAAAGCCGAAATTATCCCTTTTGTAGATAAACATTACAAGACAAATGCCGATCGGGGAATTGCTGGACATTCATTTGGCGGATTATTTGCTTCTTATTGTCTGATGAATTTGCCAACACTTTTTTCTAAATATTCAATAAATAGTCCATCTTTTTGGTGGGATAATGAGAAACTACTTCTTGAAACGAAATCTAAACTTGCCGAATATGAAAATTTTGAAATAGACATATTTATTTCTGTAGGAGGCGCAGAAAGCGCTAGTATTATGCCCCAAACAGTTCAATTTTATTACGATCTAAAGGAATTTAAAAATAAAGGGATTAATTTGGAATGGAAGATTTTTGAAGATGAAACTCACTTCTCTGTGGTACCTGCTGCTTTAAGTCGAACCCTTTCTGTTCTTTATAGAAAATAGTTTAGATTGGCTATTAGCAGGGCAATCGCCTTTAAACTTTCATTAGCGATTCTCTGTAATTTAGGTTGTAGCTAGCTTTTAGTTTTTTTCTTTTTATGGATAATTTATTTGTCTTATCTCTTTCAAGTAAGGTTAATCCTGTTT
>NZ_VORR01000072.1 GCF_007997085.1 Polaribacter sp. IC066
CTAAAAATCAAACATGTAATTGTTACCTAGTAACTAACAAATGTTAACAAGAACGTTCTTTTTCCTAAAAGCAAGGATAGAATTGTTAATAACTAGCTCTTTTTTGAAATCTAGGCTGAATAGTTACAACTTTTCTTTAATTAGAAATTAGATATATAAAATACTTCTACATAATTATCTGAAGAATGAATCGATACTATATCATTCAAAAATAAGCGCAAACCTTCATAATTTCCATCGCCTTTAATTTCTATCTTTTTAGCTTCGGTTTGCTTGTTTTTATATGTGCCGAAGGCAAATCGTCTAAAAATAATAATTGGTATAATAGTCGCAATTGCAGGGAGAATGCTTTTTAAAATAAAGCACAACTTATACGGATTTCTGTCATTTTCCATAATCACGTATACATAATACAAACGTGAAATTGTAATAGCACAAAAACTAAAAGCGAGTAGAAAAATTAGTTCACTTAAAATTGTCCATATTTTAATGGTCTTCTTTAAAATGACATCCTGAATAGGCAAAAATAACACATTACAAAACCCACCATAAGACTATAACGCGTTAAAAAGAGTAGTTTTTCATCATCATACAATTAATTCATTTACATCTAAAGGCTCTGTAAAATATAGAAAAACCAAAAAACCAAATTGCTAAACTTAAAGCTATGATTAAATGATGTTTTACGGATGAATCAAAAGGGTATTTTTATGCAATTTTTGTTTTTATGAAACTAACTATTTTGAAATAATAAAATATCAGTAGTTATTTAGCAGGCCTTATATCGACAGAAACTTTCATTTTACTCCCTCCAGAACCATATAAAACTCCTTTTAAAGGCGGAACATCATAATAATCTCTTCCGTAAGAAACAGTAATATGTTGGTTTTTTGGAATTTGATTATTTGTAGGATCAAAATCTACCCAACCAAAATGCGGAATATAAACCGAAAACCAAGCATGAGAGGCATCTGTACCCACTAATTTTTCTTTACCAGGAGGAGGTAAAGTTTCTATATAGCCACTTACATATCTTGCAGGCAAACCAATAGAACGCAAACAGGCAATGCCAATTTGAGCAAAATCTTGGCAAACGCCCTTTTTTTCTTTCATCACTTCATCCAAAGGCGTTGCAATAGTACTAAATTCAGCATCAAATTTAAAATCTTTAAAAATGCGCTCCATTAATTCTTTGGTGGCTTCAAATAAAGAACTTTCTGGTTTTAAAGATTGTTTTGCATAACTGGTAATTTCATCAGAAATAGTGGTTATAAATTGAGAATCTAATATAAAATCATAGACTTTTAAGATTTCCTCATCCCCGTTTTTAATGATTTCCAAGGCTTTTTTTACGGTGGTATTTTTGCAAATTTCTGAAGAGAAAACATCGGCTTCTAAATCGAAACTACGTTCTACTTTACTAATTGCGGTAACTATTAGCTCTTTATGAGGTTCATCTATAGAAAAACGTATAACCGTATTGCCAAAAAAATCTAAATCTTCCTCGATATAGGTCGGTGTTGGTGTTATTTCTAGCCGATAATCAACCAATTTCTGACCTATAAACTCTTTAGGTTTTAAATAGGCAATATTATGACAGTAGGTAACTGAACCTTCATAGTTATATGCTGTTTTATGGATGACGGAAAATAACATTACCAAGTATCTTTTTGATGCACTAATTGAATTTGTTGATCGGAGTGATTAAAATAAGGGTCTGTTATAGAGACGGATGTTGCGTGAATTAAAGTGCTTAAATCGGATAATAAAGTATCTAAATTTGTTCTTGTATATTGCTCATTATCAATAGAAATTAATGCTGTTGATTCTGAATTTTCAATAAGATTGCAGGCTTTAGAAATTTGCAAATAAGAAGTTGTAGCCGCTGCATTGGTATTCTTTTTTGGCAGTTGAGCAATGTCTCTTTTAATTCTATTTAGTTGATATTTTAAAGAGCGTGCATATGCTTTGTCTAATAAAATAAGATTGATGGTGTTTTCTAAATTTAAATACGATTTAAAACTATAGCGATAAATATTTAAACTTTCATGACTGTCTAATAAAGATTCTAAAATTTCATACTCTACGTCTTCATCATGTTTTACAACTAAAAGTGCGCGCGATTTATCAATCGTCATCATCGAAAATTCCATTTGCAAGCCTATAAAATATAGCAGTAATCCCTGTTCTACTAAAATACTCTCTTCAATTAAACCAATAAAAGCAATTAGTTTAGTAATTATATTGTCTAATAATTTGGTGAGGCTTTTTATTTTCTTTCTGTTTTCTGGCTTAAAATCGGTCCATTGTTTTTTCATGGACTCAAAAACACGCCACATATCTTTAGACCACAAATTACGTAAAGAATAGTAGGAGTTAGAAAATGACGAAATTGAGTTTGCCAAACTACCTACTTTGCTTTCATCAAACAAAACAATACCAATTTCTGTTAATGGATCTTTTAAGGCTTTCTCTTTATTTTCTCCTGTAAAGCCAGGGAAAACAGAAGTTAAATGTGTGATGGATTTAAATAAAATATCTAAACTTTTAGCATCAGAATCTAATTTACTAAACTCTAAATCGACCATTTTATTTAAAACCATTCTAGTATACCTAGCGGTAACCAATGTTCTGGCTAAATATCTACCCGACCAAAATAAATTTTCTGCGGTATTGCTTGGTAAATTTTCGATACCAGACAATGAGTTTGAGGTTGAATGATGCCAATGAAAACGTTTATTGTATGGTTTTTCTTGTAAATCTGAATTTGTAATCCAAAAATCTTTGCTCGTTCCTCCACGTTGGTTAGAAACTCGTAATTCTTCTTTTTCTGACGCTACTCTTGCTAAACCTCCAGGCATTACACTGTAAGAATCTTTCTTTGCCACAGCAAAAGTTCTGCAAACTACTTTTCTAGGCTCCAAACTATCACCTGAAAAATTGGGAGCTGTAGAAAATGATATTTTTTCTTGTGCTACAAAATGATAAGGTTTTGCTAAAATCTGTGCTTTTAAATAGGCTAACTCCTTTTTTGTTAGCATTTCACAGAAATAAATATGCTCTCTATTGGTTCTGTCAATTGGTTTTACAACAAAATCTTTTAAGTTTTCGAGTACGAAGTTTCGCTCTTTTTCTTGTCCGCACCACCAAGAAGCAATTTGCGGTAAAATTAAGTCTTCTTTTAAAAAGTACTTACAAATAGAATTCATAAATGGAATTAATCCCGGATTTTCTAAAACGCCACTACCAATAGGATTTAAGATGCTCACATTTTGTTTACGAACTACATTTAACAAGCCTGCAACTCCTAAATAAGAGTCTCCTTTTAGTTCTAAAGGATCTGTATAATCGCCATCAATTCTTCTTAAAATTACATCAACCTTTATTAATCCTTTTAATGTTTTGATAAAAAGGTTGTTATCTCGTACTATTAAATCGTTTCCTTTTACCAACGGATATCCCAAGAATGAAGATAAGTACGAATGCTCAAAATAAGTCTCATTATGAGGACCAGGTGTTAAAATAACAATCGTCGGATTTTCTTTTGAGTTTGTAGCTGCATCAATTAAAAGTTGATGAAAATCTTTAAAATAATTAAAAGGTTGTTCTACATTTATATTGTTAAATAAATTAGGAACTGTTCTTCGGATAGAAAATCTATTTTCTAGCGCATAGCCCATTCCCGATGGTGCTTCAGAACGATCATTTACTACCCACATTCTGCCATCTGGACCTCTAGCCAAATCTGCAGAATGAATCAATAAATTTTTAGAGGTATTGTATTTAATTTGATCACAATTTCTTAAAAACCCTCTGTGCGCATAAATAATTTCTGGCGGAACAATTTTATTTTTAATGAGTTCTATTTTGCCGTAAATATCCTTCAAAACTAAATTTAACAATTCAGCTCTTTGTTGCAACCCTTTTTCAATTCCTTTCCATTCTTTTTGTTCAATGATAAAAGGAATAATATTTAAGTTCCAGGGTCTGTTTAAACCTTTTGGGTCATTATAAACATTGTAGGTTACACCATTTTCTGCCAGCAACCAATCTATTTGATTTTGTTTTTCAGCTAAATCTTGCACACCAATATCTGCAAAGTTGGTTAATAACTTTGTCCAATTTGGGTTAATGCTCATATCTGACTTTAAAACTTCGTCATAGTTTTTAAAATCGCTGAAATATTTTTGAAATAAATTTTTTACTGGCATATCCCTAAAAAATTATTTTTTCAGCCTTAAATCTAATGTGTTCGGAAATTCTGCATTTACAGGAGTCTCTTGATATTTAAAACGTTTAGAACTTTCTTGTTTTTTTACAACAACCGCTCTGCCACCGGGTATAAAATCATCTTTAGGTTTTTCTTCTATATCTTCAACGTCGCCTTGGGTATGGTTAAAATCCCAAAAACGATTAATTCTTCTAGATTCTGCTTCGAAACTATTTACAGGATACGTATCATAAGAGCGTCCGCCAGGATGTGCCACAAAATAAGTACAACCCCCAATAGAATGTTTGCTCCACGTATCAACAATGTCAAAAACTAAAGGCGTATCTACGCCAATAGTAGGGTGCAGAGCAGAGTACGGATTCCAAGCTTTATAACGAATGCCCGCAACAAATTCGCCTTTTACAGCGGTTTGTTGCAACTGAACTTTTACGCCGTTACAAGTTAACACATACCTTTCTTCTGTAAAATTATTTACTTTTACTTGCAATCTTTCTACAGATGAATCTACATATCTTGCCGTTCCGCCACCCGTCATTTCTTCTCCTAAAACATTCCAAGGTTCAATTCCGGCTCTTAATTCTATATCTATATTGTTTATTTGAACCATCCCATGTAATGGAAATCTAAATTCAAAAAACGGATTGAACCAATCTTCTTTAAACTCGTAACCCGCTTTATTTAATTGGGCTACAATGTCTTTAATATCTTCTCTTACAAAGTGTTCAATTAAAAACTTATCATGCAAAGCGGTTCCCCAACGTACTAATTTTTGTTCATACGGTTTTTTCCAAAACCAAGAAACTAACGTTCTTACCAATAAATTTTGTAGCAAACTCATTTGTGCATGCGGCGGCATATCAAAACCTCTCAACTCTAAAATTCCTAGCCTTCCTGTAGAAGAATCTGGCGAATATAATTTATCGATACAAAATTCTGCTCTGTGTGTATTTCCTGTTAAATCGGTTAATAAATGCCTGAACAATCTGTCTGTTAACCAAAACGGTACGTCGCCATCTTTCGGAATTTGGCTAAACGCAATTTCCAGTTCATATAAACTATCTTGTCTTGCTTCATCAACCCTTGGCGCCTGACTAGTTGGCCCCACAAAAGCACCAGAAAATAAGTAAGAAAGACCAGGGTGATGTTGCCAAAAAGTTAATAAACTTCGTAACAAACTTGGCTTTCTCAACAACGGACTATCTTTGGGAGAAATACCACCTAAAGTAACGTGATTGCCGCCACCAGTGCCCGTGTGTTTGCCATCTAGCATAAACTTCTCTGTACCTAATCTAGATTTTTTAGCTTCATTATAGATGGTAAATGTGTTGTCCATTAATTCTTGCCAAGTGTTAGATGGATGCACATTTACTTCTACAACTCCTGGATCAGGCGTTATTTTCATAGACTCTAATCGGTTATCTTTTGTCGGTCCGTACCCCTCTAAAACAATCGGAATTTCTAATTCTTTTGCAGTCGCTTCAATAGAGGCCAACAAATCTAAATAGGAATTGGCCTCTTCTAAAGGCGGTAAAAATAAATGTAATTTTTCATCTCTAACTTCTGCACAAATTGCAGTTCTTACAAAGTAAGTAGGCAGACTTTTGTTGATTCCTTTTTCTAAAACTTTTTCATGTCTTTTAGCTACAAGTTGTTTAAAGCTGGGTAATCGTTTCTTCTTTTCAAAAAGATTTGGTTCATGAATCGGAAAAATTTCATTTTCTGGTTCAGTTTGCAACGAATCTAAAGGCAACCTTAAACCGAGAGGAGAATTCCCAGGCGTTAAGTATATATAATTTCTTCTAAATTTCCAATGGCTAGAAAACCAATTGTCTTCTGTTTTATTTAAAGGCAACACATAACCAACAGGCTCTGATGTGCCGTTTTCTAAAATTTCTTTTAATTTCTTTTCCGCTAAAGAACTGTCTTTATCTTCACCCGGATTTAAATCTATTGGTAATTTACCCTGCTCCCATAAAAAGTAAAAAGCATCTTCATAGGCAGGTGTAATATGTTTGTTAGAAATGGCTAAATATTCTGTTAGTTTTTCTAAAAACAGTTTATCATCACCTTTATTAATTTTTTGTGAATCTGAAATAGCTGCAAATAAATCGGTATTAAACCAAATTTTACGGCCATCTTTTCTCCAACATAATTCTATAGACCATCTTGGTAAAGGTTCTCCAGGATACCATTTTCCTTGGGCATGATGCATAAAACCACCATGTGCAATTTTCTTTAATAAACGTTTTGATAAATCTTTAGAACGTTCTCTTTTTGCGGGGCCGTCTGCATCGGTATTCCATTCTGCAGACTCCATATCATCAATAGAAACAAAAGTAGGTTCGCCACCCATGGTTAAACGAACATCGTTTTTCTGAAGTTGTTTTTCTACTTTATGACCTAATTGAACAATGTTTTCCCATTGATTTTCTGTGTAGGGCTTTGTAACTCTTGGCGATTCTAAAATTCTTGTCACAGAATTCTCAAATTCGAAGGTAGTTTCACAAACATCAGACATTCCAGAAACCGGAGCAGCACTTTCAAAAGTAGGCGTACAAGCCAAAGGAATATGCCCTTCACTGGCTAATAAACCAGAAGTTGCATCAAAGCCAATCCAACCAGCGCCCGGCAAATACACTTCTGCCCAAGCATGTAAATCTGTAAAATCTTCTGCAGGTCCAGAGGGGCCATCTAAAGATTTTTCATCAGACTTTAATTGCACTAAATAACCAGAAACAAAACGCGCTCCAAACCCCAAATGACGCAAAGTTTGCACAAATAACCAGGCAAAATCTCTACAAGAACCCGTTTTACTATCTAAAGTTTCCTCACAACTTTGCACACCGGGTTCCATTCTAATATTATAGCTTAAATATTCATAAATTTTCTGATTGATATCAATCAAAACATAAATGGTTTTTCTAGCGGATACATCTAATGTTTTGATAAAACCGTCGATTAATTTCCCTTTTTCGGTAACTTCTAAATAAGGACTTAATTCTTTTTTAAGATTGTCTGAATAGGTAAAAGGAAATTCTTCTGCGGATTCTTCTACAAAAAAATCAAACGGATTGATGGTTTTTAAATCGGCTATAATTTCTACATCAATAGAAAGTTCTTCTGTTTTATCAGGAAAAACGACTCTTGCCAAATAGTTGCCAAAAGGATCTTGTTGCCAGTTAAAAAAATGTTCTTTAGGCTCAATGTTTAAAGAATAGGATTCAATCGGAGTTCTGCTATGCGGCGCAGGTCTTAACCTAAAAATGTGCGGAGATAACTTTACAGAACGATCGTACTTATATTTTGTTTTGTGAGAAATTACAACTTTTAATGCCATAGTTTAATCTGATATGGTTTTTAGTATAAAATTAGTTAAATGAAAACTAATTGTACTAAAATTTAGGTGAATGTTTTTTGTGGATTATATCTTTTTCCTAATTTTTAATATAATTTAAACTTAATTTTCTTGAATTAGTTGCGGTTGTAAACACCAAAAATTTTATCCAAAAAAATTTAAGCTAAATTAATACTAATTGATCGAATTTTGATAAAGAAATGTTAATTAAATCAAGAATACTTTAAAGAATAACTTGTTTTAATGAACTTAATAAGTACATAAAAATAAAATTAGAAGAATAATTTAATTTAATGATATGTTTTTAATAATATTTGTATTAATTTTACGAGAAACATTTTTATTCTGGCTACAAATATGAAATTACCAATATTTTCTTCTTATCAATTTGATTCTAAATTTTACGATGAAATATTTACAGACAACAAAGAAGTAAGAGAAGTTTATCAAACATTATTTAAATTATTTAGCGAATATTCTGTTAGTGATTTTGCTTCATTAAACGATAAAGCAAAAGACGCTTTTTTTAATCAGGGAATTACGTTTCAAGTTTATGGTGATAAAGAAACCAAAGAAAAAATTTTTCCATTCGATTTATTTCCGAGAATTATCGGCAATGCAGAATGGTTAAAATTAGAAAGTGGCGCTTTGCAAAGGAGTAAAGCTCTAAATCTTTTTTTATGGGATTTATATCACGATCAAAAAATACTAAAGCAAAATATTGTTCCGAGAGATTTAATTGCTTCTTCTGCCAATTATTTAAAAGAAATGGAAGGTTTTGATCCTCCGGGCGGAATTTACAATCATGTTTCAGGAACCGATTTAATCAAACATGCTGATGGTGAATATTATGTTTTAGAAGATAATATTAGATGCCCTTCGGGAGTAAGTTATGTTGTAGGGAATAGAGAGGCTTTAAAACGAACTTTATTTGGTGTTTTTAATTCTTATAAATCACATAATGTTTCAGATTACGGTCAAAATTTATTAGAGATAATAGAATCTGTTAAACCAAAAGGTGTCGATATACCTAAATGTGTGGTTTTAACCCCAGGTGTTTACAATTCAGCTTATTACGAACATTCTTTTTTGGCAAAACAAATGGGAGTGGAGTTGGTAGAAGGTAGAGACTTGTTTATAGAAAACGACTTTGTTTACATGAAAACCATCAGAGGTTTGCAAAGAATTGATGTTATTTATAGACGGGTAGATGACGAGTTTATAGATCCACAAGTTTTTAATAAAGACTCTGTTTTAGGAGTTCCGGGTTTGTTTAAATCGTATATAAAAGGAAAAGTAAGCTTGGTAAATGCACCAGGAACTGGCGTTGCTGATGATAAAGCTATTTATACATATATGCCACAAATTATAAAGTATTATTTAGATGAGGAACCAATTCTAAATAATGTACATACCTACCATTGTAGCAGACCAGATGAATTAAAATATGTGTTAGAAAATATAGATAAATTAGTGGTAAAACCTGTTGATGAATCGGGTGGTTATGGTATTTCTATAGGAAACACATTAACCAAAGAAGAAATAGAAAAAGTACAAAAAACAATTCAAGAAAATCCAAGAAAATATATTGCCCAACCCATTATGTCTCTTTCTACACACGCTACCTATATAGAAGATCAAAATTCTTTTGAACCTAGACACGTAGATTTAAGAACATTTACTTTGTTAGGCAAAGACAAAGACTTTGTTTTAAAAGGAGGTTTAACAAGAGTGGCTTTAAGAAAAGGTAATTTAGTTGTAAACTCTTCGCAAGGAGGAGGCTCTAAAGATACTTGGGTATTAAAAAAATAAATAAAATTTTATGTTAGCAAGAGTAGCCAATAATCTTTTTTGGATGGGACGTTATATAGAACGTTCAGAACATATTGCAAGATATTTAAGCGTAAATTATTTTTCATCTTTAGATGCACCAAATGAGGCATCTCAATCAAGAGAATTCGTTTTAAGATCAATGTTATTTGTAGCAGATGAAGAAGAACTTAAAGAGAAAAAGGAATTTAATGAAAGTGAAATTTTGTTTGACTGTGGGTTGAACCCAGAAAAACCATATTCTATTTTATCTGCCATTAAAAATGTACAACAAAATGCAAACGGCGCAAGAGATTTAATATCTACAGAGTTATATGAATCTATAAATACTTTAAACAGAACTGTAAAAGCATATTCTGCAGAGCGTTTCGTGAAAAGTGGTTTGTTTGATTTTACAACTATGATTGCCTCTAACGTAGCTTCTTTAAGAACTAAAATTAGAGCTACTTTATTACATGACGAAGTATACGCCATTATAATGTTGGGTATTTATATTGAAAGAGCCAATCAGGTAATTCGTATAATCAACTCAAAATACAACGATGCACTTTTAGAAAAAGTAAATTTCGGGGGTTCTGTAAGAACTAGTTATGAGTGGATTACTTTGTTAAAATGTGTAGAAACATATGATATGATGCGAAGGTATTACAGAAAAACACCGACGAGCGATACCGTTTTAGAATTTTTAATTTTAAATCCTAATTGTCCTAGATCTATTATGAATTCTTTAAATAGTATTCATTATTATATTGGGTTTTTAACCAATACAGAAAATGCAGATAAAGATTCTGCAGCTTTTTTAATCGGGAAGTTAATGTGTGAATACCGTTACAAAACAATCGATGATTTTCAGGAAGATTTAAAAGGATTTATAGAAACTTTGGTTGATGATTTATCTCTAGTAGGCGAAAAAATGGGCAAAGATTATTTTAGTTTGTCTTAAATATTCTCAATTTTATTATCGATCATAAAATTTTATTTTTCATTTCTATAAGTTTAGTTCCAATCAATATTTTTGTCAAGAATATCATAAAAAGACAGAATATTAATTGGAACTTTTTATATGGAATATCAAATCTTTTATGAAGTATGATTTTAAGATTTCCCGTATTTTAATGATGAAAATAGTTTTGTAAAGACAAACAGAATAAGACTATAAATAAGATAATTGAATAAACTTTAAAACAAGCGGTATACAACAATGCTGCCTGAAATAAAGAAAAGAGGATTTCTTTTAATGAGTAAAAATTTATAATTGTGGTATTCGTTTCTAAAAAGCTTGAATACTAATACTTATAAACCCATCTTGATTGGTAAACTGTTTCTCAAAATAAAAAAAATACCCATCAATCAATTATTGGAAGAATTTAAATGTTTCGCAGTTTATGATGAGAGCCGTCTATAATTTTAGATGGATAAATGAAAATGACATCTTATTACAAACAAAATGATAAAATTATTTACTTTTATTTTATCTATGTTTTTTGTCAATTTATTTTACTGAATTTAAACATACAATAATCTAATTTTAAACGAAACAAAAATAATTTAGTATTCTTTTAAAGATTACATTTGATTGTATCAATACTCACTAATTGAAAAAATCAAAAGGATTAATAATAGCCGCATTTTTTGCCATTTATCTTATTTGGGGTTCTACCTATTTATTTAATAAAGTTGCAGTAACAGAACTTTCACCCTTATTTTTAGCTTCTGTTCGTTTTTTAACTGCAGGTAGTTTAATTATGATCATCGCAAAACTGTTAAAAGCATCTTTAGTAATTACTAAAAAACAACTTATCAATTCAATTATTGCGGGTTTTCTGTTTTTAGTCTACGGTAACGGAGTTTTTGTTTGGGCTTTAAAATATGTAGATTCTGGTTTTGCAGCGCTGCTAGCGTCCACTCAACCTTTATTTGTGTTGTTTTTAATGCGTTTAATTGATAGAAAACCATTGCAAAAAAAATCTATTATCGGGGTTTCTTTAGGTATTTTAGGAATGTATTTATTGGTAAGTCAACAAGAAATTACAACATCAAAAGAAAGCTTGTTGGGTATTTTTATGATTTTTACCTGCGTATTCAGTTGGAGCTACGGAAGTGTATTTGTATCTAAAGCTGCATTACCAAAAAACTTTTTTGTGAGCACAGGATATCAAATGTTAAGTGCAGGTATTATTTTAGCAATTGCTAGTTTAAGCTTTAATGAAGTTTGGTTATCACCGTTAGACTGGAGTTTTAATGTTGTTATTTGCATGTTGCTCTTGATATTTCTAGGCGGAATTATAGCTTTTACCTCCTTTAATTATTTATTAAAAGTAGTATCAACAGAAAAAGTATCAACATCTGCGTATGTAAATCCCGTTGTTGCTCTATTTTTAGGATGGTATGTTTTAGATGAAAAATTAACAACACAATCTATTGTTGCTTCGGCAATAATACTAACAGGTGTTTATTTTATTACTTCTCGTAAGAGAAGATAAAATTAAAAGGTTCTAGTTGAAAATAATGTTGGTGCAAAAGTGTTTGATACCTGTGCTTCACAACATATAGTAGTTTTGAATTGATTATAAAGCTACGAGATATTCGATAAAAAACAGCTGTTAAAACAAACTTAAACTACAGCCAATTAAAAGAATAACTTTTGAAAGAGAGACTTCTAATAAATCTTTTATAATAAGTGTAAATTTTGTTTCACTAGTGGGTAACAACATTTATCGTTACAATTATAATTCAACTACTAAACTGCACATTTCATAACTGTTACCATTTCAATTATCTAATAAATATACTTTAAGGTGGCTCTTATTGTAAATTTAAGCTATAATAATAGTACACGTATCAGCATCTTAATATAATGTGATTATAAATGTTAGATAATAGAAAAAAAGAGTTTTTACCTCGTTTTTAAATTTAAATTGATCCCAGCTCTATAATTTCATCTCTTTATATTGATAAGGAAGTAATTAATAAAATAAATTTTAAAAGCGCATATAGAACACAAAGTATAATAGAATCTATTAAATAGTATTTTTATATATTTACAACAATTACTTTGCCACGAAAATTTTACTGTTTTAGTAAATTTTCATAGCTTTTTTTATTTTCTCTAGATTATTTCTATTCTAGCGTAGATGCTTATCTCTTTTTTTATCGGTAGATACATATTTAAAACAACGAAAACATGTTGCCTTTAGGTATCATTTTATAATTACAAGATTTCTTTTGATATGAGTTCAATATAGAACCATACACGCCAACTAAATAGCAGTATTTATTTTATTTTTGATGTGATAGAATATAATACTAACTAAAAATGCAAGAGATTATGAACATTAACTTTGAGTACCATGATGTAAAAGCTAGTAAAAGACTAGAAGAAGTAGTAACAGAAAAATTAGAAAATTTACATAATAAATTCGAAATGGTGATTGGTGCAGATGTTTTTTTTAAAACAGAAAATACTTCATCTGATGAAACGGGAATGATTTGTAATATTCGTTTAAGTTTGCCTGGCCCAAGATTATTTGCAGAAGCAAGTCATGATAACTTTATAAGTTCTATTTCTGAATCGATAAATGATTTAGAGAAACAATTGACAAAGAAAAAAGGAAAAATGAATAATCACTAAATGAAAGTAAATTCTAATTTTAATTGCAACGCAGAGAGTAATTTCGAAAAATAGTAATCACTAATATTTAGAGCATTATGATAAAACCTAGAAATAAAGCACCAGAACTTAAAATAGATTTAGTAAACGATACAAAATGGAATTTGCAAGAGCAAAATCCGAAGAATTTTACCTTGATTATTTTTTACAGAGGGAATCATTGTCCGGTTTGTAAAACACAATTAGAAGAGTTGCAAAATAAAGTAAAAGACTTTACAGAAAGAGGCGTAAATCTAATTGCAATTAGTTCAAATACAGAAAAAATTGCTAAAGAAACTCATAAAAATTGGGCAATAGACAGCATTCCTGTTGGTTATGATTTTCCAATTGAAGAAGCTAGAAAATGGGGTCTTTTTATATCTGAAGGTATCAACGATAAAGAGCCAAAACATTTTACAGAACCAGGCTTGTTTTTAATTGATACAGAAAATAAAGTGTATTGGGAGTCTATTCAATCGATGCCTTTTGGAAGACCCGCTTTTAAAGATGTTTTAAATGGAATAGATTCTATTCTAGAAGATGGATATCCAGCAAGGGGAGAGGCTTAAAAACAATCTTATTATTATTATTATTATTATTATTCAAAAAAAATCCAAAAGTAAAATTACTTTTGGATTTTTTTTATTTATTAGTAGTAGTAGTAGTAGTGTACGATTAAAAATAGTTCAGATTCATAAATCATTTTAAAATCAAGTGATTTGACTTGTTTTTTTAAATAATACTTTATTTTTTTAAGTAATTTTAAAATAAAAAATTCATACTTTTTTTTGAGTTTACGTTAGTTATCATCAGACCTTGTTTCCCTGCCAGCCGGCAGATTGGTTCTAAAAGCAAAGCGTCTTGATTCTTTGGCGGACAAACATGATTAAAAATAAAATTAAAAAGTATTACAGCCAAATGTTGTAAAACACCCAACTGTAATAACGATTCAAATTAATATTTTTAAAACTTTATGGTAATAAAACTTGATCAATTACATGAACAATTCCGTTTGTGGTCTGTACATCTGGTATTACCATGTTTGCAGGTTGTGCATTTCCTGACCCACTTACTGTTAAAACACCATTATTATACGCACCTAATTTTATGGTATCACTGCCTAAAGTCTCATAAATACCTGCATTTAATTCAGAGGTAAAACGATCTTTACTTGTATCTGCAAATACATGGTTTAATAAAACTGCTGTTAACAAATCCTTATCAATCATTTTTACATCTTCTGGTTTATTAAATGATAAACCCAAAGCAGTTCCTAAATTAATAAATGCTTGATCATTTGGCGCAAAAACTGTAAATTTTGCATCAGGGTTACTTAATGCATCTGCTAAACCTGCATACACAACTGCTTGAACTAAATAACGAAGTTCAGGTGTTTTAAAAACTGCTGCTGTTTGAAGGGCAATTGCAGATGCTACCACATTACCACCCGTTGCAATCATTACTTTATCAATTACATGAACTGTTCCGTTTGCCGCTGCAATGTCTGTAGCTAAAATTTTAGAACCGTTAATGTATAATGTTCCATCACGATTTATAAATCTACGAGTTAATCCGCCTAAAGCAGAACCCGAAGTTCCATTTGCTTGAATCGCAGATCCTGCTAAATTTCCATTTGAAACATGGTACAATAATGTATTTGTTAAAAAAGAAGTTTGCAACGCTCCTAAAGTAGATTCTGTAAGACCTAAACGAGCAAATGCACTATTGTTTGGGGCAAATACAGTATAATCTCCAGAAGGATCATTAGGGTTACTGTTGCTTAAAACTCCTGCAACTCCGCCATTAACGGCAGCAGCTTCTAAAGTAGAAAAAGCGTCATTTGAAACTGCGATATTAGCAATTGAAGGCAATTCATCTTCATAAGAAGAACTAGACTCGCAAGATGCAACTGTTAAAACACCTAAAAAAGCAAGTGCTATTCCGAATTTTTTATATAAATTTTTCATGAGTATTAGTTTTAGGTAACTATTCAGCCTTTAAAACAGCAATAGTTTTAAAAGCAGCGAAAATATTTTGACCATTCTTAATACAGGTATCTGTTACTGATCTAATAACCGCATATATCTGTGCACCATTTTCAGTTTTAAA
>NZ_VORR01000073.1 GCF_007997085.1 Polaribacter sp. IC066
ATTGCTTTAAACTTACTGAAAAATGAAAACTCTAAAAAACTATCTGTAAAAAGTAAAAGGCTTGAAGCTGGATGGAATGAAGACTATTTGCTCAAAATATTAAATATAAAAGTATGATTCTGCCCTGAGTGGGCATTTGCTATTTGGCTTTTTGTAGAACTTTTTAAAATACTATTCAATTTAGAATATTTAGTGTTTTATAGCTTTTTAGATGCCATTACAAAAGAAAAAAAGAGCATAGAGGATTTATTTATTTTTATTGGTAACATTGATGTTGCCATCTCTACCGCTTCTTTAAAATTTGGAAATCTAAAAATATGTACACCAACCTTTAATGACCATCATGAAATAAATGCCCAAAACATTCATCACCCGTTAATAGAAAATTGCATTTCTAATACCATACAGTTACTTGATAAAAGTATGCTATTAACAGGATCTAATATGTCTGGAAAAAGCACTTTTATAAGAACTATTGCCGTGAACAGTATTTTGGCACAAGCATTTAATTTTTGTTTTGCGAGCGCTTATAATGCCCCTTTTTACAAGGTGTATTCTTCTATTAGAATTACCGATGACTTACTAGACCATACAAGTTATTATTTACAAGAAGTTTTAAATATAAAAGAACTTATCGATGCTTCTAACGATGACAACCCTTGCTTATTTATTTTAGATGAACTATTTAAAGGTACAAATACTATTGAAAGAATTTCTGGCGGAAAAGCTATATTGTCTTATTTAAACAAAACACAACACACTGTTTTGGTTTCTACGCATGATATTGAACTTACAGAATTATTACGACAAGATCACTACGAATTATTTCATTTTAGCGAACAAATAGAAGATCATGAGCTCTTTTTTGATCATAAACTTAAAAAAGGAAGTCTAAAAACTAGAAATGCTTTAAAAATTTTAGAGCTCTATAAATATCCCTCTTCTATTATAACAGAAGCTAAAAAAGTAGAAAAAAATTACTTTTCTTGAAGCTCCATATCTTTACCTAAATACGATAAAACCAAATCTTTCTTTTCTAATGCTAGCTTCTCAAACTCTGCAATTAAATAAATACCCTTATCTTTTTCTATAAATAACGGAATTGACTTTTCTTCTTCTACCAATATAGAAACTATTCTTGTAAATTCTTCTTCAGATGTAATAGAGATTTCATTGATATTAGGGTTTTCTCTAAAAGCCTCGCTTAAATTGATAAAATCATCTTTTGGTGTAAAAAACCCTTTTCTTTGCTCTTTGCTTGCATTTTCAGATTCTATAGAAGAGGCTATTTTATACGCGCCGTGCTCACCAAAATCTTTAGAAAAACTTGCAATTGCATGGTTGTTTACGGCATCACTACCCGTAATGGCTATTAAATAACCCACATCATTTAACTCAATATTATCAGACAAGTTATCATCATAGATATTCACCGTAATCGCCTCTAATCCTTCTTCTAAAGCTTGTTCAATAAAATATTTATTAGAGTCAATTAATACAGTTCGTTTGCCTTTATCTCTTAAATATCCCGCAATTAATCTCGCCGGACTTGAGGCACCTACAATTAAAATTGCATCTGAACTCTTTAAGAACACCCCTACCATTTTTGCAAATAATCTTGCGGTGGTTGCATTTAATAAAACAGTTCCTAAAACAATCATAAAAACCAAAGGTGTAATATATTCTGCTCCTTCTACTCCTTCTTTTAATAGTTTACTTCCAAATAAAGACGCAATTCCGGCAGCTACAATTCCTCTTGGTCCTACCCAACTGATAAATAATTTTTCGTTTAGTTTTAATTTAGAATTCATTGTACTTGCAAAAACCGCTAATGGTCTTATTACAAAAACAACAATAGAAAACAAAATGGCTGTTTGCCAAGTATATAAAAGCATTAAATCTTTCATATTGATGTTTGCCGCCAATAAAATAAATAAAATTGAGATTAATAAGACACTTAAAGATTCTTTAAAATAAAGCAATTCTTTTAGGTTTTTTAATTTTCCGTTTCCTAAAACCATTCCCATTACTACCACCGCTAAAAGACCAGACTCATGAGCAAAAACATCTGATGCTACAAAAACCAGTAAAACAGTTGATAAAGAAACTACATTTAATAAATAGTGAGGTATTAATTTTTTATTTACAGCATATGCCAATGCATGCGCAAATGTAAAGCCAAAAGTAGTACCGAATAGCAAAATTTTACCAAACTCAATTAACGCTATTTTGGTAAAGCCGCCGCCGCCGCCTACGCTAATAAACTCAAAAACTAATACTGCAACCAGCGCTCCTATCGGATCAATTAAAATTCCTTCCCATTTTAGAACTGTAGAAACATCTCTTTTTAACGGAATATTTCTTAAAATTGGTGTGATTACCGTAGGCCCTGTAACAATAATTAAACCTGCAAAGAGAAAACAAAGATCCCAACCTAAACCAAAAGTATAATGCGCTACAATACCAGAACCAAAAAATGTGATGGCAGAGCCCAACGTAATTAGTTTTGTAATTACAGGACCAACATTTTTAATTTCATTTCGTTTTAATGTTAAACCACCTTCAAAAAGAATAATACTGATGGCCAAAGAAACAAAATAATACAAACTATCTCCAGGAAACAAACCTTTTTCACCATTCCAAATTGGCTCTATCCATTTAGAACCATCTTCACTTAAATAAGCAGCTGCAATGGGTCCTACTAGTAAACCGATTAAAATAAGAGGTAAAATTGCTGGTATTTTCAATTTCCAAGCAACCCATTGTGCTAATATTCCTAAAATAATAATCCCTGCTAATTCTACCATTTATTTTTTAAATCTTTTGAGCGAGTAAATTTAAGAATGTTTAAGCATCCTAAAAATTAAATCTATAGTTTTTTTCCCTTCTAAAATTTGTTTTCCTTACTGCTGTGGCAAAGTGTATTCTTTTTTCTAAAAAAAAGGATTGATGATACGGAATCAAAAATTCAAAGCTATAAGAACGTAAAACTCATTATATCTGCCAGTTTTTAAAAACATAGAAGTATTCTGGTTAAAAGCGCTTTATACGTTTAAACTTATAAACATGAAGCAATTACCGATAAAATAGATTTTAAAATTCCTGTTGTTGCATGGATAATTCTAATATCTTGTATTTGACAAAACTTCTTAAAATTACCGCTGTTCATAGATTTATTTTAAAAGAATTTTACACTAAACTTATTTTTAAAAAATTTACTTGTCTGTTTTTAAAAGCAGTTTAATTTGCATAATGCGGTTTAATGTATATCTTTAGCTTTACCAAAACAATCTTTAATGCCAATAAAATCGATACTAATTTTTTTAGTCGGATTCGTAATTGTTGCAATTGCAGCAAATCAAATTGCTAAAGTTTTTCAAAAAATAAAATTTCCATTAATTACAGGTTTAATTATTACAGGTATTATTGCTGGCTCTTCGGTTTTAAACTTTATTCCGATTAATGCGCTCGACGAACTTCATTTTTTAAATGAAATTGCGCTTGCAATTATAGCATTTTCTGCAGGATCTGAACTCTACTTAAATGATTTAAGAAGCAGAATAAAAAGTATTAAATGGATGACCATTGGTCAGTTACTTATAACTTTTATTGTTTCTTCTCTCGTCATTTATTTTGTTGCAGATTCAATTCCTTTTATGGCAAACTTGCCCAACAAAACAAAAATAGCCATCGCTATTTTATTCGGAACCATTTTTGTTGCACGCTCGCCATCATCTGCCATTGCCGTAATTAATGAAATGCGCGCAAATGGGCCTTTTACAAAAACCGTTATGGGTGTTACCGTTGTAAAAGACGTTTTGGTGATTATCCTTTTTGCTATTTGTTTCTCAATTTCTAAAGCATTTATTAATGACGATGAAATTGGGTTTTTATTTTTAGGAATCTTATTTTTAGAGTTAATTGCCTCTTTTGTAATTGGATACCTTCTTGGTAAATTATTACAACTCCCTTTTAATTATAAAATTCCGCATAGTTTAAAAGCTTTTTTAATTGTTATTATTGGTTACGGTGTATATATGTTCGCCTACTTTGTGAAGCTAGAAACGGCTATTTACTTGCATCATGAATTTGTTATAGAACCACTTTTAATTTGTATTATTGGTAGTTTTGTGCTTACTAATTATAGCAAACACAGAGTTGAGTTTTCTGAATTGTTAGAAGAAATTAGTCCTTTTATTTATATTATTTTCTTTACGTTAACGGGCGCTTCTTTATCCCTACAAGTTTTATATAGTGTATTTGGAATTGCCTTTGCGCTCTTTTTTTTACGATTATTCACCATGTTTTTTGGAGGTTTATTTGGCGTTTATGCCGCTAATGATAAAAAAGAATATCGTTTTATTGCTTGGATGCCTTATTTAACCCAAGCCGGAGTTGCCCTTGGTTTAGCAACCATTATTTCGAACGAGTTTCCTAGTTGGGGACATGAATTTGAAGCGATTGTAATTGCTATTATTGTTATTAATCAATTAGTAGGGCCGCCATTGTTTAAATGGGCTTTAAATTTTGTAAAAGAAAGTCATACTAAAGCTAGTTTGCAGCAGTTTGATGGCACCAGAGATGCCGTAATTTTTGGTGTAGAAAGTCAGTCTATTGCTTTGGCAAATCAATTAGAAAAGCAAAATTGGGAAACTCGATTAATTGGGTTTGATGATACTGATTTTAATAAGGAAACAAATTTTGAATATATTCATTTAGACGATATTTCTTTAAAGAGTATGCAATCGCTACAATTAGAAAAAACAGAAGGCATTGTATTAATGTTAAGTGATGAAAAAAATTACCAATTAGCAGAATTAATTTATGAGAACATCGGCACTAAAAATGTAGTTGTGCGCTTAAATAAACGAGAAAATTTTGATAAATTTCATAAACTAGGAGCCTTAATCATAGAACCAGCAACTGCCATGGTTAGTTTATTAGATCATTTTGTGCGCTCTCCTAATGCCACTTCGCTATTACTTGGTATGGATCAAGATCAAGATTCTATGGATATAGAAATTAGAAATGAAGATATTCACGGAATGCGTTTACGAGATTTACGTTTACCCTCTGATGTATTGGTTTTATCGGTAAGAAGAAAAGGACAATTATTAGTTTCTCATGGGTATACGCGTTTGCGTTTGGGAGATATTATGACGCTTGTAGGTTCTAAAAATAGTTTAGAAACTTTAAACTTTAAGTTTGACACCTAGTAAATGAACAAAAAAAGTAAGCTTAAACACGTACTAATTTTCAGTTTAAAGTATTGAAAATGCTAATAACCAAAAAAAATCATTTAATTCGGTAAAGTAAGTACGTCTTTTGACAAAAAAATAGGAATATGTTTTACTTTTGCACTCTAAACCATACCAATGTTAGGATTACAATTTGAAACCACTACTTCTTGGGCAGAAATAGCCAAAGTTAATTTACAGCAAATACTTACAGATCATGCTTTTTTAGAGCAAAAAGCAGCCTCTAACGCAGTTTCTATTATTATTAATTATTCTGAAGAAACTGAACTTGTTAAAGAAATGAGCAATATAGCTATTGAAGAAATGCAACATTTTAAAATGGTGCATTTATTAATGGTAAAACGCGGAATGGTTTTAGGCCGTGAGCAAAAGAACGATTATGCTATAAAATTGCAAAAATTCTTTGTTAAAACAGGAGATAGAACCGATGCTTTGGTGCAACGTTTATTGGTTGCTGCTTTAATAGAAGCAAGAAGTTGCGAACGTTTTAAAGTGTTTTCTGAAAATATGGAAGATGAAGAGTTGGCTAAATTTTATAAGAACCTAATGATTTCTGAAGCCAACCATTACACTGCTTTTTTAAAGTTTGCTAGAGAATATCAAGACAGAAAAATTGTTGATAAAAAATGGAATGCATTACTAGCTTTTGAGGCAGAAATGATGAAAGAACGCGGCAATTTGGCGAAAATTCACGGATAGAAAATAGTTTTTGGCTGTTGGCTGTTGGCTGTTGGCTGTTGGCTGTTGGCTGTTGGCTGTTGGCTGTTGGCTGTTGGCAAAAAATAAAAATTCTCTTACTACAAACCAGAAAATAATTTAATAAATGTTCTCTAAAGAAGAAGCTGCACACTTACGTAAACTATTTTGGACGAGTTTTGGGAAGTCTTTTCCTAGAAAGTGGCTGCTGTACAATACAAAAATAAAAGGTTTTGCCTTTAAATTTGTTGGCGATACCAAAAAAGCAATGGTTTGTTTAGATTTTGAACACCCAGAAGATATTGGCAACGAATTATTATTTGATCAATTACTTTCGTTAAAAAACATACTCGAAACAGCGTATTTGCCAGACGTTATTTTTAATGAAAATTACGAATTAGATTCTGGTAAAATCATTAGAAGAATTTATGTACCTTTTAAAGGGAAGTTTAGCATTCATAATAAAAGTACTTGGCGAGATTGCTTTGAATTTTACGTAGATAAAATGGCTCAGTTTGAACTTTTTTTTGAGGATTACGAAGATTTTATAAATCAAGCTATTTAACTTTTTATACAAAAGCCCGCGTTAAGGATTGAAGTGGAAATCCTTTTAAAGTCTGTTTAAGGGAAACGCTTTTTTGCGAGAACCTTAAACAGACTTTAAAAGATTGCAGCGTAAAGCCTGACCAAGTTTTTTTACTTGGTAACGCCCAACTTCTCTAGATACGATATAAAACTACTCAAAACACTAAAACTAGCAAGTAAAGGCGTTTTTTAGCGAATAAATTTTATCGAAAACGGGTATTTTGGTGCTTCATTATTACTGGCTTTAATAGCATTTATAATCGGGAAAATTAAATAGAAAATTGCAATTGCAATTAAACCTATAACCCCTAAACCGAGCAATAATATTAACGGAATACAAATTAGAATGTACACAAACATCGATATTCTGAAATTTATAATGGCTTTTCCGTGCAAATCCATTCCTACAATATCGTCTTTTTTGGTAAGCCATAAAATTAACGGCACAATAAAGCCGCCAATACCCGTTACAAAATCTAATAATTGACTTAAATGCGTTAGTACTAATAACTGTTTATCTTCTTTCATCTATAAATTGGTTTATTGGGTTGACTGCTTATGTGACGCCCACAAATTTAATTTGTTACAATGATACTTAAACAAAATTACATTTTAATGGGTAATGCGTACAAATGAATTTCTAAAATAAGAGGTTTATCTGTGAAGAATATTAAAAATTCCGTTTCGTTATATGAGTTAATATTTCGATTGTATGAGCCAATATAAACATGACTTTAACGTTAGTTTTGTGGTAAATAAATTACGAACTTAAACCTTTAAAGATGGATTATTTAAACATAGAAAATCAAAAAATATTACCCGTAGTAACCGAATTAAATGTTTTACTAGCAGATTACCATGTGTACTATCAAAAATTAAGGAATTTTCATTGGAATGTTTTAGGAAAAAACTTTTTCGATTTACATAATAAATTCGAGGAAATGTACAACGATACGCGGGTTAAAATTGATGAAGTAGCCGAGAGAATTATTACATTAAAATACCATCCTATTAGTAAATTATCTGATTACATCGAGGTATCAAAAATAAAAGAATCAAGTCCGTTACTATCTGATGAAGAAATGGTAAAAAAAATAATTGGAGATCATAAAATAATATTAGAGCAATTAAGCAAAGTAATTGATAGAGCGACCAAAGCATCTGATGAGGGAACAATCGATTTGATTGGGGCGTACATTAGAGGATTAGAAAAATCTACTTGGATGCTAAATGCATGGTCTAAAGACACGAAAGATGAACTGAATACCAGTTTTGTTAAATAATACCAATAAAAATAATTGTTTGAGAAACAAAACAAGATTGCATTGCTTTTAAAACGTAGCCTTGTTTGTGAGAACTAATTTAAAGCTGTAAACAAAAAGAGTGACTTTTTAAGTCTAAAATAAATTTTTAAAAAACAAGCTAACGTTTTAAAGACATCCAAATTACCGCTATTTTTAATCGGATACTACCAAGAGAAAAGAATAATAATAATTAACAATAAAACTAATAAAGTAAAATATGAATAAGATTATAGAAAAGTTAGAATTGTGGAAAGATGTGTTTTTACAAAATATTCCGAACCTCGCCATTGCAATGGTAGTTCTAGCTATTTCATATTTTGCATCCAGAGGTATTAGTTCTTTTGTAAATAAAACAATTGGAAGTAGAATTAGACAAAAATCAGTTAGAGATTTAGTTTCTAGATTTTCATCTGCCACTATATTTTTGGCAGGTTTATATATTGCAATGACCGTTATGAAGTTCGACGGAACTTTAAAAACAATTATATCTGCGGCAGGAGTATCTGGTATTGTTATTGGTTTAGCACTGCAAGGAACACTTTCTAACACAATTTCTGGTATCGTTTTATCTTTTAGAAAAAACTTAAATATTGGCAATTGGGTAGAATCAACGGGATATTCTGGGGAAGTAATAGATATTAATTTAAATTATTTTGTAATTAAAGAAGCAGACAATAATATGGTTGTAATTCCTAATAAAACGATTTTAGAGAGTCCGTTTAAAAATTATTCTTTAACCACAAAAATGAGAGTTGCTATTGAATGCGGTGTTGAATATGGTGTTGATTTAGAGAAAGTAGAAAAATTAACAAAAGATACAATTACCGAAAACTTTAATCAGAAAAAAATTGAAAAGGATGTTGAGTTCTATTACACCGAATTCGGAGATAGTTCAATTAATTTTTTGTGCAGGTTTTGGATTGACTCTGAAAATGCATTAGAAAAATTAAAAGCAAAAAGTAAAGCTATTATAGAAATAAAAAAAGTTTTTGATGCCGAAGGAATTAACATACCATTCCCTATGAGAACATTAGAATTTGCAGCTAATAATAGTCTAAATATTAAAAAAGAAGCCTGTTAAAATATATTTTAAAGGTTTTAATACAGTTCATAAATGCCCAACAAATTTTTGTTGGCATTTACTTTCTGATAAATCTTTATGTATTTTTGTAAAATGATTCAAAACGATACTATTATTGCGTTAGCGACTCCTTCTGGAGTTGGCGCAATTTCTGTTATACGGCTTTCAGGCGACAATGCTATTGCTATTGTTGATGCTTTTTTTAAGTCTGTAAAAAAAGAAAAATCATTAAAAAAACAGCAAACACATACCATTCATTTAGGGCATATTGTTGATAACGGAATTATTATAGATGAAGTTTTAACTTCTGTATTTAAAAATCCGCGTTCCTATACGGGAGAAAATGTAGTAGAAATTTCTTGCCATGGATCAAGTTTTATTCAGCAAGAAATAATTCAATTATTTTTAAGAAATGGTTGTAGAATGGCAGATAATGGCGAGTTTACCATGCGTGCTTTTTTAAATGGTAAAATGGATTTAAGTCAGGCAGAAGCCGTGGCCGATGTAATTGCGTCTAATTCTGCTGCGAGTCATCAAATGGCCATACAACAAATGCGTGGCGGCATTACCAATGAACTAAAAGAGTTACGTGCTCAATTATTAGATTTTGCAGCGTTAATAGAACTTGAACTCGATTTTTCTGGTGAAGATGTAGAGTTTGCAGACAGAACAAAATTTAAAGAATTAGTAGCTCAAATAACTTTTGTTTTAAAACGATTGATAGATTCTTTTTCTTTTGGAAATGCGATGAAAAACGGAATACCCGTTGCGATTATCGGTGAGCCTAATGTAGGGAAATCTACTTTATTAAATGCGCTGTTAAATGAAGAAAAAGCCATAGTTTCTGAAATTGCAGGTACTACTAGAGACGCGATAGAGGATGAAATCATTATTGATGGTGTTGCTTTTCGTTTTATTGATACTGCCGGAATTAGAGAAACAAAAGATATTATAGAGAGTATCGGTATTAAAAAAGCCTATGAAAAAGCCGATAATGCGCAATTGATTATTTTTTTAATAGACCCAAGGATAGCGCGAAAAGAAAAAAGAAAAGAAGAAATAGAGATTATTAAAAATCGTTTTCCTAATAAACGCTTATTAGTTGTTGCTAATAAAATTGATTTACTTTCGGTTGATGAAATTGCTACGCTACAATTAGAAATTGAAAATTTAATTACTTTATCAGCAAAAAATAAAACAGGTATTGAATCGCTTAAAAGCGAATTAACGTCTCTTGTAAATATTGGTGCTTTAAGTAATAATGAAACGATTGTTACCAATTCGCGTCATTTTGAAGCATTAAACAATGCTTTATATGCAATTACATCTGTAAAACAAGGCATCGATTTAGAAATATCTACGGACTTATTTTCGATTGATATTCGCGAATGCTTGCGTTATTTAGGCGCTATTACAGGAGATTATGATGTTGATAAAGATATTTTAGGGCATATTTTTAGTAATTTCTGTATTGGGAAGTAATAAAGGAAAACAAAGGAAGCTAAAAGAAACCAAAGTTCTTAAATTCAGCATTTTACAAATATTATCTTTGTTTTAATTTTCTTTTACTTTACTTTTACAGGAGGTTAATGGACTCATTAATCCACCTCAAAATAGAATTTTCAATAGAGGTGTAATTAAATACACCTTCTATGAAAATTACTTTAAAAAAGAAAAAACTAAACACAGGTAAGCATAGCCTTTTTATAGAATACTATAAAGGTACAATTATAGACAAAAATGGAAAGTCTAAACACAACCGAGAGTTTGAATATTTAAAAAATTAATTTAAACGGCTCAAAAATTTTTTAATAATTTTATTATTTTTAAAGTTATTATGGATGAATTACTTCTCATCACATCAATTTTAAAAAGAGAGTAAACAAAAAGACCTATTATCTTACCTCATTATCTTCTATTCTTTCTTCTCTAAGAGGCATTAATGTATGACCAAACATACTTAAAACTTGATTTACTTTATCTAGGTTTAAATTGGTTTTCTCCTAATCTATTTTACGTACAACAGTTAGCGCTACTCCTGCTATATCTGCAAACTCCACTTGGGTTAAATTAGCCAATTTTCTGCGCTCTTTAACAAATTCAGATAAACTCTTCAGTATATGTAATAAAATATAAATTTAATCAAAAAGAAACTTTTACATCCTAATGCATATAAAAAGACATATTTAACTTAAATTATATGTAAAAAGATATAAAATTAAAACTTCACAAATTATTAGTATTCCCAATTCAAAAAAACTAAAAATAATTTATAGAGAATAAAAATTATTAAATTGGGAAAAATTACTTTAAAAATTAATGCTAAACCCAATGGAAAACAAATCATTAACAAGAATAGAATTATATAATTTAGTTTGGACAAAACCAGTTACTCATATTGCAAAAGAATATGGCTTTTCAGACACAGCGATTCGTAAAATTTGTATAAAACATACTATACCATTGCCTAAATTAGGCTATTGGTCAAAACTAAAATTTAATAAAAAAGTTCAAAAAACAAAACTTCCCACACAAAGCGAAAACCCTACGATATCATTAGTTAAAAAGAGCTATACTCCTACTACCGAATTAAAACTCATAAAAGAGAAAATTCAAAATAGCTTTGGAAATAAACTTGAAGTACCTAAAAAATTAAATAAGCCTCACAAATGCATAACTGCTACAAAAGTTTATCACGATAAGCTTAGAATAAGAAATAAAAAAAATAATTGGAGTATGAAAATAGATACTTTAGATGTAATAAGTATTGATGTATCTGATAAACTTTTTGCTAGAGCCTTAAAATTCATGAATACTTTAATCTTTCTACTTGAAAAAAATGATTATCAGATTACAGCAAATCTTGAAACAAAAATTACAATTAGAGAACAACATTACAATATTAGGCTAATTGAAAAACATAAACGAGTAAAAAAAGAAACAACATATAGTTGGGATTCATTTGACCTAGAGCCTACAGGTAATTTATGCCTTAAATTAGATCATTCATATCCCATTAAAGAATGGTCTGATAGTAAAACAAAACCAATTGAGGAAAAACTAATAGATATTATTTCTTGGTTAGAATTAAAAGTTAAAAATGATGAACAACAAGCTATTGAAAGAGCTATTTGGAATAAACAACAAGAAGAAAAACGCAAGAAAGCAGAAGAATTACAAAGGTTAAAAGATGAAGAACTATCTAAATTTGAATCTCTTTTCCTTACAGCAACTAGATGGCATAAATCTCAATATATTAGGAATTATATTCAAGAATTTGAAGATTTTACTATCAAATCAAACAATTTAAATACTAAGGAAAAAGAATGGATAGATTGGGCTAAAGAAAAAGCTGATTGGTATGACCCTTTTATTGAAAAAACAATAGGCCTTTTAGAAGATATTAATAGAGATACTTTAAAAGAAAAAAGTCGCTATAGATACTAAATCACAGCTAAAAATATATTACTTTTTTCTGACTTGTATTTTAATACCTAATAATTTAAAATAAAATTTGGGCGATAAAAACAAAAATTATAGCCCAAATTATTATTATATTTGAGCTATAAAAATCATATTTATAGCTCATGGTATATAAAAATTGGAATTGGCTACACAAAGAATGGCCTAATTTTACTTATAACAAAGAGACTCTTGAACAATTAGAAATGCAATTTTCTAAAAACTCAGGACTTGTATTAGGTGCTATAAAACATATAGAAGGAGTTTCTAAAGATGACTTATTAGTAGAAATACTTAGTGAAGAAGCTATAAAAACTTCAGAAATTGAAGGAGAAATTTTGAATAGAGAAAGTGTGCAATCTTCCATTAAAAAAAATCTTGGTTTTGCTACGGACAAAAGAAAGATAGCACCTGCAGAACTTGGCATTTCTGAAATGATGGTTGATTTGTATCATAACTTCAATCAACCATTAAGTCATAATCTACTGTTTAATTGGCATAAATTGTTAACCAATGGTAGAAGAGATTTAGCAAATATTGGTGGCTATAGAACACACACAGATCCAATGCAAGTTGTTTCTGAAAGACTTGATAGACCCACTGTTCATTTTGAAGCTCCTCCATCGGACAAGGTACCTATTGAAATGGAACAATTTATTTTATGGTTCAATCAAGTTCATAATGCTAATAACACAAGTTTATTACCACTTGCAAAAGCTAGCATTACGCATTTATATTTTGTTTGTATTCACCCTTTTGAAGATGGAAATGGAAGAATTGCGAGAGCATTAGCTGAAAAATCTATTGCCATCAGTTCTAAACAACCTACATTAAGTTTATTATCGCATACGATAGAAGGTAATAGAAAAATGTATTACACATCACTTGAAACCAACAATACAACTTTAGAAATTACAAACTGGTTACAATACTTTAGCGAAACTATATTAAATGCTCAAGAAAACACTTTAAAACGTGTAGATTTTATTGTAGAAAAAGTAAAGTTTTTTGAGCGATATAAAACTCAATTAAACGAACGACAATATAAAGTGTTGTTAAGATTCTTTGAAGCTGGATATACTGGTTTTATAGGTGGATTAAGTGCAGAAAAATATACCAAAATTGCGAAAACATCTGCTTCTACTGCTACAAGAGATTTAAATGATATGGTAGAAAAAGGAGCTTTAACAAAAACAGGTACTTTAAAAAGCAGTCGTTATGAATTGAATATAAAAACCATTTAATTTTATATTTGTCTTCTTTTACTTGACTAAATCAAACAAAAGAAGATAAAACACTACACCATAACTCCACCTTAACTAACAGGGCAATCGCCTTTAAACTTTCATTAGCGATTCTCTGTAATTTAGGTTGTAGCTAGCTTTTAGTTTTTTTCTTTTTATGGATAATTTATTTGTCTTATCTCTTTCAAGTAAGGTTAATCCTGTTT
>NZ_VORR01000074.1 GCF_007997085.1 Polaribacter sp. IC066
TTAGAGAAAAGGTAATCGAATTCTTAGAAAGTCACTCTTGGAAAAATGAGGAATTCAAAAATATCCTAACAGATAATTTTCAAATTATTAAACCTAATTTTTCGGGATCCTATTTGTAATGAGTATATAGTGATTATAATGCAATATTTGAGCTGTTTTTTGCCGAAAGGAAAGGCACTTTATCTGAAAAAGTGATCTATCACACCTGAATACAACAACATTTTTTAGATATATCACAATTTTTTAAATTCGGTTGTAAAAGTACTAAAGATTTCGTGTATTCTTAAAAAGCTACTATAGTCTGTTCATAGATAAATAGCATCTTTCTAAAAAGGGCCTATTTTTTTAAAAACTACTATTTTATATTAAAACGAAGCAATCTTAAAGCATTTAAAACGACAACTATCGTAGACCCTTCATGAAAAAAGACAGCTAAACCAATATTGGTTAATCCTAAAATAGTTGCTGGCACGAGTAAAACAACAACACTCAAACTTATCCAAATATTTTGTTTTATAATCCGTTTAGATGCTCTGCTTAATCCTATTACAAAAGGTAAGTTTTCAATTTTATCAGACATTAATGCAACATCTGCAGTTTCTAAAGCAACATCGCTACCCGCTGCGCCCATGGCAATACTTACGGTGCTTAAAGCCATAGCTGGTGCATCATTTACACCGTCGCCAACCATGGCTATTTTACCATCTCGTTGCAGTAGCGTCTTAATCGCGTCTACTTTATCTTCGGGTAATAAATTTCCTTTTGCCTCTGTAAGGCCAATTTGTTTTGCAATAGCATCACCAACATTTTGATGATCACCTGTAAGCATTATCATGTACTTTATGCCGATTTCTTTTAAAGTTTTAAGAGTGCTAGCCGCAGTTTCTCTGGGTACATCCATAACACTTATTAAACCAATAATTTTATTTTTAAAAGCGATAAGCATTGCAGTATGGCCATTTTTTAAAAGTTCATCCATTTTATAAATTACAACTTTATCGACCGCAATAGTGGCACTTTCCATCAATTTTATATTTCCAATAAAAATTTTTTCGCCTTGGTAATTGGCAGTAATTCCTTTTCCTTGAATAGCGCTTACCTGTGTAGCTTTATTTGCAATATCAATTGTATACGTACTTTTAATGTCTTTAACAATGGCTTTTGCTAGCGGATGATTGCTTAAACTTTCTACTTCAATGATAAGCTGTACCAGTTCTTTTTCATCAAAATTATCAAAAGGAATTACATGGGTAAGTTTTGGTTTTCCTTCTGTGAGTGTTCCTGTTTTATCGAAAGCGATGGTGGTAATTTCACCTAAACTTTCTAAAGCTTTTCCGCCTTTTATAAGCACGCCTTTTTGAGCAGCTCTGGCAATTCCGCTTAAAACGGCACTTGGTGTAGAAATTGCCAATGCACACGGACTTGCTGCGACCAAAACGATAATAGCTCTGTACAAACTGTCTTTAAAACTCTCCTCAATTATTAAATAGGCAAAACATAATAAAATGACACTTATAATAACGATGGGTACATACCACTTTTCGAATTTTTTAGTAAGTCTTTGTGTGGGCGATTTTTGAGTTTCAATTTCACTCACCATTTTAATCAGTCTAGAAACGGTAGAGTCTTTACTCAATTTAAGAACTAAAACGTCAAGACTACCATCGCCATTAATAGTTCCTGTAAAAACGATGTGTTTTTTATCGATGTCGTTAAAGGGCGGTATTTTCGTTTTATCTTCAATAAATGTTTTATCAACGGGCATGCTTTCTCCGGTTATCGGAGCCTGATTTAAGCTACTGCTTCCGGTAATAATAACGCCGTCGGCCGCAATTTTTGTATTGGGTTTTACTACAATAATATCATTAATTTTTAAATTTTTTATAGCAACTTCTTTAAGTTGACCATCTTTTTTTAAGAGTGCTGTTTTGGGAGATAATTGGCCTAAAGCTTCAATAGATTTTTTAGCCCTATTCATAGCATAATGTTCTAGTGCATGCCCTAAACTAAAAAGGAATAAAAGTAAAGCTCCTTCTGCCCAACTGCCAATATATGCGGCTCCTGCGGCTGCGGCAATCATTAAAAAATCGATATCAAAACCACCTTTAATAATTTTTTTAGAAGCTTCTACGGTGATAAAATAGCCTCCGAATAAATAAGAGATGAGGTAGCTTGATAAAGAAACCCAGGCGGGTAAAGAAGTAAGTTTTTCAATTAAAAAGCCTAGGAATAGAAAGATTCCGCATAGTATTGCAAAGTAGAGTTCTGTTCTTTTTCCGAAAATTTCACTTTCTGACTGGTTATGGACTTCTTCTTTATTATTCATCAGTCAAATTTAGAATATATTATTATATTTAGTACGGAATATGCGTTAAACTTAAGGTGAACGTATGGCAAAAAAATAAAGAAAGAATGTACCAAATTATAAATAGTATGAACTAGTCTTTTTTAGAACGTTTAAGTACAGTTGGGTAATTAGCACTTTTAAAACCAATTTTACACAAATTTTATAAAGGATAAGTGAATTTTGCCTGCTTAAAAAGCAGAAATTAGTGCTTAAATTGCGCACTTTTACGGGTAGGATTACTTTTAGTCGAAGTTGTTTTAAGAGGTGTTTTATTTTAAAAAAGAATGTTCTTCCCTGTAATAAATAAAAAAGTTGGGACTAAAAAGATGCAATCCTTTTTTAGCCGCTCACTAAAAAAAACCACTTACTAAAACGTTCTTATATCGATGCACTTGTTTTATAAAAAGTGTAAATACAGCCCTAATTCTAATTATTACCTAAAATAAGTTCTTATAAGATAAAAGAGAACATATTTATTCGTTTAGAGAACATTTTTGTGTGTACTAGATTTTTTTTTGGTACTCAACTTTTATAAATTTGCAACTTATTGATAACCTTTGTAAAAAAATAAATTTTTAAGTAGAAAATACAAACATAAAAAAAATAGTGTTAAGTGTTGCAATAAGTTTTGCAAAATTTACTCAAGAATGAATTAAATTTTTTTGATGCATCTGCAGAGAGTTTATTGATTTGTTTTACAGACCCCGACTCAATTTTTTTTAATGGGCTTAAACTTATAGGTTTTATAGAAAGTATAGGTTTAAGTGAACCTGCATATGCAAGTAATACAGTTTAGTAGAATAGGTGCTAATGAAGATAGAAAATTAGTGTTCACTTACTATAGTTTGTTAAATAATTTAGAATTATTTACAAGCAAAAATAGATGCTTTTTACGAAGTGCTTTGTTTTTAAATACCATTTTATGAATAGTTGGCGGCTTTTTAATTATAGGCAGCTATATAAGTAGTAATATTAACCTTTAGTTAAAAGAAAAGCATTAAAGCTAACCTAGGTCAGTTTGTACTTTAAAGTGAAAGTGTACATTTGTTATTCAATAGCTAAAATCAGTAATCTAATTGAGAGAAAATAAGTTTTATTATAAACATAAATTATAGAGAATAATATCTTGTGATTTTTTTCTTAATTATATGGGATTTAGGTTTTTTTTTGATTTAAGAAAATCACCTTTTGAACGTTTCTGTAGTATCTAATATGTTTGTAATTCAGAATTTAGTGCGTGTTTAGGTCGTAAAGCTTATGAAGTATCATAAAGTAAACGAAAGCCACTTTATATATTATTGATTTTTAATTCCCCAAAAATTATAAGATTCCTTGCTTCAAAACAAGTAGTAAACACAATACATTGTAACTGTATTGATATCTAAATTTATGAGAATTATTTTAAAATGCATTTTAGTGCAACTTATTTTATTGATTTCAAGCAGCGCTTCAGCGCAACTAGGAATAGGAACTACAACGCCCGATGCATCCTCAATTTTAGATGCTTCTTCTAATAGCAAAGGTCTTTTAATGCCCAGATTAACCACAACACAAAGAGATTTAATTGAATCTCCGGCAGCTGGTTTAATGATTTATAATACTACCTTAAATGATGGTCAATTAAACACAGGAACACCTGCAAATCCTGTTTGGACAGGTATAAAAGGTCCAGAGACCTCTATGATTTATTCTGTTAGTGAAGGCGGTGAGGTTAGTACTACCTCTACCGATTATTCGTTAGTTACGGGGATGTCGATATCGCCTACTCCAGGAACGTATGTTGCTTTATTTAATGCGCAAATGTCTGGTACTTTTACAACGACCATCACTCAAACATTTGGTTCAGATCAAGCCGTTATTGATATGGCCGCTATATATCAATCTTTAAGTGATATGCCAAATGGGGTACCTCATGATCTTGTTTTTGGTAATGGAGAAACACTACTATCAGGCGTCTATGACGTATCTGGTGCAACGTCGATTTCAGGAGCACTTACATTAGATGGTGAAGGTGATTCAAATTCTGTGTTTATTATAAGAGGTACAGGGGCATTTTCTACGGCAGCTGGGGCTAGCGTAAATTTAATTAATGGAGCCAGTTCTAATAATATAATCTGGGTATGTGAAACAACTTTTTCTACAGGAGCTAACACAACAATTAAAGGAACTTTGATTTCTGCTTCTGGCGCTATCGCTTTGGGGGTAAATACAGATCTAGCAGGAGGTATATTTACAAAGTCAGGTGCACTTTCTATGGGCACGGGCTGTAATATTAAGGCACCGTTTGGCCTCGCTCCTATCGATTTCGGAATTCTCTCTAAATTTGCGATGTTTAGTTCTACTGGTGCCGTTTCAGATGCCGCAAATTGTACAATCACGGGAGACATTGCCACAGCAAGCGGAGCTATAACAATTGTAGGCACGCACAATGGAACAAAATATCCAGCTGGTACAGCTGCAGAAGATATTTTTACCAATACAACGAATGCGACTACTTACAGTATTTTTTTGAATGGTGTGGAGGTGGAATTTTCGAGGAGAACAATTAAATTATTAAGTTCAATAGTTTCGCTACAGGCAAAAGTAATTGTAGTTGCAGATAGTAATCCTGTTGAAATACGATGGAAAGTTGGTGCCGGTGAATCAAAGCTTAATAATAGAGTATTATCGTTAATTCGTTCTGAATATGAATAGTAAAAAAAAATAACGTATAACTTAAGATTAGTCTTAACCATAAAAAACACACACTAAAATAAATCATATTAAACAAACACAGCATACTATTAAATAAATTGTTTAACTAAAAACTCAATAAAAACGAAACAGACAAGACCTTTAAAGTGTAACACAACACAAAAACTTAATTTTAATTTTTTAACATAATAATATGAACATTTTACAACAAACCTATTTTAATATTAAACGTATGAAAAAAACAATAATTAGCTTATTTACTATCGTTATGCTAGTAGGGCTTTCGAACAATTTAAATGCACAAAATACAGCCACAGATGCAGCAGACGCAAATGCTACAATTATTTCACCTATAACCATTGAAGCAGTTTCCCCTTTGAGTTTTGGAGATATAATTGCTGGAGCAGGGACTGTGACAATAGCTACTGATGGGACTAGAACAACCGATTATCAGGCTTTTTCAGGAGATCAAACGGGAACCGTAGCCGCTGCTTCATTTAATATTACTGGTCAAGGAGCATACACCTATGCTATTACGCTACCCACTTCAGATGTTACTTTAAATGATGGGGGTTCAGGAGAGATGGTAGTGAACAATTTTGTGAGTAACCCTGCTGGTACAGGCGCTTTAGTCAATGGTGCTAGTACGGTTTCTGTAGGCGCTACTTTAAATGTAACTGCTGGTCAAACTACTGGCGTTTATGTAGGAAGTTTTGATGTAACGGTTGCTTACAATTAGTCATAAATAAATGATTTAAACCTAAATATCTCGAAAAATAAGATATTTAGGTTTTTTATTGTGACATAATAAATTATCATATGATGAATGGAAGTAGAAAATATTCTTTACGCTTTGTGCACGTGTTTAAGTACTTGTTGTTTTTTGGTTTTATATCAATAACTATAAGTCCTATTATAGCGCAAGGAAATTTATTAATTTACCCTAAACGTTTAGTTTTTGAAGGAAGAAATAATATCGAAAAATTGTTGCTCTCTAATACAGGAAAAGATACAGCTGTGTATAATATTTCTTTTCTAGAATATAAAATGACTAAAAAAGGAGATTTGAAAATTATTTCTAAAGCTGAAGCCGGTATAAAGTCCGTTTCTTCTCACGTTCGTTTTTTTCCTCGTAAAGTTATTTTAGGACCTTATGAATCTCAAAAAGTAAAAGTACAAGTTAGAAACACGCAAGGGCTTAAAGACGGGGAATATCGTTCTCATTTATATTTTAGATCTGAAGAAAATGAAGGTGCATTAGGACAAAAAAGTAGGGCTAAAGATGCTACAGTGTCGGTAGAATTAAAGGCTGTTTTTGGAGTGTCTATTCCTTGTATTTATAGAAAAGGCATCAATACAACGACAGTTAGTCTGTCAGATTTAGAGTTAATTCAAGAACCTAATCAAGAATATGTTTTGCAACTTAAGTTAAATCGTACTGGTAATATGTCTGCCTACGGCGATTTTACCATTAACTATACAGCGCCAAATAACAAGGTATACGAAGTAGCTAAAATGCAAGGTGTTGGCGTTTATACATCTGGTAATTTTAGAACACTAAAAATTAAACTACAGAAACCAAATAAATTAAATTTTAGTGAAGGTACTTTTAAGGTCGTTTTTACTGAAAACGAAAGTAAAAAGGTATTAACTGAAGCTAAATTATTGTTATAAGTTTTACGATAACAAACTTAAAGAATAACTAGTAGGTCTCATTGCTCATGAAAATCATATTAAATACTACTAGACATTTATTAAAATTACTGCCATTTGCAATATTTTTTCTTTTCTCAACTTTTTTACAGGCGCAACCTGGTTTACCAGAGCGTGGTATTACGGTACTGCCAACTCAAGCAATCAATTTTGGTGTTTTTTGCGTAGGTGGTCCTGGAACTATTGAGGTAGATTATCAAGGAAATGTAAATGTTACGGGTGGTGTAGTTTCTATAAATACAATTACGGTAACACCTGCTATTTTTGAAATAAAACTATGCCAAGGAAGAACAATTACATTAGATTATGATTATTCTGTGTTTTTAGACGGAAGCAATGGCGGGCAACTAGAACTCATCATTGGTGCAACAGAACGAGGTATTTCTGGAGATGTATTTCCATCAGAAAATAACTGTAATTTTATTACGCCATTGCGGGTTGGTGGCAAATTAGTAGTCCCTGCAAATGCAGTTCCTGGGGTATACACAGGTAGTTTCCCTATGTCTTTTACACAAGAATAAATGAATGAAAATAAATAAATTAGAACAGACCTTTCATTGGCTAAAACATTACGGAAAGTGGAAAGGTATCAGTTTGTTTTTTTTATTTTTAGTACTCAATTTTCAAACAGCGAATGCACTTGATGATGTAAACGAAATTATACTGAATCCAAATGGTAGTCTTGATCCTATTATTGGTTATGATGAAGTATCTATTGAAATAATTGTAGCAGGGTATTTTAGATTTGAAGCCGATGCGCTTATTACAAATAAACGTTTGGCATACATAAATGTAGAGGAGTTATTTAAAAAACTAGGAATTTATTGTCAGCCAGAAAGTAACGGAAATATTTTAAGAGGTTTTATTGAAAATGAACGTATTCCTTATAGCATTGATGCGAACTTAAAACAAATTATTATAGGCGATAAAACGATTACATCAGACAACGGAATTGTAAAAGAATTAGGCGCTACTTACATAGAAATAGGGGTGTTAAGTGAAGCTTTTAACATGCAAATGATCTTTAACTTTAGGTCTTTGTCGATAAAATTACAGGTTGGTTTTGAATTACCTCTTGTGAAACAAGCAAGGCTCGAAAAAATGCGCAAAAATGTAACTAAACTTCAATTAAATGAAGTGGAAACTTTTGATACAATTATTGGTAGAAATTACCATCTTTTTAAAGGGGGTGCATTAGATTGGGCAGTGAACTCATTTCAATCGGAAGATACAAAACCAAATAACAGGTATTATTTAGGCCTGGGAAGTGAATTATTTTATGGAGAATTTAGGGTATCGCTTAACTATTTAGAAAAAATGAAATTTGAAAGACGTCAATTTTACTATAATTGGCGTTTTATAGATAATGACAAGAAGTATGTGAAGCAAGTTCAGGTAGGTAAAATAGGTACGCAAGCCATTGCTTTTTTAGGCGCTCCTTTAGTGGGTGTTAGTTTTAATAATTCACCAAATACGGTTAGAAAAGCAAAAGGAACTTATATTATTAGCGATTATACAGAACCTAATTGGACCGTTGAATTATACATAAACGATGCGTTAGTAGATTATACATCATCTGATGCTTCTGGGTTTTATCTATTTAATGTGCCTATCGTATACGGGTATACCACACTAACCTTAAGGTTCTATGGCCCTTTAGGAGAAGAGCGTGTTGAGGAAAGAACACAAAACACGCCTTATACGTTTATGCCTAAAAAAGTATTAGAGTATAATGTGGCTGGAGGAATATTAGAAAATGACGACGGCAGTACCTTTGTAAGAAGTGAAGTAAATTATGGTGTAAGTAGGTTTCTTACCATTGGTGCAGGCGTAGAATATTTGTCTAGCATACCAGAGCAACCATTTATTCCATTTGCCAATGCAGCATTTCAACCATTTTCTGAAATGATTGTAAATTTTAAATATGCACATAATGTTAGTTTTAAGGGCTTATTAAATTATTATTTCGGTAAAAGCGCATTTTTAGAAGTGGAGTATAAAAATTTTGCAAAAGGACAGGAAGTCACACTTGATAATATGGATGAGGTAAAAAGAGTGCAAGTATCCCTACCTTTTAAGCTAAATAAATTTAGAGGTAACACAAAATTAAGTTTTAATCAATTTGTATATGATGCTTTTAATTTTTCCCAGGTAGATGTTTTAATTTCAACAAGTTATAAAAATAACTCCGCTAATTTGTCTTTCGCTTCTAACTGGATAAGTGAAGAAAGAGCTTTTATAACTTCTACGCTAGTGCTTTCTCGCAGATTTAAGAATGGTTTTATACTGAGACCTAGCATACAGTATAATCTTTCTGAAAACAATACGATGCGCTTACGTGCCGAAGTTGAAAAAAGAGCAGATAAAATATCTTTTTCTGCCGCCTACGAGAGAAATATACAATTTGGTACTAATAATATTTCATTTAGTATTCGATATGATTTGCCTTTTGCACGCGCTAGTCTTAATTCATTTTATAATAATAACCAACTCGGCGTTTCTCAAAATGCACAAGGTAGTTTGGCTTTCGGAGCAGGAAATGGAGCCGTAAATGTCGATTATAACTCGGCAATAGGAAAAGGCGGTATTTTATGTTATCCGTTTCTTGATTTAAATGAAAATAATACAAAAGATTCAAATGAACCGAGGGTATTTGTTAAAAACGCCAAAATAGTAGGAGGTAGAATTAATAGTATTAAAAATGATTCTATTCTTCGAATATCTGATTTAAATTCATTTGTAAAATATAAACTTACCTTCGATGATGGTGAATTAGATAATATTGGCTGGAAATTTAAGCATAATACCTATCAGGTTTTGGTAGACCCTAACCAGTACAAAAAAATTGAAATACCGATACTAGTATACGGCGAAGTAACCGGAATGGTGTACTTAAAAAAAGGAGAGAATACGATTGGACAAGGTCGTATTAGTATACAAATTTATGATACAGCGGGGCATAAAGTTGCAGAAACTCTCAGTGAATCTGACGGCTATTATAGTTACCTAGGTTTAAAACCAAAAGACTATATTTTAAGAATAGAAAAGGCTCAATTAAAAAAATTAGGGTATCGAGCAGCCCCAATTGAACAAAAAGTCACGATTAGACCATTAATAAAAGGCGATTTTGTAGAAAATTTAAATTTTGTGTTGCATTCAAACACCGAAATATAAAAAAGACATGATTCGACTAACAAGAAATAATCTCGCAGATTAAGAGACAGAAAACTAAAATTTAAATAAATGAAAGCTCATTATTTTGTTTTATGCTATATAAGTATTTTATTTTATGCACCTATGTATTCGCAAATAGTGAATGAGGGTGCGCTTAAAATTTCGTCATCTACCATTGTTTGTTTTCAATCAGAATACACAAACAAAGCAACTGGCACGCACACTAATAGTGGCGATTTATATGTAAAAAAAGATTTTACGAATAACGGCACTACCATATCAAGTTTCGGCACAACATTTTTTAATAATAAGAATTTAGAAAGCCAAAATATTTTAGGAACTGCCAGAGAAATAAACTTTTATAATCTTACGGTAGATAATACCTTTGGTGTTTTTCAAAATTTAGATGTGGTAGTTGATCATGATGTACTCATCAATTTAAGTAATTCATTAACAGTAGCTTCTTCAAAAAAATTAACAGTTATAGGAAGCATTTCTAATTTAGCAGGAAATGCAGGACTTGTGTTAAAGTCAGGTAGCAATGGCACAGCTTCGTTAGTTCATGATACAAATAATGTTGCAGCAACAGTAGAAAGATATATTACGGGTGTTTCTGAAGATTGGCATTTTTTATCTTCACCTGTATCAAATCAAACAATAGCTGGGTCAAGCTGGGTTCCTTCAGGAACTTACGGAAATGGAACTGGATATGATTTATATGTTTGGGATGAGCCAACACCATGTTGGGTGTATCAATTAAATAATTCTGCAATTCCGAATTGGCCAACAAGGCACCCAGAAACAAATTTTGTATCAGGCAGAGGTTATTTGTATGCTGTGCAAGCATTAAACCCAACACATGAATTTACTGGATCGTTACATAACGGGTTTATTAGTTACCCCTTAACAGCAAACAACACGGTAAATCTTTTATTAACTGGTTTTAACTTAATAGGCAATCCGTATGCTAGTGCTATCGATTGGAAGGCAGCTTCAGGTTGGTCGCGTTCTAATTTAATAGATTCCGGTGGTGGTTATGATATATGGATTTGGAACCCTACGGCGAATAATTACGGTGTTTTTAATTCGACAGGTACAATTGGTACAAATGGTGTAACACAATTTATTCCTTCAATGCAAGGGTTTTATGTAAGAGCAGAATCGAACGGAAATATAGAAATGAATAATGATATAAGATCGCATAATGGGGCAGATAATTGGATGAAAGCGAATCCTATAAAAAATAAAAAAAGTAGTATAATAGCGAAAATACAGTCTGATTCAGGCTTTGGTTTCGATGAAGTTCTATTTCAATTTGGTCATTCTAGTAACAATGCAGGAGCCGCTAAACTTTTTAGTGAAATAAAAACGGCTCCCTCTATCTATACTCCTTATCAAAATGAGAAATTATCAGTAAAATATGTAACGGACACGATTGCTAATCCTTTTGTTTTAATAAACTTTGTAGCTGGTTATGATGGTAATTATAATTTTACGCTAGATATCGAAGCAGGTAATTTTAAAAACTTAATTTTAGAAGATAAAAAAGAAAAGACTTTTCATAACTTACTAGACAAACCTATATACTCTTTTAACAGTTTTAAGAAAGACAATACAAATAGATTTGTTCTTCATTTTAAACCAAAGAAATCAATTTTAGAAAGTAATAATATCTCTATTCCTATTTATTATGATGGTGAATTCATAGTGGTTGATCTTCGTTTAATTTCTAACGCTACAGATGTTCAAATTTTCGATGTATTAGGTAGAAGAGTATTAAATAAAAGTTTGAAAGGCGAACGTTTGCATCGATTATCAATAAGTTCGAAAAATAAGATGTATGTCGTTATGGTAAAAAACTTACAGAAGGTTAAGCGTAAAAAGATTATTCTAAATTGAAGTTTCTGTTCCTAAAATAGGGGTACTACCTATTCAAATAACGATACTGCAAAGTAAATGATGGGTGATTAAATTATAAATGATGTAAGTTATTTTATATATACAACCGCACTTCACTATATTTGCTTTTAACAAAAAGCAAGATAGGGAAAACGATAAGCAATTGCAGAAGGTATAATGAATGGAAAAAGGCTGTTGCGTCATTTAAATAGCAACCCTACATCGTTTATTTAACACGGTATAGGATGGAAAAAGATTTACAGAGCATACGAATAGAAATAACAGAACTTACCACTACTATTGAAACTAATTACCCAGAGCTTTATAAAAATTTAGATGAAAACCCAATAACGCTGCCAGAAAGGAATCATGCAGATACGGACAAGCAGGTTTTACAAGACTATTTAGAAAGCTTAAAGCAATTGATAAAGCATCATATTTAAAAACATAAAATAAACGTATATTTAAAATAAATTATGGGAGAAATAGCCACTTCTAACAGGCAAATAACCTTGTTTTATAACTCTAAATCGGTAATAGCAAAACAAACTTTAGCCTATGCGCAGGCAGAAGGATTGCCTATTCAAGAAATAGATCTCTTAAGAGAAAAACTTACTGGTACGCAAATTGTAGAACTTGCAGATAGGTTAAAAATGAAAGTGGAAGATTTGATCAATCAAGAACATCCAGCATATACATCAAACTTTGAACAACATAGCTTTTCAACAGATGGTTGGATAAAAATGATTCGGAACAACCCAGAGATTATGAAGCAACCGATTGCTTTGCGAGGAGACAGGACCATTTTAGTTGAAACACCTACAGATATTATCAAAATTTAAAGTAATAGCCAAATAGTTATCATCCATTTAATTGGTTTTCTGTGCGATATTTTTAGTATTACAGAATCATTCTTGTCCGATAAACGAAACAAGAGCGCTTTGCTTTTATAGCCAAGACTAGGTTATAGCTTACATAAAATAAGATAAAAAATAAGGATAATTTTTTAATTTCAAAATTATTTTTAAAAACAAGTGTAATCCCTCTATTTTAAAGTACCCTTTTCAGGTATACTATTTTTAATAGGACGCTAATCTTACAGAATTATTTTTTCAAAATTAAAATATTTCTTTTTGCTATTTCCAGAAAAGTGATTAGTTTAGGATGATGAGTTAATCACTTTTTTCGAAACACTTTAAAATTGATTAGCATCTTTTTGGGTTCTTTAAGGCTATTAGGTGATTATAATTTGCGTGTTTTGTTTCGGCAGCGCTTATGAGTTCACGGCATATCTATTGAAAAAACTTACTTGTAATGCTTTTTTTGACTCTTTTAAAAGTAGTTCAACTTCTTGAATGGTATTGCTCATTATTTGTGCAATTTCTTTAAGTTCTAAATGTTGATTTGTATATAACTCAAAAACAGTACGCATGGCTAAAGGTAAAGAATGCAGCTCTATTGCGATGTGGCTTTTAACCTCTTCAGTATTTAAATTTTTGTTCACTTTTTCGATTAAAGCTTGCTCTTTATTTTCTAAAAATAAACGGTTTAAGGTATTTTCATCTTGATTGGTAACTATTCAGCGGATGTTTAGTGGTTGTTAACAATTTGATTTATTTTATCCACAATTTTTTATTTTTAGTCATTCTATTTCAAAAAAAGCAGTTGTTTATGCACATCGGTTGATAAGTGTGTGAT
>NZ_VORR01000075.1 GCF_007997085.1 Polaribacter sp. IC066
TCATGTAATTGATTTATATGGCTTCTAGGGTCTTCTAACTTACCAAAAATACTTATTATTTTACTATCTGGATTCATACTGTTAATGTATTGATTATCAGTATAATATACGGTTTTAAAACAACTTAAACAACTATAAAATAGCTATTTATAATGCTTTTTTAAGGAAAAAAAGTGTGAGTTTGCCCTGTATAAGTTTATGATATTATTTTTTTATCTAAAAACTTTATCATTATCTAGCTGTTTTTTTTAAAAAGGTAGTAAAAAAATGATTGTCTAAAAACGAAATTGTGATGATGTAAAACTGTATAATTTAAATTTAAAATAGTATAAATTCCCGTTTTTAAAATATTTATTGTGGATTGTGTTTTTACTTAAAGCGAAGTTGAAGGTTTACGATTAAAATTAAGTAAAAATAAGTTAGGTTAGTGTAAAGTTGATTGTTCCTAAAATCAGATAAAAATATGAAAAACATTAAATAATAATCTTACTACTGTAAAAGACCTCTTTGGCAAGGGTTAACGTTCACTGTTAAGATCATTAAAGCTCGGGGTAGCGTTCACATCTATAGTTTCTAAATGGTTTGTAGTTCAAATAAGGTCAGATAGCGGTTCTCTTTTAGAAAAGGAACACGTTTTTAAAATAACCAAACAATAAATAATATTCATTTTTGTTTTATAAAGAAACAATTCATACTTTTTAGTACAAATTAATATATACTTTTTAGTATAGATTAAAAAAACAATCCATACATTTGCCATGGCTTTATTTGTATTTAACAGCAGGTAGTACTAAAACTTTTAAGCAATGAAAATAACGGCACAAGACGAGTATGGTTTAAGAATATTGGTGCGAATTGCAAAATGCAAGGGCAATATTGGGGTAAGCATACCTCAATTGAGTGAGTTAGAAGGACTCTCACAACCTAATGTTTCTAAACTAACAAGAATACTTCGCATTGAAGGATTGGTGAATAGCACTAAAGGACATGTTGGAGGTTATGTGCTTGCTAAACCTGCGGATACAATTACTATAAATGATATTTTAAAAGCGCTCAGTGGGCGTTTGTTTGATCAAGAGTTTTGCGTTAATCATGCAGGTACAATGAAAATATGCAGTAATTCTGTCGATTGCTCTATTCGTTCACTTTGGACTATTGTTCAATCTGCAATAGATAATGTGCTCGATAAAATAACACTTGCCGATTTATCTAATGGAGAAGAAGAAGCTTCAGAGACTTTTGAAAATTTATTTAAAGGACTACCAATAGAAAACAAAGAATTACAACAATAAATCAAAAAAAAAACAATGATCACAGTTTCAGAAAATGCAAAACAACACGCGTTAGCGTTAATAGCAGACGAAAATAGCCCAGAAGGAACCTTTATACGCGTTGGGGTTGATGGTGGTGGTTGTTCAGGTCTTACCTATAAACTAGTGTTCGACAACGTGATGACCGAGACCGATAAGATTTTTGAAGACAAAGGAATAAAAATTGCTGTTGACAAAAAAAGCTTTTTATATTTAATCGGTACAGAACTCGATTATGAAGGAGGCTTAAACGGAAAAGGCTTTGTATTTGTCAACCCAAATGCAAACAGTACTTGTGGTTGCGGAGAATCGTTTGGCGTATAAAGAAGCAAACCTTTTTAGGTTTTATTAGAAATAGAACCGTTTAGCAACGCTGCAAACAAATTAAAAACAAAAAAATGGCGATTATAATTACAGATGAATGCATTAACTGTGGCGCTTGCGAACCGGAATGCCCTAATAATGCAATTTACGAAGGAGCCGATGAATGGCGATTTTCTGACGGAACATCGCTCGAAGGAACGTTTACGTCTAAAAGTGGATTGACCACAGATGCAAATGAACTGCAAGAGCCGATATCAGACGAAGTTTATTACATCGTGCCAGATAAGTGTACAGAATGTGTTGGCTTTCATGATGAACCCCAATGTGCTGCCGTTTGCCCCGTAGACTGCTGTGTAGATGACGATAATTGGCGAGAAAGTGAAGAAGAATTATTTGCGAAGAAAGATTCGTTGCATGTAGTTGGGTAAGTTCTTTGCCTTTTAAAACTATAAGCTACCAATAAACAAACTTGCACATAATTTAGTGCAACACGAACTTACTAGTTGGGGGCTCAATTCTTATATAAATTGAAAAACCTCGTTTTTGAATTTTAGCAAATGGTACTGTTACATCGACCAAAAAAAACAACAACTTTAAACCTTCTTACAGATACATAAATACCAAAAGGAACGGTTAAATTTTAATTAGCATTGATATAAAATGGAACATAAAATAATTAATAAAGTAGCATTGAGCGGTATCATTAACATCAACCTTGAAACGTTTTATCCCAAAGGAGAGCGGGTACTTTTTGATATTAAAGAACGTTTATTTGAAGGTTTAATATTGAGAGAAAAAGATTTTCGTGCCTTTATAAAAAATGAAGATTGGAGTGCATACCAAGACAAGTATGTGGCACTTATTTGCTCTGAAGACGCTATTGTTCCTACGTGGGCATATATGTTATTAGCAACACACTTAACGCCTTTTGTAAAGAAAGTGGTGTTTGGCGATTTAGAAACACTAGAAACGGTTTTATATCACGAGCTGCTCAACAAACTACCAATCCATGAGTATAAAGATGCGCGCATTGTTATAAAAGGATGTGGCGATTTGCCAGTTCCTAATGCTGCTTATGTAGAAATTACGCGGCTTTTACGTCCGGTTGCAAAAAGCATTATGTACGGCGAAGCTTGTTCTATGGTGCCATTATACAAGCAGCCAAAGCTGCCAAAACAATCTAAATAGCTCTCGTAAATAATTGGCATAAAAAAATGGTAAGAACGTAAAAAAGAGAAGTCAACATGGAAAAAACAACTAAAATAGGGATTGATGTAGCACATATTGCAACACTTACTGGGCATAGTGGTTGTGTATACGCAATGGACAAAGGTTTCTCTGAAAACACTGTTTTTACCGGTGGCAGTGATCGATTTATTGCATTGTGGAATTTAGAAACGCTACAAGCTGAAAAATTTTCAGCGGCATTGCCTGCACCCATTTATACCATTTGTCACATTCCAGAAAAAAATATTTTACTCGCAGGAACAACTACTGGCAGTATTCACATTCTTGATTTGGATAAGAAAGAAGAAATCAAAATACTGCAACATCACAGAGGGCCTGTTTTTGATATACAATATTCATTAAAAACCAACTGCTTTTATACCGCCGGTGGCGATGGTAACTTTGCAGTATGTGATCTTGATACTTTGTCTTTGCGTGTCATGAAAAAACTATCACTGAAAAAAGTCCGTAGCATTGATTTTAATGAGACCACTTCAGAGATTGCTGTTGCTTTAGGGGATTCTAATGTGCTCATATTTGACCTGTATACATTAGAGTACAAAAAAGATTTTATTGCACATCAACTTGCAGAAAAAATTATTGGAGCAAATATTGTGCGATATAGTCCAGATGGTAAATTCCTGTTAACAGGCGGAAGAGATGCACATTTAAATATTTGGTCTGTAGATAATTACGAATTAATAAAATCAATTCCTGCACATAATTGGGCTATTTATGATATCGTATTTAGTCCTGACGGATCTTTGTTTGCCACTGCAAGTCGAGATAAAACCATTAAAATTTGGGATGCAAAAACATACCAAATTTTAAAACGCATTACAAAAGAAAATTTTGAAGCACATACCCACTCGGTAAATAAATTAATTTGGAGTAGGTATCATAATTATTTAGTTTCTGTAGGGGACGATAAATTGGTCATGATTAGAGAAGTCAATAGAAAATAATATATAATACGAGCCCAACATGAAAATAACGAAGGAACAAGTTTTAGAAGCTTTAAAGAATGTAGAAGACCCTGATTTAAAAAAAGATTTGGTTACACTGGGTATGATAAAGGAGTTAGAAGTTGAGGGTAAAAACGTAACTTTTACGGTTGTACTTACAACACCTGCTTGCCCAATGAAAGAAATGATTCACAAGGCTTGTGTAAATGCTGTTTTACATTTTATAGACGAAAAAGCTATTGTAAACGTAAAAATGTCTTCTAATGTAACGGCGCGTAAAAATAGTGGGCCAATGTTGCCAAACGTAAAAAATATTATTGGGGTGGCATCAGGCAAAGGTGGTGTAGGTAAATCTACGGTAGCTTCAAACTTAGCCTTGGCTTTGGTAAAATTAGGTGCGTCGGTTGGTTTGGTGGATGCTGATATTTATGGTCCTTCTCAAACCATTATGTTTGATGTAATGGATGCAAAACCGCTGACAGAGAAGATTAATGGTGTAAACAAAATGATTCCCATAGAAAGTTTCGGTGTTAAATTATTGTCTATCGGATTTTTTACGGATACTTCACAAGCACTTGTGTGGCGAGGTCCAATGGTATCAAAAGCAGTTATTCAATTATTTCAAGAAGCACATTGGGGGGAATTAGATTATATGATTATTGATTTACCTCCAGGAACCGGAGACATCCATTTATCTATAGTTGGTGCCGTTCCTTTAAATGGTGTTGTAATTGTAAGTACGCCACAATTTGTGGCATTATCAGACGCACAAAAAGGAGTGGGAATGTTTCAAATGCCCTCTATAAATGTACCCGTTTTAGGGATTGTAGAAAATATGGCTTATTTCAGTCCGCCAGATACTCCAGAAAAAAAATATTATATTTTTGGTAAAGACGGTGCAAAAAAATTGGCAGCAGAATTAGAAGTTCCTTTATTGGGAGAAATACCTTTGGTACAAAGTATCTGCGAATCTGGCGATTCTGGCCAGCCAGCAGTACTACAAGATGATACACCACAAGCGATTGCCTATTTGGAAATGGCTCGTAAAGTAGCACAACAAGTATCTATACAAAATGCAAAAGCATCAGCTCAAGTAGCAGATGTTAAGTGGTAAAACAATGCGATAAGACATGTTTTTTAGTAATAAGCAGATGAAATGATCTGTGAAAAATGCCTTTTTATTTTCTTTTTAATAAGGTATTAAGCGAATAGTTTTTATTAAAAAGTGTGGCGTCCTTTAAGAATCTCTTTAAAGCCTAAAGTTTATTTTAAATCTAAAAAATTAAGTATGTATTCAGAAAAATTAATACGACCAATGAAGCAAGAACTGATTGCCGTTGGTTTTGAAGAGCTCGGCACCGCCGAAGAAGTAACTGCGGCTCTTCATTCAAAAGGCACCGTGCTAGTCGTTGTTAATTCCGTTTGCGGATGTGCTGCAGGAGCTGCACGCCCTGGAGTAAAACTCTCTTTAGAGACAACGAAGCGGCCGAACCGAATTACAACTGTATTTGCTGGCTTTGACACTGAAGCAACCGCGCAGGCACGAAAATACTTTCTACCTTTTCCTCCGTCATCACCTTGTATCGGTTTATTTAAAGACGGAAAATTGGTTCATTTTGTAGAACGACATCATATTGAAGTAAGTTCGATAGCAATAATTTCCGAGAATTTAAGAGCCGCTTATGAAGCGTATTGTTAATCTTGAAGTAACAAAAATAAACATCTTTTTAAGGAGGTAATTTTATGCACAGATATATCGGTATCCATAATGTTTCAAGAGCGTAAATTACAGCGTTAAAAAAAAACAACTGTATTTAAGAATTTTTTAAATATAAGAACAGAGTTGGAAAAAAATAGGAGCATCGTTCCACGAAAAATATAGGCAAAATAAATAATAAAAAACACCTTTTTGTTAAAAGTAGTTTTATTGATATTTCAGGGAAAGGTATTTTAGCACAAAAAATAAAATAATGACAAATAGGATTGAACAAATACAAGAGTTTTTAAAGGATGACAGCAATGATTCTTTTTTGAAATATGCATTGGCATTAGAATATGTTAGAATTGAGGAAAATGAGATAGCCAAAGATTGTTTTTTGAGATTGATAAAGGAGGATGAAGATTATTTAGCAAGTTATTATCAATTAGGAAAATTATATGAGTTGTTGAATGACCTCGAAAATGCAATCACGATTTATAAAAAAGGAATTAAGATTGCACAAAAAAGTGAAAATAAAAAAACGCTTTTAGAATTGCAGGAGGCTTATAATATGTTGATGGATATTGATGAAGATGAGTATTAATGATGACTTATTTGTAAGAAACAGAAACCTAAAATCCTATACACTTAAAAAAAACTTAAAAAACCCGATGATACCAACATTCTATGAATCGTACTAAATTTTCTAAAGAAGGCTCTTCTACTCCCAAGGCGATCAAAAGTAATGCTACGAGTCAAGTGTATGGTCAAAGTCAAACAGATGTATATGACTGGCTCACAGATCTTGCGATGCCTGCTAATTATGATGTTTGCACTATTGTAGAGGTTAAATTTAAAGGATCTCGAAAAGAATTCTATAGCAACCCTAAAAGAAATGCTCTTAAAAACGGGGAATTAGTAGTTGTGGCAGGTAATAAGGGCGGTTATGATGTTGGCCATGTTTCCTTAACAGGTGAACTAGTGCGCATGCAGCTCAAGAAAAAAAATGTGCTTGCGAAGCATATTTTTAAGAAAATATATCGCCGTGCAAATGCTGCCGACGCAACTAAATGGAGATTGGCGAAAGATTTTGAATTAGACGCTTTACAAAAAGCACGGGTTTTAGCTAAAGGTCTTGGCTTGTCGATGAAACTAACCGATGTGGATTGCCAAGGAGACGGTACGAAAGCTACATTTTATTACACTGCGGCTAAACGTGTAGATTATCGGGAATTAATTAAACACCTTTTCGATGCCTTTGGTGTGCGGATAGAGATGCTTCAAATAGGAATGCGAGAAGAAGCGAGTCGCGTTGGAGACATTGGTCCTTGCGGAAGTTACAGCTGTTGCCATACTTGGTCTAGTAATTTTAAGACGAATACACCGTTCTCACTCAATTCTCAAAGTAGTTTAAAGCGAGCAAGTAATAAGTTTCAATGTTATATAGAAGACGAGATGGTTCATAAAGATACTGTTAAATCGGAGTATTAAAAGGAGTACGTTTCGGTACATAGGGTGTACTTCAGTTTGATGATATTGAGCAAGTAAAAAAACATAAAAATTGTAGAAAAATAAGCAATTTAAAGTCCGTTAAGATACTTGCCTTTTATCTTTTTTTTACTTTTTATACGCTATTGTTCTTTGCTCTATTTATTGAATTTTAAGAAAAATAGTTTTGGTTTTTGAAATTGAAGTTAAAGCTTGTTCCTAGACGAACTAGCTATACAATCAGCGAAATAAAGCTATTCCGCTGGCTTAAATATAAAGTTGTTTTCAAAAAAACTTTTAAAGCTTCTTTAAGTTTGTTTACTTAAGAACCTTTAAAAATAAACACAGAAAGTTAAACAACATCGCAGTATTTTTAGTGTTTTAGCTTTATTACAAGTACTATTGAGATATTAAAGTGTTTATATTCATATAATTAAGTCTGTTTGCATTTGAAAGTAGGCAATTCAACGAAAGATTAGACTCATTAAACGAAGTTTATGTTTTAGGGTACATATAGCCGCTATCTTTGGTTTAAAGTAAAATAAATTAAACCCCTTTTTTATGAAATCTTTAAAAATAGTAAGCGCTTTTGTTGTCTTGTTTCTTGGTTTTTTTTCATTCTCGAAAGCCGAAAATACAACACTAAAAACATCTTTAAATTTAGAAGAAATAAATGTACTTCAACAGCTTTCAAAACAAGATTTTGAGTGCAGACCTTCTGAAGAAGTATCCTTTTATGTAGAAACAGCTTTGGTTAAAAAACATCGAGGATTCAACACAATTAAGGCAAGCGTATTTGTTTTAGACAGGCTTTCTGGTCAGTCTAATTTGTTGACAAATGAGAACATATTGATATCTAACCATAAAGATGCCGTTTTATATCTTGACAATAGAACAGATAATTATCAAAAAGCGAAATTAAAAAACGGAGATAAAATAGTGGTCAGTAACACAAAAAGTAAATATTCTTTTCACGAACTGATGAAAAACGAGGCTATTTATAATAGTTATATGAGAGCTACCAATACATTATTAAATTTAGACAGAGCATTTTAAGCTTAAACAAAATGCTATACAATAACAAAAAACCTTGCTAGAAATAGCAGGGTTTTTTGGCTTTAATTTCCTTTGTAAAAGTATAAGATTCGTTAACATAAAAAGAGTTTTCATAGAATTAACAGGAAGCTAGTTGCTTTTGAAAATTCTTTGTAGATACATCGATTATTTCAATAACGTTCAACAACAAATCAAATTAAAAAAGGCAATGTATCTAAACATTGGCGATGTGTATCGATATTTAAATTTTACAACTTAAAAGCCTGATGTGTAGCAAATCGTTAAGTATCATAAAATTAAAACCTTTTCTTATGAAAACTCTACATATAGTTATAGTACTTATTATATTGTTAGTTGTTTTTTTTATTAACTCAAAAATTGAAAAAACAGCGTTAAAATCAAGTTTAAGTTTAGATAGAATCCATGTAATGCAAACTTTTTCGAAGCAAGAATTTGAATGCAAAACCGGCTTCTGAACGTACTATTTAACTAGAGACGGTAAGATTAAAAAATTTCGAAAATAGAACGGCATTGAGGCAAGTAACTATGTTTTAGATCGGGCTCTGGTCAATGGAATGCTGTATTAACTGAAAATAGTATGCTGTCTTTTCATAACGATGAGGTTTTAGATGATGGTAATTTACTCAATAATTATAACGGAACTGTTGTAAGCAATGGATATAAAATAGTAAGTTCTGCTTCAAATGTAAAATACTGATTTAGGGAATTGATGTAGTATATAATAATCTATATTAGCTGATTATTAAACTCGCATCAATAGAAGTTTACTTTTTAAAGAACCTATTTTGTTAAAGGACATCATCAGTTCCGTGCGTTAGATGACAGATTTCTACTCCCGAAGTTCCGGAATATAGCATTCACAATCTAAACCCGACATACGATAATTTTAGTAAGAATTCAAAAGATAGGAAGCGGTTACCTGTCCTACAGCCCTTTTGCGGTCTGGACACGATAGCGAAATATCTTGTAGAATTCAATAAAATTATCAAAAGTCTAGATTTTTGTTTCTTGGAATTTATCTTGAGCGAAGTCGAAAGGTCAATGGAAAAGAAAAATGAATAAAATTGTAAGACAACTTTAAGGTATAATTACTTCGAGGTTAATAAGATCTGCTATTAAACTATATAAAAGCAATGGCTTATTTTAAATTTAGAACTTTTAAAATTCGTTTTATAGGGTGAGCTTTGCAAAAAGGTGAAGCTTTTTTTGCGTTAAAACGATGTTTTAAGGTGTTTCTGGATTTCTCTTATTTATAGATTTACGTATTGCGTAGTAATTATAATATTTTATAAAGAGGCCCTTGAATAATAGCATCAAATCTAATTAATGGAGTTTTTAGTGCATTTTTCTAGGTCTAACTAAAGAAGAAATTTTGCCTTATTTAAGTTAAAAAATAGAGAGATTAAACCTGTAATTTGAAGTCATAAAATGGTGCAAGAATAAGAGTGTTAACCTTTATATACCAAGAGGTAAATGTACTATTGTTTTAAATTAAGACTTAAATAATAGATGCTTGTTGCAGTAATTTAGCCTTATAATTCGGGGAATTATAAGGTACTGCTGTATACCTGTTATTTTCTGGTTTTTATGAATACCATAACTTGCTTTTAGTTGGCTAAAACCTTAAAAAAGTATTTACCAAGTTGATCCAATAAGGTTAAAGATAAAATGAAGACAGGAAAAAAAAAGGAAAAAAAAACAATCAGATTTAACATATCTAATAAAGATTCGATACTCGTTGCAGTTAATAAGTTATGGCCTGAGTAGTATAAACCAATTGCAGAAATGTTAAGTAAAGCTATTTGTTTTAAAGTATTTCTTTTCATGGTTGCGGGAATTATAAGTTCATAGTACGAACAGGATATTTTAGATTTTCTAACAGCATTTTTGAATTAGTTTGTAACGGGTTTCGAAATTGATTTAAATAATTTGGTAGTTAAGTCTATCGATAGAAGTAAAAACAGAAAAAAACATGCAAAAAAAACAATCAGATTTAAAATTTCCAATAAAGATTGTATACTCGTTGTGGTAAGTAACTTATGACCAGAGTAGTATAAACCTATTGCAGAAATTACGAAGAGAGCCATTTGTTTTGGTGTGCTTAGTATCATAATTGGGGGAATTATAAGTTAATAATATGGATATGTTATTGTATAATAAAATCTAGTGAACTAAAAGTCTAGAAAACGATTTTAAAAATTGACCGGTTAAAGTTAACGACAAGATTAAAAAAAGAAAAAATCAAGTAAAAAAAGTCCTTATATTTAAGGCGTCTAATAAAGTCTGTGTGCTAGATATTTCTATCAGATTAAGACCTGAATAATATAAGCCGATTGCCGAAACTACAAGAATCGCGATTTTTTTTAAAGTATTTGCTTTCATAATTTGGGGGAACTATAAGTTAATAATACGAATAGGTATATTTATGTATAATAATAGTTTGTTTTTAATTTAGCTTATTAAAAGTTTAGAAAACGATTTCAGCAGTTGAGCAGACAAGCGGGCAAAAAGAATTGAAAAAGGAAAAAGACACGAAAAAAAAGTCATTACATTTAAGGCATCGAATAAAGTCTGTATGCTAGATATATCTATCAAATTAAGACCTGAATAGTATAAGCCGATTGTAGAAACTGCAAGAATTGCGATTTGTTTTAGAGTATTTGTTTTCATAATTGGGGGGAATTAGAATTTAATTACTGTAATAAAATTTTTCTTATAAAATTTAATATGCGTTTTAAACAATTAATAACACGCTGAAATTACTTTAAATTTAAGGTTCAATTGTCAAAAAAAGGAGTTTAGTAGCAGCTGTGATTTTTAGAAAATAAATGTAGAGGTTTCGCGAATAAGTGTTTTTTTCAGGTACTTTTCGCCTAGTTATTTTTGAATAGCGTATCAGAAACAACAATAAATCTAACAAAAGTACTACTCTCATTGCAAGTGTTTTTAAAATAAAAGAGTTTGATTTTACTATAAATGGGCTATTATGATACAAAACAAAAACTTTAAGCGTTTATCTCCAGGTGTTTATAAGAATATTTTAAATAGGTTTTACAAAATGTGTTTGGAATTTAGTGCACTAAAAGTTTAAAAAATAGCTTAATAGTTTTAATCGATAAATTTAAAAGTAAAATGAAGAAAGGAAAAAAGCAAGAGAAAAAGGTCATAACATTTAAAGCATCTGTCAAATATCTGATGCTAGATATTGATACTAAATGGAGGCCTGAATAATATAAGCCGATTGCAGAAATTAACAGTATTGCTGCTTGTTTTAAAGTATTTGTTTTCATAGTTGGGGGATCATAATTTAATCTTACATAATATAATTCTTTTTAGTTGAATTACAATACTTTTTATAAAATTTTAAGAGTGTTTTATGAGATCTATACTTGTACTTTATAAGAAAACATTAAGTAAAGAAAAGCTAGTGATATGGGTTAGTATAAGTGGTGTTCTTAAGCATACACATTTGCTCTAATTTAAATATTTTATAGTGGTTATAAAATTGAAAATTAAAAGGGAATCAATTCATATTTCTAAAATATTTTTAGAATTGCTCTGGTTTTATTTATAAAGCTGTTTATAAGTGTTCTTACAGATAATGCAACTATTTTTCAAGATACGCATCAGGTGCAAAATAAATTCCTTTTGCTGTCCACCTTTTTTGTAAATTTTTTAAAGAAGCTTTAAAAGTACCAAAGTTCTTGTGCTTTTTCTCAGTCCAACCAATCTCTGCATAAGCTGCAATTCTAGGAAAAACTTGGTAATGCATTTCTCCATTTGTAGGAATCCATTCTCCCCACATTTGGCAACCTAAACCAATTACTTTATCATGAAATTGTTCGTCTAGTTTTTCAGGAATAGGGTCAAACGAATAGGCTTTAGACAAGGGTAAGTTTTTGTATTTATAATCTAAATACGTATAATTATGCAGAGAATTTACAATTTCATAGCCAGCACTAGCGGCTGTGGTTGCTAAAGCTACATCCCCTTTCCAAAAATGAATAATACTTTCTTTCGCTAGTTTTTGAGTTGTTTTTGTATCTTTTTGGTCTTGATAATTATGTAGATTATGCCCCATAATCTCATTCCAACCCATCATTCTTCTACCTTTACTTTGTAGGTATTTAGAGATGTTATTGGTAAAATAAACTGGCTCTTCGCTAAAAACAATGGATCTGTTAAAAATGATTACATTTCAGGATGGAATTAAACGGTTTATCAGACTTATTAGGAATTAGTAACCCCTGGGTTTTAATGGATATTAAGACTCAACCCAAGAATAAAGTTATAGATGTATTTATCG
>NZ_VORR01000076.1 GCF_007997085.1 Polaribacter sp. IC066
AAGTTAGTATAAATCTAGATTTCAGCAAAGCCTTTGCTTAACAAGTATCAACATAAAATAAATTTTAATTTTAAAGCGTATTTGTGAGTTTGTGAACTAATTTCATCTATTCATAATCTTAAGAGCGAGCTGTCAGTTCGAGTGGTCCCGCTTTGGATGGGATTGTATTGAGAACATTTTGATTAAAATTACAAACTATTTTGCGATTTCTAAAATTAGTAGAAATCTAGATTTTAGCAAAGCCTTTGCTTAACAAGCATCAACATAAAACAAAAAGAGAAATTTTTCAAGTATAAAATTGAAACTTCAAAATAAATAGGCATCGTAGCTTAAAATAAGTTAAAATATTGTTTGTGAGGTGTTTAAATTATATCAAACGAAGTGAATATCATTAGAAAACTCAAACTAGCAACTACTTTTCTAATAAAAATGATACTTTTGGTAGCTGATATTAAAATCAACAAAAAAATACAAAAATGGCAAAGACATTATTTGATAAAGTTTGGGATTCTCATGTAGTACGTAGTATAAAAGACGGACCAGATGTGTTTTTTATAGACCGTCATTTTATTCACGAAGTTACAAGTCCGGTTGCTTTTCTAGGATTAGAAAGTAGAAATAATACGGTAATTTATCCAGAACGTACATTTGCAACTGCAGATCATAATACACCAACCATAAATCAGCATTTGCCGGTAGAAGACCCCTTGTCTGCAAACCAATTAAATGCTTTAGAGAGAAATGCGGCGAAATACGGAATTTCACACTGGGGTTTAGGCGATGAAAACAACGGAATTGTACATGTTGTAGGTCCAGAAAACGGAATTACATTGCCCGGTTCAACCATTGTTTGTGGAGATTCTCACACTTCTACGCACGGTGCTTTTGGCGCAATTGCTTTTGGTATTGGAACATCGGAAGTAGAAATGGTGTTGTCTACACAATGTATTATGCAACCGAAACCTAAAAAGATGCGGATTAATGTTGTTGGTCAATTAGGTTTGGGAGTTACTCCGAAAGACGTGGCTTTGTATATTATATCAAAACAAACAACGTCTGGCGCAACAGGATATTTTATTGAATATGCAGGTGAAGTTTTTGAAAACATGTCTATGGAAGGCAGAATGACGGTGTGTAATTTATCTATAGAAATGGGCTCAAGAGGAGGTATGATTGCTCCCGATGCCAAAACATACGAATATTTAAAAGGACGTTCTCAAACTCCGAAAGGAGCAGACTGGGACAGAGCAATGGATTATTGGCAAACTTTATATACAGCAGACGACGCTGTTTTTGATGAAGAGTTTACTTATGAAGCCGCTGATATTGAACCAATGATTACCTATGGCACAAACCCAGGAATGGGAATGGGTGTTACAAAATCGATTCCAACTGCAGAAAGTTTAGCAGGTGGCGTAGAAACCTACAGAAAATCTTTAGGATATATGGCTTTCAATGAAGGCGATTCTATGATTGGCAAACCGATTGATTTTGTGTTTTTAGGTTCTTGTACAAATGGTAGAATTGAAGATTTTAGAGGATTTTGTTCTATTATAGAAGGCAGACAAAAAGCAGAAAATGTTACAGCTTGGTTAGTGCCGGGTTCGCACAAAGTAGTAGATCAAATAAAAGCAGAAGGTTTAGATAAAATTATTACAGCTGCAGGTTTTGTTTTAAGAGAGCCAGGTTGTTCGGCGTGTTTGGCAATGAATGATGATAAAGTACCGTCAGGAAAATTATCCGTTTCTACATCCAATAGAAATTTTGAAGGAAGACAAGGTCCAGGTTCCAGAACTTTATTAGCGTCGCCGTTGGTTGCAGCAGCTTCTGCGGTTGAAGGTGTTGTTACGGATCCGAGAACGCTTTTAGCGAGTTAGCCAGATCGCTTTTTGGCAGGTTAGCCTTTCGCTTTTGGCTTTCAATATAGAAAACAAACTAAATAATTTAAACACAGAGTAACAAGCTAGTGAAAAGCAAAAAGCCAATAGCTAACAGCGAACAGTCAAATGCAAAAAAAACATGAGAAACTTTAGAAAATATAAAGTTTGGGAGTTAGGACATGAAGTTACACTAGATGTTTATAAACTTTCGAATGAATTTCCTAAAGATGAAAGATTCGGAATAACGAGTCAAATGAGAAGATGTTCTTCGTCAGTTCCTGCTAATATTGCAGAAGGATGAGGAAGAGAAACAGAAAAAGAGTTTAAACGCTTTTTAGTGATTGCAAATGGTTCAGCAACAGAATTAGAATATTTTTTAATTTTGATAGCTGATTTAAAATTTGCAGAGCAAGAATCGGTAGATAAGTTGGTTGAAAAAGTAGATCAATTGAAAAGAAGTTTAAACAGATTAATAAGTAAATTAGGTTAATGGCAGTTGGCGAGTTTGACTTTAGCAAAAAGCGAACTAGCAAAAAGCCAATAGCGAAATTAGTAAATTATAATAATTGCTTTAGCAATTAGTCAACCGTGAGAAGCGAATGGCGAACAGCGAACAGCAAATAGCTCAATAAAAAATGGCATACGATAAATTCACAACATTAACAAGCACAGCATATCCATTACCAATAGAGAATGTAGACACCGATCAAATCATTCCGGCGCGATTTTTAAAAGCAACGGAACGTATCGATTTTGATGTGAATTTTTTCCGTGATTGGAGATACAATTCAGACGGAACACCAAAGGCTGATTTCCCTTTAAATAAAGAGATTTATGCAGGTTCTCAAATTTTGGTTGGTGGCAGAAACTTTGGTTCAGGTTCTTCAAGAGAACACGCCGCTTGGTCTGTGTACGATTTTGGTTTACGTTGTGTAATCTCCTCTGCTTTTGCAGATATTTTTAGAAATAACTGTTTAAATGTTGGTGTTTTACCCGTGCAAGTTTCTGCGAAGTTTGCAGATGTATTGTTTGATGCTATTATGGCAGATCCTAAAACAGAAATCAATGTTGATTTACCGAATCAGAAAGTAACGTTGGTTGCTACTGGATTATCTGAATCTTTTGAGATCAATACGTACAAAAAAGACAATATGTTGCATGGTTTTGATGATATTGATTATTTGAAAAATATTGAAGACGAAATTGTTGAATTTGCGAAAACAAGACCTTTTTAAGCTATCCTATAAAATCAAGACAAGAAAACAAGAAAACAAGAGCAATTGATGACGTGCAGTTTTGTCATTTCGACTACTACTGAAATTAAAATATTCTTTAATTGAAAGTATCTCACGAAGCTCATGAGAAATCACATAAAGTTACCTGATTTTTACGTTCAGTATTATGGTATTTCTCCTAAAGTTTATGTTGAGCGAAGTCGAAATATAAAAATGACAAAATAGTAAGGTTTTCCTTTTAAATTGATTACTTGAAAAATGATGTTACTATCAACTATAAACAAAGTAAAAAAACTTTATTTACTTTTCATAAAAAATGGCAAAGAGAAAGATTGAAATAATGGATACCACATTGCGCGATGGCGAACAAACGTCAGGCGTGTCCTTTTCAGTTTTAGAAAAGTTAACCATTGCAAAATTATTAATAGAAGAGCTAAAAGTAGATCGACTAGAAATTGCTTCGGCAAGAGTTTCTGAAGGTGAACTACAAGCGGTAAAAAAAATTACGTCTTGGGCTCTAGAAAATAATATTTTGGATAAAATAGAGGTGCTAACCTTTGTTGATGGCGGGAAATCTATCGATTGGATGTTGGAATCTGGTGCAAGAGTTCAGAATTTATTAACCAAAGGTTCTTTAAATCACTTAACGCATCAGCTTAAAAAAACACCCAAACAACATTTTGAAGATATCAGGGCAACCATTGATTTAGCTGCGAAAAATGATATTAAAACCAATGTGTATTTAGAAGATTGGTCTAACGGAATGCGTAATTCGAAAGCCTACGTTTTTGAATATTTAGATTTCCTATCAACCCAAAAAATAGAACGTGTTTTATTGCCAGATACTTTAGGCATTTTAACCCCCGAGGAAACTTATAAATATATTGATGAAGTTCGTACAAAATACCCAGAAACTCATATCGATTTTCATGGTCATAACGATTATGATTTAGGAGTTGCCAATGTAATGGAAGCTGTAAAAGCGGGTGCAAATGGTTTGCATTTAACGATTAACGGAATGGGAGAGCGTGCAGGAAATGCACCTATGGCAAGTGTTTTAGCAGTGATTAAAGATTTTTTAACGGATGTAAAAATAACGACCAACGAAAAGGCTTTGCATAAAGTAAGTAAGTTGGTAGAAACGTTTTCGGGTTTTAGAATTCCTGTAAACAAACCCGTTGTAGGTGCCAATGTCTTTACACAAACAGCAGGAATTCATGCGGATGGCGATAATAAAAATAACCTATATTTTAATGATTTAATGCCAGAACGTTTTGGTAGAAAACGTAAATATGCATTAGGTAAAACCTCTGGGAAAGCAAATATTCAAAAGAATTTACAAGATTTAGGCATTAGTTTAAATGATGAGGAATTAAAGAAAGTTACCCAAAGAATTATTGAACTGGGTGATAAAAAAGAAGTGGTTTCGCAAGATGATTTGCCGTATATTATTTCTGATGTTTTAGATAGTGATACAATTGAAAAACATATTATTGTAGAAAATTATGTGTTGGGTAATGCAAAAGGAATGAAGCCTTCTGCAACTTTACAATTAAGTGTTGCGGGTGTTGTTTATGAAGCGCATGCACAAGGAGATGGCCAGTTTGATGCTTTTATGAACGCTTTAAAAAAACTATATAAAATTAATAGTAAAAAAGAATTACCAGCTTTAATCGATTATGGAGTTAGAATTCCACCCGGAAGTCATTCTGACGCGCTTTGTGAAACGATTATTACATGGAGAAGAGATCAACACGAATTTATTACCCGTGGTTTAGATTCAGATCAGACAGTATCTGCGATTAAAGCTACGGAAAAAATGTTGAATATAATATAGTTGCTGATTAATGGTTTTTAGTTGATGGTTTAGAGTATTAAAATTATTGGCTTAAAGTTAGATTGAGCAGACTCTACGGATGTGAGTGAGAAGAGTCTGTCAGTTCGAGTAATCACGCTTTTGGGCGTGATTGTATCGAGAACATTTTTGAAGTAAAATATATAAAAATTGCTGTTAGCTTTATCGCTTTTAGCAGCTTGCCTTTCAGTATTCTTGCAAGAAGAGTCTGTCAGTTTGAGTAATCACGTTTTTGGGCGTGATTGTATCGAGAACATTTTTGAAGTAAAATATATAAAAATTGCTGTTAGCTTTATCGCTTTTAGCAGCTTGCCTTTCAGTATTCTTGCAAGAAGAGTCTGTCAGTTTGAGTAATCACGTTTTTGGGCGTGATTGTATTGAGAAAATGTTGAATATAATTTAAGTGGCTGTTAGTTTTTTCGCTTTTAGCCGTTTTCATTTCAGTATAAGTGCAAGAAGAGTTTGTCAGTTCGAGTAATCACATTTTTGGGCGTGATTATATCGAGAGCATTTAAAAATAACTAGTATTATACACATAAGAATAACAATAATAAATAACAATGTCAGGCTGAGCTTGTCGAAGTCTAAAAATTAAATTAATATAGCTGCTGTTCATTGAGCCAATTGCCAATCGATAACAGCCAAGAGCCAAAAATAAAACCATGAAATTAAATATCGCATTATTAGCAGGAGACGGAATTGGACCTGAAGTTATAGAACAAGCTGTAAAAGTATCGGATGCTATTGCAAAGAAGTTCAATCATGAAATTAATTGGAGACCTGCTTTAACAGGAGCTGCGGCAATTGATGCTGTTGGTGAACCATATCCTGATGAAACGCATGAAATTTGTGCGTCTTCAGATGCTGTTTTATTCGGAGCTATTGGGCATCCAAGGTTTGATAATGATCCTACAGCAAAAGTACGTCCAGAACAAGGATTGTTAAAAATGCGTAAAAAATTAGGTTTATTTGCGAATGTGAGACCAACATTTACGTTTCCTTCTTTGTTAGATAAATCGCCTTTAAAAAGAGAACGTATTGAAGGAACTGATTTGGTTTTTTTACGCGAATTAACTGGCGGAATTTATTTCGGAGAAAAGGGGAGAAGAGACGGTGGAGAAACGGCTTTTGACAATTGTGTGTACACAAGAGCAGAGGTGATTCGTTTGGCGAAAAAAGGTTTTGAATTGGCAATGACGCGTTCTAAAAAACTGTGTTGTGTAGACAAAGCAAATGTTTTAGAAACTTCGAGATTATGGCGAGAAACTGTGCAAGCAATGGAAAAAGACTATCCAGAAGTGGTCGTTTCTTATGAGTTTGTAGATGCTGTTGCAATGCGTTTGGTGCAATGGCCAAATAGTTATGATGTATTAATTACAGAAAACTTATTCGGAGATATTTTAACAGACGAAGCTTCAGTAATTTCTGGTTCTATGGGATTGATGCCAAGTGCTTCTCTAGGAGAAGATAATGCACTTTTTGAGCCTATTCACGGTTCGTATCCGCAAGCAACAGGTTTAAACATTGCAAATCCAATGGCAACGATTTTGTCTGCTGCAATGTTATTTGAAAATTTCGGTTTACAGGAAGAAGGAAAAGCAATTAGAACGGCTGTAAACAGTGCTTTAGAAAAAGGAATTGTGACAGAAGATTTGGCCGATGGAGGAAAAGCATACGGAACAAAAGAAGTAGGTGATTGGTTAGCAGAAAATATTTAGTAGTAAATTTTACATATCTTAAAAGCGCTCGAATTTCGGGCGTTTTTTTTATTCAGTCAATAGTTATGCATTGAACGAGTTTTGATATAAATCGTTTTTTAGTAGTATGTCAACATATTTAAAAAGTATACAAGTTATCTTTTAAAAAGTAATCTTAAAAAGATAAAAACATATTCTTAAGTTTTGCTAAAGTAAAGGGTTTTTGCAGCACGAAATCAATACTGTTCTCATTTTTAACTTTTTCTTCAATATCCCATCCGGTAACTGCTACTATTTTTATGTTTTGTTGAAACGTAGTTTTAATAGCATCTGCTAGCTCCCAACCATTCATTTCTGGCATACCAATATCAGTAAATACAATATCACAGCTATTTTCTTCAAGATGTTTTAAGGCCGCACTTCCGCTCATTACAAGCGTGCATTCATAGCCTAGAGACTCTACTAATATACGAGCGGATTCTGCAATAATGAAATCGTCATCTACCCATAAAACATGAAAGAACTTTCTTTCTTTTGAATTATTTTTATCCATAGCTTTTATTTAATCTTATGTATGTCTCGGAAAAACAATTTCTATCGTAGTTCCTTTATTTACTTCAGAAGATGTAACAAAAATATCTCCTCCAATATTTTTTATAATACTATAAACTCCGCTCATTCCTAAACCTCGCCCTAATTTAAATCCTTTTGTAGAAAAAAAGGGTTGAAATACTTTTAATTTTTCTTCTTCATTCATGCCAACGCCTGTATCTGTAAAAGTAGCAATAACACCATCTGCTTTTAGTCTAGTATGAATAGTAAGGGAGCCACCTTTTGGCATTGCTTCGATACTATTTTTAATTAAATTGTAAAGTACCGATTTTAGCTCGCCGCTATTACAACTAATTTTAGGGATTTCTTCGAACTCAGTTGCAACTGTTATGCTCAATCCTTCTTTTTCCATGCCGTCTTTCCAAAGAGGTCTAGATTCTTTTAAACTTTCTAAAATAAGCGTGTTTAGGTCGATAAGCTTCGTTTGATTATCTGTGTTTTCTGTATCGCCAAACTTTTGCAAAGCACTTACTCTGCTGCTTATATCATCTATAATAGAACCAATGCTATTTAAACGATCTATAGAATTATTTGAAAGCTCTTTTTGAATTTTTACAACCTCTAAATTCCCCATCATTTGTTGTAGCGCATTATTAAAATCATGCGCAATAGAGGCAGACATTTCTCCAATAGCTTTTAATCTTTGATGTTTTATTTGGGCTTCTTCAAATAGTTTTTGTGAGGTAATATCTTGATTCGTTCCTGCCAGACCAATAATCTTTCTATTTTCATCAAATACAGGTTGACCGATGCCTCTTATTACTTTTTGTACTTTATCCGGAGGGCAAATTCTATGTTCAAAATCAAAGGGTTTTCCTAGATTTAAAGCTTCCATAACAGAACGATTAAATATTTCTAAATCATCTTTATGAACACGGTTAACCAGAGCGTCATATTCTGGAGCACCATTTTTTGAATTAAAGTTCCAGATATGAAACGTTTCTTTTGACCATTCTATCTTTAAGGTTCTAGCATTAAATAACCAACTGCCAATATGTGCTAATTTTTGAGCTTCATTTAACTTTTTTTCGGTGTTCTTTAATCTCAATTTAGTTTTTATCTTCTCTCTTTCTTGCTGTTTTTGTTCTGTAATATCTTTTGTAACTCCGAAAATACTGTTTTTGGAATTTTTTTCTAAAGACATAATATACAAGTTTCTAATTTCGCCAGAAGGGCGTTTTATTCTAAACTCAAAAGGAATAAACATTTTATCAACCAATAAAGAGGCAGTACCTTGTTCTACTTTATAGGTATCTTCGGGCAGTACTAGTTTAGATACATTTTCATTAGAAGGATAAAAAGAAGCTTTGTTTACTCCGTAAATAATATACATTTCATCAGACCATTCTGCTTTGTCTGTTTCTATATTCCATTGCCAACTGCCAATATGACTTAATTTTTGTGCCTGATTTAAGGCATTATTTAATTCGTTTAGTTTTTCACTTTTATGATCTAACGTTTTTTGTATTAATTTTGCTAGGGTGATGTCTTGTAAGGTTCCGTTTATAGAAATGATTTTTCCATTTTCATTTGCTAAAGTTTTACCGATACCTAAAACATATTTAATACCACCGTCTTTGCATAATATTCTGTGTTCATACTCATATCCATGACCTGTTGCAATAGCATTTTTTATCAAACGGTCAAGTTCAGGAATATCTTCAGGATGTATTTTGTTGCGATAGGCATTATATAATTTTTCAGGAGGCGTCTCTTCTAATTCAAAAATACGATAATGCTCAAGTGACCAGATAAGTTTAGATGTCAAAACATCAAACTCCCAACTACCAACTTTTGCAGTAGCCTGCGCTTCATTTAAGCGTTTTTCATTTTGAATTAGCGCTGCCGAACCTTGCTCTTTTAATTTATTTTGAAAGAGTAGTTCTTTAGTTTTGATTAACTCTTTACCTCGTTTTTCTTTTTCCTTATTCTGTAGAACAAGTTCTTTGTTAGCGATATTTAATTGGTGGGCATGTTTTTCTTTTTCTTTGTTTAAAGATAGAAGTTCTTTTAGTGCTTTAGCTCGTTCGGTAACGTCACTAGCAAATGCGTAAGTAAAACCACTTTTAACAATAGTTGCCTGCCATTCTAAAGTTTTGTAAATACCATTTTTATTTTTGTATCTGTTGATGAAATTTAAAATTCCAATTCCATTTTTCTTTTCTAACTCTCTGGCTTTTTCTGTTTTTTCGAGATCTTCTGGATGCACTAAAGACATTAGTTCAATTTTTAGAATCTCTTTTTCTGTATAGCCAAGAATAGACATAAAAGATGTATTGACTTTAACCACTTCTCCTTTGTTATTTTTAATCACGATAAGCGATGGCGAAAGTTTGAAAAAAATTTCTAATCTTTCATTATGAAGCTTTTCACGTTCAATAAGTTGCTCTTCTAATTCTTGATATGTTGGCTTATTATTTGACATTACATTTCGGAAATATACTATTACTTGGTTTTAAATTATATGTACTTGAAATAGTGACTCTTTCAAAAAACAGCTAAAATGAGTTTAAAAATTAGGTATTGATAGCATCTTCAATTCGATTTAATAAGTCTTCAGGATCAAAAGGTTTAACGATAAACCCATTCATGCCACAATCTTTAATCTTATCTTTTACTTCGATAAAAACAGAAGCAGAAAGTGCAATAATTGGTAGCTTTTTGTTAAATTTTCTAATTTCTTTGGAAGCAGTATAACCATCCATAACAGGCATTTGAATATCCATTAAAACGATATCATAGCTATTTTCTTTGACCATATCAATAGCTTCTACACCATTTTTAGCAACTTCTACCGTTAATAGCGCTTTTTCTAAAATTTGTTTGCCAACCATAATATTTATAAGGTTGTCCTCAACCAACAGTACTTTTTTTCCAATAAAATTATGTTCTCTTTTTAAGTTATTTTCTTTTAAGTCTAAGTTTGACGCAATCTTTAAATCGGCTTCAAAGTAAAAACGACTTCCTTTTCCTATTTCACTGTCTATGTGTATTTTAGACCCCATAGACTCAATAATACTTTTTGCAATTGGTAAGCCTAAGCCTGTGCCCCCATACAACCTATTTGTAGTGGCAGATGCTTGAGTAAAGACTTCCCAAATAGTTTCTTGTTTATCTAAAGGAATACCAATACCGGTATCTATAATTTCTGTTAAAATATTAATTTTGTCATTATCAGTAGCTAGTTTTTTAATTCTTAAAGTTACGGAGCCTTTATCTGTAAATTTAATAGCATTTGTTACTAAATTATTAACGACTTGGTTATAACGAACAACATCTAGCCAAACAATAGGCATATCTTTATCGATATCTAAATTCATGACGATTCCTTTTTGAATACAACCTGTTTCGTGAATTTTTTTGATTTGCTTTAATGCTAAAGGTAAGTTAGTTGGAGTCTTATCTAATTCAATTTCTGTGGAATCCATTTTGCTAAAATCTAATACATTATTTAAAAGATTTAGTAAAATTTTTCCTGAATAATTAAGAGCCTCAATATTTTCAACTTGATCTTTTCTAGGTTTGTTATCCTCTAATATATGAGAAAGACCAATTACTGCATTTAAAGGCGTTCTTATTTCATGACTCATCGTACTGAGAAAAGTAGATTTAGCATTTGATGCATCAATAGCCTCTTGTTTCTTACTATGAAGACCTTTATTAAAGCCTGCATTTATATATGAAAAATAGCTTAATTGAAAGGCTACTAATATTAGTGTTACCGTCATTGAAAAAGGATAAATATACGTTGTAACTACATCTGCTTCAATATCACTAGAGTAAAAAACATTAAAATTTGTGAGATAGAGTGCAACCCAGAACAGTATAGAAATCAAAGAAAAAATAATTACAAGATATAATTCTCTTCTAAATGAAAATAAAATAAAACTTAAACCTATTGCATATAATAATAAGAACTCTATACTAGAATTTGAACCAAAATAAGAAGCGGTTATAGCAATACTTAAATTAAAAGTGATCATAAATATACACCTTGCTATAGTTGGGTTTCCTTTTTTAGAAAGCTTTGATGTAATAAAAAAAACAATGGCAATACCCACTAAAAAATAAGACAAAATATAGCCATCTAAAGAGAAAGACAAGCCTGCAAATAATAAAGATAAAAATATACATAACACAGAAATATCATGTATTAATTTTACTCTTCTTTTAGAAACTTTTTCTTCTTTATGATTCATTGTTTGTAAACTTTTCTATTTCTTTTAATAATTCTTCTGGTGTAAAAGGTTTAAAAATAAACCCATTCATGCCACATTCCTCAATTTTATTTTTTATTTCCGAAAAGACATTTGCAGAAAGAGCAATTATAGGTGTTTTTTTGTCAAATTTTCTAATTTCTTCAGTTGCTGTGTAACCATCCATAATTGGCATTTGTATATCCATCAATACAATATCAAAAGAGTTTTCTTTCATTTTGTTTACAGCATCTAAACCATCACTCGCAGCAGTTACTTTTAGTTGTACTTTTTCTAAAATTTGTTTACCAACCATTATGTTTATAAAATTATCGTCAACAAGTAGTACTTTTTTTCCAGAAAAACTATATACTTTCTTTTTGTTGTTTTTTTGCAATTCGAGATCATCAACAATATCTAGAGTAAGATCAAAATAAAAACGGGTTCCTTTACCTGTTTTACTTAAAATTTTAACTTTGGAGTTCATAGCATCAATAATACTGTTTACAATAGGTAGCCCTAGTCCGGTGCCTCCATAAATTCTATTATCATGATGAGATGCTTGTTCAAAAGGCTCCCAAATAATTTCTTGTTTGTATTTAGAGATCCCTATACCCGTATCCCTTACTTCTGTGTGCAGAACAATTTTGTTTTTTTCTATTCTATACTCAATACATTTAGGTTTTCGGGAACATAAAATTTCATGGTCTAATTATTGATATTAAATTACTGTTTTTCAGTTATTTAAGCACTATATTTTTGTTATTTGTAACTATTCAGCCATTTCCGGTAGGAACGGATTTTTGCTAAAAGCAAGCTGAATATTTTCTAGTACTTTTTGTTTATTTTTTTTGAGCGTTGTAATATATCCTCTAATTCTAGCAAAATATTGTGC
>NZ_VORR01000077.1 GCF_007997085.1 Polaribacter sp. IC066
AAAAAGCGTGATCACTCGAAGTGACAGTATGTTTATTAGAACGGATAATGCGCACTGTCAGTTCGAGTGACCCCGCTTTTGGGCGGGGTTGTATCGAGAACATTTTAAAGTAATAAAAATAGTATAGATTTATAGGAGAGCTTCTCGATACAATCACGCTGAAAAAGCGTGATCACTCGAAGTGACAGTATGTTTATTAGAACGGATAATGCGCACTGTCAGTTCGAGTGACCCCGCTTTTGGGCGGGGTTGTATCGAGAACATTTTAAAGTAATAAAAATAGTATAGATTTATAGAAAAACTTCTCGATACAATCACGCTAAAAAAACGTGATCACTCGAAGTGACAGTATGTTTATTAGAACGGATAATGCGCACTGTCAGTTCGAGTGACCCCGCTTTTGGGCGGGGTTGTATCGACAACATTTTAAAGTAATAAAAATAGTATAGATTTATAGGAGAGCTTCTCGATACAATCACGCTAAAAAAGCGTGATCACTCGAAGTGACATTATGCGAGCATTTATGCCCAACAGTAAGAACGCACTGTCAGTTCGAGTGACCCCGTTTTTGGGCGGAATTGTATCGAGAACATTTTAAAGTAATAAAAATAGTATAGATTTATAGGAGAGCTTCTCGATACAATCACGCTAAAAAAGCGTGATCACTCGAAGTGACATTATGTTTATTAGAACGGATAATGCGCACTGTCAGTTCGAGTGACCCCGCTTTTGGGCGGGGTTGTATCGAGAACATTTTAAAATAATAAAAATAGTATAGATTTATAGAAAAGCTTCTCGATACAATCACGCTGAAAAAGCGTGATCACTCGAAGTGACATTATGTGAGTATTTATACCTAAGAGTAAGAACGCACTGTCAGTTCGAGTGATTCTGCTTTTTTGCAGAATTGTATCGAGAACTTGGTAATTAAAAATTAAAATCATGAAAATCTACTATGTTTACATTTTAAAATGTTCTGATAAAACGTATTACACAGGTTTTACCTCTAATCTTGAAAAACGTTTTTTTGAGCATCAACAAGGAAAGCATTTAGAAAGTTACACCTACAAAAGAAGACCTTCAGAATTGGTTTTTTATTGTGAATTTACAGAGGCAGGCTTTGCTATTGACTCCGAAAAGCAAATAAAAAAATGGTCAAGAGCTAAAAAGGAAGCTTTAATTAATGATGAATATGAAAAACTTCCTAATTTAGCCAAGAAGAAGTTTGAGTAGTTATTTTGAAAACTTCTCGATAAAAAATTCTTATTCTCACTATAATTTATTCTAATTTTAATCGAATAAATCACTCGAATTGAAAGAATTTCACTCGAAATGACAGTATGTTTATTGACGCTGATGACGCGCACTGTCAGTTCGAGTGATTTTGATTTTTAATCGAAATTGTATCGAGAACACTTTAGCAATTTAAACTTAAAATACGAAACAAAAAAAATGTCAAAATTATATTTAGTTCCTACGCCAATTGGTAATTTAGAAGACATGACTTTTAGAGCCATCAGGATTTTAAAAGAAGTCGATTTTATTTTAGCCGAAGACACCCGTACAAGCGGAAAACTTTTAAAATATTACGAAATTGCTACCCAAATGCACAGTCATCACATGCATAATGAGCACAAATCTATTACCGGAATTTTAAATAGAATAAAAAACGGAGAAACTTGTGCTTTAATTTCTGATGCTGGAACTCCTGCAATATCAGATCCTGGTTTTTTACTCACAAGAGCTTGTGTAGAAAATAAGATAGCAGTAGATTGTTTACCCGGCGCAACGGCTTTTGTACCTGCGTTGGTAAATTCTGGTTTGCCAAATGATAAATTTATTTTCGAAGGTTTTTTACCTGTTAAAAAAGGACGACAAACACGGTTTTTACTATTAGCAGAAGAAACGAGAACCATGATTTTTTATGAATCGCCGCATAAATTAATAAAAACATTAGGTCATTTTATAGAATATTTTGGCGCCGACAGACAAGTTTCTGTTTCTAGAGAACTCACAAAAATGTTCGAAGAAACCATTAGAGGAACTGCCACAGAAGTTTTAGCCCATTATACAAATAAACCACCAAAAGGAGAAATTGTTGTAATTGTTGACGGGAAGAAATAACTGTTTTATGAAGACCTCACAGGTTTTTAAACTGAACTTGATTCAATATATAAACCTTTGAGGTCTAACAATTAGACTTCGACAAGTTCAACCAAACATTTTTAGAGCAAGACCTCACAGGTTTTAAAAACCTGTGAAGTCTATGAACTTATTTTATTCTTCAATATCAAATAAATACTCTACTGTTACTTTAAAAAAACGAGCCATTTTAATTGCTAAAGTCACTGACGGATTGAATTTATTATTTTCTATGGCATAAATAGTTTGTCTAGAAACACCTACTTTTTCAGCTAAATCTGCTTGCGTTAAACTATGTCTTGCACGTTCTACTTTTATGAGGTTTTTCATTAATAAATTCTTTTCTTAAGTGCAAAAGTTGCTAAATAAATCCACAGAAATAAAATTATGAAATAATCTAACGTTAATTCTATTTCTTCTGAAATTGTGTAAGAAATAATAGTTATTCCTAAACCAACAAATGATGTTAATTGAAAAGATTCGAGTCGTAACTTATTAATATAATCGTCTTCTATTTTTTCTTTAGAAAACATATATATTAACATTCCCAATAATGAAATAATTTCAAACAAATGTAAAACAGAAATAGAAAATATGTTTTCAAAATAATTATATTTTGTTGATTTTATAGTTCCAGTAAATCCATGCATAAAATCTTGATAACCCGAAATTGCAAAAAAACTTATAAATAAAACAAACCCTAACTTTTTACACCAATTTGGTAACATTTTAATTTTCATAATGCTATTATTTTTATACAAATGTAAATTAAACTTTACATTTAAATAATAATAAACGTCTTTATTTTTTTATTATTAAAATTATAGAAACTGTTATCAAACAAAAAAACCAACTATATAAAATTCTTTTAAAAATTTATGTAGTTGGCTAGTATCTTAAAATGAACATTTATTCGTCGAAAAATTAAAAAGAATAATTAGTTAACACTACATTTTTTTTGTGGTAATAATAATCACCCCATTAGGAGCATTGTACTTCTTAATGGCTACTTCATCTTTTACAACTTCCACCTTCTCAATGTTATCAGGTGTTAATTTTTTCAGCGCCTCTTCGCCTGAAACTTTACCATCAATAATTACTTTTGGCCCATTTTTACCCCCTATTTTTTTATCATCATCCGTTATTTCCAATTCAGAAACATCAGTTGAATCGAGTATTTTCGTCGTAATTAAAACGACACCATTTGGAGCATTATATTTTTTTAAGGCTTCCTGTTTTTTTACCACAAATACAGATGTTATTTTACTTTGATCAATCAAATCCATCGGAAAATCGAATATTTTCCCGTTTACATAAATAGTGGGTTTTTCTCCGTCTTTTAATTTTACATAAAGCTTCTCTTTCAAGTCTTTTTCATTTGCTGTTTTTTGCGCTTGCACCAACGAAATTGAGAAGAGCATCATAATAATAGGAAACAATAATTTTTTCATTTTTTATATTTTTAATTGTTAATAAGGTTTATTTATCTGATTTTGTGTACACAACGATCAAATCACTTTCGAGAATAATATGGTGTACTGTTTTCGGTACCTCAACATCTACAAACATATTTTTTGCTTCATTTAATAAAGCTTGTTTTTCGCCATTACTTAATTTGTTTCTATCTAAATTGCCAACATACAAAGAAACTATAAGCACTATTGAAGCAGCTACAGAAAAAAAGGTGATTTTAAAATTGTTCTTTTTAACTTTTTTTTCATCAAAAGACTTCCATAATTTTTCATTCAAATTCTGAGGTGTCTTTATTTGATGATTATGTATAAAATCAGCTAAAGCCTTTATTTCTAATTCATCTTCGTTTACATTATCAAATAGTTTTTCCTCTTCCTCTAAAGAAGTTTCTCCATTTTTATATTTCTCAATCAGCCTATTCATAGTTTCCTCTTTCATAACTATATGTATTTTCTAATGCTTCACTTATCTTTTTTCTTGCTCTTGATACTAAAACACGAGCGTGTGTTATTTTAATGTCCATAATCGTAGCTATTTCGGCAAAATCATAACCATCTAAATCTCGCATTATAAAAACTTCTCGCTGCTGTTTGGGTATGTTTTTTAAAATCTCAATAATAATTTCATTTAATTCTTTGTTTTCTAATTCAGTTTCTCCTTGTGTATCTTTTAAAAGATTTAGATATAATTCTCCGTCATTGACTAAAACTCTTTTTTTTCTTAAGATATCTAAACAATAGTTACGTGCAGTTAAAAAAACAAACCCTTTAATGTTTGGATGCTTTTCTAGTTGATCTCTTTTCTCCCAAAGTTTAATCATTATTTCTTGAAGCGCATCTTCTGCCTTCGTTTTATCACCAAGCAAACGTGCAACCAAAGGAAATAAGCGGTCTGATAACGAAAAGATAGTAACTTTAAAATCGTTTTTATTCATTCTACTTATATAACGTATAAATGCATCAACTTATAACAAATAAATCTATTTTAATTTTTAGTTTGATAAAATTAAGCTCGAAAAAAGAAACAATGAAAGCAAAATACCCTTTTTTTATTTTAATTTAGATGTAAAATTTAAACATGACAATACAGCAACTCAAAACCAAACTAAAAACACAACCAACAGAAATTACGTTTGCAGAAACAATGCAACTAATTGATGAAAACTACACCTTTACGCCAACAGCTTTTACAAACGGAAACATCAAAAACAACCTAGGAGAAAATTCTGGTTCTTGTAAATTATTCTCCTTTGCAATCCATGAACAATTAACAAAAGAAGAAACGCTGCTTTGTTTTGCAGAACATTATAGCACTGTTTTAAAAGAGAAGAATGGTGGTTCTCATCAAAATATTCGTAGCTTTATACAAACAGGTTTTGACGGTTTATCCTTTGAAAATAAAGCCTTAAAATTAAAATAGTACACATGAAGCTACCCACTTTTATCCTTAAAATTTCTTTTAGTATTATCCTATTTTTTAGTATTGCAATTAGCGCCCAAAAAAAAACAATTAAAGTGCTGTTTGTTGGCAATAGTTTTACGTACTATAACAATTTACCTCAAGTAGTTTCTGCCATGGCAAAAACACAAGGTTTAATCATAGAAACTAGGCATTCAACCGTTGGAGGTTCTACGTTGCAAAACCATTGGAAACGAGAAAAAGGAACACAAACTCGCAAAATGATTGAGAATGAAACTTGGGATTTTGTGGTTTTTAACAATCATAGTTTAAGCACTATTAAAACCCCAAAAACCTTTTTAAAGTTTAGTGAAAAATTTGCTGATTTAGTAAGAAAAAAAGGAGCTGAACCTGTTTTTATGATGACTTGGGCATACAAATCAAATCCTTTAATGTTGCCAACAATCGTTAAAATGTATAATGAGTTAAGTGAACTCACAAATTCAGATTATGTTCCTTGTGGTCCTCTTTTTGAAAATGCCATAAAATACAGACCAAATTTAGAATTATTTCATGATGATAAACATCCTTCTCCAAACGGAACCTATCTTTTAGGTTTGGCATTCTACAAATATTTTACAGGAAAAATAACCGCAAATATTCCTAGAAATCTAGCAACATTAGATACTAACGGACAAAAACTATTTTTAATTTTTACGCAACAAAAAGATGCTGATTTTCTTCAACAAATAGTAGACGAATTTCCTTTTAAAACTCAATAATAAAAAATAATAGAAACAATTCTAAAAAGTTTGTTCCATCATAAAATTAAATTTATTGTTTTTTACCATAAACAATATTTATTATTTTTGTTTTATAACGTAAACACTTTTTATGTATTTTGTTTTATACAAGAACGTTTTTTCGTATTTTTGTCTACATATAAAAACAATTATGCAAAGTTTATTTGATTTTCACGAAATTTTACTAGCAAATACTTCCGCTTATAAAAGGTATTTATTAAATAAAATAGATTGGTCTAATAGACTAATCGCTATAAAGGGCGCAAGAGGTTCAGGTAAAACAACTATTTTATTACAACAAATAAAGTACAACCTCACTTCTAAAGACGTTGCTTTATACACTTCTTTAGATGATTTATACTTTTTAGAAAATACATTAGTTAGCTTGGCAAAAGAATTTGTGCAACAAGGTGGTACTCATTTATTTTTAGACGAAGTTCATAAATACCCAAGTTGGTCTCGTGAAATAAAATTAATTTATGACCAATTTCCAAAATTAAAAACGGTGTTTACCTCGTCTTCTATGTTAGAAATTTACAAAGGAGAATCTGATTTAAGCAGAAGAGCCGTTTCTTATTTTTTAAAAGAATTATCTTTTAGGGAATTTATTTATTTTGAAAAACAAATTAAACTTCCAACATATTCTTTAGAAGAAATTTTAAAAAATCACAAAGAAATAGCAAGAGAGATAAATTTAAAACTACCAACACCAATTAAAGAATTCAAAAACTATTTAGAATACGGTAATTATCCTTATTTTTTAGAAAATAAAAAAAGTTACTTAATTAAACTGACTCAAACGATTCAATTAATTTTAGAATCAGATTTAAGTGCTATTGAAAACATGACATTTGAAGATAGCAGAAAAATTAAAAAATTACTCGTTGCCATTGCACAAAGTGTGCCTTTTACGCCAAATATTTCTAAATTAAGCGAGCGTTTGGGAATGTCTCGCGTGTTTTTAATAAATGCCATAAAATTACTCAACAGAGCAGATTTAGTGATGGAATTATACAAACCAACAAAGGGAATTGGCGCATTAACAAAACCAGAAAAATTGTATTTAAACAACACCAATTTAATATATGCTTTAGCACCAAAACAAGCAGAAATTGGCACATTAAGAGAAACTTTTTTTGCAAATCAGATGAAACATATTCACGAAATTCATTTAGCAGAAAAAGGCGATTTTATCGTCAATAAAAAATACACGTTTGAAATTGGCGGAAAAAATAAACCCACAAAACAAATTAAAGGTATTGAAAACAGTTTTGTAGTTAGAGATGATATGGAAGTTGGTGGGTTAAATATAATTCCGCTATTTGTATTTGGATTTATGTATTAAAAATGAAAAAACTAATCTCTGAAATAAAAAACTGTACAATTTGCGAACCTCATTTAGATTTGGGTGCAAAACCCATTGTCTCATTCACAGAAAACTCTAAAATTTTATTAATCAGTCAAGCACCAGGAAGAATTGCTCATGAAAAAAATATCGCTTGGGAAGATCCTAGTGGAAAAATTTTAAGAAATTGGTTAAACGTAACGATGGATGAATTTTACAATCCTGATAACTTTGCAATTTTTCCTTTAGGTTTTTGTTATCCCGGAAAAGGAAAAACAGGCGATAAGCCTCCACGAAAAGAATGCGCTCCTTTATGGCACTCATCTGTAATGAAAAAGTTTGAAAATGTGCAATTAAAGATTTTAATTGGTGGCTATTCTCAAAATTACTATTTGCCGAATCACAAAAAAGAAAACCTAACAACGAAAGTAAAAAATTATCAAAACTATTTGCCTGAATTTTTTGTTTTACCTCACCCTTCTCCTAGAAATCGTTTTTGGATGCAGAAAAACCCTTGGTTTGAGAAAGATGTAATTCCTGAATTACAAAAAATAATTAAACATATTATTCCATAAAAAAAGCCAATCATGTTCAAAAAATCAATCCTTTTACTATTACTTTTATGCATCTATTGTAAAAATGAAAAAAAAATAAAACTTTCTTCGGATACTTATTCAGCTATCATCAATCAAGAATTTACAGGCGATTTAGCGTTTGAAACGACTTCTTTTGTTGAAAAATATTGGCGAGTTGTCGGGAATACTGGCTTTAATAATACTATTTATAAAATTGCCGAAGAATTAGAAAAAGCAGGGTATATTTTAGAGGAAAACGCTTCCGAAAAAGATATTCTAACCTATCGAATAGAAAAGCGTCCGCTTAAAGAACCAACTTGGGAATCTGTAAATGCAAGTGTAGAAATTGAAGGCAAAAAAGAAGAACCTCTCTTAACACATTCTTCCAACAGAAACATGATTGCTTTAAATTCTTACAGCACGCCAAAAGAAGGAGTTGTAGCGGAAGTTATCTACATCAAAGACATCACAAATATTGGTAAAATTGATGTAAAAGGCAAAATAGTTTTTGCAGAAACAAGTCCATCTGGCATCTTTAAAGCCGCTATTGTTACTGGCAAAGCAGCAGGAATTATGACCTATAACAATCCTGATTATTTACAACCAGAAAAAAATACAACTTCTATTCAATTTCGCTCAATTCCTCATGATTCTATCCATAAACCTTGGGCAATTGCGATGTCTTTTGCCGCAAAAGAACGTTTAAAAAAATCTTTAGAAAAAGGTAAAACAATCTTACATGTAAAGATTGAAACCAATATTTATCCATCCGAAGAATTGACCATTGTTGCCAATATTAGAGGAAATCAACTTCCAAACGAACGCTTGGTTTTTAGTGCACATGTGCAAGAACCTGGTGCAAATGACAATGCAACCGGAGTTGGTGTTGCGCTTGAGATGGCTTCATTAACTGCAAAATTTATCCAACAAAAACAATATCAACCAAAAAGAACCTTAACGTTTTTATGGGGCGATGAAATGATCTCTACAAAAAGATATGTACAAGAAGATGCTATTAGAGCCAAAAACATTAAATGGGGAATTTCTCTTGACATGGTGGGGGAAGACACTGAAAAAACAGGCGGAACCTTCTTAATTGAAAAAATGCCCGACCCTAGCGCAATCTGGACACGAGGAAACGACAAACACACAGAATGGGGCGGTTCTAAAATGCGTTTAGACCAAATGAAACCTCATTATTTAAATGACTTTTTAATTGATAAATTTAAAGCACAAGGAAAAAGAGCCAATTGGGTGGTAGCAACAAATCCGTTTAAAGGAGGAAGCGATCACGTTCCGTTTTTAAGAAAAAATATACCAAGTGTTTTATTTTGGCATTTTACAGACCAGTTTTATCATACAGATAATGATAGAATCGACAAGGTTTCTAAAACGACTTTAAAAAATGTAGGAACCACTTCATTAATTGCAGCGTATACTTTGTTAAATGCGGATGAAAAAACTGCAAAATCGATTATTATTGATGTAGAAAAAGCTGCTGTACATCGATTGAATGAAGAATTGAAACAGAGTAAAATAGCTATCAATAAAGGAGATTCGTTAGCAACACAAATCGAGATTATTACTGCTTGGAAAGATTGGTACAAAAAATCTTTTGCAAGCACTTTAGACTTAGTTTCTGATGAGAAAGGTGTCAACAAAGAAATTGAAAAGGCACAACAATTAATGGATTCAATCTCATCAAACATTATACAAGAACTTCAAAAAAAATAATAAAAAAAACATCATTGCAAAATCGATAAAACAATCTGTAAATGAATAATTTAGAGATTGCTTCGTTCCTCGCAATGACGCTGTTTTTAAGCTACTTATTTTAAATTAAATACAACTTTTTAATCTAAACCACCTGATCTGTCTGGTGATCTTGGTGTTGGCCATGTTTGTTGTTCTCCTGTTCTTGAGTTTACGGGTAAAACAATTTGTTCTCTAGACGTTCTTTCTGGATCTTCACTTGCCATATATGCTAAAATTGCCGTTAAAATAGCATTATTTCTAACATCATCGAACACAATTTTATCATAAGTATCTCTGTTAGTGTGCCAAGTGTAATTCCAATAAGACCAACTTATAGAACTCAAACTAAATCCGGGAGCACCTGCTGCAACAAAAGCGGCATAATCAGAACCTCCACCACTTGGGTTTCCAGGAAAAGTAGTTTCTATGTGTTTGGTAATATCTTTTGGCACGGCAGCAAGCCATCTTCCTAAATAATCATAAGAATGTAAAAATCCTTGACCAGAAATATTCACAACTCTTCCCGTTCCGTTATCTTGATTAAACAATGCTTGCATGTTCTTCACAATCTCTGGATGGTCTTCTACAAAAGCTCTAGAACCATTTAAACCTTGTTCTTCGCTTCCCCAAAGGCCTACTAAAATAGTACGTTTAGGATTCGGATACATTTTCTTTAAAATACGCAACGCTTCCATCATTACTAACGTTCCTGTTCCGTTATCGGTTGCGCCTGTTCCTCCATCCCAAGAATCAAAATGAGCAGAAAGAATTACATATTCGTCTGGCTTTTCTGTTCCTTTAATTTCTGCAATCGTATTAAAAGTGGGCACTTTGCCTAGTTCTTTAGATTTTGCAACGATATGAATTTGAGGTTTATCGCCATATTCTACCATTCTGTATAACATTCCGTAATCTTCTAATTCTAAATCTACAGTCGGAATTTTTTTAGTTCTTGAGCTAAAAATTTTATTAACCCCAAAACCTTTAGACCAGCTTGATGCTACAATGCCTACTGCACCAGCTTCTTCTAAAGCAGCAATAATAGAACGAGAAGTATATCCTGTATTACTCATGTTTTCTCTCCATGCTTTTGTTTGCGCATCTCGGTCCTTTTTCATTTTTGTAAAAGATTCTTCCGTAGCAAATTCTTCCCAATTATAATCAGGTCTTCCTGTGGGTTGTTTCATGGAAATCATTACAAGCTTTCCTTTAATTGTTGCCAACCATTTTTTAAATTCAGCTTCATTTTCTACGGTTGGTAAAACAACCAATTCAGCTTTTACTCCTGTATCTGAAGTAGCAGCACTCCAAGCCAATTGCGTACCTTTTAAAGACTGAATTCTAGGGTATACCATATCGATATGAGTAATGCCACGTTCCCATCCGCGCCATTCTCCCCACTTTTCATTTCTTGCAGAAATTCCCCAAGAATTATATTTTGCAACCGCCCAATCATTGGCTTGCTTCATTTGTGGCGTACCCACCAATCTAGGTCCAATAACGTCCATCAATTCATGACCTAATTTTTCTAGTTGTGAGTTTTCATTGGCTTCTTTAATAATGCCTTCTATAATGGCATCTTTTTCTTGAGCCATGAATATAAATGATGATAAAAGAAAGAAAAGTGTAATTCTAATGCGATGTTTCATAATGTTCATTTTAGTAATTATTTATATATTAAAAGCTTATTACTGAATGATTTCTCTAGAGGTGTTTACCAACTTCAAAACCATGTTTTCCTAAAAATTGGTTGCCACTATCTATGGCGTCTTTTTCTAGCGTTGTTCCCATAGAATCGTTCCATCTATTTAAATACCCAAAAAGAGAAATTACACCTAGCATTTCTACAATTTCGCCTTCGTTCCAATATGTATATAATTCTTCTTTGATATTTTCATCCACAGCATTTGGCACCATAGAAGCTGCTAAAGAAAAATCTAACGCTGCTCTTTCTGCATCAGAAAAAGCACTATGTGTTCTATACTCCCAAATATTATCTAATTGCTCTTGTTCTGCTCCATAACGCTCGGCAGCTCTAATGGCGTGGGCCTGACAATATCTGCAACCTGCTGCATTGCTAGAAACCCAAGCAATCATTCTTTTTAAGGCAGAAGTTACGCGTCCTTCATTTGCCATTACAGCTTTGTTTAAGTTGATAAAGGCTTTAGAAATAGCAGGTCTCCTTTGCATTGTTAAAACCGAATTTGGACAAAACCCCAAGGTTTCATTAAAAAATTCTGCCAATTCTTTGGTTTCTAAATCGTGTTCTGCTGAAAGCGGAGTTACTAATGCCATGTTTTTTATTTTCTTATTAAACTAAAACTTCCTGTTTTTTCTATTGAAAAGCCGTTTATATCTGTTAAAATTACTTTAAACCAATAACTTGTAGAAGGCAATATTTTTCCTTGATAAATTCCGTTCCAACCTTCACTATTTTCATCTAATCTAAAAAGTAAAGTGCCAAATCTATTGTAAATCAAAACCTCAAGTTTCGCACCTCCAAAGAACGTAAGAACATTGAGATTTAGATTTTTTTTTGAGTGACTTTAAGTAAGTTAAACACTTGATCATTACAAGTTTATTGCTTTTGTTCCAAAACTGACTTTTCAAGCTACTATTCGGTTAGTTTTAAGTTAGGATCTGGCTCAAAAATTCTTTTGATCCTGTGAAAATAATCAGAATCAGCTATCATCCTAGTCATCATTTTTCGAGAATCTACCTCGGGAAATAGTTCTTCCACAATGGTAAGAATAGCAATAAGTAATGCGATGAGCCTTTGATGTAATCTTACTTCAAGACATTCTGCCTTA
>NZ_VORR01000078.1 GCF_007997085.1 Polaribacter sp. IC066
GAGTTTTGTTATCGAATTAACCGTTCTCAAAGCAAAAAAAATATCTTTAATAATTTAATAGTAAGAATGGTCAAAGCAGATAAAATATATCAAGCAAAAATCATATGTTCTTAACTACTTACCTCAAAACTTTTTAAACAAATTATGAAATTAGATATATTAGCTTTTGGAGCGCATCCAGATGATGTAGAGTTGAGTTGTGGAGCAACTATTGCTAAAGAAATTTCTTTAGGAAAAAAAGTAGGGATTGTAGATTTAACACGCGGAGAGCTGGGTACAAGAGGTTCTGCTGATTTGCGAGATATTGAAGCTGCAAATGCCGCAAAGATACTAGGAGTTTCTGTTCGTGAAAATTTACGTTTTGCAGATGGTTTTTTTACAAATGATAAAAAGCATCAAATAGAAATTATAAAAATGATTCGCAAGTATCAACCAGAAATAGTGCTGTGCAATGCTATTGATGATAGACATATAGATCATGCAAAAGGAAGTCAATTAGTCTCTGACGCCTGTTTTTTAAGCGGATTAATGAAAATAGAAACAGAATTGGAAGGCAAGAGTCAAGAAAAATGGCGACCAAAACAAGTGTACCATTATATACAATGGAAAAATATAGAACCTGATTTTGTTGTGAATGTTACCGGCTTTATGGACGTAAAAACAGATGCTATTTTAGCCTATTCTTCTCAATTCTATGACCCTACAAGTAAAGAACCAGAAACACCAATCACAACTAAGAATTTTAAAGAGAGCATAAGTAACCGAGGAAAAGAGCTCGGAAGATTAATTGGTGTTGATTATGCAGAAGGTTATACTTCAGAACGTTATGTGGCAGTAGAAAGTTTAGATAAATTAATTTAAATTTTTATGTTTTAAAGAAGAAAAAATAAGTATATTTGCACCCGAAATTATATGGTGGTTGTAGCTCAGTTGGTTAGAGTATCGGTTTGTGGTACCGAGGGTCGCGGGTTCGAATCCCGTCTTCCACCCAAAATACAAAGTCTTTTCAGATATGAAAAGACTTTTTTTGTGGGCTTAAATTTTTATCAAGTATAATTTTAAGTTGATCATCTTTAGTTGCTCTTGTTTATTTTAAATTATTTAAGGCTTCTATCACTTCATTTCTTTTTCTCACAGAAACTGGTACACTAGTTTTATCTTTTAAAGTGAGGTAACCTCCATCAGATTTTATAAACTCCTTAATGTATTTTGTGTTGATTAAATGGCTTTGGTGTACCCTTAAAAATTGGTGTTCTTTTAGCATATCTGCATAATACTTTAAGGTTTTAGAAACCAATATTTTTTGTCCACTTTCTAAATGAAAAGTGGTGTAATTATTATCTGACTTGCATCTTATAATCTCTGAAAGTTGTACAACAATAATTTTTTCTGATGTATGTAAAGATATTTTTTGTGCAATTCTATAGGGATTTTTTATCGATTCTTGCAATACAGAAAGTTGTTCTTTATTTGGCTGTATTTGTTCTTTCGCTTTTTTAATAGCGTTCGCTAAATCTTCATTAGAATAGGGTTTTAAAATATAATCAATTGCAGCAAATTTAAAAGCTTTAATAGCATATTCATCGCTAGCAGTTACAAATATTATTTTTGATTGTAAGTTGGGTACAATTTCTAGCATATCAAAACCTGTACCATCGCCCAACATAATATCTAAAAACAAAATATCTGGATGCTTTTTTTGCAATAATTTTGCAGCTGAAATTACACTTGTTGCTTTTCCTATAATTTCAATTTCTGGATGATTTCTCTCAATATCATTGCACAACATTTCTAATGCTTCTGGAATGTCATCTACTACAATTGATGTTAAAGTATTCATTTTTTGATAGTTTTTAAATTAGTGAAATTCAATTTTGAAAATAGTTAAACTATGAATTCAAAATTGTAAGTTGAATCTTTCGGGCAGACCCGCTAATATCGCTTTAGGCGCCGACATTGTTTCAATATCTAGTAAGATATTGTTTTTATTTCCCCGACGCTTAACAGCGCAATATTAAAAGAATTTTCTTATTTGATTCCTAAATGGTTTTGCTTCAATTATATTTTTATGAATAGGTTTAATAATCTGTTTTTAACGGAATTTTAAAACTTACTTCTGTGCCTTTAATTTCATTTTCTGTTACTATTTCTTTAACAGAAAAAGCACTTTTAGGAGACAGTATGTGCAATCTTTCTTTGGATACTTTTAAAGCAACAGAGGTATGATTTGAGTTTTCTTTTCGTCTTTTAGATTCAAGAATTCCGATGCCATTATCGATAACAGTGCAGTTTAAAAAATGGTGTTTTACTTCAAAATTAATCGTCATTTGTCCTAAAGTGTTATTCTGGAATGCGTGTTGCACACAGTTTTCTACAAATGGTTGCAGTAACATGGTCGGAATTAAAATTTCATTGGCATCAATATTGTTTAAACTTTTATGTATACTGTAAGTGAAATTTTTTGAACTCATTCTTTGCTCTAATTCTATATAATTTTTTAACAAATGAATTTCTTCATGCAGTGTAATTTCTTCTTTTCTTGAGTTCTGTAAAATACCTCTTAATAAAACTGAAAATTTAGAAATTGTGCTATTTAAATCATTTATTTTACCAGCATTTCCGAGTGCTTTAATTCCGTTTAAAACATTAAATATAAAATGCGGATTCATTTGTAATTGCAACGCTTTTTGCTCTAAAGACAATAAACGATTCTGTAATTTTAAGGTATCTATTCTTTTTTCATGGCTTTTGTTCAGCTGTCTTAAGTAATAATCTAAAGAGAAATAACCAATCAATAATAACGAGATTATAACGGTAAAAATAAACCAGGCTTTTTTATAAAAAGGAGCATCAACTGTAAATGAAAAAGATTTGATGGCACTTTTTCTATTTGCTATTTTAGATTGTACTTGAAATTTGTAATTGTCAGCTGATAAATTCGCAAATTGAACCGTATTATTTTTAGACCAAGGAGAAAAACCATCCGCTAATTGATACCGGTATCTTATTTTTTTAGGATTTGAAATATCAACAGATTTAAAAGTGATAGAAATATTGTTATCTGCATGTAAAAATTTTACGTTTTTATCAAACAATACAGCGTCTCTATTTTGATGATTTACTTGCAAGTTTTCAAAGTAAATTGTTGGCTTTAGATTCGGTTCAATTAGAAAATTAATCGCACTTATTTTATACAAACCATCATTTGTAGCAAGCCACGTAGTGTTTTGATTGTCTTTAAACACGTTATTGATTGCGTTTGTAGGTAAGGAATTATACTTGTTTATTTTTTGTTTAAACGTAAAGGAAGGAAGCACAAAAACCTCTATTCCGTCTGTTTTTGAAGTAACCCAAATTTCATTTTTTAATTTTTTTACTACCGTTATATTTTTTAGCGTAGAAATCTCTTTTTCAATTGCATTTCCTGCTATTAAAAAAAGACCATTTTGTAGGGTTGCTGCAATGACTTTTTCTTGAAATTTTTCTAAAGAAATAATATTTTTGGTTATTATTCTATTGATAGTTTTAGGTTTTAATAAATTATCTACGATCCATAACCCTTTATTAGAGGCGATATAAATAGCATTTTTACAAAAAATAAGATCGTTAATAACAGAAAAATCTATCGTTGTATTTATTTTAATTGGTTGCAGATTATTTTGTTTTAAATTGTACAAACCTTCTGTGGTAGCAACAAAAATTTCATCATCAAAAGAAACTATTTTTACTACTTTTTTAGATTTAATAAATTGCTCTTTCGATTTATTTTTAATAAACAATCCGTTTTCTAAACCTGCATAAATAATACTGTTTTGAACCAATAAGGTTGTTGTTTTTAGTTGGTTGATCTGTGTAAAATCGTCACCATCAAACATTAGCAAACCTTTCTCGGTGGCAATCCATAAATACCCAATTTTGTCTTGTACAACCTCATAAATAAGGTTGCTAGGCAAACTAGCATCAACAGAAATATTTTTGATACTGGTTTGTTGTGCAAACATTTTTATACCGATAATCAGTATGCAAAAGAAACTTATTTTCTTAAAAATAGACATAAACAAACTTACTAATTAAAACGTCATGATTGTATAATTTGTATCATGACGTTTGTAAAAACTACTTTTCTTTCTCACTTATTTCAAAGCATACAAACGTTTGTTATTTGTATCCGGTTGTATGTATTGTAATTCGCCATAAGGCTTAATTAAGGGTTTTAAGACTACTAAACCTGTAGATTTCCCTGTAATTATTAAAGTGCTATTCTTCATTCTATAGGTCCATCTATACTTTGCAATAGGGATGTTTAATTCTTCAACTTCTGCAAATAAAAGTTCTTGTTGTTCTATAAAATTGATGATTTCTTCTTGATTTTCAAAAGTCGGAACTTCATTATCTGAATTATGGTAATCTAATTCAAATTTTATAGGAATTTCAAATTGCGTTGTATAAGCTTCTCCTACAAATCTTTCGTACTCATTATTTAGCGTGTCATACCAATTGATATCTTTTTCTTGGGGATATTTTCTTGCAATTTCTTTTGATAAATCTACTTTACCTGGAGAGTGCGCAGTAGGATAAAATACATAATGGGGTTTTGCTAAATAATGATTTGAGAACTCGCCATTAAAAATAGAATAGTAAGGAGATGCAATAACGTTCGGCAATTCATCTGCGCAAAATGCATCTTTAAAAGCTTTCATTAACTCCTTATTCTCTCCCAAACCGTTAGCATGAAAAATAATTTTAGAATTCGCATTTACACTTTCTTGTAAAATTGGTAAAGTACCCATGGTAATGTTTTTTCTTAACGTTTGTGCGGTAACTTTTTCGCCTTTTACAACAGTTTCTAAAGACATTCCTTTAAACGGATTGCTCTTATTTACAATATGAATTTCACCATAAGGATTTTCAGAGACATTTCTATTTAACCAATTAATAATCTCTTCTATTGAATATTGATCTTCTACAATTTCAAATTCTTTTTCTTCAAAAAAGGATCTTGCAGTCTCATAATAATGTTCTTCTCCTTTATCGAAACCTGTAATAAATACTAGTGGATTTCTGGTAATAACTTCTTGTTTTACAGTATAATCTAACGAAGATTCTACTGCTATTGTAGCCATTTTATTTTCTTTAATTGTGGTTGTTTGATCACAATTTATAAAAAGACTTGATGTTAAAATAAAGGCTGTTGCAAATACTGAATTTCTAAATACGGTTTTCATAATTTTTATTTTTTACTGTTATACACTGTAAATGTAAAACTGAATACAAGGTATATTTTGGCTGTATTAGAATTCGTGTTCACGGAATTAGAATTCGTGGGTTTTTAAGGGTTTTACCTGTTTAAGCAGCTGACTAGATGGTTTAACGGTTTAATAGCCTACATTTATAAACTAATTAAAATTTATACTCATGAAAACGATATTTAAACTGTGTTTCTTCTTTTTATCGTGTACTCTTTTTTCTCAAAAAGGCGATGTTCATTTTACTTTAAAACCTACATTAACACCCAACGGCACTGAGGTGATTTATAGTTATCAAGGTGATTTATGGAAGGTAAATGCCGATGGCGGAACTGCTTTTAGAGTAACCGCAATGGATGGTACAGAAACGGCTCCAAGTGTTTCGCCTAAAGGAAAATGGTTGGCTTTTTCTAGCAATCAATATGGCAATTACGATGTGTACATTATGCCTTTAGAAGGAGGAGAGATAAAGCAACTTACTTTTTATCAAAGTAATGATGAAGTTGCATCTTGGAATTGGGATAGTAAAACGATTAACTTTACTTCTAATAGATATAATAGAAGAACAAACTATACAGTTTCTATTGATGGTGGCACTCCTAAAAGAACATTCACACATTTTTTTAATACCGTGCATAACGCAGTACAACATCCTATAACAAAGGATATCTATTTTAATGAATCTGAAGAAAGTGCCAGAAATGCCAATAGAAAAAGATATAAAGGCGATTACAATCCTGATATAAAATCTTACAATATAGCGTCTAAAAAATTCACAAAACATACTTCTTATAGAGGTAAAGATTTTGGAGCAACTATTGATAAAAACGGTAAAGTGTACTTTAAATCTGATGAATATAACGGAGAATATAACTTATATACGTTTAAAAACGGAGCTAAAAAAAGATTGACAGATTTTGACACTTCTATTATGTGGCCGAAAGTGAGTGCGAATGGAGAGAAAGTGGTTTTTAGAAAAGACTATCAAATATATGTGTATGACGTTGCTTCTCAATTGTCTAAAAAAGTAACCTTAAATAGCAATCATCATTCTACAATTGCTAAAAATAAAGCATACAATGTAAAAGGTAAAATCACCTTTTTTGATGTTTCTCCTGACGGAAAAAAAATGGCATTTGTTTCTAGAGGAAGATTATTTGTTTCTGATGTAGCAGGGAAATTTGTAAAAGAGATTTCTACAGAAAATACAGAGGCTGTAAAAGAGGTGAAATGGTTAAAAGATAATGCTTCTGTAATATATTCTAGATCTTATAATGGTTATTATAATTGGTTTACGGTAGATGTTACTGATGTAAACTCTAAAAAACAGCTTACCAAAAACGAGATGAATAATAGGCAAATTACTTTTGATAAAGAAATGACAAAAGGGGTGTATTTAAGAGGTAGAAATGAAATTTATATTATAGATTTAAATACTTTTAAAAGTGATTTAGTCGTAAAAGATGAGCTTTGGGGATTTAACAACGCCAATCCCTATTTTTCTCCTGACGGAGAATATATTGTTTACAATGCCCACAGAGATTTTGAGACAGATATATTCGTTTATAATCTCGCTTCAAAAAAGACCATGAATCTAACAAATACAAAGGTTTCAGAGTTTGAACCTACGTGGTCTGAAAACGGAAAATATATTTATTTTTCTTCAGAAAGAACGGCTCCAAATTTTCCTAGAGGAGGAAAAGGACAGTCAAAAGTGTATCAAATGGCTTTAGATAGCTACGAGAAGCCCTTTAAAATGGATAAGGTTCAAGAATTGTTCATTAAAAAGGATACAACCGAAAAAAGCAAAAAGAAAGAAACTGTAAATGTTCAGATAAATCCCCAAGGTTTAATGGATAGATTAACTAGAATTAGCCCCATGTTTGGAGGTCAAGAAAATATTTCAGTAATAACAGCTGGTGACAAAACGCATGTTTTGTATCTATCGAATCATGATGAGGGTAAAAACAAATTATGGAAAACGACAATAGAAGATTTTGAGAAGAATAAAACAGTTAGTTTAGGAGATAAAGAAATTTCAAAATATCAATATGTAACGGCAAAAAACAACTATTATATTTTGGCAAGTGGCGTTGTGCATTCTTTAAATTTAAAGACAAATAAACTAAAGGCGCTTACTGTAGATTTTAAATTTAATAAAAATTTAGCGAACGAGTTTCAGCAAATGTATTTTGAGGCTTGGGCAGGTATGGAAGAGAATTATTATGATGAAAATTTTCACGGACAAAACTGGCAAAAGTTAAGAGATCAGTATGCAGGTTTTTTACCATATATTAACAACAGAGCAGATTTAAGATTGATTTTTAGTGATATGTTAGGAGAATTAAATACTTCTCATACCGGGTTTAGATCTAATGGCTCTGAAGAAGATATTTATTATGGAACAAAAACGTTGGCTACAGGAATTTTGTTTGATAATGACAATCCATATCAAGTGGAAAGAATTGTTTCTGAAAGTCCGGTAGATGTAAAAGGGAAAGATATTCTAAAAGGTGATGTTTTAATTGCTGTAAATGGAATAGCTATCGACACCAATAATAATAGAGAATCGTATTTTATAAATCCTGAATTTAAGGATGAGATTAAACTGACTTTCTCTAGAAATAAAAAGGAGTTTAGTACGTATGTTCATACCACTGATCCAGGCAATATGATTGGGTTGTTATATGATGAGTGGCAAGATGAAAATCAAAAATATGTGGACGAAAAGACAAAGAATGAGATTGCTTATGTGCATATGAAAAATATGGGATCTGAAGAACTGACCAGGTTTTACGAAGACTTAATGAGTACTGAGGCCTCCAAAAAAGGGTTGATTTTAGATTTAAGATATAACACGGGAGGAAATGTACACGATGATGTTTTAAAATTTTTACAGCAAAAGCAATATTTAAACTGGAAATATAGAGAAGGTGAATTAGCGAGTCAATCTAATTTTAATTACGGTAACAAACCTATTGTTTTGTTGATTAATGAACAATCTCTTTCTGATGCCGAAATGACAGCAGCAGGTTTTAAAGAGTTAGGTTTAGGAACCATTGTTGGAACAGAAACGTACCGATGGATTATTTTTACTACAGGAAAATCTTTGGTAGATGGTTCTTATTATAGATTACCCGCTTGGGGTTGTTATTCTTTAGATGGTAAAGATTTAGAATTAACCGGTGTTTCGCCAGATGTGTATGTTGGTAAAGATTTTAAAGAAAGATTGCAAAATAATTCTCCACAATTAGATAAAGCAATAGAAATTATTTTAAATAAATTAAAATAAAAAGGCTCATTTGAAACCCTTTTAATTTCGAAAAAAGTCTCGAAGCAATGCTTCGAGACTTTTTGGGTTTGTGTTTTTTGTAAAATCAAAAAGACTTATTTAAAAATCGCCGTTTAGTTCAGCAATTTTTTGACTTAAAAAAAGTGTACAATACTGCGTTAGTTTTATAAAGTTTGTGCTTTTAGCGGCTACTTTTTTAGGAATATTTGATGCAAAACTCAAATTTAAAAGCATAAAACTTTAGGTACTTTTATCTAGTTTTAAAAAAAAATGAGCCCTGATTTAAATGTTTATTTGGGGGGAATAAACAAGTAACAAAGCTGATTAATTAAATCTAGTGTTTTTTATTCGTTTGAAATAATTAATGTTGTGAACAATGAAAATAATGTTGTGTAAGAGGTTCTAAACTTTAAGTTTACTTTTAAAAGAGAATGAAATATGCATTCCTGTTTTAGAAGTAATCGTAGCTTGGGTTCCTAATTGGTTAGCCAATCGTTGTATGAGTGTGATGCCGATAAAATCTTTTTTATTTACAGTATCCATATTAAAACCAACCCCATTATCTGAATACTCAAAACAAATAAGATCTTCTTTATTTTTAATCGTCAGATTAATAATATTATTAGCTTCTTTGGTAAAAGCATATTTATTAGAGTTTGTGATTAGCTCATTTATAATTAATCCCAATGCCTGTGTTTGATCCATATCCATACATATATTTTTATCTACATTAATTTGCATATCTATGGCATACAAACTAGTGTAAATAATTTTTAAGTCATCAATAATATTTACAATATAATCATGAACAGCTATTTTGTTTAAGTTTTTACTTTTTAGTAATTTGTCATGAACCCGAGCAATTGTAGTAACTCTGTTAATACTATATTGAAAAGTGGCTTTAAACTGGTCATTGCTTATTTTTTGCAATTGAAGATTCAAAATACTGATCATTAGTTGAAAATTATTTTTTACACTATGATGCAATTCAGCTAACAGTACATTTTTTTCTAATAGAGAACTTTTAATAGCTTTATTTTGTTTTTGTATAATTTCTTTTTGATTATTTTTTTTTATAAATTAAAAAGCAAAGTATGATAATCAGTAAGATTAAAAATATTAAAATAAGTGCATTAATGATTAATTCTTTTTGATGAAGTTTATTGTCTTCTTTTATTTCAAATTCTTGAGCAACTAGTTTTTCTTGAAAGTCTATTAGTTTTAAAATGCTTTTATTCGATTCTCGTTTGTTTTCTAGCGCAATAGAGTCTGCTATTTTTATAAATAATTTATTATAGTAATTTGCAGAGTCATATTTTTTTGTAGCGTCAAAATAGTCTGCTTTTAACTTGCTATACAAATAGATGTTTTTCTTTAAAAATAAACTGTCTATGTACTTTTTGGCCAAATCAAGTTTACCCGTGTTTAAAAAACATTTGGCAATATCTCTAAAATAATCATCTTCATAAGGCCATACTTTGTCTTTAAACCATCGTTTAGCTTCTTTTTCTTCGGCAATAAATAATTCAATAGCAGTATCGTAATTTTTATATTCTAGGTAACATTTGCCCAAATTTCCTTTCACCAAACTTATCCAAAAGTCTAATAATTTTTTATTTTCTTTTAGATTTTTTTGCTTTGCTTCTCTGAATATAATTAAGGATTTATTGAAATAATAAAAAGCAGAATCATATTTATGATCTCTTTTATAAAGGACTCCAATATTGTTTAAATCTTTACCATATTTAAAACCCGTTCCATTTTTCTTAAAGGAAACCTTTTTTTTGTAGTTTTTGATTGCTAAATCTGCGAGTCCAATTTTAGAATACAATTCATAAAAGGATGCACTTGTAGGGCATACCTCTAACTGCTCTTTATTAATAATAAGTAATTCTGATTGTTTATTTAATTGAATACAATTCTTGGTTAGAATATTTAATAAGTTACAAAGGTCATTTTTATTTGCAACATTTTTATAGGTATAATAGAATCTATATAGTATCTCATTACTTTTATCATAAGCTTTTTCATGAATGAAGAGTAATGATTGACATTTAATTACATGAAAAAGTTCTGAAAAATTATTTTTATTTTTCGTCTCTTCATTTTTAAAAAATAGAATCCATTCTTCCGTAGTTGTGGTAGATGAATTATTTTCTAAAATACTTTTAAAAAGTCTTGCTTTTTTACTGTTGTAGGTTTTTTCATTAAAAAAACTAGTAAGCTCAATAGAATCTTTCTCTTTATCTTGAGAAAAGGAATTAAGAACACATAATAAAAGAGCTAAAAATTTAAGGAATTTCATTTATTTTTTTCCATAAAATTTTTAACAGAATTTTTAAATTGAGAAGAAATAGGAACTTCTTGATCACTTATCACAAGAGATTTATTAAAAAAAGCCGTTACACCATGGAGATTTACGACATAAGATTTGTGACACTGAATAAAATAATCTGGCAATTTTTTAATAAAACTTTTTAAAGTAGATCTTAAAAGGTACTCTGTATGATTAGCGCAATGCAATTCTAAATAAATATTGTCGGATTTTATGTAAGAAATATCATTAATAAAAACCCTTTGATATAGGCTGTTCTTTTTTACAAAAATAAAATCTTCTTTTAAATTTTTATGCAAAGAGACGTAATTTTTGATTGCAATTTCAATCGATGCCTTTAAATTATTAGCATTAAAAGGTTTTACTAAATACCCGTTTGGTTTCGTTTTAGCAGCCAAACTAATCGTGGCGTCGTCATCATTTGAAGTTAAATAAATAAAAGGAATTTTTACACGCTCGTTTATATGGTTGGCTAAATCAATACCCGTTTTTTTAGTAGAAAGACTGATGTCTAAAAAAGCTAAATCTATCGTGTTTTTTTCTAAAAAAGAAATCGCGTCCTCAAAAGAAATCGAGCAGTTAACTACTAAATAGCCAAGGTTTTCTAAAGTGTATTTTAAATCGTCGGCAATTATTACATTGTCTTCAACAATTATAATTTTTATTTTTGCATTCATTTAAAAGCTGGGGTTGTAATCACAAATCAGTTTCCAAATTACATAAAATTCTTTAAATATTTGTAACTATTCAGCCTTTAAAACAGCAATAGTTTTAAAAGCAGCGAAAATATTTTGACCATTCTTAATACAGGTATCTGTTACTGATCTAATAACTGCATATATCTGTGCACCATTTTCAGTTTT
>NZ_VORR01000079.1 GCF_007997085.1 Polaribacter sp. IC066
GCACAATATTTTGCTAGAATTAGAGGATATATTACAACGCTCAAAAAAAATAAACAAAAAGTACTAGAAAATATTCAGCTTGCTTTTAGCAAAAATCCGTTCCTACCGGAAATGGCTGAATAGTTACCAAATTACAATAGTTTTCTTCTGCCCATCGTTTTTGTAACGTATCGTTATTTGATGAATTAATTTACATACATACTTACTTACAATCCTATTGCAACGTGCCTATTGCGCCCTTCTGATTTCCGAAAGCTTACTTGGTAAGCAACATCAGAAAATGTAATCGGCAAAATTTAATTTTGAAGAAGAATACAACGATAATTTCAAAAATTGTAAGTTGAATCTAATTTTTTAGTTCGCTTATTTCGTTTCACGTGCAGCACTTGTGCTAATATATGTAGTGATTTTTGGTTCAATTCTGTGACGCTTTGCGTGGTGCTTTTCAGAAAACATTGCTGTTTTTGTATGCTGCACACCTCAAAAAGCAAAATAAGATTTATTATTCTCTAAACCAATAAAACGGCATGTTTTTTATTGGTTTGCATGCCTAATCATTATAAAAATGTAGCTTTTGGTTAAAAGAGTACTTAATTATTTTTTTTGAGTCGTTATTACTCTCTATAGAGTACACTCGTATTCTTTTTGAGCTTTTTTTTTTTTCTGTTGGGTTAGAAATTTGTGAGTCTATAAAAGTATTAATAACATGAAAAAAAAATACAATTTATTTTTCCTGGCAATGGCTTTATTGCTTGCGAATCAATTACAAGCTCAAGAGCTCCATATCGTAGAGGGCGGATCTTTATTTGTTTTGCCAAACAACGCTTTGTATGTAAATAATAATTTGAGCGTTTCGGGAACAGGAGTAGTAACTATAAGTTCAAATGCAACGAATAGCGGCTCATTAATTGTATCGGGAACAGCTGCAGGAAACATTACATACATAAAATATATACCTTCAGATACTTGGTATCTTGTTTCTGCCCCTGTAATGACGCAAGATATTGGTGCGTTTGTAGTAAATGAAGCAAATGCTATTCGTGAAAGTAATACCAATAATTATGGTGTTTCTAGGTATAATAATGAAAACCCATCGGGTTCTCGATGGGAGTATTACACCTCAACAGCAGGTCCATTAGCAGCTAGTAGTGCGGGTAATTTTATGAATGGTATTGGGTACTCTAATTTAAGAGTTGAAGCCGGAAATTACACCTTTAATGGTGCTTTGGCTTCTGCAGATGTTACTGTTACGCTGCCTGCATCAACAAATCATAGGTGGTCGGTAGTAGGTAATCCATATCCATCATTTATGCCTGCTAATATAAAAGCAAATGATACAAATAATATTTTAAATCAGAATATAAATAATTTAGACACGGGTTTTGAGGCTTTGTATTTTTGGGATGGCATAACTTACAAGCCTTTTAATCATTCGTCAGATGCGCTTAATTTAACACCAGGGCAAGCCTTTGTAATACGTACAAAAAGTAATGATTTAGATTTTACATTTCCGAAAAACTTACAAAGAGAACAAGTAGCCGAAGCTGTTACTTTATACAAAAGAGCTGATACACCAGAAATAACCTTGAGTTTACAAAGTGGTAGCAATACAACAACAACTAATATTAAGTATTTACAGAATGCAACCAAAGGTTTAGATGTTGGGTACGATGCCGGTACTTACCAAGAGGGTTCAGCTGTTTTAGCAATAGACACTCATTTGGTGGCAGATAGTAAAGGTACCAATTTTACCTTGCAGTGTTTACCAAATAAAGAGTACGAAACTTCTATTGTGCCGCTGTCTATTAAAGCGCCAGCCAATGAAAGCATTTCTTTTAGTGCCGAAGCTATTCATTTACCATCCGACGTAAAAGTGTTTTTAGAAGACAAAGAAGCACAAACGTATACAGATATTACTACTAGTGCATACCAAGTTACTTCTAAAAAGGCATTTAATGGTATTGGTCGTTTTTATATACACACTTCAAATAAAAATGTTTTAAATACAGAAGACGCAGCTATAGTAAGCACCATAAATATGTATAAGACAAGCAACACTAATTTAAGAGTTGCAGGATCACAGCAAAAAGGCAGTGCAACGTTAAAAATGTACACGCTTTTAGGGAAAGAGGTATTGTCTTACAATTTTGAAATGGCAACTGTAAATGACATTCCATTACCACAAAATTTAGCAACGGGTATTTATGTAGTTCAGCTCATGGCAAACGGAACAAAACAAACCAAAAAATTACGAATACAATAAGATCTCTCAAGTAGAAAAAAAGACCAAAATAAGCATGACTGATAAAAATAGAGTATCAGATAATCAAAAAGAAACACAAGCGGACTTAACACGAAAAGAGGCGCTAAAAAAAAATAGGAAGTTATGGTAAGTATGCCGCATTAACGGCTTTGGGTACTTATATGATTTTAAATCCACAAAAGGCACAAGCTGGGAGTAATGATCAACCAGTACCACAAGGGGAGGGTTTTGGCAAATTTTAATCTAAATTATAGTTCGAGAGCTAAATTCGGGTTTTTGTTAAAATTAGCAAAACATAAAAATGGAGCTCAAAAGCATAAAATTTTAAGTTTTGATACCAATAAATGAGTCATAGTAATCCCGTCGGTTACGATAACTTTTTTGTAAATGTTAGCGATACGGTGCTTTTAATAGCCTGTATTATTAAAATAAAAAGAGACCTAAAAGTACTGCAAGCTCAGCACTAGGGGTTCTTAAAAAGTATAAATTATAGATGTGTCCTACCTGTAAAAACCAAGACAAAGCGACCTTAATAAAACGGCATAGAAAATTTATTTTTAAGATACTACTTGGTAGTAAGCTGCATAGCTTTTTTAAATGCACTACCAAATATGTAGATTTCTGGAATTATAAAATTTACTTAAAAGATAACATAGTTGTGATGGAGTTAGAGGAATCTAACATAAAGACATCGAGTTGATTTTTAAAAGAAACAATAATTAAAAACGGTACTGATGAATAAAAAAGACTTTATGTACGCTTTAAATTTAGAGAATAACACCAAGAAAACCGATTATGACAAGGGTTTTATACACGGAATAGGTACAACGTTTGCAGCATTAAAAGAACCTAATTTAGATACAAAAACAAAGGCTTTTAAGAAAAAAAAGGGTACCAGCACAGCCTTTAATTTGCGCTGTATATACTACGCACTCGGTAGCATTATTGTACTTGGTTTATGTATAATTGGGTTATTAACCTATTACCTTTTAACAAATCATGTGTAGGAAGTACTGTTTCTTTAGCGATAAACTAAAGGGGGCTTAGTAAAATAATAAAAAATAGGCAATCATACAAAATTTAGGAAACGACTTATTTAATAGGAGCGCTTTAAAAATAACATTCTAAGCAAGGATAAAAGCAAGCATACTGTAAAAACCATGAGAACGTATCCAAAAAAAGTGAATGCGAAATGTTAAAAAAGGATAGAAATAAGTTTTATCAATTAGATGGCTCTTTAAAACATTCTTAAACATGATGTTAAAACGATAAATATTAAAGAATATGTGTCTCAAATGTAAAACGAAAGATAGATCATGTATCACAAGAGCTCGTAGAAAACTTTTGTATCGCCTGTTGCCTGGCAGTAAACTGTATAAGTGTTTGAATTGTGACGCTTAATTTTTGGTTTTTTTTAAGTACCAAATAATCATACAAAAATTTAAGTTGATATAAATATCTACTGCTGTTTAAAGGCACCAATGGCAATGAATGGGTATGGTTTACAAAGTATAGATAATTTTTAAATATGAATAAATCTACTTAAAAAAACCATACATAACTCGTAAGAATGAAAGCTAGGTAAAAGAGTTAAATAGTGTAGCTTGCGGATGCAAATACCAGCGATAAAGTTGTTTAAAAATAAAACAAGAGTAGCATTATATAAATACCTATGCTAAAAACTGTGAGCCGTGAGCCAAAAAAGAAATTTTCTAAAACGAATAGAGTCAAGAACCCACAAGTATCTTTTAGTTATTTGTTTAAAGATTTAATCGATAGAATTCCCCGACGCTCTGCGTCGGTGGTCAAGAGGAAAGTTTGAAAACCTGGGTTTTCATCAAACTAAAAATAAGGTTTTTTTCAGCTTGATACCTCGATGGCTCTGCCTCGAGGTTGTTCATTGGTAAAAAGATTAATTGTTGATAAAAAACAAGCAATAATTTGAGTTGTAAGCAAACATGAACAGACAATTAGAAAAGTTAAGAATGCAGAAAAAAGAGCAGGAATACTCAAATATACTAGAAGTAATTACTTGGGTTATTGTAACGTTATTAATTGTTTATGTAATTACGCTGCTTTCTTATGTAGACCGGTTATACTAACAGGATTTATTTTTTGTGGAATATAGAAATGAGCATCCGTAGTTATTTTAGTTGAAAAGCAATCGTTTTAAGAAGACACAAATACAAATCAAACGTTGTTAAAAAAAATAAAATTGTTGAATGCTGAATATAAATAGACGTTGATTCTTAAAGGAATTAAAAAAAAATGAGCCCCCTAAAATCTACACCAAATATAAGGGCGGTACAAAAAGGTAAAACAAACGAAGATGCTGTGGGCAGTTTAAAACATAAAATAAAAATAGGGTGTTGTATGCATCGTATAAATTAAGAAGCAGAACAAAAGCATAAAGGGCGTATAGAATTATAGCAATAAATAATAAAGTATAAAAACAGTATACGTATCCGGTGGGCGCATTCAAAAATTAGTTCAGAAAAAAGTGAGAAATAATAGACACATAACAAAAAAAATATACGCTACGCTTATCGGAGTGTTTTTGTGTTGTGCTATGTTTTCTCAAAACAATACGGCTGCTTTTAATGTACAAACGGGTACGATTATTACAGGGATAGATCAAATAGTTGTAACGCCAAAGCCAAAAACTCAAATAGCTGGCGTTATTTATGTGAAAGAAAAAACGGTTATGAAAACAGGTACAAATACTATTTTAAAAGTAAGGTATCTATCAGACACAAAAATACTAGCTAAAACCGAAAAACTAATTACTATTGTTGGTAAAGCTAAAATACAACCCGTTAAAAAAGCACTAGCTTTTGTTAAAAGGGTAGATGCGTTTAAAAGTCCGTTGTATTATCGGTTTACAGGCAAGTCTTACCAGAAGGGTATTATTGCACAACAACAACAACAACAACAACAATCTTTTAAAATTGGTATAAAAGCCAAAAAGCAACACCATCAAACGCTAGTACGTTTGCAGTGTTTTTTTAAGAATGTTACCTCATGTTTATACACGTACAAGGCTGTAGTATTTCAGCGTAAAGCACCTATTTTAAGTGGTTATTATTCCTTACCACCTCCTGTTAAACAAAGTAGATAGTTTTTAGAAAATAAGGACTTTTTTATAAAAAGAGGCTCTGCCTGCACAAACTAAAAACAGATGCGTTCACAATGCGGTATGGCAAAGTGAACAGAAGTTTATTAGTTTGGCTACTATGATTATAAGATTGTAAGGTTTTATGATCGTTAAGCAACGCTAAAAGAAGTTGCGCATCAAAAGAAATCTATTTTTTAACAAAAATAACAAAAAAGTACTTTATGTATACAAGGTGATGTCTTTTTGGTGTATCGAAAACGATACACAACAAATACAATGCGGTATACAGGGTCTTGAATACAATAATTAGTAAATTTATTAAAACACACACATGAAAAAATTAGTATTGAGCGTTGCTTTAATAGCAGCCACTTTTGCAAATTTTGCCCAAGTGGGTATTGGCACAAGTGACCCAGATGTTTCTGCGATATTAGAATTAAAAAGTACAACCAAAGGGTTTTTACCACCACGTTTGTCTATAAGTGACATACAAGCAATTGAGACACCCGCAGAAGGATTAATGTTTTATTGTACAGATTGCGATGTAAAAGGTCTTTTTATATTTAATGGGGCTACATTTGTAGGCTTGTTAAATGGCTTGGGTTTAAATGCAGCTGTTGATGCAGTTAATAATGATGCAAGTGATGTCATTCTAGCAAAAATAGGTGCAGAGGCAGGCGGTGATTCTACCATTTCCACTGCAGAATTAAATGCTATTTTACCTGTTTTAACAGCTATAAATGGTGATAATATTTCGTTGTACAATTTGTACATGAAAAACAATGAGAATTCATTTTCAGAGCCAGCCCAACAATCAGAAGTACAAGAGGCTATTAACAGTGTAAACAATGTTGCTGTTTTAGCAAAAATAGGTACAGAAGCAGACGCAGGTTCTTCTACAATTACTACTGTAGAATTAAATCATATTTTGCCTGCTATAACAGGTGTTATTTTTAACTTTGAAGATCAATATCAAATCTATATTGGTAACAATGCAGAGCTCTTTGAAAGCCCAGCAACACAAACAGAAGTACAAACAGCTATTAATTTTGTGAATAGTATTTTTGTAGATGTAAAAATAAGTGCTTCTAATTCTGTAACTTTTATGGCACATAACTTAGGGGGTGACAACACTTTAGATGCCAACACACCTGTACAAGCTATACATGGTAACTACTACCAATGGGGTAGGAAAGTTAAGGTAGCAGATACCTATACAGAAGGTGCTGCTATTTCTGGTTGGAATACTGCAATTGCCACCAACGTTGCTTGGTTAAATGCAAGTAAAACAGCAAACGATCCTTGCCCAAATGGTTTTAGAGTACCCACCAAGCCGCAATGGGATGCTGTTATTGCTAACAACACTGCAACCAATATTGGTGCATTTAACAATACCGCAACAAACTTTGGTGCTGCAAAGCAGTTTGGTTCTGGGGTAAACAAATTAACCTTGCTGGCAGCTGGCTTTCGCGGCTACAATAATGGTTCGTTGACCAACCGTGGCGTCAACGGCTACTATTGGTCTAGTTCAGTGGGTGATAGCTCCGCCCATTTCCTAACCTTTGACACCACTAAAGCCTTCATGGACGACGGCAATCGTACGTACGGCTTCTCTGTTCGTTGCGTTCAGGAATAGAAATTTTATATGTGCGGCTTAAGTTTTTTCTTAAGTACGTGTATTTATAGTCTTTAGCACTTTAACTGGCCATCCTTTTCTAGGGTGGTCAGTTTTTAAAAGACACGGTAAACAGTAAAAAAGTAGTTTTCATGAGCATGTATCTTTTAGCTTTTTTAAAATCGCAGAAATACGGTCAATGAAGAACATTAAACAAGTAGTAAATTTATTAAACACACACACATGAAAAAATTAGTATTGAATATTGCTTTAATGCTTAAATATATTCTTAATATAACACTATTTATAACGAGTATCGGGGCAACTGCCCAAACTATTAATTTAGAATTCACTTATTTTGCAAGCCAAACCTACGAGTTTAAAATTGTGCAAGGTAACAAACATGTTGTTTTACAAAAAGACAGCATACCAGCAAATGGTAAAGTACAGCTTAAAATACCAGAGAAATACAAAGGGTATAAAGGCATGGCCATGTGGTATCTTACCAATAGTAAAACCGGTGGTGGTTTAGAGTTGGTGATTAATAATGAAGACTTTTCGGTAGCTTGTGTGCAAGAGGTTCCAACCACCGAAGGCATTATTTATAAAAATACCGAAGAAAATATTTTCGAAAAAAGTGCTCAAAAAGAGCTACAAGCCCTTTTTACCAAGCACGATGCTATGTTGGCTGCTACAAAAGCCTATGATAAAAACACCAAATTACACAAATGTTTTTATAAAGAATACAAACGTATTTTAAAAGAATACGTTATATTTGTAAAGAAACTAAAAAACACCAATTTATACGCGGCGCGTTTCATAGAAATTGTAAACCTTACTAGAGGTATTGGCAGTATTATTACCCAAGATGAAGCTTTAAAAGCTAAAAACATCAATAGTATTATTGTGCATGAATTAGAATATGAGCTGCTATATACCTCTAATTTTTGGGGAAGTGTTATAAATACTTGGGTACAATTACAAACCAAAGTACTTAAAAAAGATTCCCAATTTATTGACGATACAAAAACAATTTTAAATAGAATTTCTTCGGATAAAGTGTACACAGAATTTGTGGTGCATTTAACCAAAGAACTCACAAAAGCAGGCAAAGACAATATGATTGCTGCGTTAACCAAAACAGTTAAAAATGCTCATAAACTAACCAACTTTAACGGAGTTTTAAGTGTTTATAAAAAAAGACTTAAAGGGTAAAAGACCCTCTCTGTTGCATTTATTTGTTACAAAAGAAATCATCAACACACTCCCCCATGCATATAAACCAACTTTAAAAATATATACATGAAAAAATTAGTATTAAGCTTTGCACTGATCACAATCAGTTGTATCACTTTTGCCCAAGTAGGCATTGGTACTAGTACCCCAGAAAGTAGCGCAGCATTAGAATTAAAAAGTACCACAAAAGGATTTTTACTCCCACGTTTGTCCATAAGTGAAATACAAGCTATTGAGGAGCCCGCAGAAGGTTTGTTAATGTATTGCACAGACTGCGACATAAAAGGAATTTTTGTCTTTAACGGCCTTCGATATATAGGTCTAATAAATGGCAAGGGTTTAAGCGCAGCTATAGATAGTGCTACCTTTTTAGCGCAAATAGGCACAGAGGCAGATAACAATACTTCTGCAATTACCACAGCACAGTTAAATGCCATTTTACCAGTGTTAACGGGTATTACCAATGCGAATGAATCTTCTTACCGCAGCTATATTGGCAACAATGCAGAGCTCTTTGCAAGCCCGGCAACACCAACAGAAGTACAAGCAGCTATCAACACTGTAAATAACATCGTGAATGCAGTTTTAGAAAAAATTGCGACTCAACAAACCGTTACGCTACAAGATTTACAGTGGCTCTCCTCTAGTGGTAGAACGGATACCAAGCTAGAGAGCTATAACAATTATATTGAACACTATAGTAGCGCATTTACCGATGTAAGAGCTACGCTAGCAGAAGTAACAGCCATGTATACATTGCTTGCCACAAATGTGGCAAGTTTTACCGGTAAAATATGGATGGATCGTAACCTAGGTGCAGCGAACGTGGCAACAAGTACTATAGATGTTACTGCTTATGGAGGTCTTTATCAATGGGGCAGAACTACAGATGGGCACCAAGTGAAAGCAAGTAAGACTTTTGCAGGACCTGTTGAGAGTGGTACTGAAGGTGCTGACTTTATCACCAATGCAGATGGTGGCGACTGGTTAAGTACCCCAGATGATAGCCGCTGGACTGGTGAAACGAAAGGAGCACAAGACCCATGCCCTAGTGGTTTTAGAGTACCTACTATAACCGAGTTAAATAACGAAGAAACGTCAATAACACATAAAAGTATGCTATTATTAACAAGGGCAGGTGGCCGAACCTCCAGAGATGGGGAGCTCCGTGTTGAGAATACTGTTGGTTTCTATTGGTCTAGCAGTATCAGTAGTAGTAAAGCGCAAGTTTTAGAGATCAGGCAAGTGCGCCGTGATCTCCGTATTCAGTTGGTCACCCGCTCAAGAGCAGATGGCTACGCTATACGGTGCATTAAAGAGTAAGCACTAGGTATGAAACCTTTTATACGTAAACGCGCCACTGCACTTTAGAGCGGTTCGTTCGTTAAAAACCTAGTAAATGAAGAACACTTTTTTAAGGTTATAAACGAAACTGTTTTTAGTCCAGTTGCTAGAAAAATGTTTTTAGGAAACAAATAAATATAAAGTACACATAAATACAGCTATTTTTTTTAGGTAGCGCGTTTTAATGGCAAATACAATACCCCATGAAAAAATTACTAGTAGCACTCATTACCTTAAGCACTGCCCTTGCTGCAAATGCACAAAGCTTAAAAGGTCAGTTAAAAAACCACGCCGGCCAAACCATTAGCTTAACTGGGTTTCAGTATTATAATACCAATATTTTAGCCAACAGTACCCTAGACAGTTTAGGTTTTTTTAGCCTATCCTAAAAAATATAGGGGTATGACCATTTTAAAAACACAAGACAACAGTACTGCAATACTTGTTTTAGGAGAAGAGAAGCTTTCTTTAAAAGGTACCCATTTAAAACAGCCAGACAGCCTTATTTTTAAAAATAGTACAGAAAATAACAGCTTTGTAAAGATTGCTAAAAATACCAGCTTAAATAATAATGCGTCTAGTGCTTGGCGTTATTTAGACAAGCTCTACAGTGCACCTTATTTTAAAGAGCATAGTCCAAAAGTTATCAGTAGCATCAAAAAAGAAATACAAAGCATAGCAGTTAGAAATGCAACGGCTTTGCAAAACTTACCAAAAGACAGTTATATGCATTGGTATGCGCCCATGCAAACTTTAGTGAGCCAAATGCCAAACACCATACGCAATGATAGAGAACGTTTGCCAAAAGACATTGCGCAGTTTAGAGCCATCGATTTTACCAATGCTAATTTTAAAACTTCTGGGCTGTTGCAAGAATTGATAGAGGGGCATTACTTTTTATTAGAAAACATGGGGCAACCGCTAGACAGTGTGTATGCTCAAATGAATATAAGGCAACCTCTATTAATCAATTTTCATCACCACCTTTTATCTATCAAATTTTTAATTTGAGATTTAAAGAACTCTATCATTTTAAAAATTCTTAACTAACTCATAACTATCTTATTTTTAGGTTTTTATGATTTTTTAATTTACCAACTAGGCATAACTATCCTATCTAATCTTGAAACTTGTTCATACCTAAAGAGGTTGTAAGTAAGGTTTACTAGCACTACAAACGTAAGCGTCTGGTTATGCACATCTTGTGGGGTTCCTAATTTCTTTTGATTTTTGTAAAAAATAAAACCATGTTAGGATTATGAACAGAGCACACCTATTACTATTATCTAAATTCAGTAGATATGCGTAAAGGATTTAATGGATTGAGCGGTATTGTGAAAGAACACATGGATCAAAACCAGAACACTAATGTAGTGTATGCCTTTATCAATAAAAAGAAAGATAAACTAAAGCTACTTCATTGGCGAGTTGGGGGCTTTGTTCTTTATTATAAGCGATTGGAAAAAGGGATTTTTGAGCTTCCAGAATATAATATAGAGGAAGGTTTAG
>NZ_VORR01000007.1 GCF_007997085.1 Polaribacter sp. IC066
TTAGAGAAAAGGTAATCGAATTCTTAGAAAGTCACTCTTGGAAAAATGAGGAATTCAAAAATATCCTAACAGATAATTTTCAAATTATTAAACCTAATTTTTCGGGATCCTATTTGTAATGAGTATACAATTTGTAAAAACAAAAGAAGATATATATCTGAACATTCCGATTATAAAGCAAGTTAAATTTCTATTCGACCTTATTCGAGATCAAAAAGAATTAAAACTGACGAACAAAGGTTTTTTACCCACAAAAATTGTGGCAGAACTTTATAAAAAAGGATATATAAAAGATTATTTGATCGAACAAGGTATCTCTAAATTATATAAAGAAACGGACTCACCTTCCATTCATTTGGCCAAAATTTTAGTGGAATTATCAACTTTGGTAAAAAAAAGGAATAATAAATTAAGCTTAACAAAAAAAGGAATTGACCAAATAGACGACTATCACAAATTATTCAAAACTATCTTCGAAACGTTTACTACTAAATTTAACTGGGCTTATTTCGATGGTTTTAGTAACGATGAAGTAGGACAATCTGGATTTGGATTTACATTAATTCTTTTAGAAAAATACGGAAAAGAATATAGAAGTCCTGAATTTTATGCCGATAAATATCTAAATGCCTTTAATTTTGAAACCAGAAATGACGCTTTAAGGTTTGCAGATAATCCTGAAACAACCTACATGGTAAGAACATTTAGACGCTTTCTAGACTATTTTGGGTTTATTGAATTTGAGAATGATGAAAGGAATTCAAAAATAAGAATAACCAAAACATTTGCTGAATTAATTAAAATACAAGCTCATAAAACGATTTAAATTAATTGTTGCTAAAAGCTTTTCTATAAAATTCCTAAAAAACTTTAGTGGTAGTTTGTGCATCAAATGGAGTATTTAAAAAAACAAAAATCATTCGACACAGCAATATCATCCAAAAAGAACAACAGCCTTTTTTATTGCCAAAGAAAAAAGAATAAACTGAATATTTTAGATAAAGCGCATAAAAAGTAGACTTCCTAAAAAAGAAGTAGCGATAAATATCCTATTGAGAACAAAATATTCGAGATAATACAATCTCTATAAAGATAAAAAATCCAAAGAAAAGATGTTTGTTAAATTAAAAGGTTTAGCTTCACCAATAAATAGCATTAATTTAACAGCTTAAAACATTGATTATCAAAATACGGGTAAGCCGAAAACCGAATTAGAGTAGGCCTATATTTCTTTAAATATAATTATGAAATTAACCAAAACTATTTCCATCGTATTATTTGCTTTGCTACTCTCGTTCACAATTATTAGTTGTAAAAATGAGACTATAAAAGAACCATCAGCTGAACATCTTGCTTTAGAAAAGGCTGAAAAAGAATTAAGTGATAATCTGAAAATGTATAAAACTATTTGGGATGACATTATTAATAAAGGAGAAATTGATAAAATTAATGAAACTAATTTTGATAAAAATATCACATTAATCTATGCACCTGAAAATATAGTCGGAATTGAAGGTTTTAAGGAGTATTATCAAAATTACTTAACCGGATTTTCAGACATCACTTTTACACTTGTTGATGTTTTTGGTCAAGGTGATAAAATTGTGAAACATTGGAACTTTAAAGGAACGCACACAGGAGATTTTTTTGGAATACCTGCAACAGAAAAAAAAGTTGATATTGATGGTGTTACGCTTGTAAAAATGAAAAACGGAAAAATAGCACAAGAACAAGATTTTATGGATAATTTATTATTTAACCAACAACTTGGTTTTTAATTTTTGCAAATTCTTTGAGCATTGATTATCAGAGCTATTTGCAAGTTATGCCTTGTTTTTAAAAAAATATTTCTGCTTGACTAAAAATAATACATCAACTAAAACCGAAAAATTATGAAACCTTTAATCTCAACAGTATTGATTCTTTTGATAATCATGACAAGTTGCACAAATCAAACAAAAGATAAGATTACAAATAATGAAAAAAATAGTTATTTTGACTATTCCAATAGTGATGACCAAGCTACAGGTGGCATTAAAATGATTCCTATAGAAACACCAAAAGGCACTTTTAATGTGTATACAAAACGTATGGGCAACAATCCTACAATGCGTGTACTTTTGCTTCACGGAGGTCCTGGAGTAACCCATGAAATATTTGATAATTTTGACGGATACTTTCCTAATGAAGAAATTGAGTACATTTATTATGATCAATTAGATTCTTATTACAGCGATAAACCCAACGATTCAACCCTTTGGACAACCGAACATTTTGTGGAAGAAGTTGAACAAGTAAGAAAGGCATTAAACCTTAATAAAGATAATTTTTACCTGCTCGGCCAATCATGGGGCGGAATATTGGCTATGGAATATGCTTTAAAATATCAGGATAATTTAAAAGGACTAATTATTTCAAATATGATGGCAAGTGCTCCTGAATATACCAAGTATGCCAATGAAGTTCTCGGTCCACAAATGGATCCGGAAGTGTTAAAAGAAATTATGGACATGGAGGCAAATAATGATTTTGAAAATCCGAGATATAATGAACTTTTAATAAATCATTATTATACAAAACATATTTTGAGAAAGCCTGTAGAGGAGTGGCCAAAATCAATGAATTTGGCTTTTGAGCACCTAAATCCAAATATTTATATTTTTATGCAAGGTCATAGTGAATTTGGAATGACGGGTAATGCATCCTTAAAAAATTGGGATGTATCTGGGAGATTAAAAGAAATTAGAACACCTACTTTAATGCTTGGGGCTAAATATGATACAATGGATCCAAAATATATGGAATGGATGGCTACAGAGGTGCAAAACGGTAGAAGTTTCACTACAAACGGAAGCCATTGTTCTCAATTTGACGCCCCAGAAACCTATTTCCCTGCGTTAATAAAATTTATCAAAGATGTAGACTCGAAAGAATTTAAATAAACGATCTCTGTAAATGTTTGTATAAAGTTCTTTTGATAATCATTAAACTCATATGCATTAAAATTCATAGAAATTTAAAACAGATACGGGTCAGCTGAAAACCGGTTAGAGTAGGCGTATCTTTAAAAAAAAAATTATGAGACAATTAACCCTTACAATCTTTACTATAGCATCATTTTTACTCGTATCATGCAATACAAGCAAAGAGAACATACTTACCGATCAAGATAAAGCAACCATTAAATCTGAAGTGCAGGCGGTAATCAATAACATTGTTGCGAACAGTGAAGCTCTTAATTTGGAGAAAGCAACTGAATCTTATTTAAATAATCCTGATTTTATTTCTATCAGCAATGGAGTAATTGCAGATTATAAAAGTTTTTTAAAAGGAAATAAAGAGTATTTTAATGCAATCGTTTCTCAAACGTATACTGAAAACGATTTGATATTCACAATTATTGATAAAAAAACTGTCATTCTAACGTTCGGTGGATCAGCCTTGGTGACAATGAAAGATCAACAAAAAGTAAAAGTTGACCCATTTTTAGCAACATTAGTGTTTAGAAAAATTGATGACTCATGGAAAGTACTCTACACTAATGAATTTGCAACATTTGCTCCGATAGAGAATGATTCAATAATAAATCAATAGTTAGAAAATTTAATAATCACCTCTTTTATTAAAGTAAAACTAAAAGAGTGCACTGTTAAAATTAGGTGAAATAAAGAGAACAAATAATAGCGTTTAAAAATAATTTTAACACTTCGCTCAACAAAGCTGAAGTAATGCCAACAAACACAAATTAATCGAAATGAAAATAATTCAAAACAAAACAGCACTTATAATTATTATAGGAACAATCTTTTTTCTTTTCCTTACATCTTGTAAAAATGAAGTTACAGAACTGTCATCAATAGAGAAAGAAACTGCCAAAAAAGAAATTTCAGCACGTATAAACGAAATTGTAGAAGGTGCAAAACAACTCAATATTGAGATGGCTATGAATCCGTATTTAGATTCCAAAGATTTTCTTATTATTAATGCTGATGGATCTTCTTTAGATTATAGTGGAATGAAAGAAATGAACTCGGAATCTTTTAAACAAATGAATGTACTAAAGTTTACGACCATAAATGAGAAGTTTCGATTTCTTACAAAAAACAAAGTACTACTTACTTGGTTCGGAAAAAATGAGCTTGAACTAAAATCTGGTGAGAAAATGAAAATTGAATCTTACACAGGAACAATGCTTTTTGAAAAAATAAATAATGAATGGAGCATAGTATATGCGCACGAATCCGCATCTCAACCACAACTGGAAGAATAAGTTTAACAAGACTAAACCCTTACTTTATTAATAGAAAAGATATTTTACTTGATTTTATGAACTTTCATGAAACACTCATATAAAAACTATTAACTTATTTATGCACTAATTGATAGTTTCAATTAGACTCAATCAATATGAAAAATGTAGTACTATACTTAACAATTGCTTGTTTAGCGCTCATGCCATCCTGTACAAAGAAACTCACTAGTATTGAAGACAAATCTTTAGTCCAAATAGCAGCTTTATACGAAGTGCATAAAGATATTCCGTACGACACAGATTCTGAACAAAAAATGGATGTATACGTATCTAAAGAAGCGGCAACTTTTGGCAAGCGTAATTATACGATTCTTTTTTTGCATGGTGGTGGCTTTTATTTTAGTGATAAAAGTGAAGAAGAAAAATATATTGAGCCTTATCTAAAAAAAGGCCTAAATGTGATCAATATGAACTACAGATTAAAAAAGGGAATTCCGATTGCAACAAGCGATTTAACAACAGCATTAAACTTTTTAAAAGCCAATAACAACTATTATAATTTAAATTTAGAAAATATTATTCTGACCGGTTTTTCGGCAGGGCACTCTTATTGCTAACAATGTTGGCTTTTCGCAAAACAATGCAACCTACCCAAATAAACTAAATGAAGGCATAAAAATAACTGGAATTCTAAACTTTTCTGGAGGAGTTGATAGATTAGACCTTGTAGAAAAAACATTTATCGATCATGTGATTGAAGTCTATAGCCAACTAGGCAAGGCATTATTTGTATCCGAAGGTTACGTAACAAAAGCCAATAGTAAAATTTACGAGCCTGCTACTTACATTGATCAAGAAGATCCTCCACTATTTTTATGGCAAGGTGGCATGGACGAACAAATTATTCCAGAAACCTATACCTCTTTTATTCCGATGTTAAGAAAAAACAAAGATGTTCATGTTTTTGTATCCGACGGAGAACACAGCCCCACAGAAACCGAATTTAAGAATGCCTATATAACTATATTTCACTTTTTAGATGCGTTATAAAAAGAGCAACTAAAAATTAAACAAACCAATACTAATTGCTCCTTAAAATCTGCTGGTAAAATGGCGTTTTATAGCGCAATAAGCTAAAAACAAACTACCAAAGGAATTCTACTAAAAACCATTTTACAAAACCACTAAAAAACCTACATTTGTAGCATGCGAATAGATATTATTTCAGTGGCACCAGATTTATTAGAAAGTCCGTTTAATCATTCTATAATAAAACGTGCAAAAGAAAAAGGTTTGGCAGAAATTATAATTCACGATTTACGAGAATATGGTTTAGGCAATTACAAACAAATAGATGACACACAGTTTGGCGGCGGTGCGGGTATGGTAATGATGATAGAACCTATTGCCAACTGTATTAAAAAACTGCAATCAGACCGTGTTTATGATGAAGTTATTTACATGACTCCAGATGCAAAAACATTAAATCAATCTACCGCGAATACGCTTTCTTTAAAAGAAAACATCCTTATTTTAACAGGGCATTACAAAGGCGTAGATCACAGAATTAGAGCATTATTTATCACAAAAGAAATTTCTATTGGAGATTATGTTTTAACAGGTGGCGAGTTAGCTGCTGCGGTTTTAGTTGATGCCGTAGTTCGATTAATTCCTGGTGTTATTGGTGACGAACAATCTGCTCTGACAGATTCTTTTCAAGATAATTTATTATCACCTCCGGTATATACAAGACCTTCAAATTTTGAAGGAAATAAAGTACCCGAAGTGTTATTATCTGGTAATTTCCCTAAAATTGATGATTGGCGTAGTGAACAAGCATATAAAAGAACCAAAGAAATAAGACCCGATTTGTTAGATGGATACTAGGAATAAAAACTTTGAACTAGGCATTATTATTCCTTGTTATAATGAATCTAATCGTTTAAAAATTGAGGACTTTACGCAATTTTTAGAGCACCATAAACAGGTGTTTCTTTGTTTTGTAAATGATGGGTCTTTAGACAATACAGCTGCCATAATTGAACAATTTAATGTTTCTTTTAATGAAAATAGCACACTTTTATCATTAGAAAAAAATCAAGGAAAAGCAGAAGCCGTTAGACAAGGTGTATTATTTGCTAACAAAAATTATTCTCTTCAAAAAATTGCCTATTTAGATGCAGATTTAGCCACCTCAATAGAAGAATGTTACCAAATTAGCAAACAAATTAAAGAAGAAACTGTTTTTGCTTTTGGGTCTAGAATTTCAAAAATAGACAATACCATCGATAGAAAAAAGTACCGTTTTTTTATTGGTCGCTTTATTGCAACCTTAATCTCTATGCAATTAGGTTTAAGCGTTTATGATACACAATGTGGCTGTAAAGTATTTAAAACAGAAATTGTAGCTGCAGTCTTCAAAGAAAAATTTATTTCTAAATGGTTGTTTGATGTAGAAATTTTTCATCGTTTAATGGCACTTTTCGGAAAACAAGAAATGCACAAAATTTGCAAGGAGGAACCACTTAAATCTTGGGTTGATACGGATGATAGCAGGTTAAAAATGACTTATTTCTTTAAACTTTGGTTCGATTTATTATCGATCAGAAATAGATATAAAGCAGCTTTAAAATAATTTAAATGAAAGAACTAATTCAAAAAAAACATTTTTTTACTGTTGCCATCATCCTTTTAATTCTTTGGAGAGCTTTCTTAAATGCTGCGATTCCTTTAATGGATAAAACAGAAGCTCGGTATGCCGAAATTGCTAGAATTATGGCAGAAACGAATGATTATATAACCCCTCAAATAGATTACGGAATTCCGTTTTGGGCAAAACCACCGCTATCAACATGGTTATCTGCATTAAGTTTTGATGCTTTTGGAGTGTTTGAGTTTACAGCTAGATTACCTTATCTAGTATTCAGTATTTTGTTAGTCTTTTTAATAGGAAAATATGCTAAAAGAGAAAACCTTCCCTTTTTTCTACCTGGATTTATTGTCCTGACAATTCCACAATTTTTTATTCATGCTGGGGTAGTTTCTACAGATACATCATTAGCTTTTACCGTTGCTTTAGTAATGCTTTCTTTCTGGGAAGCCATAAAGTACCCCGAAAAAAAAATATGGAAATATTTAATTTTTGTTGGTTTTGGTTTGGGACTGCTAGCCAAAGGACCAATCATTTTTATTTTAACGGTACCTCCTATTTTTATGTGGACGTTAATTTCAAAATCGTTCAAAAAGGTGTTTTCTACATTTCCAATACTTTTAGGGATTCTAATTATGGCATTTGTTGCCGTTCCTTGGTATTATTTAGCAGAACAAAAAACACCTGGATTTATTGATTACTTTATTATTGGAGAGCACTTTAAACGCTTTTTTGATAGCAGTTGGTCTGGAGATTTATATGGTTTTCCCAAACAGCAACCTTTAGGAATAATTTGGATTTTTCTTTTCCTATTTGCATTGCCTTGGATACAAGTTGTGGTTGGTAAATTATGGAAAAACAAAAAACAACTATTTTCTAATCAATGGATTCTTTTTCTGCTATCTTGGTTACTTTGGACACCCTTATTTTTTACGGTTTCTAAAAGTTTAATTCATCCTTATATTTTACCTGTAATGATTCCTATCGCTCTTTTAGGACTTCATTTTTGGAAAGAAATAAAACAAAAAAAGTTAATTATTAGCATCAGTTTAATAATTCCTTTTGCAAGCATAATAACCTATGGTGTTGGTTTATTTGATGGTAACATTGAAAAATATGCAAATTCAGATAAATATTTAATTGAACAATCTGCCAAAAAAGAAATTTCGTTATATCATTACAACACTAAAAGTTATTCAAGTCAATTTTACAGTTTAGGGCAAGTAAAGTCGATGAATTATGAAAAATTGAATATCCAATTAAAAAATGAAAACAAATTTTATTTTATAATTTCTAAAAATGATTCAGAAAAAATTAGTGTATTGATTGATAAAAACTTCAAACTACTAGCTAGTAATAATAAAAAGAACATGTATGTACATCAATAAAAAAAGTGTGCATAACAGAATAGCTGTTTTCACTAGTTTCGATGAATGATGTAGTACAAATAAAGATTTTTAAATAATTTTAATTAATTCTACTAAACTTTTCACTACTTTTGCAACCGCTAAAAGAACCTCTGACGAAGAAATCGTGAATGTTATTTTTGTAAAAATTATAATTATCAAAATATGGAAGCTTTATTAAAATTTGTTCAAGACGAATTTGTAACAAGAAAAGAATTTGCAGAATTTGCAGCAGGTGATACTATTACTGTGTATTACGAAATCAAGGAAGGCGAAAAAGTGCGTACCCAGTTTTTTAGAGGTGTCGTTATTCAAAGAAAAGGAGTTGCAGCTTCTGAAACGTTTACAATCAGAAAAATGTCTGGTACTGTAGGTGTAGAAAGAATTTTTCCTGTAAATTTACCTTCTATTCAAAAAATTGAAGTTAATAAAAGAGGAAAAGTACGTAGAGCTCGTATTTATTACTTTAGAGGTCTTACTGGTAAAAAAGCTAGAATTACTGAAAAAAGAAGATAATCTCTTTTTAAAAATTATATTACAAAACGTTGTGAATTTTCACAACGTTTTTTTTATGCACAAATGTTTATAACCTATGTTAATAACATGTTGATTTTAAATTGATTAAAAATTATGCTATTCCCTAAATCATCTCTACATTTAATTTATAGTTTATAAATTGTCCGTAACGCTTGGTTTCAACAGCCAAAAAAATGGATTATAAATTAATAAAGTAACGTGCTTTATGATTTGCTAGTCTTAATCATTACAGTTCTAAAGGATGTATAACCTTAACAAGTTTTCTTTTACAAATTTTAATCTTTAAAAAATGGCTATCCAAACAATCCCAAAATAGTGAAGACTTATTTCTTCTAACACAAAGCAATATGAGCGTAATCTTATTTATTTTGTAGCAATACAAAATAGTGCTGTTACTATTTTAAAAAAGCCATACCACAACAAGAAATTGTTTCGTATGGCTTTTATTTTTAACTTCTTCGAAATCGATTTCAAAAATTATTGAAAATGTAATAAAACGGCCTAATTAATAGCATTTTTCCAATACAAATATCAACTAAAATGCATAGATTTGCTCGCTTTCAAAATGATGAATTTTCATCGAAAGAATACTATATTCTTACAATTATTTAAAACACAAAATACATGAGCAAAATAGCTAAAATAATATATACAAAAACAGATGAGGCACCTGCTTTAGCAACCCGTTCTTTTTTGCCTATTGTAAAAGCATTTACAAAATCATCAAATATAGAGATTGAAATAAAAGATATTTCTTTAGCAGCTAGAATTCTTTCAAATTTTTCTGATTATTTAACAGAAGAGCAAAAAGTAGAAGATGCGTTAGCTATTTTAGGAGATTTAGCAAATCACCCAGATGCCAATATTATAAAATTACCAAATATTAGTGCTTCTGTATCTCAATTAAAAAGCGCAATTTCAGAATTACAAGCGTTAGGTTATGCTTTACCTAATTTTCCTGAAGGAGCTAAAACAGATGAAGAAAAAAATATTTTAGCCATTTATAATAAAATTAAAGGTTCTGCTGTAAACCCTGTGTTAAGAGAAGGTAATTCAGACAGAAGAGCACCAAAAGCAATTAAAAACTACGCTCGTAGAAACCCACATTCTATGGGTGCTTGGAGCGCAAGTTCTAAAACACATGTTGCTACAATGACCGAAGGAGATTTTTTTCATAACGAAAAATCGATAACGACAAAGAAAGCAACGTCTATAAGTATTCATCATATAGCAGAAAACGGAACTAAAAAAGTTTTAAAAGAGAATTTCAATTTACTAGAAGGAGAAATTATTGATGCTACTATTATGAGTAAAAAAGCATTAATAGATTTTTTAGAAGAACAATATGAAGATGCTTTAGACAAAAACTTGCTTTTTTCTTTGCATATGAAAGGGACAATGATGAAGGTAAGTGACCCAATTATTTTTGGTCATGCAGTTCGTGTATATTTTGCTGATTTGTTTAAAAAGCATGGAAAAACTTTTAAGAAGGTTGGGGTTGATGTAAATAATGGTTTAGGAAACCTCCTTGGTAAATTAAGCGAATTACCAAAAGAAAAACGTGATGAAGTAAGAGCAGATATAAGATATGCTTTTGATCACGGTCCTGAAATAGCAATGGTAAACTCTGATAAAGGAATTACAAATTTACACGTACCATCTGATATTATTATAGATGCTTCAATGCCCGCTATGATTAGAACCTCAGGTAAAATGTACAATTCAGACGGAAAACTACAAGATACAAAAGCAATAATTCCTGATAGTTCTTACGCAGGTATTTACGCAGCAACTATAGATTTCTGTAAAAAGAACGGTGCATTTGATCCTACCACAATGGGTACAGTACCTAATGTTGGTTTGATGGCTCAAAAAGCTGAAGAATACGGTTCTCATGATAAAACTTTTGAAATTGCAAAAGCAGGTAAAGTTGTTGTTTTAGATACAGCTGGTAAGGTTTTAATTGAGCATACTGTTGAAGAAGGAGATATTTGGAGAATGTGCCAAACGAAAGATTTACCAATTCAAGATTGGATTAAATTAGCCGTTACAAGGGCTAGAGCCTCTAATACACCTGCCATTTTTTGGTTGGATAAAAAAAGAGCGCATGATGCAGAAATCATCAAAAAGATAAATTTATATTTGCCAAGCCATAACACTACTGATTTAGATATCAAAATATTATCACCAATAAAAGCAACTGAATTTACTTTAGAAAGAATTGTTAAGGGACAAGATACCATTTCTGTTTCGGGCAATGTTTTACGTGATTATTTAACAGATTTATTTCCAATTTTAGAAGTTGGTACTTCTGCAAAAATGTTATCGATTGTACCGTTAATGAATGGTGGTGGTTTATTTGAGACTGGTGCCGGAGGTTCTGCACCAAAACATGTGCAACAATTTTTAGCAGAAAATCATTTACGATGGGATTCTTTAGGTGAATTTTTAGCACTGGCAGTATCTTTAGAACATTTAGGTACTAAAAAAGAAAATGCAAAAGCATTGGTTTTAGCCGAAACTTTAGAAGAGGCTACAGACAAGTTTTTAGAAAACGATAAATCGCCATCAAGAAAAGTAGGTGAAATAGACAATAGAGGTTCTCACTTTTATTTAGCCTTGTATTGGGCGCAAGGTTTAGCCAATCAGAATAAAAATATCGAACTAAAAAATGAGTTTACGACTCTTGCAGAATCTTTAGCTAAAAATGAAGACAAAATAATTTCTGAATTGAATAAAACTCAAGGTTCTTCGGTAGATATTGGTGGATATTACAAGCCAAATGAAGAGTTAGCTGAAAACGCAATGAGACCTAATAGTATTTTAAACAGTCTTTTAGGTGCATAGCTTAACATCCCTTTTCTCAAAAGATTAACAGAAAGAGTGCTATTTAGCACTCTTTTTTTTGTTAGTTTTGATTTCTAATCAATCCAAAATACTAATGAATAAAAAGCGCATTGCTATTATTGCTGTAATAGCATTAATTTTAATTTACCTGGGCTATAGTTACTTTTCACCTTCTTCTGATGATGCAATGTACTTAACAACAAAAGTAAAAAAAGGCAATTTTACCAGTGAAGTTATTACTTCTGGCGAAGCACAATCCACGAGTTTAAAAATAATTAATGGCCCTACAAATTTAAGAAAATTTAAATTACGAGATATTAAAATTCAAGATTTAGTAGCAGAAGGTACTATTGTAAAGATTGGCGATTATGTAGGTAGACTTGACCCTAGCGGAGTAAATGAACAAATTATAGACGAGCGTTTAAATCTAGAAACAGCAGAATCTAGATATACACAGCAGCAACTAGATACTACACTAACTTTAAAGCAAGAAAGAAATACTATAAAAGATTTAAGTTTTAGTATGGAAGAAACAAGACTAGAACTAAAACAATCTATTTATGAACCGCCAGCAACCATAAAAAGACTAGAAATTAATTTAGAGAAATCTGAAAGAGATTTAAAAGAAAAACTAGAAAATTACAATATTAAAAAAAGACAAGCAAACGCCAAAATGGTGGAAGTTGGTACACAAGTTTTTAAAATTAGAAAAACATTAAACAATTTACTAGAACTTTTAGAGTCTTTTACGATCTATTCTGATGGTGATGGAATGATTACTTATATAAGAGAGTGGAATGGTTCTAAGAAAAAAGTAGGTTCTTCAATAAGTCCTTGGGATCCTACCATAGCTAGTTTACCCGATTTAACTAAAATGGAATCTAAAACGTATGCCAACGAGGTTGATATCAGAAAAATTAAAAAAGACTTGTCTGTAAAAGTTGGTTTTGATGCTTTTCCGGATATAGAAATGGCCGGAATTGTTACTGATGTGGCTAATGTTGGTGAAAACAAAAGAGGTTCTGACATTAAAGTTTTTCAAGTTTCTATAAAATTAGAGGGTTCTGATAAAAATATTAGACCAGGAATGACGACTTCTAACAAAATTTTAACTTTTGAACGAAAAAACGTATTAAGCATTCCGTTAGAAGCTATTTTTTCTAAAGACTCTATTACTTATGTGTATAAAAAAGCTGGTTTTTCGGTAACAAAGAAACAAGTAAAAATTGGTGAATCAAATAACGATTCTGTGATTATTACAGCAGGTTTAGCAGAAGAAGATGTAGTGTACTTAAACAAGCCAGAAGGACTTGATGCTGCCCAAATAGTAACATTAAACTAGTTTTTTATGATTGATAAAATCTATATAGAAAAACTAAAATCTAATTTTAGTGAGGCTGTTCGTGTTATTTTAGCGAATAAAATAAGAACCTTACTCACCTCTCTAGGAATTATTTTTGGGGTTGCTGCCGTAATTACCATGCTAGCTATTGGTAATGGTGCAGAAAAAGAAATATTAGCACAATTAGAGTTAGTAGGTGTTAATAATATTGTAGTTACTCCAATTCCTGATGATAAAGACAATGAAAACCAAGATGAGTCAGAAGAAGGTGCTATAGAAGCTAAACGCTTTTCAAAAGGTTTAGATATGTTAGATGTTGCGAGCATCATCAATACAATACCTTCTGTTAAAACGGTAAGCCCAGAAATTATTTTAGAAACTTATGTCATCAAAAAAGGAAGACAGAATTCTGTAAAATTAATAGGTATTTCTGCTGATTATTTTGAAACTTCTAATATTACTATTGAAAGTGGAAAGAATTTTTCTAATCCACAATCAGAAAACGCGCTTCCTGTTTGTATTATTGGTAAAAAAATAGAGAAAAAATTGTTTACAGGAGAAAGTGCGGTTGGCAAACAAATTAAAGTAAAAGACGTTTGGTTGCAAGTTATTGGGGTTATCGAAGAAAAATTTATTTCTGATAATGCACAAGAAAATTTAGGCATTAGAGATATGAATCTAGACATCTATGTTCCTATAAAAACATTTTTGGTGCGGTATAAAGATCGTAAAATTATACGCGATAAACCAGTTGAAAGAAATGGTGGTATGGTTTTTTTTAGCGGAGGAGAGCAAGGACCTAAAAAGAGAATCCCCAGAGGTAACTACCATCAAATTGATAAATTAGTTGTTCAAGTTGAAAACTCTTCTCAATTAAACGCAACCGCAGATGTTTTAAGTAGAATGCTAAAAAGAAGGCATAATGGTATGTTAGATTTTGAAATTTCTATACCTATTCAGCTTTTAAAACAGCAGCAAAAAACCAAACAAATATTTAATATTGTGTTGAGTATTATTGCTGGTATTTCGTTATTAATTGGCGGAATTGGTATTATGAACATTATGCTGGCTTCTGTTTTAGAACGAACAAAAGAAATCGGAATTATTAGAGCTATTGGTGCCACACAAGAAGATGTAATTCTGCAATTTTTAACAGAATCTGTTTTGGTAAGTATTGGTGGCGGAATTATAGGTATTTTTCTAGGTATTTTTGCCTCCTATATTCTAGAAATAACCACAGGAATTGAAACTATATTAACGTTAAGTTCAATTTTACTATCATTTTTTGTTGCCACACTTATTGGATTAATTTTTGGTATTGCACCCGCAAAATCTGCCGCAAGCAAAAGCCCTATTGAAGCTATTAGACACGAATAACTATGAAAAATATTTTAATCACTTTTTGCTTTTTACTATCGATTAAAGCCTATTGTCAACAACAAATTACGCTAGACCAAGCCATTGAAATTGCTCAAAAAAAATCTCCAGAATACAAAGCCCTTATCAACCAAAACCAGGCAAGTTACTGGAGATATAGAAACTTTAAAGCTAGCTTTTTGCCACAGTTGCGGTTAGATGCAACCTTACCCTCCTACTCTAACTCCATTAACAGACTTACAAATGATCAAGGAGAAGATATTTTTGTGCAAACAAATCAAGCAAGATTTGAAGGTAATTTATCTTTAAATCAAAATTTAGCTTTTACTGGAGGTACGTTATCTTTTAGTTCTCAAGTAGAACGAGTAGATCTTTTTACGAATGATGCTACTAGATTTGCTGTAATTCCGTTTTCTATTAATTACCGACAAAATTCTTTATTCTACAACGAGTTTAAATGGAATAAAAAAATAGAGCCTTTAATTTATGAAGAGGCAAAAAGAGATTTTATTGAGGGTATGGAAGATATTTCTTTAAATACCACTAGAAGATATTTTGCCTTGTTAAAAGCACAAGTTCAATCTAAAATTGCCCAATCTAATTTTTCAAATCAAGATACTTTATTTCAAATTAGTAAAGGACGCTTTAGAATGGGTAAAATTGCAGAAAACGACTTATTACAAATAGAATTATCTGTTTTAAACTCTAAAAATGAAGTTACTACAAACGAAATAAATATCAAAAGAACATCGCAAAATTTATCTCGTTATTTAGATTTAGAAAGCGAAAACCTACTATTAAATACTCCTAAAGAACTATCAACATTTACGGTTACTGTTGAAAAAGCTTTAGAGGAGGCAACATCGAACAGAAAAGCTGTTATAGAATTTAGAAGAAGACGTTTAGAAGCAGAACAAGAGGTTGCAGAAGTAAGAGGTAATAATAGATTACAATTACGACTAAATGCTAATTTTGGAGTATCACAACAAGGAGATGTTTTTAATGATTTATTTCAAGACTATAATCAGCAACAAAATGTATCTGTTTCTGTTGGTGTGCCTATTTTAGATTGGGGCGTTTCTAAATCTAGAAGAAAATTGGTAGAGGCTAATAAAGATTTAGTAAACACCTACGTTGAGCAAGATGAACAAGAGTTTGAGCAAGAAATTTATTTACATACGTTAAACTGGCAAAACCAACGAAGCTTTTTAGAAATTGCCAAAAAAGCGCAAGCAATAGCTTTAAAAAGATACGATATTACTAAAAAAAGATTCATTTTAGGTAAAATTACCATCACTGATTTAAACATTGCTTTACAAGAAAAAGATAGAGCTGCTTTGAGCTATTTAAACTCTTTAGAGAAATTTTGGACTGATTATTACACTTTAAGAAGATTAACACTCTATGATTTTATCAAGAATGAAAAAATTGAAGTGGCAGCCTTAATTTATGACTAACCTTTTTTTAACGTTTTTTTTCATTTTATAATAGTACTTTTGTTAACCTAATAAATGATTTAATCAAACAAAGAAAAATAATTTGAAAAAGATTTACTTTCTATTTTTTTTGCTATCGTTCTCTGCCTATAGTCAAGAAAAATTTACAGTCAGTGGCACTGTTTACGACAATTCGAGTAACGAAACCTTAATAGGGGTTTCTGTATATTTCCCAGAATTAAATGCTGGCACAACAACAAACGAATATGGTTTCTATTCAATAACAATTCCAGAAGGATCTTTCAAAATTCAAGTAAGCTATTTGGGTTTTACTACGATTGTAGAAACCATTAACTTATCAGAAAAAATAACTAAAAACTTTGATTTAAAGGAGGAAGCAGAAAGTTTAGACGAAATAATTATAGCCGCAGATATTGAAAAAATCAATATAAAATCACCTCAAATGAGTGTGAATACATTAACATCTGCAACTATAAAAAATATTCCTGTAGTTTTAGGTGAAGCCGATATAATTAAATCTTTGATTTTGTTACCTGGTGTTACAAGTGCTGGCGAAGGCGCATCTGGTTTTAATGTAAGAGGTGGCGCAGCAGATCAAAACTTAATCTTATTAGATGAAGCAATTGTTTTTAACTCATCACATTTATTTGGTTTTTTCTCGGTTTTTAATCCTGATGTTATTAAAGATGTAAAATTGTATAAAGGCGGAATTCCGGCTCGTTTTGGAGGTAGATTGTCATCTGTTTTAGATATTTATCAGAAAGAAGGAAACAGCAAAGAATTTAATGTTACTGGCGGAATCGGTTTAGTTTCTTCTAGATTATTAGTAGAAGGCCCAATAGAAAAAGAAAAAAGTTCATTTGTTGTTGCAGGTAGAGCTTCTTATGCGCATTTATTTTTACCTCTTTTTGACAATGATAACAAAGCATATTTTTACGATTTAAACGGTAAATTTAATTACCGCATCAATGACGAGAATAACATATTCTTATCAACTTATTTTGGAAAAGATGTATTTGGTGTGAGCGATAATTTTGTAAATGAATACGGAAATACAGTGGTAAATCTGCGTTGGAATCATCTTTTTTCGGATAAAATATTTTCTAACCTGTCTTTAATTTATTCTGATTATTTCTATGGTTTAATCCTAGATTTTGTTGGTTTTGAATGGGATTCTGGAATTACAAACTACAACTTAAAATATGACTTTAAACATTATTTAAATGATAAATTTAAGTTGAGCTATGGTATCAATAATATTTACAACCGATTTAATCCAGGAGAAATTATTCCGAATAGAGAAGATTCTGGTATCCAAAGAGAAAAATTAATTGATAAATATGCCAACGAATTTGCAGCATATTTAGAAGCTGAACATAAAGTAAATGATAAACTGACATTGCAATATGGTATGCGTTTTAGTAATTTTACACGCTTAGGGCAAGATGAATTAAATGTTTACGAGAACGACCAAGCTGTTATTTATAATGAAGAGTTTAAGCAATACGAGTCTGCAGAAGCAATTGGTACCGAATCATTTAAAAGAAGCGATGCCTTGGCAACCTTCAGTAATTTTGAGCCAAGACTATCGTTATCTTATGTTTTAGATGATAATACATCGATTAAAGCAAGTTATAACCGAATGGCACAGTATTTACATTTACTAACCAATACGGCCTCTCCTACCCCATTAGACGTTTGGGCGCCAAGTGGTCGTTTTATAAAACCTCAATTATTAGATCAGTATGCTTTAGGCTATTTTAAATCAATAAAAGACGGAGATTATTCTTTAGAAACAGAAGTGTTTTATAAAGATGTACAAAACAGAATTGACTATATAAACGGCGCAAATTTAGTTGCTAACAACGAAATTGAAACTGTTATTTTAAACGGACAAGCAAGAGCTTATGGTTTAGAAGTTTTGTTCAAAAAAAATTCTGGAGATTTTAAAGGTTGGTTTGCTTATACTTTATCTAGATCAGAGCAACAAACTTTAGGAAGAACCGCCGATGAACCCGGAATTAATCAAGGCGAATGGTACAGTTCTCCTTTTGATAAAACACACGATATCTCTTTAAACGGAAGTTATGAAGTATCTGAAAAATGGACTTTTAACGCCAACTTTTTACTACAAACTGGGCAACCTACAAATTATCCTGTTGGGCAATATGAAGTGCAAGGCATAAATGTTCCTATTTTTGATGATAATAGAAGAAATGCAGACAGGCTGCCAGCATACCACAGATTAGATGTTTCTGCAACGTTAACACCAGAAAAGAATAAAAATAGAAATTGGCAAGGAGAATGGGTTTTTGGTCTTTATAATTTGTACGGAAGACAAAATGCAGCCTCGATCAATTTTAGACAGAATAGAGAAACTTTTAGAAATGAAGCAGTGCAAACTTCTATTTTTGGTTTGGTGCCTTCTGTGACGTATAATTTTGAATTTTAACAAGAGACTAAAGTTCCTTGCAATTCTGTGCAATACATAAAAAAATGAAAAAAATATTTATTCTAATACCAGTATTATTTCTCTTTTTTACAGGCTGTGAAAAAGTGGTAGATATTGATGTTCCGTCTATCACACCAAAATTAATTATAGATGCCGCTTTTGAAGTGTACTTTGATGAAACTCCTGTTACTGCAAATACAACTGTAAAATTAAAATTATCTGCTGATTATTTTGATGAAACAATTCCTGTCGTTACAGATGCTATTGTTTTTGTTACAAATTTATCAAACAATACAATTATAAATTTTTCTGATGCCGATGCCGATGGAAGTTACGAACCTGTAACAACCTTTATTCCGATAGACGCTATTGAGTATGAGTTAACTGTAATTCACGATAATGAAACCTATAAAGGAAAAGCAACCAAAGTAAAATCTACACCACTAACAAGTGTTGTACAAGGCGATGAAACCCTATTTTCTGGAGAAGAAACAGAATTAAGAGTAAATTTTACAGATTTAGGCCCAGAAGAGAACTTCTATTTATTTGATTTTACAAATAATCTATTCACCTCTATTGATGATCGTTTTTTTAATGATGCACCTTATAATTTTTCGTTCTTTTACGGTGAAGATGAAATTAATTTACCAACGGCAGTTACTGTAAAAATGTCTGGAATTTCTAGAGCGTATTTTACTTATTTTAGAATTTTAGTAGGTCAAAGTGGTCAAAATTCTGGTGGTCCTTTTGAAACCGTACCTTCTTCTTTGCTCGGTAACATGATCAATACCACAGACGATGATAACTTTCCGTTAGGATATTTTCATATTGCCGAAACAGATACTTTTACACTGTTTTTAGTTGAAAAAGAATAAGTTAAGAGAATTTAAATTGCTTTCTTAATTTGCTATAAAAGTATCCAAAGAAATAGTTTCCTTGGATATTTTTTTGTCCTAATTTTAAAACATCATCTCTAATATACTCATTTTATAAATTTGTAAAACAAGAACGTAACTAACTTTTCTCTAAACAAAATTTGTGATACCGCATAATAATATGCTGAAAAACTGTAAAAAATCAGTATTTTTGAAAGATGACTTTTATAAAAACTACAGAACAAGATTCTAACTACTCGCATCTAGAAAAGATGTCGGTCATAGAAATCCTGACCAACATAAATAACGAAGATAAAAAGGTGGCTTTAGCAGTCGAAAAGTCTTTGCCTCAAATAGAAGCTTTAACAACTAAAATTGTTCAGAAATTAAAAAATGGCGGAAGACTTTTTTATATTGGTGCAGGTACTTCTGGCAGATTGGGTATTTTAGATGCATCAGAATGTCCGCCAACCTTTGGTGTTTCTCATGAATTAGTGGTTGGTTTAATTGCTGGTGGCGATTATGCCATTAGAAAAGCCGTTGAATTTGCAGAAGACTCTAAAACACAAGGCTGGTTAGATTTACAAAAACATACTATAAGTGCAAAAGATGTGGTGGTTGGCATTGCGGCATCTGGCACCACGCCTTATGTAATTGCCGCTTTAGAAAAATGTAACGAAAACGCTATTATTACAGGTGCTATTTCTTGTAATAAAGACAGTCCGCTCTCAAATACAGCACAATTTCCTATTGAAGTGATTGTTGGTCCAGAGTTTGTAACAGGCAGTTCTAGAATGAAAGCAGGTAGCGCACAGAAACTCGTTTTAAACATGCTTTCTACCACAACAATGATTCAACTTGGTAAAATAAAAGGGAATAAAATGGTTGATATGCAACTATCTAACGATAAATTAGTAGATAGAGCAGAAAAAATGTTAGTTAAAGAACTACATATCGGCCAAAAAGAGGCAAGTGAATTATTATTAAAATTTGGCAATGTAAGAACTGCTATTTTAAATTATAAATTATGAGTACAGATACAAATTTATTAAGCAAAGGTTTGATAAGATTAGGCATTTTAGTTTTTTTATTTATTGCATCCCCTATAACCATTACAATGGGGTTTAAAGCGTTTGACAGGTTTACAGAAGCTCCTAAAATTTATTTTGCATATCTAATTTTAGTTGCAGGTTGCGTGCTTTTTATGTACACGTTATACTTTGCTTTTAAAACGTTTGCCATATTGCGAAAAGCTATTTTTACTGATAATTAAATGCTAAAAACGACGCTGTATTCTAAAAATTTATTTCGATTACGAGTTTTTTTCATTCTTAATTTACACAAAAAAAAAATTAGTTAAAACGCTTAAGAAAAAAGTAGCTCTCAATAGAAGGATGCATGATCAAAAATAAAAGTATGAATTCTGATGGGATTGTTATTATACTGTCTTACCCAGACACCGTTGTTAGACCTGCTTATTGGGAATCATTTAGTAGATTTTGGACAAAAATTGGCATCGGTAGCGAGCATGCAGTGCAAGCTGGGCATACTGGATTTCTTTTGATAAAAAAAAACGAGCCTGAAATAAAATACTTTGATTTTGGCAGATATATTACCTCTTATGGCAATGGAAGAGTACGATCTTTTGAAACAGATCCTGAACTCTATATTCCGTTAAAAGCAACTTTTAACAACAATACCTTAACAAATTTAACAGATATTCTTCTTTGGTTAGAAAGGCATCCCGAAAAAACACACGGAAAAGGAAGGTTAATTGCAAGTATGAATCATAAAATTGATTTTGATACTGCCTTGAATTTTATCCATCAATTAATTGATAAAAAAGAACTCCCTTATGGTGTATTTCTAAAAAGAGGTAGCAATTGCGCGCGTTTTGTAACCGATACCATGATTAATTCTTGTACTAAAAAAAGGATTCAAATAAGGCTAAAATGCTCTTACCTGCTTACGCCTAGCCCAATTGGTAATATCTTAAAAGGAAAAACAATTCATGAAATTTATGAAGTACAAAATCAAAAAATAAAAGAATATAAAAACCGCTCAATTTTAAGAGAGTACAAAGAAAATTTTTTCAATAAGTTTACGCATCAACTTAATTTAATAGGCACCGAATTACCAGATATTAACACTTTTAATTTAGAGAATGCTACCTGGCTATCGGGAATTGGAAGCGGTGCTTGGTTTAAAATTGAAGAGCAATTAAACACCTCTATATACCGAATTTCAAGATATACTAAAGATGGCAATAAAGACTTTGAAAGCTTTTTTGATACGCATGATCCTTCCTTTAATTTCAATCAAAACTACAATTTCATTCACCCTACCAGTTGTAAAGAAATACACATTAAACAAAGAGAACAAGAATTTGTTTTTAAACAAATACAGTTGTAAACTTTATAGAAGTAGCTCACGTTAAAAATTATAAAATGTTGAGTTTTTTTTTAAATTTTATGAGCATCTAAATATTATTTTAAACTTTTTATATTGTTTTATAGACTAAATTTGTACCCAAAAAAACAAAAAATGCTAAAACAATTACTTATTACTTTTCTTTTCTTTTTCTTTATTTTTTCAGGAAAAATAAACGGACAACAAAAAACTACAACCCAAATTAAACAATTGATAGAAGCTTTTAAAAGTGATATTAGAGGTCCTTATTATAGAATAAAATGGTTCTGTAAAGATGGCAGCACTAGAGTTGCTAAAGATCCTTGTCCTGACGAAATTGGCGGCGGAATACAACATGCTAGCTTCAAAGAATCTGCTTTACTATTAAGAAAAACGAATCATTTATTTTTTGGCGAAATTTTAGCAGATACAAAAACAGATGATTTTTTAGACGCCTCTAATCATTACAGCAGATTAAAACAATATCAATTTGGTAAATATTTAGCCAGTATAGATGATGGTTGGGTTTTAAGAAAAGGACAATATTATAGAGGCGCTATTCAATCAGAAGATGAAGAAGCTTGGGGTAAAGATTTTTTTGAAAATATCTTAAAAAATGAAAAACTATTAAAATCTCATTTCTATTTAATAAGACAAGCTCTAAAAGATATTCCGCATAATGGCGATACCAATTTAGGACAGTTAATGAGAAGCGAATCTAAAATTTTAGCAGAGAACATTTCTAGTTTTATGGATGTTAGAATTAAAATTCATGGAAACCCGCAAAAATCTGATATCATTTTAGTAAACGCCTTTTTAAGTAAAAATAATGCGACACTCTCTAATAAAGAAGTAAAAGACATCACTAAATTATTAGTGACTATGGAGCTTTTTTATGCGCCGTTAAACCTAAAAAAAATAGAGAATGAGTTGATAAACTTAAAGGGAAATAATGCTGTTTTAGAAGAAATTAAAAGTTTTTCTAAAAGCTTTACAAAAGATAATTCATCACAAAAAATAGTGCAAAATTTAGCAAGTATATTAGCTAATATTCGCAGCAATATAACCGATTTTAAAACATCTAAAGACAAATTACAGATTTTAGATATAAGTAATCAACTAGAGAATTTATTACTCATAGAAACTCAAAATTGGGAAACTACAACATTAATTGAAACAGTTCAGAAAATAGAGACACTTACTAGCGCTTCATTTGGCTCAGGTCTTTTAGAATACAGGGAGTACAACACTATAAAGCAAAACTTTAAAACTTTTACAAGCAAAGAAAAAGTAACTGTTGGCGAACTGACCGAATTATTAACAATTTCTAGAAGTATTGTTGAATGGAGTGCCTCGTTAATCAAAGCCAATTATAATGAAGATGTTTTAAACTACACTAAATTTGAGCCTTTAACATACGGTTTTATTGATGATCGAGTTCGTAATAGTGTTGCCTTAAGTTTGGGTGAAACCGTAAGCAAAATGGGCGCTTTTGTAGCTAAAACAGCAAATATTAATAACAATGTAATGTCTATTGAAAATCAAAGTGCTATTCGGGGTTTAAACCCAGGCTATGCTTTTGGAGAATTAGTAGTAGTTGATGGCAATCCGGATGAAATAGAAGTAAACACCAACAAAATATATATTTTTCAAAATCCGCCATCAGATTTAAAACCTGTTGCAGGTATTATGACGGTTTCTGAAGGTAATTTAGTTTCTCATGTGCAGTTATTAGCAAGAAATTTAGGAATTCCGAATGCCGCATTATCAAATGCTAATTTAATGGCTTTAAAAAAGTTCAATGGTAAAAAAGTGTTTTATGCAGTTTCTCATAAAGGAAATGTAATTTTAAAAGCAGCGAACAATATGACTGGCGAAGAACAAAAACTTTTTGAAAAAAAAGAGCGCAATCAAAATATGATTGAAGTACCTGTAAAAGACATCCGTTTAGAAGTTTCTAAAGTGATAAACATGCGCAATGTAAATGCCAAAGATTCAGGAAAATTATGTGGACCAAAAGCGGCTAATTTAGGCGAGTTAAAACAACTTTTTCCGGATCACGTTGTAGAAGGTTTAATTATTCCTTTTGGGGTTTTTAAAGCACATATGAATTTGCAAATGCCAGACGAAAACAAAACCTATTGGCAGTATTTAAGCGATGCTTTTAAAGAAGCAGATACTAAAAAGAAAATGGGTACCTCTGAAGAAGTTATAGAAAATTACGTATTAATTTCTTTAGAAAAACTGCACAAAGCAATCTTAAAAATTCAATTAAATACAGATTTTGTAAGTGATTTAAAAAGCAATTTTCAGTCGGCTTTTAAAAACGATATGGGTCAAATTCCTGTTTTTTTAAGAAGTGATACCAACATGGAAGATCTAAAAGAGTTTACAGGTGCTGGTTTAAACTTAACCTTATTTAATATTAAGGATGAAAATAAAATTTTAGAAGGCATTAAAAGAGTTTGGGCTTCGGCGTATACAGAACGTAGTTTTAAATGGAGACAAAAATATTTATTGAATCCAGAAAATGTATATCCTTCAATTTTGATTATTCCAAGTGTAGATGTAGACTATTCTGGAGTACTCATTACAAAAGGGATTAATACGGGTACAGAAGACGATTTAACAGTTGCTTTCTCTAGAGGTGCTGGTGGTGCAGTAGACGGCCAATCTGCAGAAACCAGACTCATCACCAAAAATGAAAACTTTTTATTGGCACCAGCAAGGCAAGCAGATTATATTCGATTGCCAGATACAGGAGGAACAAAAAAATACTTTACATCTTTTGAAAATGAAATATTAAATGAAGGAAATATCAATGATATTAGAAAAATTGCAAAAGAAATAAGAAAAAGAATAGGCGAAAAATCAGACAATAAAAGTCAAGCTTTTGATGTAGAACTTGGTTTTGAAAATAACAAACTGTGGTTGTTTCAAATAAGGCCCTTTGTAGAAAATAAACAAGCCAAAAGTTCTGAATATTTAAATTCAATTTCACCAAAAGTAGCGAACGATAAAAAAATAAATAGTACCGAAAAAATAGAGTAATGAAGAAAAAATATATTTTAATAATTACCTGTATCGTACTTTCTTTAGGGTTTGTAAAATACCCAATAGATGGGTATGAATATTCTGGAATTAAAAGATTGTATCAAATAAGAAAGATGCAATTAGATAGCATAAAATATGGCAGAATACCTGCTGGAGCTTATAAAAAATTACGCGACATTCAACTAAACCTCACGAATAAAACCACAGATAGCATCCATGATTTATTAATTGCAGATGTTAATTTTGAGCGAAAAATTAAGCAAATTACACCCGAAGGAAATTTCTCTTTTGCAGTGATGGATATGAGTAAGCCAGATAATTTACGGTATGCCTCTCATCGAGAAAATGTAGGCTATCAGCCAGGAAGTGTTGCTAAAATTGCCGTATTATTAGCCGTGTTTGATCAACTTCAAAAACTATGTCCGGATTCTTATGAAGACAGAGTTAGTTATTTAAAAAACATAAGAGTTACTAGCAGATATTGGGGTTTAGGAGACGAGCACACCATACCAATTTATGATATTGAAAAAAATAAATTAATCAAAAGACAAGTAGTTGCGAATGATGAATTTTCACTTTTTGAGTGGTTAGATCATATGGTTTCTGTGAGTAATAATGGCGCAGCAAGTATCATGTATAGAGAGGCTATTTTAATGGCTGCTTTTGGGCAAGAGTACTTTTCTTTAGATGCTGAAAAAGCAGAAAATTATTTTAAAAATACACCGAGAAATGTGTTAACCAATTTAGCAAATACCGTTGTAAATGAACCTTTGAGAAAATTAGGTATTGCAGAAGATGAATATAGGCTTGGAGGAATGTTTACAAGAGGTCCTGAAAAATATGTGGGTAGAAAAGGGGGCAGTATCGGAACCACAAAAGGACTAATGAAATTTTTAGTAAAACTAGAGCAAGGAAAAGCCGTTGATAAAGAATCTAGTTTAGAGATGAAGCGTTTGCTGTATATGACCGATAGAAGAATTAGATATGCAAAATCGCCAAGGTTAGACAACGCTGCAGTATATTTTAAATCTGGAAGTTTATATAAATGTGATAAAACAAAAAACCCAAATTGTGCAAAATACGCTGGAAATGTGTTTAACTTTATGAACTCTATAATTATTGTAGAGCACCCAAATGGTATAAAATATATTGTTTGTTTAATGAGTAATGTTTTAAACAAAAACTCTGCGGGTGCGCACTTGTACTTGGCTAGCAAAATTGATGATCTTATTAATGTTAAAGAAAACATTAAAAAATCAGAAATTAAAGAGATTGATTATAAAGATGAGAAAGACACTAACTAACCTTGATAAGATATTAATTTTTGATGCGTACTTGTTGCCAATTCTTTAACTTCACTATTTTTAAATTTACTTAAAGGTAAAAGTAAAGAGATGTACGCTTTGTTTTTTGATAGACCAATATATTTTATAACAAGAATTTTTAAATGAGACCCGCCCATTTCCATGACTCTTAACAAGTACTTTTCTTCGGTAAGCAATTCAAAATCGATGGTTTTAGAGCTAAAATGGGCATCATTAACTACATAATTTTCTATTAGGGGCAATACGCTCATTTTAATTTTACTCTCTAAAATGTTGTCTAAAAATTCTAAAGAATTTATTCTAGCTTCTTTAATTTCGCTTTTAATACCCACAAACGTCATGCTAATATCTTCTTCGTTATAAATTAAACTTAATAAGTTAAAAATACATTTTAAATTATTTTCTAATAATTCTTCTAAAGAAATTATAATTTGTTTGCGGGCATTAAATATAAGTTTGTTGCTGACTACTGTTTCGCTTTCTATTTCTGCAGAAACCACACTTTGTATCGAATTAATAATTTCTAATGTTTTTTTGTAATACTTACTCTCTTTTACAATTTTAGTTTTAATGATGCGTGCACCAACTTGTATATTATCATTATTTTTTCTTAATTTTTTGAGTGATACCGATGCTTCTAAACGTGTTATCGCATTTTTACTACGTAAAAGTTTTAATAAAATTTTTGCCGCTTGGTCATTATTAAAGGATTCAATTACTTTGGGTATGTATTTTCTTATAGAACGTTTCAATTCATTATTTTTCTCTATTTGTAAAATACTGTCCATAATTTTTGGTCCATATTCTTTGAGTGCTTTGATCGCCTTTTTTCGATGCTTTCTATTTTCTAAAAGATCGAGTAAATCATTGATAAATACTTCATCTGATGCAATGCCTGCGGCAATCGTTGCCGACTTCGCAATAGCGCCAGACTCGCTTTTAAGATGTATTTGTATATAGATATAATAAGGGCTTAACCTAGCAAGCGCAATACTAATTAATAACGTTGATAGAATTTCTTTTTTAGTGTGAATGTCTTCTGATGTTAAAATCGGAATTTCACGTTCTAATCGATCTATCAAATGATATTGTTCTGCTAATCTTGCGTTATTAGAACTTACTTTGGCCAAAGAAAGTAAAGCACCATTGCGTATTATCTCTTCTTGATGGTCTAAATACTTTTTAAAAAATAAAGTTTCTGTGGTAGGTGTATGTCTTAAAACATAATTTAAAGCAATATTTACTAAAAAAGGATCTTTCTCAAAAACTAATGTTTCTATTTTTTCTAAAATATCTAAATTCTCAAAAGCATCAAGATTTTTGATAGCTTTTGCTTTTATTTTATTTGAAGGATGGTCTAACAATTTTATAATTCTAGGACTAAAAGCAGTTTGCTTATACTCTTTTAATCTATTTAACATATTTAAAATAGCTGTTTCATCTCCGTTTTCTAAAATGTTTTTCACATCAGAAATCGTGTTTTCTTCTCTTAATTTTTTATTGCTTTTTGTATCCGAAAAAAGAGAATTTTTTATATTTAATTTAAAAGAATTAAAGTAAGCCTCTCTTAATCGGTAAATAAATAAAATCCAAATAAATGTAAAAAGTAAAATAATAACAGTGATATACGTTGAATCTAAATCTAATTTTTTTATTAAAAAAATCAACAGAAATCCGGCAAAACCAGCAGCTATACTATCTACAACAACATCTATATAAGATTTTGCTTGATTTTTTTCTAATAAAGGAATTGGCATTATAGAAAGCTCTACAGCCGCTTTATTTAAAGACTGTTTTGCACTACCATCTATTCCTTTTATCAACACTAAAACCCACAATTCAGGAAATGTTAAAAATAATAAACCGCCCAAAGCAATACTTAATGGTAATATTAATAAAGTAGAGGAAACCCCTAATCTGGTTAAGACTCGATTGGTAAAAAAAAGTTGAATTACTAGCGCAACCACATTAAAAGTAGAAAACCAGAAACCAAAAAAAGCCGCTAAATCATCTGGATCTGATATTGCTTTATCGGCAAAATCACTAAACTGAAAATCTACTAGTTTTGCCACAATAACCCCAATACCTGTTATAGAGGCGATATATATTAAATGTTTCGATTTAGAAATAACACGTAAAGAAGAGTTTTCTAAACGTTCTTGATTCGAAATTACTTTTTTTCTTTTAAAGATAGTTAAATATTGAATTTTTAAAGTCCAAATACTTTTTAATATAGGAATACAAATTAAAAGGAATAGTGCTGCCAAAAAGATTGCAAATTCATTCCCAAAACTAGAAGCGATAATACTTGTTAAGTAGCCTCCAAAAATTCCGCCAGCAATAGCTCCTGCCCCAATAAAACCAAAATTTCTTCTTGCTTCTCTTGCATTAAAAACCATATTTGCCAATAACCAAAATTGCGAAGTTGCAACCACGGCAAATAAGGAAATAAGTACATAATAAGCATAGAGAATCCAGTTATTTATAAATGTATATTTTAAGAAAACACCTAAAATAAAAAAACTTAAACTAAAAGTGATTAATGAAATTACTGCAACTCTAACTAAAGAAAAAACTCTGATTGCGCTATTGTAAAAATAGGAAGCTAAAACTGCCGTAACCGCTACTAATAAATATCCGAAAGGTAAATTTTCTGCACCTAAAGTAGATACAAAAAGGGCGTTTACGGTAGGTTTTACAATTAATAAAACGGTAATGATTATAAAGATATACAAAAGCATTAAAAAAGAGATGCTCAGTTCGTCATCTCTTAATCCAAATGCGTTCATTATTAATTTTCTCATAGCACTATTAACTCCCTATTTATTTTAAACCTACCTTTTTAAGTACTTTTTCTAAAGGTCTTACTAAATTTCTAATAATTTGTTCTCCTGAATTGCTATCAATTAAAGCTACAATAATATACTTTCTTTGAGGACCCCAAACCAAGGCAGAATCTGAATGGTAGTTTTTCCAAGAGCCAGATTTTCTATAAACGGTTGCCGTTGGTGCAATAACATCTAACGTGTTTACAAATTTATGATGTAATTTTGGATCTTTTAAAATTTCTAGCATTTCTTTTGAGCGCTCTTCACTAATTAAATTACCGAGTGCTAATTGATAGTAAAATCTACAAACTTGCCTTGCTGTTGCTGCATGACTTAATCCTTTCATAGGATCAGGATTTCTCTTACCAGCTGCCGCATATCGTTTACCAACCCAAAGACCGCCGCCAGTCTCTTCATCATATAATTTAATTTTGGGTGATCTTAAAACCTCCTCTATTTTATCATAACCTAATCGATCAATCATTCTTGTAGATGCTTGATTGTTAGATTTACTAATCATCAACATTAAATCATTTTTAATTTCATCTGTATAGTCTAATTCGCCTTTATCAATGGCATCCATAGAAGCCAGAAGAATTGCAATTTTAGGCAAACTTGCTGCATACATCATAAAATCATCATTTAAACCTGCATATCTATAGTTTTTAGGATCACTTAAATCTACAATACCAACCGACATTTTTTTACTGTCAATTAAACGTTTCCAAGTTTTATTTGAGTTAATTTCTTTTTTTAATATTGCTTTTAATTTTATATCTTCTATTTCTGAAATCGGATCTATCTCATTACCGTGCGCTATTGGTAAAGAATTTTGACCATAAATTAGTATTGAGAACAGTAATAAAGTGATTGCTAATACAGATTTTTTTATATTTTGTGAGTACATGATTTTTTTGTTTTTGGATAACTAATTAAGATAATAAAATTAAATTAATTACCAACAGATAAGTGTTAATTTTGTTCTAAATTTTTGTTCAAAAACAACTTATTTTTATGAATACCCATTAGTGTCCGATTAAAAATAAGATAAGTTAATCAAACATTTTTAAATAAAGGGCTACAGTTGTTTTTAGAATTAATTCTAAAATTAAAAATGTATCCTTTTTTTTTATCTAATTTTAGGTTAGTTATAATCTAGTTTTGGCTCTTGGTGCTAAAAGCAAAGCAATTTTGCATCATTTATCGGACAAGAATAAATGAATATGTACACGACCAATTTTTGTTTATTATAGTGCATTTCTTCTGAACTCCGAGGTGTTTTTGATAAAGTTTTATTCAAGTTTTGTTTGTTTTTAAGTTTTAAAGTTGATAAAATACATCCTGAATATACCTATAACTATTCAACTTTTATCAAACATCCGTTAGTTTGTATGGTTTTATCTTTTATTCGATAAAAATTTAAAAGCATCATTCCGTTTACAATTAATATTTTGCTTTCCCATCTCTAAAGGGTATTTTAGATCTATATGTACTTTAAATAAAAAAGTAATTAATTGCTGAACTATGCATTCTAAAATATTTTTATCGCAAAATCAATAAGCTAAAAATCAATCTATTACTCCCACAAACAGAGCTCTCACAATGCAGCATTTCATTTTTGGCACACTCTTTGGATTTCTTTTATTGAAATGCGAAAGTCGAAAAGCAATTAGAGTAGACAGAACCCTTAAACCATACAACATGAAAAAAGGAATCTTTATTTTATTAGGAATGCTCTTAATGGTTTCAACTATTGAAGCCAAAAAGAGCCAAAACACAGCGAACAACTTTAGCTTTACTTATGCTTACAACAATGCTGTTAACTTTATAGAAAACGGAGTGGAATTCTTTATTTTTACGAACGGAGACTTTGATTTTGATACGCGTACAAATGATAGAAGAGTTCGTATTCACCGGGATTTTAACGGTAGAATTAGAAGCATCGGCAATGTTCATCTTCGGTACGATTTGCGGGGAAATGTTACAAGAATTGGTGCGATTTCTATTCGGTATTTTAGAGGAAGATTAACGAATGTTGGTGATTTAAGAGTGCGTTATAATCGCTGGGAATACCCTGTTTTTTATGGCAACGTCAGAAATTTTTATTACAATAACGGTGTACGATTTAATGTTAGCTTTGGCGATATTTGTAATTATAATGACACTTATTTTTTTAGAAATGATTTTAGTAGAAATTATACGCAAATTAGAGAAGACAGAAATTTCTATTACTATCAAGCAAATCCGAATGCAAGAATTGGAAAAAGAAGTACCATTTTAAAAAGAAGAAAGCCAATTTCAGTAAATAATAATAATAATAGAAGAAAAAACTCGGCTACAAGTTCTAACAATTCTTATCGAAAGCCACAAAGAACAACTAATACTAGAAATACAGCAATTAAGAGGAGTACAAGGAATTCAAATACAACTTCGAAAACCGATGCTGACAGAACACCAGCAATAAAAACAGAAAGAGAAACTTTAAAAGAAAGACGTAGTTTTAAAAAAAGCACTAGAAATGAAGCGAAAACTTTAGAGAGTACTAGAAATAAATACGAAGTAAAGACAAAAAGCAGAAGAAATACAAGAAACAAGTCCGATAGATCTTAAAGAGTGCTAAAGATTTTAAGGTTTTAGAAAAACACGGCTTACTCGTTATTTCATAGAAAACCCCACTTTAAAAAAGCGGGGTTTTTCTCTAGATAAAACAGGGGTAATTCCTGTAAATTAAATCAATAATAATAAATAAATTTACCTCATATTATTTATTTGAATTATTAAAAACTAAAATCCTCATTTTTAATTAAAATGAGGATTTTATTTATCGTATTAATTTTTTATACTTGATTCGTTTTGGCATTAAATCTCCGCCCAAACGTTTCTTTTTATTTTCTTCATAATCAGAAAAAGAACCTTCAAAGAAATACACTTCACTATTGCCTTCAAAAGCTAAAATGTGTGTACAAACTCTGTCTAAAAACCATCTATCGTGACTAATTACAACGGCACAGCCAGCAAAATTTTCTAAACCTTCTTCTAATGCTCTTAATGTATTTACATCTAAATCGTTTGTTGGCTCATCTAAAAGTAGCACATTTCCTTCTTCTTTTAAAGTCATTGCTAAATGCAATCTATTTCTTTCTCCTCCAGAAAGCGTGTCTACTTTTTTATTTTGCTCACTCCCAGAAAAATTAAAACGACTTAAATAGGCTCTAGAATTTACCTGCCTTCCTCCCATCATGACTAAATCTTGTCCGTCAGAAAAGTTTTCCCAAATTGTTTTTTCAGGATTAATATTAGAATGCGCTTGATCTACATACGCAATTTTTGCAGTATCACCCACATTAAAACTTCCTGCATCCGGATTTTCCTCACCCATAATCATTTTAAAAATCGTTGTTTTACCAGCACCGTTTGGCCCAATAATTCCAACAATTCCTGCTTGTGGTAAATTAAATTCTAAATTTTCATATAGTAATTTATCTCCAAAAGCTTTAGAAACGCCGTTTGCCTCGATTACATTTGTTCCCAATCGTGGTCCGTTCGGAATATAAATTTCTAGCTTTTCATCAACTTGCTTTTGATCTTGACTCATTAATTTGTCGTAGTTTTTCAAACGCGCTTTTTGCTTTGTTTGACGACCTTTTGCACCTTGACGAACCCATTCTAATTCACGCTCTAAAGTTTTTTGACGTTTCGAAGCAGTTTTACTTTCTTTCGCCATTCTTTGCGATTTCTGGTCTAACCAAGAAGAGTAATTTCCTTTCCAAGGAATTCCTTCACCTCTATCAAGCTCTAAAATCCAACCCGCAACATTGTCCAAGAAATATCTATCATGCGTAACGGCAATTACAGTTCCTTTATATTGTGCTAAATGGTGCTCTAACCAATGCACAGATTCTGCATCTAAATGGTTTGTTGGTTCATCTAATAATAAAATTTCTGGCTCTTGCAATAACAATCTACACAAGGCAACCCGTCTTTTTTCACCTCCAGAGAGTACACCTATTTTTTTATCAGAATCTGGTGTTCTTAAAGCATCCATTGCTATTTCTAGTTTGGTGTCTAATTCCCAGGCATTTGCAGCATCAATTTTATCTTGCAGCTCTGCTTGTTGGTTCATGAGTTTTTCCATTCTATCGGCGTCTGAATACACTTCTTCTAAACCAAATAGGTCGTTTATTTTATTGTATTCATCTAGAATTGCCACTGTTTCTGCAACGCCTTCTTTTACAATTTCTAAAACCGTTTTTTCAGGATCTAATTGTGGTTCTTGTTCTAAATACCCAACATTATAGCCAGGAGAAAACGTTACATCTCCTTGAAAATTCTTTTCTACACCTGCAATAATTTTTAATAATGTCGATTTTCCTGATCCATTTAAACCAAGAATACCAATTTTTGCACCGTAGAAAAAACTTAAATAAATATCTTTTAAAACTTGCTTTCCTGTCGATTGATAGGTTTTTGAAAGCTTATTCATCGAAAAGATTACTTTCTTATCATCACTCATTATCTTTCTTGTTTATAAAATTTATACTGAAAAACTGCTACTGAAAACTGTAGACTTCCTTTTTAAACTCTTCCTTTTAACGCGTTAAAAACCCAGGCTATACAGAAAAAACCAATTCCTACAGTTGCAAAACCCCAACCAGCAACATCTTTGTATCTGTAAGCACCTAGTAAGATTAGAACAACACCCATAATAAGCATTAAAAGAGTTGCCCAACCAAGAACCGTATTTTTATTCATTCCCATATTTCTTAATAACTTAATTGATCGACAAATATCGTTATTTATATGGTATTGTCAAATTATAGGTTTGATAAAAAATATCTAAATTAAACAAGTCAAAAAAAATGAACAATTAATTTCTTACAAGTTTGCGCAAAGCAACCCATTGTTTCATTTTTTCTCTAGAATCGCAAGCCGGATACCCAACTACTGTTTTGCCAGCGGCAACATCACTTATAACCCCAGAACCAGCACCTACTTTTGCACCAGAATGTATCGTAACATGATCTTTTATCGAAGCACTTCCGCCAATAATAACCCCATCTCCAAGAGTTACAGAACCTGCTAACCCACTGTTTCCAGCCATTATACAGCATTTTCCTAACACAGAATTATGGCCTATTTGAACTAAATTATCAATCTTACAACCATCACCTATGGTAGTAGCACTAAATTTACCACGATCAATACATGAATTAGCACCAATCTCTACAGCATCGCCGATAACGACGTTACCAATATGTTTTATTTTCACCAAACCTCTGCCATCGGCACTTGCCGTATAACCAAAACCATCTGCACCGATACTTACGTTTGCATGAAAAATACAATGACTCCCAATTTTACTGCGCTCTCTAATAACAGTTCCCGACCAAACCACGGTCTCATCTCCAATTACGCTATCATCAAAAATAGCAACATTCGGATAAATGAGTACATTTTCTCCTAGCGTAACATTTTTACCAATATAGCTATTTGCACCAATTTTACAACCAATTCCTACTTTTGCAGTTTTGCTTATTACGGCTGTTGGATGAATATCTGTTTCAAAATATGGCGAATCTGGCTCAAAAGCTTCTAAAAGAATAGCCATTGCCAAATCAGGATTTTTCACTTTCACAAATCCTTTTCCTTCTCCTGGTTTAATTTTTATTTGTTCAAAAACAATAGCGATACTTGCGTTTGAAGTTTCCCACAAACGCGCATATTTAGAATTTCCGATAACCGTAACATCCCCTTTTTTTGCATGTTCAATTTGTTCTGGTGCGTATATTTTGTCTTTACAGTTTCCTATAAGCTCACCGTTTACGAGTGACGTAATTTCCTCGAAAGAAAATGATTTCATAAATAAAATTTATATATTTTGTTAAAAATACAGTTAAATACACTCCAAAAAGTTTTGAATGAACAGTATTTACAAAAAAAACAAAAACCTTATAAGGTTGCCGCTAATCTTGCCCCTTGATCAATGGCTCTCTTTGCATCTAATTCTGATGCAAAATCTGCACCGCCAATTATATGAACCTTTTTATTGGCATCTAATAATGGTTGATAAAGTTCTTTAAAAGGCATTTGACCTGCGCAAATAACAATATGATCTACTGCGAGTATTTTAGCTTCTTCATTTTGAACATAATGCAGCCCTTGATCATCAATCTTTGTGTAAGAAACCTCACCAATAAATTGCACTTTCTTTTTCTTTAAACTAGATCGATGAATCCAACCTGTGGTTTTACCAAGATTACCGCCAAACTTACCTTTACTTCTTTTAAACATAAAAATTTCTCTTGGCGATGGATGAAACTCTGGCAGTATACCTTCTGTGCCACTTCTAGCTTTTAAAGATTTATCAATACCCCATTCTTTTAACCAAGTATCAATATTTAAAGTTGATGATTCGCCTTCATGAGATAAATACTCTGAAACGTCAAAACCAATGCCACCTGCCCCAATTACAGCCACTCTTTTACCTACTGGTTTTTTATGTTTTAAGACATCAATATAACTTACTACTTTTTGATGCTCAATTCCTTCAATGTTTAAAGTTCTTGGTTTAATTCCGGTTGCAATAATAATTTCATCAAAATCAGATTTCAATAAGTCCTCTACAGAAACTTTTGTCTTTAATTTTACAGTAACCTTGTGTAACTCAATTTGTCTTTTAAAATAGCGAATCGTTTCGTAAAATTCTTCTTTACCTGGTATTTGTTTTGCCATATTAAACTGTCCACCTACCTCTTTATCCGCATCAAATAAGGTAACTTCATGCCCTCTTTGTGCAGCAATAGTTGATGTTGCTAACCCTGCAGGACCAGCACCAATTACAGCAATTTTTTTCTTATTTTTTGTTGGATGATAGTTCAATTCGGTTTCATGGCAGGCTCTAGGGTTTACCAAACAACTTGCTACTTTGCGCTGAAAAACGTGATCTAAACAAGCCTGGTTACAACCAATACAAGTATTAATTTCGTCTGCTTTTTCTGCTGCTGCCTTATTTACCCACTCTGGGTCTGCTAAAAACGGACGTGCCATAGAAATCATGTCTGCATCGCCTTCGGATAGAATTTTTTCAGCAGTTTCTGGCATATTAATTCTGTTTGAAGTTATCAACGGAATTGATAATTCTTCTTTCATTTTTTTAGTAACCCATGTAAAAGCTCCTCTCGGAACTGACGTTGAAATCGTAGGAATTCGAGCTTCATGCCATCCTATTCCTGTGTTTATGATTGTCGCTCCTGCTTTTTCAATTTCTTTTCCTAGTTGAACTACTTCTTCCCAAGAACTTCCGTTTTCTACCAAATCTAACATCGATAATCTGTAGATAATGATAAAATCTTTACCCACAGCTGCTCTCGTTTGTTTTACCAATTCAATAGGCAAACGCATTCTATTTTCATACGCACCGCCATAATTATCTGTTCTTTTATTGGTTCTTTTCGAAATAAATTGATTGATTAAATAGCCTTCAGAGCCCATAATTTCTACCCCATCATAACCAGCCATTTTAGCAAGTTCTGCACTATTTACAAAATCACGAATAGTTCTTTTGATGCCAGCTTGCGTTAATTTAAAAGGTTTAAAAGGTGTTATGGGTGATTTTATTTTTGACGGAGCCACATTAAATGGATGGTATCCATAACGCCCTGAATGCAAAATTTGCATACAAATTTTACCGCCTTCTTTGTGAACAGCTTCTGTTATTTTTTGATGATGAATTGCGTGCTTTTCACTAGACATTCTTGCTGCAAACGGCCCCGTCCAACCTTGTATATTGGGTGCAATTCCACCTGTAATAATCAAGCCTACGCCACCTTTTGCTCTTTCTGCATAATAAGTTGCTATTTTTTCTATTCCGTTTTTCTCCTCTTCTAAACCTGTATGCATAGAACCCATTAAAATTCTATTTTTTAAAGTGGTAAAACCTAAATCTAATGGTTCAAAAATATGCTTATATTTCATTTATATTATCTTGAATTTACTATGCATGCATAGCAAACGGAAAGATACTCTTATTTCGTGACATTAAAAAGATAAGTTTTTTAAAGAATATCACTGGTGTCCGATAAAAAATATTTTTAGCTTGATAAACCCTTTCCAAATAAAAGATTCCATGAATTTTTTAAATAACAACTTACTTTTTTCAAAATAATTTCATCAATAGAAAGTAAACTATTTTTATTGTAGTCATGTTTGTTTGTCAGATAGTTATAATCAAGTCTTGGTTCTTGGCTCTAAAAGCGAAACAAACTTGATTCTTTTATCAGACAAGAACAATTTAAAATTTAAAACTATTACAGTTAAATACAACAGCAAATGAGTTAAATAGAACTTTAGTTTAAAGCTAGTTTTGTTAAAACGAATAAAAATCATGTTCAAAATTCACTTTTTGAACAAAAATATTACAAAATGAGCAAAGAAAAAATTATTACAATAAACCCAGCAACCGAAGAAAAGATAAATGAGTTTCCTCATTTGTCTGATAAAGAACTCAAAGAAAGTATTGATAATTGTCAAGAAGCATTTTTAGAATGGAAACATGAATATATTGAAAATCGTGCTAAAATTATTCAGTTAATAGGGAAAGAATTAATAAAGCATAAAGACGACTTAGCGAAGCTAATGACCCAAGAAATGGGTAAATTAATAAGTCAAAGTGAAACAGAAGTAGATTTATGTGCAGGAATTTGTGAATATACTGCCGAAAATGGTCCTAAAAACTTACAGAATGAAGAGCGTACCTTATCTAACGGAAATAAAGGAACTATTGCTTATTCTCCTATTGGGATTGTGTATGGAATTCAGCCTTGGAATTACCCTTCTTACCAAGTAATTAGATATGCTATTGTAAACTTAATGGCAGGCAATGCTGTGTTACTAAAACATGCATCAAATGTTACAGGAACAGGACAACTTTTAGAAAAAATATTTGTGACCGCTGGTTTACCAAAAAATTTATTTAAAGCTTTAATTATTTCACACGATCAATCTGACATGATTATTAAAAACAAAAATGTGAGAGGTATAACTTTAACGGGGAGTTCTGATGCAGGTAGAAAAATTGGCCAAAAAGCGACTGCCGAGCTTAAAAAAGTAGTTTTAGAATTGGGGAGTAATGATGCTTACATTGTTTTAGAAGATGCCGATATTAAAAACGCTATTGAAGAATGTGTAAAAGGTAGAATTTATAACAATGGTGAAACTTGTATCGCCGCTAAAAGATTTATTGTTGTAGAAAAAGTGTACGAAACTTTTAAAGAGGGTTTTGTAAAGGCTATGAAAGCTGTTATAGTTGGCGACCCTTTAAAAGAAGAAACAGAATTAGGCCCCATCGCTAGAGAGGATTTAAGAGAAACCTTGCATGAGCAAGTAGAGGAAAGTGTAAAAAATGGAGCTGAAATTTTATGTAAAGGAAAAATTCCGAATGAAAAAGGTTTTTATTATCCTGTTACTGTTTTAGGCGATGTAAAGCCTGGACAACCTGCTTATGATGATGAATTGTTCGGACCAGTTGCCGCATTAATTATGGCTAAAGACGAAAAAGATGCTATGCGAATTGCAAACGATAGTAAGTTTGGTTTAGGTGGCGGAATTTTTTCTAAAAATATTGAAAATGCTAAAAAACTAGCACAACATCACTTTGATACTGGTATGATATTTATTAACACATTCGGAATTGCAGACCCTACAATGCCCTTTGGAGGTGTTAAAAATTCTGGCTTTGGCAGAGAACATGGCGGCTTCGGAATCAAGGAATTTGTGAATATAAAATCGATTGTTGTTAGTAAATAAAGTATTCACAATCAAAAACATTAGCAATTAATAGCACATTTTTTTTCACGTTCGGCAAAGAGGTTTGCTACCTTTTTATCAGAATATAGTGTTGTAATAAATCCTATGTTGATTTTTTATGACTTTAATGAATTCAAAATATTTGATTTGTTTTGCGTCACTTTGCAATACAACCCTGTTCTTTTTATGAGAATAGGGTTTTATTTGTAATCTAATTACGCAGCTAGCTCGTCTAGCTCATAGGAACATCGATAATTAGTAGTTTACTTTTTTTAGTTGCCTTTATAGATACCTTTTCTACTTCAGAAATACCAACAGCATCTCGCTTTCCTAAACTAATTTCTTCTATCGAAACTTCACCATCAATTAAGAAAAAATAGGCTCCATTTTTAAGTTGATAATCAATCTCAAAGTCGCTATCTAAATCAATCATAGAGAGTGAACCTTGCTGGTTTATTGTTAATGAACCTTCTACTTTTTTACTTTTTGGAGAAACCAATGTTTGGAATTTATTTTTTCTCCCTGCCTCATCAAAAAACTTTTGATCATATACGGGTGTTATATTTTCTGATTCTGTAAGAATCCAGAGTTGTAAAAAATGAACAGCATCTGTTGTACTATCATTAAATTCTGAATGCGTTACACCAGTTCCTGCGCTCATTACCTGCACTTCGCCTACTTCTATAGAACGTTTGTTCCCCATACTATCTTTGTGAGAAAGTGCACCTAAAATGGGAATAGAAATAATTTCCATATTTCTATGCGGATGTTCACCAAATCCCATTTTTGGTTGCACGATATCATCATTTAATACCCGTAACATTCCGAAATTCATTCTTTCTGAATCTTGATAATTGGCAAAACTGAATGTATGGTACGATTTTAACCAACCATGATTTGCTGATCCTCTTGTTGCTGCTTTGTGTAGTACTTTTTTCATTTTGATTTCCTTTTATTTTTTTGCGTTAGGGATTAAGGCATTTGTTGAAGCTCATTTTCTTTTTCAGAAAATAGCGACTGCCGAAAGCGCGACTTTAGTCCTGAATGCTTTCAGGACAAAGGAACGCCCAAATAATACTATAAATAGCCCATTTTTCCTTGCTGATAATCTCGCATCGCTTCTAAAATTTCGGTTTGCGTGTTCATCACATAAGGACCATATTGCGTTATTTTCTCTTTGATAGGCTCTCCTGAAAGGATTAGAATTGTACTTTTCTCCTTCGCTTCAAATTTGATTGTATTTCCATCTTGATGAAACGTAATCATTTGATTTTTTCCTTTCTTTAAAACTTCAGCATCATTTACCAAAATTTCACCTTCTAATAAATAGATTAAAGATTGATGACTTTCTGGAATTTCAATTTCAATACTTCCGTTTTCATCGGCATTTGCAGTAAAAACATTGACAGCCGTTTGAGTTTTTATCAATCCTTTTTCTGTTAATTGATTTCCTGCAATTACATTTAATTGCACTTTTTTATCCTCAGAAAATATCTTCGGAATTTGTGAATCTTCTAAATGTTGATAATTTGGGGGCATCATTTTATCTTTTGCTGGCAAATTTAACCACAATTGAATTCCTTCTAAATCACCTCCTTTTTTCACAAACTCCTTGGTTGGTGCTTCTGCGTGCACAATTCCTCGTCCTGCAGTTGTCCATTGCACTCCGCCTGCTTTTACCACCATGTCATTGCCCAGAGAATCTCGATGCAATTGCTCGCCTTTAAATAATAAGGTAATCGGTTCAAAACCTCGATGAGGATGTGCGCCTAAATCAAACGGATTTGAAAATTCGCTAATTGCGTAAGGACCATAATGATGCAATAATAAAAACGGATCTACATTTTCAATTCCCGCTGTTGGTAGCGGTTGACGCAATTTTAATGCTCCCATATTTACAAACGGACTTGCTACTTTATACTGTATTGTTTTATATTTTTTCATAGTTGCGGACTATTTGTGTGTTCTCGATACAATTCGGATAAAAAGTTGAAATGACACGAACTAACATTTCTGTAGTATCTTCGTTTCATTTATTTTCCAAGGAAAATATTTTTTTAAATTTTTTTTATCTAATTTTATCTAATAAATTAGTTAATATAATGGCTTCTTCTTCGGTAATGTTCTCTAAAAAAGACACATTTTCGTTGTTATCTATGGCTAATAATAACTCTAATCCTACTTCGTTAATTTTCACATAAACCACTCTTCGATCATGTTCGCAACGTTCCCTTTCAATTAGTTTTTTATCACATAATTTATCCATTAAACGGGTTGCATTTGGCGCCCTTTCGATCATTCTGTCCTTTACAATTTGCACTTTAATTCGGTCTTTTGCTCCTCGTAAAATTCTTAAAATATTGTATTGTTGAGGCGAAATTCCGTGCGGCTTAAAAAATTCATTCTCTTTGCTGCTCAACCAATTTGCTGTATATTTTATATTGATGAGCGCCTTTACTTTGTTATTTACAAACTTCGAATTAATATCTTTAGAAATATCTCCCATATTTAGTGTTTAGTGTTTGGTGTTTAGGGTTGGGGGTTAGTGGTTAGTGGTTAGGGGTTAGTGGTTAGTGGTTAGTGGTTAGTGGTTAGTGGTTAGTGGTTAGTGGTTAGTGGTTAGTGGTTAGTGGTTAGTGGTAGAAAAATAAAAAATAATACTAGAAATATTCTTTAATCTCAAATTATTATCTCAATTTCTTGGCTCTTGGCTCTTGATTCTTTTAAATCTAAAGACTCATATATAAACCTATTCCCTTATCTCTTGGCTCATGAATCTTGCTTTTGGCTTTTAGCTGTTGATTCTTATCTTTTTAAATCTAAAGACTCATATGTAAACCTATTCTCTTGTCTCGTGGCTCTTGATTCTTTTGGCTTTTAGCTTCTGACTCCTGTTTCTTTTAAATCTAAAAGCTCATATATAAAACCTATTATCCTGTCTCGTGGCTCCTGAATCTTGCTTTTAGCTCTTTATTCCTGTCTCTTTTAAATCTAAAAGCTCATATCCATAATCTAATCTCCTGCCTCTAAAATCTACACGATAAAAAACTTTATGCTCTCAACTTTAAATCTTGCATAATTTTATTAAATTCTTCTGTGGTTGGAGTTAAGTACACAGCATCATTAATAAATAATGTTGGATATTTTACGGCTCCGTTGTACAACTCTTTGCTGTGTTCTCTTGCCTCTGCATCTAGAGCAACATCTTTAAAAATATAAGGTTCATCTGTAGAATTTAAGAAATTTTTAAAGGCTACCGTATAAGCATGTCCTTTTCGTCCGTATAAAATTATCTTCATGTTTACTGCTGTATAGAATTATGAAATATTTGTATTTGTTCTTTTAATAAAATCAATACATCTTCATTTATTAGTATTCCGGCTTTAAAATTATCATAAAAACTAGAAAGAGAAAAATCTGCCACAATATTACCACCCATATAAGGAAATCCGTTTTTGGCAATGGCTAAAACTGACGCTCCACCTTGAGACCCTGGCGAAGTAGCCATTAATAACATCGGAATATTATTCCATAATTTTGGTTCTATTCTCGAAGACCAATCATAGATATTCTTAAAAGCAGCTGAAAAATTGCCATTATGTTCTGCAAGTGACAAAATAATTCCGTCTGCACGATGTATATTTTCTAAAAACTCAATTGCTTTTTTAGGAATTCCGTTTTCTGTTTCTTCGTCCATACCGTATAATGGAACCTCAAAATTATTTAAATCTAAAATATCAATTTCCACATTTTTAAGCAAGCTAGCTGCATAAACTGCTAATTCTTTATTGATTGATTTTTTGCTATTGCTGCCCGCTAAAACTGCTATTTTTTTCATGTTTTATATAATTTTTGTTGCTATTGGCGTTTCGCCTTTTACCATTCTTGCCACCGGACATTTACCTGCAAATATGAGTAATCGTCTTTTTTGATCTTCTGTGATCTCTTTTTCAAAGGATATTTCTTCGCTTAAATACGTCTGATTATTTTCTTTAGTTTGAAAAACGTTGACAGTTATTTCGCCCACATCCCAGCCTTTTCTGTCCGCATACATTCTTAACGTCATTGAAACACAGCCACCAATCGCAGTTAAAAGATATTCTACGGGTGTTGCACCATTATCGCCACCACCAGAAGAAATTGGTTCATCTATGACAACAAAATGATTTCTCATTTTTGCTTCTGCTAAATATTTTTTATTTGTTAATGTTACTTTAGAGTTCGCCATAAAAGTGCTTGTTTTAAACGACAAAGTTACACTAATTAATTTTATTTTCCAAGGAATATAATTCTACGGGAAATTATTCCGTTAAATTCACTTTTAAAATATTTAATACGATTTTCAAATAGCGTTAAATAGGGTAGAAATTACTTGTATTGAGCAACAAGTTTAGTCCTGATTGCATACTTGTTTGAGCTCTTGCGCTTTTAGGTACAAAGCGAGTGCCTTTCTGCTTCACTCCAGATAAACGGCAAGCAGTAAACCTGATTACCGACCCGCAGTTAGCTTCAAATAAAAAAACATGCAAAACTTAAAGAGGATTTATAAAATATGCCACAAGGCAAAAAATTATTGATTTATTTTAATAGAATCTATTTGTTTTTGAAGTCTTTGTATGTCTTGAATCTTTTTTTGCTGTGCAGATAAAAGCTGAATAGAATCTAAAATTTGACGATTTTTCTCTAAAACAGTTTTCTCTTTTTCAAAATAAATGTTGATGTGTTCGCTAGATCTCCAAGCTTCATTTAATTGGTTGTAGATTTCCTCGTTCCAGCTACTTGGTTTTTTAGCATTAATCCAAACTACATCTCTATATTCACTATCTACCAATGCTAAATCTGGTGTTGCAGAGCCGTCGAACTGTTCAGGATTTGTACTGCTAATTGTGGAAACCGTTCCAAGAAAAAACATTCGTTTTCTACCCGCAATATTTTTAATATAAGGTCTAAATTCTACGGGAGTGTTTGAGCTCCAATCGTATTCTTTTTTAGATTCTTTTACTTTTAAAGGCATTGCAGAAACGCCTGCATACCCTTCCTTTTTAGACGCATGATCGTAGTAGTATACTTTATTTGTGCCATCGGCAGGAATAATAACACTGTAACTTAAACTGGTTCTTTCATCGCCAATAGGCTCTAGACCAAACCAATGGTATAAACCAGAATAGGCGCCAATTTTAGTATCAGAAAAATCGAAATCGGTCACATACGGTTGACCGTTTTGATCTTTTGGTGCTATCGGAATTTTAACTGCACTTTTCATATTCCAGGGTAACGGATCAGAAAAGCCGCCTAAAAATTTTAGACTTTCTGCTTGTAATCGCGATACTTTTTCAGATAAGATATTTTGTCTGTTTAAAAAATCATAATTTTTCATTTCTTCAGGAGAAATATACGTTCCTTTTCCGATGGTAATTCTTTCTAAATAATCACCAAAACTATGCTCGCCATTCTCTACAAGCATCACACCACCAAAACTAGGATACGGAAAAAAGAACCCTTTCCATTTGATCAAACTAACCACTTGTACCCAAGCACCTGAATCGTTTTTCATGTAAAAAGTTTCACTTGGCTCATAATTAAATAGCATCCAAGGGTTTAAACGCTGCACAACCGCATTATACGTATTTCTACTAAACTTTAAAGATTCGCCTATTGAGAATGTAACCGGAATTCTATTTTCGCTAGAAAAACGCGGAAACGGCGTGGTACTTGACACAGAAAAAACCTCTTCTATATTGTCTTTTATTCCTTGCCAAACATATTTTTCGGTTGGCTGAATGGCCATTGTCCATTGGTTTGAACCGTCTACCCTCACTAAATGCGGCATTGAAACATCTTTGGTTTCGGCAACTGACTCATTTGCCATTGAATAGATATTTCTTAAAGGTTGAATTCTTTCATTTTGAGTTAAGGGTAGTTCTACAATTTCAAAACGATTTAAATTGTTGAAAGCGCTGTAGGTTTTCATATAATCGTACATATTATAATAAAAACCAACAAAATAAAGCGCCCCAAAAAATAGTGTTAACACAAATAAGATTCCGATTTTTTTTATGACGCCTGTTGATTTTCTAAAACTTCTGACCCCAAGAAATAGCATAAGAAAACAAAAAAATATTATGAAAATATATTTTCTAAAAAATAGCAATGCAGGCTGATAATCATCTCGTAAAAAGAATAACAACCCTATTAAAATTAAGCTAAAAAAGAGAACTCTCTTTTTTTGCTTTGCTCCTTTATTCCAATAATTCTTTATCATAATAAGTCTCTCTAAATTTTTTTATTCCGCCAAGTTCTATTTGAACTCGATAAAAATTACAGTGTCATGAACTGTAATTTATATTTTAAATACTCCATAATTTATTCATGTTTATTTACATGAATAATGCTAACCGTCATTGCAATAATTATTAGAATCTCAAAAAAAAAGAAAGTAGATTCTTCCAACTAAAAAATTATCGGCATCAATCAAAAAGAATTGAAAACAATTAAAATTACCGAAGCAATAATTCCAAAATATCTAAATTTATTTATCCTTTTAACACTCTTTTTTAATTAAAAATTTCTCTTGTACTGTTTTCTTATACGTTTAAGCTTTTAATTGTTTTGTGTTGAATGCAAATTTCCTATAAATTATTTTCTTTCACTACAAAATATTTAAAATTCTGCAACCTGTAAATTCGGGTTAAATAGACTAGCGGTCAAAAAAACATTTTTCATGTTTTGCCGCAAAACATGCTAGCTATAAACCTAATATATAGGCATATAATAAGACAAAAAAATAATTATAATGCGAATGACAAAAATAAAATTAGAACAACTCCTTGAAAGTAAAGATTAAAGAGACTAATAACCCTTAATCAATACTAGCTTTTTCAAATCTTCCTCGATAATTTTCGAATTCTTCTAATCCACTCATTTCATTAACTTATGAATTTGTAAATACTGCAACAACATAATTGTTCTTGCATCAATAATTTCTTTATTTTCAATCATTTTTAAGGCATCTATAAAAGTGGTCTCTAATACTTCGATTTCTTCATTTTCTGACGCTAAACCCCCTCCATCATTAATCTTATCATCCTCTTTATATTCGGCTATATACAAATGGGTTTGTTCTTTCATTAATCCTGGGGATAAAAAAATAGTACTCACTTTTTCTAATTTAGAAATAGCATACCCAAGTTCTTCTTTTGTTTCTCTGATAACGCTTGTTTCAGCAGACTCGTTTTGATCTATGGCACCACCACAAACTTCAATTGAAAAACCGTTATTTACTCCTGCAACATATATCGGCATTCTAAACTGTTTCGATAAAAGCACTTTCTTCGATGTTATATTGTATAACAAAACGGCAACTCCGTCTGCTTTGCCATAAACTTCATGGGTTAAATGCACTATTTTTCCGTTTTTAAAGGTAAAATCGAAACTTACTTGTTCTAATTTTGCCCATAAATTTGAAATCACTTTATACGATACATTATTAATTATCTTTTTCATTTTCATTTTCATTTTTTACGCTTTTTCTTACTTCTAAACAGCTTTATAATTTAACAATGCTGCTCTTACTTTTCATATTAACATCTGTATTTGAGCTATTTGCTAAATTGTTTACACAAAAAACACCTCTTATTTTTTAAGCTGAACAATTTATAAACAAGCAATTTCGATATTTTTATGAAGCATCAGAAATATTCTCACTGCAATTATAGGCAGTTTATTTTCATTAACTGGTGCACTTCGTTTTAAAATCTACTTAAAATACACCTTTTTTAAGTACATTTTTGTATTTTATGGTTGTTAAAAAAATGAACTTCTGCAACTTTTTAAATATATTTGACACAAATTAATCAAACACTAGTAAATGAAGAAATTAGTACCTGTTTTAATCATTTTTTTTGCATTAAATGGATTCTCTCAAAAAGAAGCTAATTTTTGGTATTTTGGCGAAAATGCTGGTTTAGATTTTACATCAAATCCACCAGATATTTTAAATAGCTCTTTATCTACAGATGAGGGATCTGCTTCTATTTCTAATTCTGAAGGAATTCTACAATTCTACACTGATGGCTCTACTGTATTTAACAGTACAGGCGCAATAATGGATAATGGAACAGGATTACTAGGTGATTCCTCAAGCGCGCAGTCTGCTATTATCGTTCCGAAACCCTTAAATTCTAATATTTATTATGTTTTTACGGTTGGAAGGCAGCAAAATAGAAATTTAGGAAATGGCGTAGCCTACTCAACCGTAGATATGACTTTAAATAGCGGACTTGGTGGAGTTACATCAAAAAATATTTTTTTAAATGGCTCTAGTAATGCAAGAGAAAAAATAACCTCTGTTAGAGGTGATGCTTGTAATACTTTTTGGGTAATTACTTCAGATATTAATAATTTTTATGCTTATCTAATTACTGACAGCGGAGTAATTAATAATGCACAAAAGTCTTTACATAATAATAATTTAACTAATTTAAGAGGCTATTTAAAAATTTCTCCAGACGGAAAAACATTAGTGAATGCGAGCGCAAATTCTGGTACTTATATTTTTGATTTTAATGCTTCTAATGGTGAAATAACAAATGGAGGTAGTCTTTCTAGCTTAAGTTACGACGGTTACGGAGTAGAATTCTCTAGAGATGGACAAAAACTATATATTTCTACTGGAACATTTAGTCAATTTAATAATAATTCTGGTGTTAGAAATCCACCTGACTATGCCAGTATTAGTCAATTTAATTTAGAATCGAGAAATATTACTGACATAAATACTAGCATTAAATTAATTTATGATACAAATTCAGGATATAGAGGAGCTTTACAATTAGCTTCTAATGGTAAAATTTACTACGCTAGAAGTCGTACATCTTTTTTAGGTGTTATTAATTCTCCTGAAAAAGATGCGTCTGAAGTTAATTTTATAGAGGACGGTCTGAATTTAGGTGGCAAAATTTCGACAGAAGGTTTACCTCCATTTATTCAATCTTTTTTTCTCGAAATTGAAATTAAAGACTTGGCAACCAACATTGTATTAAATAGTCAAGATTTAAAGTTTTGCACAGGTCAGGATAAAGTCATTTCTCCAGAGCCTATTACTGGCACTGATATTAACTATTTGTGGACTTTTGATAACGGAACTACTATAACGGAGACAATTTCATCTTCAGCAACTCAAAAAAATTTAGAACTCGACAACATAAACTATAACGATAAAGGTACTTACAAATTAAAAATAACATTAAAAGACCGTTGTAAAAATGATGTAATATACAACGCCACTTTTAATATAGAAGTTTTTGAAGCTTCAGTCGCCACTAGACCGTCAGATGTTTTTTTCTGTGACACGGATAGAGATGGTTTTAATAATTTTGATTTACAAGCGGATATAAGTAATGAAATCCTAAACGGTTTGGATCCTGCTATTTTTGAAGTTTTATATTTTTCAAATGACGTAGATGCAATTTCTGGAGATAACCCGTTGCCAAATCCGTATACAAACCCTACCGCTTTTAGTTCTCAAACTATTTTTGCAAGAGTTCAAAATAAAAATGCAACTGATGCGTGTTTTGATATTATAGATTTTGTTTTAGCAGTAACCGATTTACCGGTTCCGGTGCAACCAACACCTTTAAGAATATGCGACGATTTAGTAAGTGGTGATGATACCGATGGAATTGTAGATACCTTTATTTTAATTGATAAAGACGATGATATTTATGGTTCGCTAGATCAAACACAATACACTATTAGTTATCATACCACACAAACTGGCGCAGAAATAAATGATGTAGCCACTATAATTGATAAAAATGTAGGTCACCCGGTAACCAATACTCAAACGGTTTACATTAGAGTAGAAAACAAAGACAACATAAATTGTTATGATGCGGATAAAACTTTAGAACTCATTGTTGATGCCTTGCCTGTTACAAATTTGAATCCAACATTGAATCAATGTATAGAAGGAACTGATACTGCTACAACAGTAAATTTAACAATTGCTGAAATAAATATTTCTAATAATTATGAAAATGAAGATTTTGAATATTATTTAGATCCAGACGGTTTAGACCTAATTACCAACCCAACTTCATATCCTGTTCAAGTTAATATACCTCAATCTGTATTTGTCAAAGTTAGAAATAACTTTAGTGGTTGCTCTGGAGATTTAGTTGAATTAAAAATTAATGTTGGCCGAATTGTAAACAACGATTTTAATGATGTTCAAACCCCTGAATGTGACGATTTATTTGATGCCGACGGAAATATTACTGATGATACAGATAATGTCAAAAATTTTACTTTAAATAAAGAACAAATAGTAATCAACATAAAAGAAAATATATCTAATTCAGAAAATACAACTGTTTTTTTCTATGAAAACGAACAAGACCGAACAAACTCCTTAAATGCAATTGATATCTCAAATTATAAAAATGATATTGATAAAATTGAAATTACAACTATTTCTGGCGGAATTCAATTTCCAATCTATTATAAAATTTTAAGTGATGTAAATAATAATTGCCAAGGTTTAGGTGAATTTTATCTACAAATAAATTCAATCCCTTTAATAAGTAGTGAAATTCTTTCTCCTATCAAAGAGTGCGATACTGATGATATTGATGGAAATTACTCAAATGGTAGCATTCCTAATATTAATTTAACAGAAAAAATTGATGAACTTTTTCAAGGAACTGGTCAAGCTCAAAACGATTTTACTTTTAGTTTTTATAAATCCGAAGCTGCTGCCTTTTCTGGTGACATAACAAATACTGATTATATCTTAAATCCTAATGATTTTACAAATGATATTCCGCTAGGCTTTTTAGAGGGTGATGTTGCAAAACAAACAATTTATATTCGTGTAGAAAATGCAAACGGTTGCATAAACACCCACGCTAGTTTTGATATTATTATAAATCCTTTGCCAATAATTACGAATATAATTCCTAATTTAGAAATATGTGATATTGGTACAAAAGATGGTAATATTAGAAATGGACTTGCTCAAAACGTAAATATTTCAGTCAGAGATATTGATTTTTTAGGAAATAAAAATGCCTCTGACTTTACGGTTACTTATCATAAAACATTAATAAATTTAAAAAATTTAAATTCTACAGGCGTTGACAAAAACAACTATGATTCTGATCGAGATAGAGTAAATATTAACCTAACAACTAATGTTAGCGAAGAAGTTTTATATGTAAGAATTTTAAATAATAATACGGGATGTATTTTTGACCTATCTGAATTAACAATCATTATAAATCCTGAACCAGTTTTTGAAGTACCCACTAATTTACCCTATTGCGATAATAATAACGATGACGATGATGCTAACGGAATTGTGCAAAACATAGATTTGGATAGTAAAATTCCTGAAATATTAGGTAGTACGCAAAATTCGAATGATTTTATCGTTACTTTTCATCTTTCGCAAACAGATGCAACTACTGGAGATAATGCTATTGAATCTCCTTATGAAAATACAAATCCGACAGAAACTATTTATGTACGCATTCAACAAAAACAAACCTTGTGTGTAAATGACGATGCTACGTTTGATGTGATTATAAATTCATTACCAGATTTTACAGTTACCACACCTCAAATTTTATGTTTAATCGATGCCCCTTTAAATATTGCAGTAGAGAATCCACGTGATGTTTATAGCTATGAATGGAAAGATGAAAGGGGTGCAACTATTGGCACAGACAGCAATATTAACGTATTTTCTGGCGGAACTTATCGAGTGACAGCAACCACAACAAACGGTACTTTTTGTGAAAGAGAAGAAACCATCGTCATCAATGAATCTGATCCAGCAATTTTAGAACGTAGTTTTGTAACTATTATTGATGAAGGAAATAATCTTGGAAGTACTAATAACTTATCAATCTCTATTGATACCATCAGTAATAACATCGGTATTGGAGATTATCAGTTTGCTGTTTTAAACACCGATAATAATGAAAGATTCCCTTTTATTGGTTTTCAAGAAGAACCGCTGTTTGAAAATTTAGAAGGCGGAATTTATCAAATTATTGTGAATGATAAAAATGGTTGTGTACCCGATACTATGCTGCTAGTTTCGGTAATTCAGTTTCCGAAATTCTTTACACCAAATGGGGATGGCGACAATGATTTTTGGGTGGTAAAAGGTGCTAATCAAACTTTTTATCCAAATGCAAGTATCAATGTATTTAATAGATTTGGGAAATTAGTTGCACAAGTACCCATTGATAGTGAGGGTTGGAACGGAATTTATCAGGGTAAATTATTACCCTCTGATGATTATTGGTATAATATCACCCTAATTCCTGCAGATACCACAAAACCAAGCATCACTAAAAAAGGAAATTTCTCGCTTTTAAGAAAATAAAATTTAAAAAATAAAACCTCTTTGAAGTATTCAAAGAGGTTTTACAATCTATTAAACAAACTAACTCATTACGCTACTTTTCCTATTTTATTTCTAACCTTTTTAGGTGTTTCAGAAACCTCAAACTGATTCGAAGTATTATTCGTTCCGCCTGCTTTTAAGGCTTTATCACCAGCAAAAAATGTTTTATGAGCATCCCCTAAATCAGAACCTGCCATTCTTTGATGTTTTACACAAGAAACTCCTTTTCTAATTTCTTGTCTTTGAACACCTTTTACATAGGCTAACATTCCTTCTTCACCAAAATAACCTTCGGTAAGATCATTCATATGCAACGCTGTTGTATGATAGGTTGGTAAGGTAATTAAGTGGTGAAAAATACCTGCTTCTCTTGCACCATCAACCTGAAACGTTTTTATTTTTTGATCTGAACGATACCCTAATTCAGAAGTATCGTATTTTTCATCCATTAAATTATTTCGATCGTACGCTGTCATATTTTCTCCTTCGGCAGTCATTTCTTCATATACCTGATTTCTAAAGTTTAAAGTCCAATTAAAAGAAGGAGAATTATTATACACCAACTTCGCATTTGGTACCACTTCTTTAACCCTATTTACCATATTAGCAATTTGCTGAACATTTGGTGTGGGAGTTTCAATCCATAATAAATCTGCGCCATTTTGTAGACTTGTAATGCAATCTAACACCACTCTATCGATATTAGAACCTTCTTTAAATTTATACAATCCGTTTGATAATCTTATTGGGCGTAATAATTTACCATCTCTTTTTAGTAAAACATCGTCTTCATTCGCCTCCTTTAAGGTAATTTCCTCTGCATCCACAAACGCTAAATATTGAGAAGCTAAATCTCCTGGCTTTAAACTTACAGGTAATTTTTGTGTTAAGCCAGCTCCTTCAGAATCTGTTCTAGCCACAATAACGCCATCATCTATCCCTAACTCTAAAAATGCATATCGGATAGCATTTAACTTCGCAATAAAATCTTCATGCGGCACGGTTACTTTTCCGTCTTGATGACCACATTGTTTTGCATCAGAAACTTGATTTTCAATTTGAATTGCACAGGCACCTGCTTCAATCATCTTCTTCGTTAATAAATACGTTGCCTCTTCATTTCCAAAACCTGCATCAATATCTGCAATAATAGGCACAATATGTGTTTCGAAATTATCTATTTGATCTTGTACATCTTCTCCGTTTTCTACTCTTTTAAATAAATCATTTAATTCAATAGCATCTGCCTGACGAAGAAAATCATAAATTTCACTTATTAATGACGGAACCGCAGTTTTTTCATGCATTGATTGATCTGGTAAAGGTCCAAATTCTGAACGCATAGCAGCAACCATCCATCCTGAAAGATATAAGTAACTTTTGCTTGTAGTTTTGTGATGCTTTTTTACCGCAATCATTTTTTGCTGGGCTACAAACCCGTGCCAGCAACCCAAAGATTGTGTATAGTTAGAAGTATCTGCATCATAATCTGCCATATCTTTTCTCATAATAGCAGCGGTATATTTAGCAATATCTAAACCCGTTTTAAAACGATTTTGAGTTGCCATTCTTGCAGAACTTTCTGCACTTATTGCATTCCAAGAAGTACCGTATTTCTCTTTTAAGTTTTTTACCGTTTCTAATGCCGAACTGTACTTACTTTGTGCTAAATTTTTCATAATTTTGTGTTTTAATTATTAAGATTTTCTTGATTTTGATAATTTAGTCTCGCACACTATTGTCGTAGTTGCGAGACATTTTTTTTAAATATGAGTATATGCTGATAAAGTTAAAAATTCTTTATATTCTTTGGATACAACTAATTCATCAAATAACGTAATTGCTAATTCAAATTTTCCGTTAGAAAAATGATCTTCACCAACTAATTTTTTAATTTTTACTAATTCTTCTTTTTTTAAGTGTTGATACATTTCTTCTTTAAAAAAACGACCATCTTCTAATTGAACATTATTGTGCAACCAATGCCAAACTTGTGTTCTAGAGATTTCTGCTGTGGCAGCATCTTCCATTAAATCATAGATTGCTGCGGCTCCGTTTCCACGCAACCAACTTTCTATGTATAAAATACCAACATTAATATTTTTACGAATTCCCTCCTCTGTAATGCTTCCTTTTGGCATCTCAACCAAATCATCAACACTAATATTTACATCGTTTCTTTTTATATGAATTTGATTTTTTGTCGTCATATTTTCATCAAAAACATTCATTGCCACAGCAACCAAACCTGGATGCGCAACCCAAGTGCCATCATGTCCGTTTTTTACTTCTTGCTCTTTATCTGCTTGTACTTTTGCAAAGGCATTTTGATTCGCAATTTCATCATTTTTAATCGGAATTTGTGCTGCCATTCCCCCCATGGCGTGCACGCCTCTTTTATGACATTTCTGAATAACTCTCAAAGAATACGCTTTCATAAAAGGAGTTTTCATCGTTACCTGATCTCTATTAGGAACCATAAAATTTCTGTGATTTCTAAACTTTTTGATGTATGAAAATATATAATCCCAACGACCACAATTTAAACCAGCCATGTGATTTTTTAACTCATATATAATTTCATCTAACTGAAAACTTGCGGTAATTGTTTCTATTAAAACCGTTGCTTTGATTGTTTTTTGTGGAATGTTTACATATTCTTGCGCAAACACAAAAACATCATTCCATAATCTTGCTTCTAAATAATGTTCTAATTTTGGCAAATAAAAATAGGTTGCCGAATTTTGCGCTTGCAACGCTTTTATATTATGAAAAAAATACAATCCGAAATCTACCAAAGAACCAGACATCTGCTCGCCCTGAACCAAAAAATGTTTTTCATTTAAATGCCACCCTCTTGGTCTCACTATTAAAGTTGCCGTTTCTTTATTTAATTGATACGACTTCTCTTTTTGCTCATTGTAGAATGAAATGGTTTTATTATTCGCATCTCTTAAATTAATTTGACCTTGTAAATTATTATGGATGTTTGGAGAATTACTATCTTCAAAATCGGCCATAAAAGTTTTAGCGCCAGAATTTAAAGCATTAATGACCATTTTACGATCTACAGGTCCTGTAATTTCTACTCTTCGGTCTAATAAATCTTCTGGTAGCGGTGCACAAACCCAATCAGATTCTCTTATGTTTTTTGTTTCTTCTGGAAAAGAAGGATAGTTCCCTGCATCAAAATAAGCTTGCTCAATTTCTCTTTCTTCTAGTAACTTTAATCTTCTTTGATTAAAGTTTTCATGCAATTCTAACAAGAACAATTGAGCTTCATTTGTTAAAACATCCGGATAGTCGTTAACTTTAAACCCTTTAAAGCTAATTTCTTTCGTAATCGTATTTTCTTCCATTATTAGATAATTTTAATTCCTACTCTGCAATGATATAAATTATTTTTGAGCTCCACAAGCGAACGTTCGCTAAATTATAAAAAAACTTTATTTTTAATAATTCGCTATTTATTCTTATATTTGATTTTATGATGATAGAAGACGAATACATTCGATTAATCTTTGGTTTAAAACTCAAACAAATTAGAACAGAGAAAAACCTTTCTCTTTTTGGTTTGGCAAAATTATCTGGGCTTTCTAAATCTTACTTAAACGAAATCGAAAAAGGAAAAAAATACCCTAAAACAGATAAAATCTTATTACTTTCTGAAAGTTTAGAAGTTCCTTATGATCATTTTGTTTCTTTAAAATTAGATAAAAACCTTGCGCCCATTGGCGAGATTCTACAGTCTAAAATCTTAAAAGAAATACCACTAGAGCTTTTTGGCATTAAAGAAAATAATTTAATAGACATTATTGCAAATGCCCCTGCAAAAGTAAATGCGTTTATTAGCACTATTATAAAGATTGCTCAAAACTATAATCTTACTCGAGAAAGTTTCTTTTTAGCCTCTTTACGTTCTTACCAAGAAGCACATAATAATTATTTTGAAGACATTGAAACAGATGTAGAGAAATTTGCTAAATCGTATCATATAGACTTATCAAAAAGAATAAAATCTATTGATTTAGAAGAAATTTTAATTGAAGAATTTGGCTATACAATTGACGATAATGAACTTTCTAAATACGATAGCTTAAGTGTTTTAAGAAATATTTATATTCCGAAAAAGAAAACACTTTTAATCGATAAAAACATTTCTGAAGCACAAAAAACATTTATTTATGCAAAAGAATTGGCGTATAATTACTTAAAAATTAAAGATAGACTATACACGTTTCCTTGGGTGAAATTTGAAAATTTTGATCAAGTTTTAAATAATTTTATTGCCTCTTATTTTGCTGGCGCCTTAATTATTCCGAGAAAAAGCCTAACCGAAAAACTCACAAATTTCTTTGAACTTGAAGACTGGAAACCGTTAAAATTGCATCAGATCATAAAGCATTTTAACTGTTCTCAAGAAACTTTTTATCAGCGTTTGACCAATATTTTACCCAAATTTTTCAAAATCAAAAATTTATTTTTCCTACGTTTTACACACAAAGAAAATTCGCCTGAATTTAAATTAACCAAAGAATTACATATTACACAACAACAAGCACCGCATGCAAACAGAAATAATGAACATTATTGCCGACGCTGGGTTTCTATTAAAATCATACAAGATTTAGAAAACTCATCAAAAGAAAGAGCCACTTTTGGAATTCAAATTTCTTCTTATGAAAATCAAAAAAATGAATATTTAGTACTTTCTTCTGCAACCCCAGATCCTTTTAAAAAAGACATTAACAGAAGCGTAAGTATTGGTATGTTGCTTTCCCCTCATTTAAAAAAGAAGCTTACGTTTTTAAAAGAAAACACTTTTGAAAAAAACATTGTTGGCGTAACTTGCGAAACTTGCGCTGTAACAAATTGTGCAGAAAGAATTGCAGAACCCACGCGTTTAGAAAAACGAAATCAACATAGAGAAATCGCGAAAACAGTTGACAATATTATTAATTCTTACAATTAAAATTTGCTTATTTTAGCACATAAATACAAATATTCTTTATGGACATCAACTTCAATAAAAACGAAGATTACAATAAACTTTTAGTTTCTGATTTAAAAAGACGTTTTGCCAAAGTAAAATTAGGTGGTGGACAAAAAAGAATAGACAAACATCACGAAAAAGGAAAAATGACGGCTCGTGAACGCGTTGATTACTTGTTAGATAGCAAAGCTAAATCGATTGAAATCGGTGCTTTTGCCGGCGAAGACATGTATGCAGAACATGGAGGCTGCCCTTCTGGTGGTGTTGTTGTTAAAATGGGATATATTAAAGGAAAACAATGCATTGTTGTTGCAAATGACGCCACAGTAAAAGCTGGTGCTTGGTTTCCTATCACCGGAAAAAAGAATTTAAGAGCCCAAGAAATATCCATAGAAAACAGATTGCCTATTATTTATTTGGTAGATTCTGCTGGCGTTTACCTACCGATGCAAGATGAAATTTTTCCGGACAAAGAACATTTTGGACGAATTTTTAGAAATAATGCAGTAATGAGTAGCATGGGAATTACACAAATTTCTGCGGTTATGGGAAGCTGTGTTGCCGGTGGCGCCTACTTACCAATTATGAGTGATGAAGCTTTAATAGTTGATAAAACCGCAAGTATTTTTCTTGCAGGAAGTTATCTTGTAAAAGCTGCAATTGGCGAATCTATTGACAATGAAACTTTAGGAGGTGCCACCACGCACTGTGAAATTTCTGGAGTTACCGACTACAAAGCAAAAGACGATAAAGATGCACTTGATAAAATAAAATTTATTGTTGATAAAATTGGCGATTATGACAAAGCTGGTTTTAGCAAAACACAGTCTTTTGAGCCTAATGAGAATCAGGATGATATTTTTGGAATTCTGCCAAAAGAAAGAAATGCGCAATATGATATGCTAGAAATCATAAAACGCTTGGTAGATAATTCTGAATTTGAGCAATACAAAGAAGGGTACGGAAAAACTATTTTAACCGGCTACGCAAGAATTGATGGTTGGGCAGTTGGCATCATTGCCAATCAGCGAAAATTAGTGAAAACTAAAAAAGGAGAAATGCAATTTGGTGGGGTAATCTATAACGATTCTGCAGATAAATCGACTCGTTTTATTGCCAATTGCAATCAGAAAAAAATACCGCTGGTTTTCTTACAAGATGTTACTGGTTTTATGGTGGGTTCTAAATCTGAACATGGTGGTATTATAAAAGACGGCGCAAAAATGGTAAACGCGGTTAGTAATTCTGTGGTACCTAAATTCACCATTATTATAGGGAATTCGTATGGCGCAGGAAACTATGCCATGTGCGGTAAAGCCTACGACCCACGACTAATTGTTGCGTGGCCAAGTGCAGAACTAGCAGTTATGAGTGGGAATTCTGCTGCAAAAGTTTTATTACAAATAGAAACGGCATCCCTTAAAAAAAGAGGAGAAGAGATTACGCCTGAAAAAGAAAAAGAACTTTTTGATAAGATAAAATCACGTTATGACAAACAAATTTCTCCTTATTATGCGGCTGCAAGAATTTGGACAGACGGCATTATAAATCCTTTAGAGACAAGAACTTGGATTTCCATGGGAATTGAAGCTGCGAACCACGCTCCTATTGAGAAGAAATTTAATATGGGGGTTTTGCAGGTTTAGTAATAAATGGTTTTTATTCTGTTATGATGCTGCCCGCATCTTACGTAAGAGTATAATGCAAAGATTCTTACAGCACGATAAGTCTTGGGGTAAATTACTAACCGCCCCGGTTGTCATGCTGTAAGCATCTCACGCAAAAGTAAAACGCAAAGCTTCTTACAGAATGACAAAGTGTGCAACAAAGGATTACTCATTGGGCTTGTCATGCTTTAAGCACCTCACATAAGAGTACCATGCCAACATTCTTAAAGAATAACAAAGTATGCGGAAAAGCAATACCAACAAGTTTGTCATGCTATAAACGTCTTATACACTACTATTCATCATGACTTTTACCGTATTTCAAAACTAAAAAACTCTAAAAACGCAACAAGATGATAGCACACACGAAAGCAGTCTATAATTTTTACATGTATATCATCACGAACAAAAATAAAACCCTTTTATACACGGATGTTACAAATAATCTAAAATTAAAATTGCAATAACATCAAGAAAAAAGGGCTCTATGTTCTTTGTAGTGCGGTGTCTGTTTTAAAAAAAAAAACAACAATATAAAGTGTTTAAAGCTAGTTAACTGTATTTATAAGACTATGAAAGTTATAATTTTAACACTGAATATCAACTTTACCCACTCTATTTGACATAGAGCCGAAAAAAGTTATCACAAAAGTTTTGCTTCAAGATACAATTTACATTACACACTATATTACGAGCATTTTGCCTGAATACAGCATAAAATAAAACAGGTCTATGAGATTTCTGCGGAATGACAAATCGTTTTGATAGTGCTTGCAAAGTGTACTCAACACATTTACTGCACTCGTTAAAACGAGTACTAGACAAAAGCCAAGTACTAGCAGCACAATCCTGTTATTCTTGGGAATCTTCCGACTCTCTTGATTCTTGCGAAAATTCTGGTAACTTATTTTTAAAGCTAGGTGCGGTATCTCTGCACGAAACCTGCTTCTTTTTAGAAATCATGACCAATAAATCGTAGCTTAAAGTAAAAAGAGTTCCGGCTCTAAAAGTTTCTAAAAGCAGTTGTTCTAATTCAGCTAGCGCCTCATTTAAAGAAAATTTCTTGTATAAGTTTTCCGAAACGTACCGATATTTAAATTCAAAGACTTCTTTTTCATCGATCTTTAAAAAACGCACGTATACATTTGCCAAACCATCACTTTTCCGCAAAGGTTTGCTTACTGTTAATTTTACAAACTCATCATTTGTAATGCTTTGTTGTATCGCTTCAAAAAACTCTTTAAAATCACTCATGTTGCAAAGGTAAAATGTTTGGTAATAAAAAACATCACTAAAAAGTGACGTTTTTTATATAGTTTTATAAGGGAAGTAAATACTCATTAATAGTATTTTAAAATAGTACACTAAACACTCAACGCGGCTACTTTTGTTAACTTGGGTGTTTTTTCTACAAATTCTTCTAACGCCGTAAAGAAATTTAAAATATCTACTTTTTCGTTATTAGCATTAATGGTTACCAATCTTACAAAAGTATCCTTTTCAAAAGAGCCAAAACCAACCACCGTAATTTGATGCTCATATAAGGCGGTACAAAGCGCCATAGGATCTACGTTTTTATAATTAAAACATACAGAAATAGAATCATCGAAACTATACAAAGTATAATCAGCGTTGCTTCTAATATAGTCTAATGCAACATCAGCCAAATCGAATTGTTGTTCTACGATCTGCTTTAAACCATTGGTTCCAACAGACTTCCAGAGTGTCCAAAATTTTAAAGCATCATTTCTTCGTCCACATTGAAACGAAGTTTTTCCTAAATTAAAATCGTCTCCGTCTGTTTGATATAAATAATCGGCATCATTGCTAAATGAATCATGCAAATGTTTTTTATCTTTCACCAAAATAATAGAACAGGTTAAGGGCGTGCCCAACATTTTATGTGCATTGTAACTAAAAGAATCAGAGCGCTCTGCTCCTTTTACCAAATGTTTGTATTTCTCACTAAAAATTACACTTCCGCAATAGGCCCCATCTACGTGCAACCATATTTTATATTTTTCGGTAATGTCTGCAATTTTATCAATAGGATCAAAAGCGCCTAAAACAGTGGTTCCTGCAGTAGCATTTACATACATAGGAACCTTACCATTTTTAAGATCTTCTAAAATTTGTTCTTCTAAATGTTCTGGAATCATTCTCCCCTTGTCATCTGCATTGATATATCTGATATTATTTCTACCGATTCCTGCAAAACTTGCATTTTTATCATTTGAATAATGACATTCTTTAGAAGTATAGATAATCAATGGTTTTGTCATTCCGTTTAATCTGCAAGCAGGATCTTTTGCATCTCTACCCATAATTAAGCCCATATAATTACTCATAGATCCACCGGTAGGAAACGTACCGTTACTTTTTGAGCCATAGCCGATTAAATTACAAGATTGTCTTATAATTTCTTGCTCTATGCCCACTTGTGGACCTGCCACTTTATAAGTATACATGCTATTGTTAAGCATTACAGCTAACAAATCTCCTAAAATTGCTTTGCTTTGTCGCCCTCCAAAAAGTTGATTAAAAAATAAGTTTGTTGCTGTTTTTGGTGTAGAAATAAGTACTTCTCGAAGTACCTCTTTAAAGGCATCATCAATGAGCGCGCCATCATTTAGAGAAAGGTCAATAGCATCATATAAGTCGCTAGAATCTATTCTTTCTGCTACTGGGTTTTTTTCTTCTTCGTTGATTAAAACTTCAACTAGTTCATTAAACAAAATTAAATCACTCTTTATATCAGACATATTGTTTTTTCTCTTTTTCTTTTAATATTGATTCTGCAACAGTTGTATAACACAAATCTACGGGTACAAACGTTTTTGATTCTTCATCAAACATGTTGCACGTACGAATTGGTTTTGCATATAAGTGCAAGGACATACTTCTTTTATTTGCGATGTTTTCTAAACGATGAAACCCCATAAAATCTTTCATGTAGGTAATTTCATTAGTCTTTGAAAAAGACGTTTTTACCAGATTTAAAGTATCTGCTTCGTCTTGTTTATAGATTGTTTCTTTAAATTCGCCATCGATTATTTTTACCCAGCATTCTTCTCCGCCATGATCATGTATCGCTGTTTGATGCCCTGCGCACCAGCAAATTAAAATCAATTCAAATTTTTCTGTATCTGCAATGCAATTCCGCGTATAGCATTTATTAGACCAAGAAGCATAATGGTCAACATCTGTTACTTTAAGCTGTGTACGGTGTATAATGTCGTTGTAAGTCACCCGCTCTCCTTCTGCAAGAGCTGCTGTTAAATCGGTTAAGGTTTGAAGTAGTCTACTCGTTTTTTTGTTAGAATCCAAAATAATGATTGTCTTTTTTTTGTTCATTTTAATTACAAATCCAAGGTCACTCCCTAAATCTTACGCATCTTTGAGTTAATCAATAGTATAAACCCCTTTTTACAAATATAGTTAATTTTGACCCTTTTTGTTCAATTTTAGGCAATTTAACAAACGATTTTATTCAAAAATCATCATTTATCCTATTTTTTTGACTATTTTTCCAGTCCCAAAAAGCTAATTTTACATACTTTTCAATATTTTTAAAGCGGTAAGCCTTTAAAAAATAAAGACGTTTAGTTTTTTACGTAATCCATTTTGCTAGAGTCTTTTAACGGACCCTAAAAAGTGTATATAACATATATTCAATACCTTATCTGCATCAGCATCCTAGTAATCATAAATGCAATTTCAGCAGAAACCTAACGGTTAAAAACTCAAAGAATTAAAATTAATTAAGTGTCTCTAAACACAGCAATTCATCATTATGCAAGATCAAAACTTTATCATCAAAATAACGATACTAGCCATTTACGTTGGAATTTTATTTTTAATAGGAATTTTAGCTTCTCGGCGTATAAAAAGTATGAGTGACTATTATGTTGGCGGAAAAAAAATGGGCTTTTGGGCGGTTGCATTTTCGGCAAGAGCAACAGGAGAATCGGGCTGGTTGCTCATAGGACTAACAGGAATGGGCGCTATGGCAGGTTATTCTGGTTATTGGGTTGTTGTAGGTGAACTACTTGGGGTTTTTATTTCTTGGCAATTTATGGCAAAACGCTTTAAGAAAAGATCGGATGCTTTTGGCGCCATCACAATTCCTGATTATTTGCAAAGTCATTTTAAAACATCTACCCATACACTTCGAATTGTAGCTGCTACAGTTTTGGTTGTTTTTATTGTTATTTATGTGGCGTCTCAAATAGATGTTACTGGCGTAGCCTTTAAATCGATGTTGGGCATTGATTATAAAATTGGAGCGCTCATCGGTTTCTTTATTGTGCTTGCCTATATTTTTATTGGTGGCTTTGTTGCGGCAGTTTGGTCTGATTTATTTCAAGGTTTTCTCATGTTTTTTGGTTTGGTTTTGCTCCCTATCGTAGTTTGGTTTTCAATGGATCATGGAGCAGGAATTACTGCAGGATTAAACGCAATAGACCCAACGCTTACTCAAATAATGGGCAGAAGTTCTGATGGCTGGATGAACCTCTTTACAATTCTAGGATTTTCTATGATTGGTCTTGGCTTTTTGGGTTCGCCACAAGTATACGTTCGTTTTATGTCTATTAAAAATAAAAAAGAAATAGATAAAGGTAAATGGGTGGCAACTGCTTTTACATTACTTACAGATGCCGCTGCGGTAACCATCGGAATTTTTGCGCGTATTTACTTTACAAAAGAAGGACAAGACCCTGAAGCTATTTTAGGAAATAGTGGCGAAAATGTGTTGAGTATGATTACAGAAGAGTTCTTACCCACTATTTTAGTAGCCGTTTTTGTTGCCATTGTTTTATCGGCCATCATGTCTACCATCGATTCTTTATTAATACTAGCGTCTAGTGCTATTACAAGAGATTTTTATCAGAAAATATTTAGACCCGACATCAAAGATGAAAGTTTAACCAAGATTTCTAGAATTTCTACGGTTATTATGGCTTTTACCGCTTTAATAATTGCCATGGTGATGAATTATGTTTCTCCTGAACGGCAAATGTTTTGGGTAATACTCTTTGGTTGGTCTGGCATTGCAGCTACTTTTTGTCCGGTAATTATTCTATCTCTTTTCTGGAAAGGCTATTCAGAAAAAGGTGCTATTGCCTCTATGATTTCTGGTTTTATGGCTGTACTTGTATTTAATTTTGTTTTTAAAGAAATGGCTACTATTGGCAAATATTTTGTGGCTATTGATGTGCTTGCACCTTCTTTTGCGGTTGCAATGCTTGTTGGATATATTGTTTCTAAAAAATATCCTCCAAGAGCCGAAGCTATTAAAATGATTGAAGAAATTGATGCGAAACCAGATGGCAATACTTAAAACTAAATGATACCAAAATGAAGAAGCCTCTTATTTTACTAGTATTTCTATCACTTACCTCTTGTGCTTTAATTTCACCGAATCATGCTCTTTAAAGAATTGGGGTATTTGAAACAAAAAGTGAGTTGAAAAATTCTAAATAAAGGTAAACAAAAAGTAATGTTTATAGGAATGCGTCACATAGGTAAAAGAGAATTTTATGACGAAGTTGCAGTTAAAGTTGATTCACTGCAAAAAATAGGCTATTCTGTTTTTTATGAAAATGTATCTGATGAAAAAGAAATAGATTCTTTTAGTCACTATAACCACCACCATAAAATTAAGAAAGTTAATGGGCATTTTTCCTGTAAAATATATAGAGACCAATACAGGTATTATTCTAGGCAAACTGACCTATAAAAGAGACATAAATTGATGAATCCGCCAAGTCATAATGCCTTAAATGTAGATAGTTTAACTTCAATGCGCGCTGATGTTGGTTTAACCGAATTGATCACTGCATTTGAAAAAAAATATACGGAAATAAAATTGGAAAGTTGTGATTATACATACAATCTAAAAGACAAGAATTATAAATGCAAAAAGTCAAAAAAACTAGTAAAGAAATTTAAACATGAATTTGTTGAAACCTATAGAGATACATCTCTGTTTAATAAAATAATCAAAAGCAAGAAAACTAAAATTTTAGTTATTTATGGAGCTTCCCATTATTACGGTTTATTCGTGGAGTTTTATGCGTCAAAAAAGAATAAAATTAGTAAAATATAACTGTTACCAATACGTATAAAATTAATTGGTGATTTTAGCTAGTTTAAAAAAAACCAACAAAACTTTATACAGATAATTCCTTTCCTGGCTTTAGTGCTTAAACCGCACAAACCATAAAATACAAATAAACATCAAAAGAATCGATGAAATTGGCTTCTATTCCCTTTATATTTCAATAAAAGATATATTTCAAATTTATAATCAATCATTTAGAAATCCTTTTAATATCATACCAAAACAAGGCATAAAAAAAGCTCAAGAAGTAAATCTTGAGCTTTTTAATGCTACTTAAAAAAGTTAAGTATATAAAAAAATTATGCTTTAAAAACAATCTTACGCATACGTAAGCTTAATGGCGTAACCTCTAAATACTCGTCTCCTTTAATATATTCCATGTTTTCTTCTAAAGAGAAATCTACTTTTGGTGCAATTTTCATCGCTTCATCTGTACCAGATTTACGCATGTTTGTTAATTGCTTTCCTTTAATTAAGTTTACAGACATCTCATCAGATTTGCTGTTCTCTCCAATTACTTGACCAATATAAATTTCTTCGTTTACATCGATAAAAAACTTACCTCTATCTTGTAAACGGTTTAGTGCGTACGCTGTTGCTTTACCTGCTGCAGAAGAAATAATTGCTCCTTTTACTTCTTCAGTAAAATCTCCTTTATAAAGGCCATATTCACTAAATCTGTGGTTAATAATTGCAGTACCCGCTGTTGCTGTTAAAATTCTGTTTCTTAAACCAATTAAACCTCTAGAAGGAATCGAAAATTCTAAATGTTGTAAATCTCCTTTAGGCTCCATAATTAACATATCTCCTTTTCTAAGAGACACTAAATTAATAGCTTTAGAAGCCATATCTTCTGGTACATCTATAGACAATGTTTCCATTGGCTCGTGTTTCTTACCATCAATTTCTTTTAAAATTACTTGTGGTCTACCTACTTGTAATTCATAACCTTCTCTACGCATGGTTTCAATCAATACTGATAAGTGTAAAACTCCACGTCCATAAACGTTAAATTTATCTTCACTATCTGTAGTTTCTACTTTTAATGCTAGGTTTTTTTCTAATTCTTTAAACAGACGATCACGAATGTGACGAGAAGTAACAAATTTACCTTCTTTACCAAAGAAAGGAGAGTTATTAATCGTAAACAACATACTCATGGTAGGCTGGTCTATTTCTGTTCTTGGCAATGCTTCTGGGTTTTCTAAATCTGCAATAGTATCACCGATTTCAAATCCGTCAATACCTGTAATCGCACAAATATCTCCACAAGGAACTTTTTCTACCTGAACTTTACCCATTCCTTCGAATACGTGTAATTCTTTAATTCTTACTTTTTTAGTAGAACCATCTGACTTGCATAACATGTAGTCTTTACCAACTTCTAAATCTCCACGAAACACACGTCCGATAGCAATTCTACCTGTAAAAGCAGAAAAGTCTAAAGAAGTAATTTGCATTTGTGGTGTTCCTTCGTTGTATTTTGTTTCAGGTATAGATTCTAATACAGCGTCTAGTAAAGGAATAATATTGTCTGTTTCATTTCTCCAATCGGTACTCATCCAATTGTTTTTTGCCGAACCGTAAATCGTTGTAAAATCTAATTGTTCTTCTGTTGCCTCTAATGCAAACATTAAATCGAAAACTTTTTCATGAACGATGTCAGGAGTACAGTTTTCTTTGTCTACTTTATTCACAACAACAATAGGTGTTAAGCCTAAATCTAACGCTTTACCTAAAACAAAACGAGTTTGTGGCATTGGGCCTTCGAATGCATCTACTAATAATAAAACACCATCAGCCATTTTTAATACACGCTCTACTTCACCACCAAAATCGGCGTGACCAGGAGTATCAATTACGTTGATTTTTGTGCCTTTGTACATTACAGAAACGTTTTTAGAAAGAATGGTAATTCCTCTTTCACGCTCTAAATCGTTATTATCTAACAATAAATCTGTACGTTCTTTACGTTCGTCCAAGATTTTTGCTTGATCTATAATTTTGTCTACTAGGGTTGTTTTACCGTGATCGACGTGGGCTATAATAGCGATATTTCTAATTTGATGCATTTGTGCTTTCTTAAATTTCGTGCAAAAGTAGATGTTTCTTAGTGATTTACACGTATTCTATCTGTTTATTTTTAACTTTTAAGGCTTGTTAGATGCTTAATTACAAGTTAGATGCCAATTTAACGGAAGATTATTGTACTATTTATAAAATTGAACACTTTTTAATGTAAGTGCTCTTTGTTCGTTTTTATAAAAATTCTATTGAAAACAACCGCCTTTTAAATTTAATAGCCTCGCAGCAAAGTTGTTTTGAATTAAAATATCAATCGCTTGTGTACTGCGCGCTCCAGACTTACAATACACGACTAATACCTTATTTATATAAACTTCGCGTATTCTTAAAGATACCTCTGCAAGGGGAATGTGTTGGCCACCAATATGAAATTGATCTCTTTCTTCAGCTTCTCGGACATCTAATAAATTATAGTTTTCCTTATTGGTTAAAAATTCTTTAAAAGAAATTTCTGCTTTTGTTATGGAGCCGCAAAAAAAATCATAATCATCATCTAAAGCTACTACCTCCTTTTCGAGAACTTTTTCGAAGTTTAGCAGCATTTGATGCATGGTTAAAACATTATATACCAATAATTTATTCTCTAATATTGTTCCTATTCCGCAAATTATTTTAATCGTTTCATTGGCCTGTAAGCTCCCTATAATTCCTGGTAAAACGCCTAAAACTCCTATTTGTGAACAGTTAGGTGCTTCTTCTGGCTTTGGAGGTGACGGATACAAGCATCTGTAGGTTGCGCTTCCTAGGTAATTAAATACACTTACTTGGCCTTCAAACTTAAAAATAGCGCCATATACTAGCGGTTTTTTGGCAATTACGGCAGCATCATTCGTCAAATAACGAGTTGCAAAATTATCACTTCCGTCTACAATGATGTCATACTTATGAAATAGTGTTATCGCATTTTCTCGGGTTAACTTTTTGTTGTACACGTTAAAATCAACAAACGGATTTAATCGTGAAAGTCGTTTCGCTGCTGTTTTGGCTTTCGAGCGCCCAATATCATCAATTGTATATAGAATTTGACGTTGTAAGTTACTTTGTGTTACCATATCGTCATCTATAATTCCAATTACTCCAACACCAGCAGCAGTTAAATATTGCAATACTGGGCATCCCAATCCGCCTGCACCAATGACTAAAACCTTGGCTTGCTTTAATTTTAATTGTCCCGCTTCGCCTATTTCATCTAAAATAAGATGTCGATCGTATTGTTTCTTTTCTTCAGTAGTTAGTTTCATGATGGCTGTCTCGCTTCAAACTGTGACCAATCTTTCCAGACGACCTCCAAGCCCTGATTTTTCAACATTTCCACAACCTCTTCTGTACTCCGTTCGTCAGAAATTTCAAACTGCTCTAAAGATTCGGTCTCTAAAGTATATCCTCCAGGATTGGTTTTTGAAGCTGCGCTTATAGAAGTTGTGCCCAATTGCACAATATGATTTCTAAAAACTTCACTTTCACGTGTAGACATGGAGAGTTCAATATCTTCATCAAACAAACGAAAAGCACAGATTAACTGCACCAAGTCTGTATCTGTCATCTCAACTTTTGGCTCTAACCCGCCAGAATGTGGTCGCAATCTTGGAAACGAAATAGAATACTTTGTTTTCCAGTATGTTTTTTGAAGGTATCTTAAATGCAATGCTGTAAAAAAACTATCGGCACGCCAATCTTCTAAACCAAATAATGCACCTAAACCAATTTTATGAACACCTGCTTTCCCTAGCCGATCAGGAGTCTCTAAACGGTAATCAAAATTAGATTTTTTTCCCTTCGGATGGTGTTTTTTATATTCATCTCGATGGTAAGTTTCTTGATACACCAATACAGCATACAATCCATGTTCTATTAACAACTCATATTCTTCTTGATCTAAAGGCTGTACTTCAATCGTAATATTTGAAAATTGAGAACGAATTAATTGAATGGCCTTCTTAAGATACGCTACCCCAACTATTTTATTAGCTTCTCCAGTGACCAATAAAATATGATCATAGCCTTTCTCTTTTAGAAAAGCGACTTCTTTTAAAATTTCGAGATCTGTAAGTGTGCGTCTTGGTATTTTGTTCGTCATACTAAAACCACAATAAGTGCAAATATTCTGACATTCGTTACTCAAATACATAGGAGCATACATTTGAATTGTGTTCCCAAACCTTTTTTTAGTAAGCAAACTACTTTTTTGTGCCATTTGCTCTAAAAAAGGCGTTGCTGCAGGAGATATCAATGCCTTAAAGTCTTCTAGATCGAGTTTCTCTTTTGCCAACGCTTGTGTTACATGAGCAGCAGTTTTATTGAAAATACTTTTTAATGAGCTATCCCAATTATACGTGTCAAAAAGTGTTTTAAAATTATGCATATTTTAATTTAAGAAAGAAGTTAACGGACTACTAGCTTCCGCCTGGTTTTTTACTGGCGCTAGTTTTGCTTCGTACCCCAACCTACCAGCTTCAACGGCCATTTTAAAAGCCTTTGCCATTGCTACGGGATTTTGAGAGACCGCAATTGCCGTATTTACCAATACAGCGTCTGCGCCGATTTCCATCGCATACGCTGCATGCGAAGGTGCACCAATACCAGCGTCTATGATTACAGGAACATTTGATTGCTCGATAATAATTTCTAAAAACTCTAGCGTTTTCAATCCTTTATTACTCCCTATTGGCGCTCCCAAAGGCATTACGCATTGCACACCTACATCTTCTAAACGTTTGCATAAAACAGGATCTGCGTGAATGTATGGCATTACCACAAACCCTAATTTAACCAATTCGGCTGCTGCCTTTAAAGTTTCTATAGGGTCTGGCAATAAATATCTAGGGTCGGGATGTATTTCTAATTTTATCCAATTAGTATCCAAAGCTTCCCGAGCTAATGCTGCTGCAAACACTGCTTCTTTTGCGGTTCTAACCCCAGAAGTATTGGGTAATAAGTTGATGTGCGTATGCTTTAAATGTGTTAAAATATCATCTTCTGCATTGTGCATATCTATTCTTTTCAAAGCAGTGGTCACCAATTCACTTTCCGAAGCAAGTACGGCTTCTTGCATTTGCTTTGAAGAACTGAATTTACCGGTTCCTATAAACAATCGCGAAGTAAATTCTTTATTTGCTATTTTTAATAAATTCTTCATTTTTACTTTTTAAAATTGTGTATTCTCTTTTTTATCTACTTACTCTTATGTGTTTAAAGTATTTATAATTCCATTAAAAATCGGAATACTTTTAAAGTCTTTCGTGATTGCTCCAGAAAGGGCAATGCCATAAACACCTGTTTTTATAATTTCACCAACCACGTCTAAACCAATGCCTCCAATAGCTATTATGGGCGTTTTAGTTTGTAAATTTTCTAGTAAGCTTGTATACCCGGCAATGCCTAAAACTGGACTTAATTGTTTTTTTGTTTCGGTGAATTGATACGGACCTAAACCGATATAATCAACTTTCTTGGCGAGTAATTTTTTACAATCTTCTAAAGTATTTGCTGTTCCGCCGATGATAAATGCAGGCCCCAAATAAGCGCTAGCTTGCAACAGACAACCATCCTTTTTTCCTAAATGAACACCGTCCGCATCCACCTCTTTTGCTATTTTATAATGATCATTGATGATTAATTGTGCGTTAAAATGTCGGGTAATAACCCTTGCTTTTTTTGCAGTCTCTAAAATCACTTTAAGATCTAGGTTTTTTAAGCGCAGCTGCACCCAAACAGCACCAGAAGCGCAGGCACTTTGTATATTTTTTAAATGTTCTTGAGGCGTTTTTCCTTGCGATATATACTGTAATTTAGCAATCATTCTAGTTATATTTATGGGTTCCTAACAACGAGCTATTTGAATTTAAAAATTGTTCTGTATAGCTTTTCGCCTTCATACACGCATTTTCTAAAGAGTTTTCTAAAGCTAAATTTGCTGCTAATGCCGCAGATAATACGCAACCACTGCCGTGTTTATCAAAGATACTTTTAGCTATTGGCGGAATATTAAATTTTACTATTTTGCTGTGGTACAATTCATCCCATCCTTTTTTGGCGAAGTTGTGGCCTCCTTTTAAATAGATATTTGTTCTTTGTGCAATAAATTCTAGCGTCTCTTCAATTGTTTTCTCTGGAAACAATTCTTTTATTTCCTCGTAATTAGGCGTTATAAAATCGCAGAGAAACAATACTTTTTCAAACACAACGAAATCTTCTGTATGATGAAAAACAAAGCCTGCGCTTGCTTTTAGGACTGGATCTAAAACTATTTTTACAGTTGGGTTTCTATTTCTTAAAGTCTGTAAAACGGCTAATAAAACTTCCCAAGATTGTACAATACCTATTTTTACAACAGCAATTGAAAAACGATCAAAGAGTATTTCTATTTGGTTTAAAATGCTATTCTTCTCAATCCAGATGCATTCTTTAAAACTGATATCGTTCTGCACAGTTACCGCTGTGCATACCGATAAACCATATAGATTATGTGCTTCAAATGTTTTTATATCAGAAGTAATTCCGGCGCCACTAGATGGATCTAAACCTGCGATTGTTAATATGTATGATACTGATTTCAAATTTTCATGCATTTAATTAGTAAACGATTTTAAACTCGCAGACAGCTGTGCGTATTTCTGTAAACATTTTTTGTATTGCTGTTTTATATTATTGAAACTTTCAACCGAATTTTCAGCACTCCAAACGCCTCCTAAAACACCAATACCATTAAAACCAAGTTGTATGGCTTCTTCCACATTTGCCGCATGAATACCTCCCATTCCAATTATTCGTTTGTCTATTTGATGTGCATTAAAATAACGCCCTTGATATCCTTTTTTAGAAATAGAAGAAAAAATAGGACTTAAAAAATGATAATTGAAATTAATAGTACACTCCAAGACCTCTTTAATTTCATGAAAGGAACTACTGATGGTTTTACCCTTCTTTTGTAAATCAAAAAAAGATTGGCGATCCTTTGAGAGCCACTCGCGTCTTTTTTGTTCTGTAAAATGAAGACCCTTTAAATTGTATTCTTCCAGTAACTCATGACAATGATGCAGCATGATTCTATCGTGGTATTTCGGTGCTATTTGATCTAAGTATGCGCAGTGTTCTTCAAGATTTTTTGCTGGTTTTCTCAAGTGATAATAAGACAAACCTTGCTGAAATAGCTGTGTAAGTATTTCAATTTCATTTATAATGTCTTTTTCGGGCGCAAGTAGAATGAGCATTCTTTTTTAATTTTATGCAATTAAAATAATTTAAATTTTATGTGCTTTGAGTTAGGGATTGTATTGGCATCCTTTTGCTTTTTGGGCAAAAGATAGAAAGGAAAGCCCGACCACGCTTTTTTTTTTAAGCGTGGGAACTTCCTGAAAATTTTACAAATACACTTCAGATCCTTTTTCTTTAAACTCTTTTGACTTCTCTTCCATGCCTTTGGCAATTACCTCATTGTCTACAATATCGTTTTCTGTAGCAAAGTCTCGTACTTCTTGAGAAATTTTCATAGAACAGAATTTAGGACCACACATAGAGCAGAAATGCGCAACTTTTGCCCCGTCTGCCGGTAAAGTTTCATCGTGGTATTCTAAAGCACGCTCTGGATCTAACCCTAAATTAAACTGATCTTCCCATCGAAACTCAAAACGCGCCATACTTAAAGCGTTGTCTCTGTGCTGCGCACCTGGATGTCCTTTTGCCAAATCTGCAGCATGTGCCGCTATTTTATACGTGATTACACCTACCCGAACATCCTCTTTGTTTGGCAAGCCCAAATGTTCTTTCGGTGTCACGTAACACAACATTGCGCAACCAAACCAACCAATCATGGCGGCTCCAATACCCGAAGTAATATGGTCATACCCTGGAGCAATGTCTGTAGTTAAAGGTCCTAGTGTATAAAAAGGAGCTTCATCACAAAGTTCTATTTGCTTTTCCATATTCTCTTTAATCATGTGCATTGGCACATGACCTGGACCTTCAATAAAACACTGAACTTCGTGTTTTCTGGCTATTTTTGTTAGTTCTCCTAAAGTCTCTAACTCTGCAAATTGTGCTTCATCATTTGCATCTGCAATAGATCCTGGGCGTAAACCGTCTCCCAAAGAAAGAGCAACATCATAAGTTTTTAAAATATTACAAATATCTTCGAAATGAGTGTATAAGAAACTCTCTTTGTGGTGTGCTAAACACCATTTTGCCATAATTGAGCCTCCCCGAGAAACAATACCAGTAACGCGGTTGGCTGTCATTGGTACATACCGCAATAAAACACCTGCATGAATTGTAAAATAATCAACACCTTGTTCTGCTTGTTCTATTAGTGTGTCTCTAAAAACCGCCCAAGTTAAGTCTTCTGCAACTCCGTTTACTTTCTCTAAAGCTTGATAAATTGGCACAGTACCGACTGGTACTGGAGAATTACGCACAATCCACTCTCGCGTTTCATGAATATTTTCACCTGTAGACAAGTCCATAATATTATCGGCTCCCCAACGACATGCCCAAACTGCTTTTTCTACCTCTTCTTCAATAGAGGAAGTTACTGCAGAGTTTCCGATATTGGCATTTATTTTCACCAAAAAGTTTCTACCTAAAATCATAGGCTCTGCTTCTGGATGATTGATGTTTGACGGAATTACAGCGCGTCCTCTTGCTACTTCTGACCGCACAAATTCTGGTGTAATTCGGTCTGGAATAGAAGCACCAAAATGTTCTCCTTTGTGTTGCTTTCGGATTTCTGTCATTTCGTCTATTCGTTGGTTTTCGCGAATAGCAATGTATTCCATTTCTGGTGTAATAATTCCTTTTTTAGCGTAGTGTAACTGTGTTACATTCTCTCCTTTTTTTGCACGCAAGGGTTTTTTTAATAACGAGAAACGCATGTGGTCCAAACTTTTATCATTCAACCGCTGATTGCAATATTCAGAGGTAAACCCTTCTAGTTGCTCTACATTATTTCTATCTAAAATCCATTGTTCACGAATTCTTTCAATACCATGATGTACATCTATTTTTTTATTAGGATCTGTATACGGTCCTGAAGTATCATAAACCGTTATTGGCTGATTTGGTGTTTTCTTTTTTGTTCTTGAGTCTGTGGTGTCACTTAATAGAATTTCACGCATTGCCACGCTAATTTGTGGATGAATTTTACCTGCTACATATACTTTTTTTGAATTAGGAAATGGTTGTCTTGTAACCCCGTTTTTACTTGGTGCAGTGTCTTTTTTTTTCATAATTATATTAAATCAATTAAATAGTTTACTACTTTAAATGTCTAATTATTTACCCTCCTTGTGTGGATTTAATAATTAGCACTTCATCACTATTTTGAAGTAATATAAAAGACCAATCAGTTTTCTTAATAACATTGCCATTTATGGCAATAGCAATTCCATTCGTATTTATATTTATAAAACGAACAAATGCAGCTACCGTTAAAATTTCTGAAAGTTGATGGATTTCTTGGTTTACTTTTATAGTAATCATATTTATAAAATATTACTGTAAACCAAAGGGAAGTAGTTTTTATAGTACTACATCTAAATAACTTTTTCCTACGTTGGTATTAACCAAATCAGGTTCTAAGGATTTTTCTCAAACTAACTTAATAGCTACTCCTAAAGTTTACAACGTAAAGGTACAGTGTAATTTATAATTAAAAAAAGAAAATAGTTAAATTATTTTAAATCTTCTTTAAATATGAATATCAATAAATACGTTAAACTTACAATCTACTACATAAAGTATTTTCTACAAAAAGTAAACTTCTATTGATGCGAGTTTAAAAGTTTAGAGTGTCTCTCACCAATAAAAATGGAAATGAATTTGAAAGATTTTATAAAAAAATGGTTTTAGAAAATAGTCCCATATTTAATAGGTAGTCCATTTCATAATTTACCCAATTGAGATCAAGTTTTGACCTCAAAATAAAAGCCAAAAACCCGTATGTTAGATCATGTTCACACTATCAAATTAGCATAAATTTTTAGAAGAAATCTCAAAACAGCCACTTAAAGAATTCTCTTCCATTAAAAGTAGCCATAGAAATTAAAAGAGAAAATATTGAATTTTACCGCTATCTACGATTGTTCATTTTGAAAATAAAAATTAAAACACCTATCTATATTTTAACTAAACAAAGCCGCGATACTTTCTTTTGATAGCGATTTCACATAACTGTCTTCGGTTTGGATTAAATCGTCTGAAAGTTGTTTTTTATGTTGCTGATGTAACACTATTTTTTCTTCGATGGTATCTTTACAAATCATTTTATAAGCTGTTACATTTTTCTTTTGACCTATTCTGTAACAGCGATCTATAGCTTGCGCTTCTACCGCAGGATTCCACCAAGGATCAACGATATACACGTAATCTGCCGCCGTTAAATTTAGCCCTGTTCCACCGGCTTTTAAACTAATTAAAAAAACGCGAATCTCTTTATTATTTTGAAAATTAGCAACTTTTTCTTGTCTATTTTTTGTTTTGCCGTCTAAATATTCATAGGTAATGTTTAACTCGTCTAATCGACTTTTAATAAGTCCGAGCATTTTTACAAACTGCGAAAAAATTAAAATTTTATGATGGCTGGCTTTATTTTTAATATGCCGAACCAATTCATCAATTTTCACAGATTGATCGGTGTATTCTTCCGCATCATTTAAAAGGAGAGGAGAATCACAGATTTGACGCAATTTTGTTAAGCCTTCTAGCACATACATTTTTGATTTCCCCAAACCATCGTCTTCCATTTTTCCTAATAAATAATCTTTGTATTTATTTTTATACGCCTCGTATAATTTTCGCTGTTCAGAACCCATCGTACAATATAAAAATTGCTCGGTTTTTGGAGGTAACTCGGTCGCTACTTTTTCTTTCGTTCTTCTTAATAAAAAAGGATCTATGAGCTCTTTTAATTCTTTCGCAACATTTTTGTCTTTATTTTTATCAATTGCTGTCGCGTACTCGTTTTTAAAATGCGTCATTCCACCTAAAAGACCAGGATTTACAAAAGTCATCTGTGCATATAAATCGAAAGTATTATTTTCTATAGGCGTGCCTGTTAACACCAACCTATTTTTAGCTTTTAAAAGCCTAACGGCTTTAAATCTTTTTGAATTTGGATTCTTTATAGCTTGCGATTCATCTAAAACAATATAATTGAATTGGTATTTTTTTAAATAACTGATATCATTAATCACAATACCGTAAGTACTTAAAACAATGTCAAAGTCTTTAAAACTAGTAGTATCTTTTTGTCTGTTAACTCCGGTTAATGTGGTTATTTTTAAACTAGGGCAAAATTTTAGAACTTCTTCTGTCCAGTTAAAAATTAAGGAAGTTGGCACCACGATTAAATGCGGTATCGTTTCTTTATTTTTCGTTTTTAAATGTTTAAAGAAGGTTATAATCTGCAATGTTTTCCCCAAACCCATATCATCTGCCAAACAGCCACCTAAATTATAATCGTCTAAAAAATTCAACCATTTTAAACCTTCTTTTTGATAAGGTCTCAAGGTCGCCTTTACGCCTATTGGCGTTGTAACATCTTTTATTTCTTTAAAATTCTTTAGTTTTTCTTTTATTCTAAGATGCTCTTCAAATAAATTATGCTCGTTCTCTAGGGCTTCATATAAAGTATCAACCACAGAAAATTGGTATTTAGAAACACCAATATGATCTTTCTTTATTTCGCCAGATCTAAATAAATGCGTGTACTTTTCTATCCATTCTTCTGGGAGAATACCAATCGTATTATCTTTTAAACGAATGTATTTATCTTTGTTAAGAATGTTCTTTTTTAGGTCTTTCAGACTCACTATTTGCTCACCAAAAGCAACTTCAATATGCACATCAAACCAATCTATATCTGAACTTACAGACATACTAATACTAGGTTTATGTTGATTGTATTTTAAATTTAAATTTTTAAACCCGAAAACTTCAATACCTTTTTCTTTAAGAATTTCAAAAGCATTTAAAAACCAAGCATCTTTTACAAATTCTTCTTGTTCCAAGAAGAAAAAATCTGTTTGCTGCGTTTTAAAAGCAGGATGGATTTCTCTTAATTCAGTTTCAAATTCACTTTCAATAATAGCATCTCGAGAAACCATAGTTTCCTGATTATTTTCTTGAATGATCAACTCTTTTTTACTGAAAATAGGAATAGGGTTATTTTGATATTCTACCACAGGCTTTAGCACCACGTAATCATCTATTTCAGAAAGAAAAACTTGCTTTTTAACAGAAGTGACTTTTATTTTTATGTTGCTCTTTTTTTTGCTAGCAAACGTAATTTTATGAGTTTCTTCTAAAGGAGCAATTATTTTTTTATAAAAATTCTCAAAATCACTTTTTACAGTTCTAATAGTAGGTTTTTCTCTAAAGAAGGAAAGGACGTTACTAAAATAAATACTTTTATTTAAATAGTAAGTTTCTTCTTTTTGAACAAACAAGAAGTTATCTCCAATCTTTGCATTTCTTAATTTTTGTTTTTTGCCATTAACGATAATGTATGTTTCTGTGCTATAAAAATCTTCTTCTTCTATAATTTTAAATTCTAAATCGGCACTGTTCATATCTAGTATAATCGGCACTAAATCTTGTTTTAAAATTTTATAAGAATTGCCAGTACTGCGATAAATAATTTTATTTTGTAATCCTGGAATTAAGTTTAGAAGTTTGTGATGAATATAATTTTGTGACAGAAAAGTATTTGAATTTATACTATTTAGATAGCTTTCTGATAAACAAAAAGAAGCTTCTATAAGTGCTTTTTCTTCTGTTGAAAATTTTTCTTTTTTAAATGAAAAAGTATCCACTTCAATCTCTTCGATTTTTGAAGATAAAAGCGTTGCTTCATTATTTAAATTCCCAGTAATTGGGTGCACCATTACGCTTGGTCTTCGTTCATTTTTTAAAGATTCAAACTCAAATGCAAAAGCAATGCCTTTTGGTTTTAAATTTCTCTTCTCTTTAAGTTTATAGGGTAATTGATTTCTTAATAAAACTTCTGATTCTTGTAAATGATTAGAAAAATAATCCATTTTACTAAATTCAAACTTTTTTAAAATCCCCTCTTTTAGTGGGATAATTTCTAGCCCATTTTGTGAGTTTTCAAATTTAAAATAAGTTTCATGTTTTTTATCCTCTAAAGAAAAACCGTATTCTACAAGTAATTGATTTTTTTTATTTTCTATATCTTCTTCACTTAACAATAAATGAGGTAAATGATGGTGCACAAAAAGTAAAGCAGAAACTTGATGCTTACACAAACGATGTTTAGAACATCTACAATTACTAACTAATGTAAGTTCATTTTCTAATAGTTCTATTTCGGTTTTAAATTCAATGCCACTAGCCCAATAATCTCCTCTTATTTCAAGAATTAATTTTGAAGCTTCAGAAAACACATTGCTAACAAAAGTAGCATTTCCTTGACTAAAAATATGAGGATCTGTGTATTTTAGAAAAACGGCTTTATCAAATTCTTGAACCTCTTTAAAGCTGAAAGTAAAAATTCCATCATGCTTTTTAGCAATTGACTTCGTTTTTACTTTTTTGGATGATAGGTCTTTTGCAGAAGTATCTAAAGCAGCCATCATGCCCTCTATTTCATTAGCAACTGCAACCTCATGTTTACATACATTTCCCCAATCATAAGGGCAAGTACAAGAGCTAGAAATCATACCAGACTGTAAGCCATAAAAATGGACTTCGTATAATTTGGTTCCTTTTACTTTTGCTACTAAAGATTCATGATCTGCAGAAAAGTCTATTTTTCTTACAACTATAGCGTTCGCTCTAGATCGAGTAACGCCATCTGTATTTCTTGATATATAATCTTTTAATCTCGGGTTTTTAATAAGCATATCTAAAACATTTACCTAGTCATTTGTGCATTGTCTCTAAATGCAGATGGTAAAATATCTGGAATTAGTTTGGTTATGAGGCAATAACAAAGCACCTCTTGGCAATAAAAAAACGGCTTAAGCAGAAATGAATTTACAAATATCTACTAACTGAATGTTAATTTTTTCTTTCTCTTCTGTTGATACTTTAGTGTGGGTAGATTTTCAAATCAAAAACATTGCTTCTTTACTTTGAGATAATTATTAATGTAATCTCAATTTATTTTTGCGCACTACTATTTTAATTTTTTTACAAAGGTCTTTATAATTTTCTACGCTTCCGCTCTGTTTCTAAAAGGTCTAATTCTCTGGTTGTTTGACCTGCAATCGACGTATTTTCTTCTGCTCTTCTTATAAGGTAAGGCATAACATCTTTTACCGGACCGAAAGGCAAGTATTTTGCTACATTGTAACCTTGATCTGCCAAATTATAGCTAACGTTATCACTCATACCAAATAATTGACTAAACCAAAGATTCCTGTCATTTTTTTTAATAGCATGTTTTTCGGCTAACTCCATAACCAAATAAGAACTATCTTCGTTATGTGTTCCGACAAATAAAGCCATTTTTGGTTCACCCATCATATATTTTATTGCCGTATCATAATTTTCGTCAGAAGCTTTTTTGTCTATACAAATAGGAGAAAGATACCCTTTTTCTTCAGCTCTTTCTCTTTCTTTTTCCATATATGCGCCTCTTACTACCTTTATACCAATGTAAAAACCTTTCTCTTTAGACTTTTTATGGAGGTTTTTTAAATAATCCATTCGGTCGTGTCTATACATTTGAAGCGTGTTAAAAACAATCGCTTTTTCTTTATTATAAGTTTCCATTAACTCTTCAATTAAATCATCTATCGCCTTTTGCATCCAACTTTCTTCGGCATCGATTAATAGAGGAACATCTGTTGATGAAGCGGCTTTGCACACTTTATGAAAACGAGCCAAAACTCTACTCCATTCTTCTTGCTCCGCTTCAGTAAGCTTCTTTTGTTCAGATATTTTTTGATATAATGCGAATCTTCCAAAACCAGTTGGCTTAAAAACAGCAAACGGCATGGATTTCTTTTCTTCGCAGAAATTAAGAATTTTTAAGGTGTTTTCTAAAACCTCATCAAAACTAGCTTCTTTGTCTTGACCTTCTACAGAGTAATCTAGCACACTGTGAACATGACCATTGTTATACATATTATCTATAATAGGCAAACAATCATCTTCATTTACACCGCCGCAAAAGTGATTAAAAACTGTAGCCCGAATAATACCTTCTACTGGCAAATTTAATTTTAAAGCAAGTTTAGTGAATGCACCCCCTATTTTCACTAAAAACTGAATCTTAATGATGCGAAATAAAAAATAGGCTCGATTTAATTGAAAATCAGATTTGAGTGCAAAAGCAATTTCAGTGTTGTTAAAAAGTTTCATTCTATTATTATTTAATTCTAGGTTTTTATTAGGCATTCCTAAAACATTTACCTAGTCATTTGTTCGTCGTCTCTAAATGCAGATGGTAAAATATCTGGAATTAGTTTGATTAAAAGAGGCAATAACAAAGCACCTCCAGGTAATAAAAAAACAGCCAAAGCAGGTATCGATTTACAAATATCTAATAACTGAATCTTAATTTTTTCTTTTTCCTCTGCTGATAATTTAGTGTGCGTAGATTTTCTGATAAGAGACATTGCTTCTTTACTTTGAGATAATTCTTGGTATAATCTCATTTTATTTTTGCGCAATAATACTTTAATTTCTTCTACAGTTGTCATTATAGCTTTCTACGCTTACGCTCTGTTTTTAAAAGATTTAACTCCCTACTTGTTTGACCAGCAACCGATGTGTTTTCTTCTGCTCTTCTAATTAAATAAGGCATCACATCTCTCACTGGGCCAAAAGGCAAATACTTAGCAACGTTATACCCTTCGTTTGCCAAGTTATAACTAATATGATCGCTCATACCAAATAATTGACCAAACCAAAGATTTCTATTATTTTTATCAACGTTGTATTTTTTAGCCAACTCCATCGCTAAATATGAGCTGTCTTCGTTGTGAGTACCAACAAACAAAGCCATTTTAGGATTTTCCATCATATATTTTGTAGCCAAATCAAAATTTAAATCTGTCGCATCTTTGTTTTCACAAATAGGAGAAGGATACCCTTTTTCTTCTGCTCTTGCTCTTTCTTTTTCCATATAAGCACCCCTCACTACTTTCAGACCAATATGAAAATCTCTAGCTTTTGCTTTTTCGTGCAAGGCTTTTAAATAATCCATTCTGTCATGTCTGTACATTTGAAGTGTATTGAAAACAATAGCTTTTTCTTTGTTGTACGTTTCCATCAGCTCTTCAATTAAAATGTCTGCAGAATGTTGCATCCAACTTTCTTCTCCGTCAATTAATAACGGAACATCTTTTGCCACAGCTACTTGACAAACTTTATGGTAACGTGCAACAACTCTCTTCCATTCTGCTTGCTCCTCTTCAGATAAAGATTTTCCTGCAGAAACTTTTTCATACAAAGCAAATCTGCCAAAGCCTGTTGGCTTAAAAACAGCAAAAGGAATTGATTTTTTTTCTTCACAAAAATCAAGAATCTTTAAAATCTTTTCTAGTGCGCCATCAAAACTAATTTCTTTATCTTGACCTTCTACAGAATAGTCTAAAACACTATGAACATTACCGTTATTATACATATTATCTATAATAGGCATACAATCATCTTCATTTATACCACCACAAAAATGGTCAAAAACCGTAGAGCGAATTAACCCCTCAATAGGTAAATGCGCTTTTAAAGCAAAGTTAGTTACGGCACTTCCTATTCTAACCAAAGGCTGATTTTGTATCATTCTAAATAAAAAATAAGCTCTCTCTAATTGGGAATGAGATTTTAGTGCGAAGGCAGTTTCTGTATTATCAAAAAGTTTCATTCTATTATAATTTAACGTTAACAAATATAAGTATAGAATCGTAATATTTGAGTATTTTATTTTTAATTTGCGAACTTAATAAATCACAAATGAAAACCATACAAGCAATTTCTTATCCTGTTCATTTTCAAGAAGAAAGCTACCAAAAACTTTCTGAATTATTAGATGAAAATAACTATTCTACCATTTTTATTTTGGTTGATGAAAATACTTTTGAGCATTGTTACCCTAAATTTATTCCGAATTTAGTAACAGATAAAAGAATTGAAGTTATTGAAATTGATTCGGGAGAAATAAATAAAAATCTAGAAACTTGTATGGGAGTCTGGAACGCCATTACAGAACTAGGTGGCGATCGTAAAAGTGTTTTAATAACTTTAGGCGGCGGCGTTATTACAGATTTGGGTGGTTTTGTTGCTTCTTGTTTTAAACGCGGAATTGATTTTATCAACATACCAACAACCTTATTATCTATGGTTGATGCCTCTGTGGGCGGTAAAACTGGGGTTGATTTAGGGGTTTTAAAAAACCAAATTGGCTTGTTTGCAAATCCGGAAATGGTGCTTATTGATAACCACTATTTAGAAACTGTCGCAGAAAGAGAAATAAAGTCTGGAACGGCAGAAATTATTAAGTACGGACTTACATACGATGTGAAATTATTTCATGAAATTAAAAATAATAAAGAATTAAAAATAAGCGATTTAATTTTTAGATCTGTAGAAATAAAGAATGAAGTAGTACTGCAAGATCCTAAAGAACAAAACTTGCGAAAAATTTTAAATTTTGGGCATACGCTCGGGCACGCCATTGAATCTTTTTATTTAGAATCTGCCGATAAAAAGAATCTTACACATGGTGAAGCAATTGCTATTGGTATGGTTTGCGAATGCTACATGTCCTCAAAAATATTGAATTTTCCTGTTGAAAAATTAAACGAAGTAAAAGATCTTATCGTTACTCTTTATGACAAAACAACTCTTTTAAAAGAAGATTTTACTGCAATCATGGATTTATTAAAACACGACAAAAAAAATGTAAACGGACAAATAAACTTTGTTCTTTTAAATGATTTTGAGGCTTTTAAACTTGATTGTAAAGTTCCTGAAGAACTAATTATTGAAAGTATGGAATTTTATAACATGTAGTAGTTCTTTAGAAGAAGCCAGATAAAAAAGGATACAAGAGACAAGATTGGTGGTTAGTGGTTAATGGCTAATGGTTGTTAATCAGATACAAGATACCGTTTTATAACTTGCAGTGTTTCTTTAGAAGAAGTAGATTAAAAAAAAGAAACAAGAGACAAAATTGGTGTTTAGTGGTTAATGTTAATGGCTAATGGTTAATGGTTAATGGTTAATGGTTAATGGTTAATGGTTAATGGTTAATGGTTAATGGTTAATGGTTAATGGTTAATGGTTAATGGTTAATGGTTGTTAAATAAATTTAAAAAATCCTACCATTTTAAATGATAGGATTTGTTTTATAAATGAAAAAATAATGTTCTTTAGATTTTCTTTACTTTCACTGCATTCATTCCACGCATTCCTCTCTCTAATTCAAAAGAAACTTTGTCATTTTCTGCAATTTGATCTATTAAACCACTTACGTGCGTAAAATATTTTTCGCTATTCTCTGCATCAATAATAAATCCGAAACCTTTAGAAGTATCAAAGAAGTTTACTTTTCCTTTTCTTACCGGATCTTCTTCTGGTAAATCTTCTTTTTTCGTTACCGATATTTGAATATCTTCTAACTCATACTCTACTTTTAATTCTGGATCTGGTGGAGTATCTGTTAAGTTTCCGTTATGATCTACATACGCAAACTGAATACCAGATGTTCCATGCTCATCCTTGTCCGCTTTTCTTGCGTCCATTTTCTTTTGCTTATCTAAACGTTTTTTTAAACGTTTCTTTTCTTTTTCACTCTTACTAAATGTTTGTTGCGATTTTGCCATTAACTATATAAATGTTTTTTATGTTTTTAAACTTCTTTATTATAGAAACAATTGCCTACTTGTAACTCTAAAATAATTAGAGTGGCTTATTAAAGTTAGAAGCCTAGCTGACTTGCTAAAAGAATAATTGAAAGTTCTATAACGGCACAAAGATATTACAAAAAAATAAGTTTTACAAAAATCTATGAAACAATAAAAAAAATTAGTAAGAACTAAATTTTAATAAAGCAATTTTTAACGACTTTAAAAAGAATAAATAGGTTCTTAAAGTATAAATTAAAGACAAAATTAAAATTAATAGTTTCACAATAAACCATGTAATGACTTAAAAAAAAAATAATTTTGGGTCTTTTTTTAATAAAATAAGTTTTCTTTGTATCGTAATTTTAACCTCTTTAAAGATGTTAAATAAAATACAAAAAAAAGTATTATTTGTAAAAGTGATAGTAATGCTATTATATTTGTTGCCAAATATCTAAACATGAAAAGTTTATTATCAATCCTTAAAATATCTGTTCCAGATAAAATCTATATAAAAGATCCAGAAACATCTGAACTTGGAAAAAGAATTATAGAAAACGGTATCCTACTAATTCACGAAATTGGTTTTGAGAGTTTTACTTTCAAAAAATTAGGAAAACAAATAGGTTCTAACGAAAGCTCTATTTATAGATATTTCGAGAGCAAGCATAAACTTTTACTATACTTATCTTCTTGGTATTGGGCCTGGTTAGAGTATCAATTAGTTATGGAAACTTTTAGCATCTCTAACAAACTTAAAAAATTAGACAAAGCTGTTAGAATTGTAACCAAAACAGTAGAAGAAGATAGTAACTTTTCTCATATAGACGAAACACTTTTGTACCGTATTATTGTTAAAGAAAGTTCTAAATCTTTTTTAACAAAAGAGGTTGATAAAGATAATAAAGATGGCTATTTTGAAATTTATAAACGCCTTATTTCTAGACTAGAAGAAATGATTACCGCGGTTAACCCAGCATACCCTTTTCCTTTAAGTTTAGCGAGTACACTTTTAGAGGGCGGCTTGCATCAACACTTTTTAAATGAACATTTCCCCTCTATTACCAATAGTAAAAACGGAAAAACACCCACAAACTTTTTTATCCACTTAGTAGAAAATACTTTAAAATAAATTAATGGAAACCAACCAATTATCACCCTGGCAACGTTTTTTAGGTCTTATAAAGCTAGAAAGAAAAGATATATTTCAAATTTTTTATTATGCTATTTTTGGTGGGGTTGTTTCTTTATCGCTGCCTTTAGGCATTCAAGCAATTATCAATTTAATACAAGGAGCACAAATATCTACTTCTTGGATTGTTTTAGTGGTTGTAGTAACGCTTGGTGTTGTTTTTTCTGGTGCATTGCAATTAATGCAATTAAGAATTATTGAAACAATACAACAAAGAATTTTTATGCGAGCTTCTTTTGAATTAAGCTATCGTTTTCCAAAAATTAAAATGTCTGAATTGCGTAATTATTATCCACCAGAATTGGCAAATCGATTTTTTGATACCCTTACCATTCAAAAAGGACTTTCAAAAATTTTAATTGATGTACCAACCGCTGTTTTACAAATACTATTCGCCCTAACGCTACTTTCATTTTACCATCCGTTTTTTATTGTATTTGGTATTTTATTATTGCTTTTAATCTATATTGTTTTTAAGTTTACTGCTCAAAAAGGATTAGAAACAAGTTTGATGGAATCTAAACAAAAATATAAAGTTGCCCATTGGATTCAAGAGGTGGCCCGAACATTAGTGAGCTTTAAAGTTTCTGGAAAAACTAATTTAGCAATGTCTAAAAATGATGAATTGGTAAGTAAATATTTAGAAGCACGAGAAAATCACTTTAAAATATTAATATTACAATACTCTCAAATGGTAGGGTTTAAAGTAATTGTAACTGCCAGTTTACTTTTAATTGGTGGGGCTTTAGTCTTAAACCAAGAAATGAATATTGGCCAATTTGTTGCTGCAGAAATTATTATTCTTTCTGTAATAGCGTCTGTAGAGAAATTAATTATTGGTTTAGAGTCTTTTTATGATGTACTTACTTCAATAGAAAAAATAGGACAAGTAGTAGACAAAGAAATAGAATCTCAAGGTGGTGAAAAGCCTATGTTTAAAAATGGTCTTAACATAGAATTAGACAATGTTTCTTATGCTGTTAAAGATAGAAAAAACTTCATTCTTAAAAATATATCCTTTAAAATAACGCCCCATTGTAGAGTTTTAATTGTGGGAGAAAGCGGTGCGGGCAAATCAAGTTTACTCCGTTTAATTTCTGGCATAGTAGAGCCAACCGCAGGCAGTATTTATATAAATAATTTATCATTAAATAGTTTATATTTAAATCATTACCGCTCTCAATTAGGTTTATCACTTTCAGAAGAAACACCTTTTGAAGGTACTATAAGACAAAATTTAATTTTTGGCGATCATAAAATTAAAGACGAAATAATTTTTGATGTTTTAGACATCGTTGGTTTATCTCAATTTTTAAAAGAACAACCCAGCGGTTTAGATACCGTTTTGTATCCCGAAGGAAAACAAATGTCTTACACCATTGCTAAAAAGTTAATTTTAGCAAGAGCAATTATTAAACAACCAAAAATAATGATTTTAGAAGATCCTCTAGATCAATTTAATTTAGAAGAAACAGTAAGGATTATTGCATATTTAACAGATCCTAAAAGGCCTTGGGCACTAATTGTAGTGAGTAGTAGAAAAAGTTGGAGGACTCAATGCAGCCAAACTATAACATTAGAAAAAGGAGAAATTAAAGCCATAAATTAAAGCTATGTTAAATATATCGAACAATCCGATACGTAAAGAGATAGATTTTTCAAAATATAAATCTGCTAAAAATATTTTTAATAAAGATTATTACAAAGCGCTAAACAAATTCTTAATCGTATTTGCTATTTTAGGGATTATACTTTTATTTTTACCTTGGACTCAAAATATAACGGGTAATGGCATCGTAACTACTTTATCACCAGATCAAAGACCTCAAGATATACAATCTCAAATTCCGGGTAGAGTTGAAGAATGGTTTGTTTTAGAGGGAGATTTAGTAAAAAAAGGAGATACCATTCTTAGAATATCTGAAGTTAAAAGTGAATATTTTGATGACCGTTTAATAGAAAGAACAAACCTACAAATAGATGCAAAAACATCTTCTGTAAATGCATATCAGTTTAAAGTAGACGCCTTAAACAGGCAAATAGTAGCTTTAAAACAAGAACGTGTCTTAAAAACAGCACAAACTGAAAATAAGCTTTTGCAATCTAAATTAAAAGTGCAAAGCGATAGTATAAAGTTTGAAGCAGCAAAAACAAATATTAAAATTGCTGAAAGACAATATGAAAGAACAGAAACTTTGCAACAAGAAGGCATTTTTGCCGTAAAAGATGTTGAAGAAAAACGTCTTAAATTACAAGAAACACAAGCCAAATTAATTGAACAAGAAAATAACTTACTGGCTGCTAAGAACGAAGTTTTAAATGCAAAACTAGAACTAACTAGAATTGGAACCATGTTTGCAGATAAAATTTCAAAAGCACAGAGCGATATGTTTACTGCAAAATCTAGTGGTTTTGACGCAGAAGTAGAAGTTTCTAAATTAGAGAATAACAATAGTAATTATAAAGTTAGAAATGCGCTCTTATATGTTACCTCTCCACAAACTGGATATATAACTAAAGCTATTAAAGGCGGAATTGGAGGTACTTTTAAAGAAGGAGAGTCATTAGTTGGTATCATGCCTCAAAAATATGATTTAGCCGTAGAAACTTTTGTAAGACCTATTGACTTACCCTTATTGCACATAGACGAAAAAGTACGGGTACAATTTGATGGTTGGCCTGCCATTATCTTTTCTGGTTGGCCAAATGTTTCTTATGGAACTTATGGAGCTAGAGTAGTAGCTATAGAACGGTTTATTAGCAATAACGGTATGTATAGAATTTTATTAGCACCAGATGAAACAGACCATACTTGGCCAGATGCCATAAGAGTTGGCTCTGGAGCAAGAACAATTGCATTGCTAGAAGATGTGCCAATTTGGTATGAATTATGGAGACAGTTAAATAGCTTTCCTCCTAATTACTACCAGCCAAATGATGGAGAAAAAGGAAAGTCTGAAGCAAAAAAAAAGTAGCATGAAAACATATGTAATTGCATTCTTTTTGTTGATTTTTTATCAGCAAAACGCGCAAGACAAAATTGAATCTAAAATGACCTTGTCAGAATTTTTAGGATACGTAAAAAATTATCATCCTATTGTAAAACAAGCCAATCTTATTATAAATAATAGTGAATCTGAATTATTAAAAGCAAGAGGTGCTTTTGACCCTAAAATTGAAGTAGATTACGATAAAAAACAGTTTAAAGACAAAGAATATTTTAACAAGTTAAACGCTTCCTTTAAAATACCTACGTGGTATGGCATTGAGTTTAAAGCGAATTATGAAGAAAACGACGGTCTCTTTTTAAACCAAGAATCTAATGTGCCTTTAGATGGTTTATACAGCGCGGGTATTTCTGTTTCTGTGGCAAGAGGTTTTTTAATGAATGAAAGAATGGCTTCTTTAAAACAAGCAAAATTCTTTTTAGATCAGGCAAAAGAAGATCAGCAAATATTAGTGAATGAAATTCTATACAATGCTTCTTTATCGTATTTTAATTGGTTACAAACCTACAACGAAAAAAAAGTTTTCGAAGATTTTTTAGAAAATGCAAGTATTCGATTTCAAGGAACAAAAAGAGCTTTTCAGCAAGGAGATAAACCTGCAATAGATACTTTAGAGGCAGGGATTACCCTACAAACAAGAAAACTAAATTTAGAAAAAGCCAGAATTAAATTAATAAAAAATTCGTTAGAACTTTCTAATTTTTTATGGTTAAATGATGATACTCCTGTAGAATTACAAGACAATATTATTCCGGATATAGAAGCCATCAATCATGTAGATACTACTTTTAACATTGCACTTTTTAATGATGCAGATTTTGATATTGAAAACCATCCTAAAATTAAATCTTTAAATTTTAAAAGCGAAAGTTTAGACATTGATAGAAGACTTAAAATGAATAGTTTATTACCACAGTTAGATTTACAGTATAATTTTATAACAGAAAATAGTGATCAAATAAACTCATTTAACACCAATAATTATAAAGGTGGTGTAAAGTTTAGTATGCCCTTATTTTTAAGGAAAGAACGAGGAGATTTAAAGCTTGCAAGAATTAAACTGCAAGACATTAACTTTGAAAATGAAACCACTAAAGTTGTTATTTCAAATAAAATAAATGCAATTCAGCAAGAATTGGAGTCTTACGGCATACAAACCGCTTTTACAGAAAATATTGTTAGAGATTACGGAGTGCTTTTAAGAGCTGAAGAACGAAAGTTCTTTTTAGGTGAAAGTTCTTTATTTTTAGTAAATTCTAGGGAATCTAAATTAATTGACTCGAAATTAAAAGCAATTGAATTAGAAAATAAATTCTTTAAATCAAAAGCCAATTTATTTAAAGCTGCCGTAATTACCATTGCTGAATAATTTTTTAAGGCACAAACTGGTAGCATTTTATGTTGATTATGAATTAAATTTGGTAGTTTTGTTCGATTACTATTTTTAAAATGATTAAAAAATGCCTTCTTTTTGTAATTTTTAGCATTTGCATTTCTCATGCTGTAAATAGCCAACATTCTGTTGCAAGGCAATGGAATGAGCAACTTTTAGAAGCGATAAGAAATGATTTTGCAAGGCCTACTGTGCATGCAAGAAACCTATTTCATGCTTCTGTTTTAATGTATGACGCTTGGGCTATTTTTGATGAAACAGCACAATCTTTTTTTTTAGACAATACGTTTGGTAATTTTACAACCCCCTTCTCTCCTATTCCAAAACCCATTCATAAAGAAAAAGCCACTAAAGAAATAATTAGTTATGCCCTTTTTAGGCTTTTAAAACATAGATTTAAAGATTCGCCAAACTCAACAGAAACTTTAAACGCTCTAGAAACCTTTTTTTTATCGCTAGGGTATGATAAAAATTTTATTTCTCAAGAATATAAATTAGGATCCTTTGCTGCCCTCGGAAATTATATGGGTGCTAAAATGATTGAGTTCGGTTTACAAGACAACTCTAACGAGTCCAATGGTTATTCAAATAAATTTTACCAATCGGTAAATACTCCTTTACTTTTAGATACTTACAACGATAATGCAGATATTAACCCAAATAGATGGCAACCATTAGCTTTTAATCTTTTTATAGACCAATCTGGCAATCCTTTTCAATTTAACACCCCTTCTTTTTTAAGTCCAGAATGGGGAGCAGTAACCCCATTTGCATTGAAAGAAGATGCTGCAACAATTCTAAATAATGGTTTTGATTCCTATATTTACAATGACCCAGGACCGCCCGTTTATATTCAAGATTCTAACGATAATGGCATTCAAGATCCGTACAAATGGAACTTTGCTTTGGTCATTTCATGGTCCGCACAATTAGACCCAGCAAGTACTATTTTAATCGATATTTCTCCAGCAAAAATTGGGAATACGAGCATCTCTGATTTTCCTGATACTTTTGAAGAATATAAAAGTTTTTATGATTTTGATGCTGGAGGTAGCGCGGTAAAAGGACATTTAGTAAACCCTAAAACATTAAAACCCTACAGCCCTAATATTGTAAAGCAAGCAGATTATACAAGGGTTTTAGCAGAATTTTGGGCAGATGGTCCGGATTCTGAAACACCACCAGGTCATTGGTTTACAATTTTGAATTATGTGAGCGATCATCCGCAATCTAAAAAAACTTTCGGAGCATCAACAATAGAGTTATCTAGTTTAGAATGGGATATAAAAAGCTACTTCGTTTTAGCTGGCGCAATGCATGATGCTGCTGTAAATACTTGGGGAATTAAAGGTTATTACGACTATATAAGACCCGTTTCTGCGATTAGATACATGGCTTCTAAAGGTCAGAGCTCTAATGCTAATGCACCAAGCTTTCATCCACATGGTTTGCCCTTAATGACTAATTTAATCGAACTTATAGAAAATAATGATGAGTTAGCTGGCAATAGCAATCAAAACATAGGAAAAATTAAGATAAAATCATGGCGTGGTCCCGATTATATTAACAATCCTGATACAGATGTAGCGGGTGTGGGTTGGATTTTAGGCACTAGATGGTGGCCTTATCAAAGACCTTCTTTTGTTACACCTCCTTTTGCGGGTTACCTTTCTGGGCATTCAACATTTTCTCGAGCTGCTGCAGAAGTGTTAACTTTAATTACAAATGATGCTTTTTTTCCTGGAGGAATTGGCACTTTTGATGTCATTTAAAATGATTTTTTAATATTTGAAGAAGGTCCTACCCAAGATTTTACGCTACAATGGGCAACGTATAGAGATGCAGCAGACCAAACAAGTTTATCAAGAATTTGGGGAGGTATACACCCGCCAATAGATGATATTAAAGGAAGAATTATTGGCGAAAAAATAGGCAAAGAAGCTTATCTATTTGCAGAAAATTTCTTTGGTGGCAACATCAAAAACACATACAACCCAACAACAAATAGTGCTATTAGTATTTTTCCAAATCCGTTTAAATCTGAATTACAGGTTCTTACCTCATTTACAGATGCCTATAAAATTGATATTTATGATGTTTTAGGCAAGAAGGTTTTTTCTATTCAAAATGAGAATTCTATACAACTTGGGTATTTAAAAGCAGGCATTTATTACCTAAATATTTCTTTAGAAAACGGGGAATTAATCCGAAGGAAAAAACTAATAAAATCAGATTAAAATACTTTTTGATACGTTTTGATTTTATGGACACTTTAAATGTTTATAAAGATAATCTTTACAAAGTGTCCGTGACTCTTATAATTTTTTATTTAAAAGAACATCAAACTACTAACAATTTTTTTTAGTTATTTAAGAACACAGGTATCCACTTAAAACATTTTAGTTACAATTAACTATATAAAATACACATTATTACACATAATTTGTTGGGTTTAGATTTGAGTTAGATCTTTTAATTATGAATAAAATTGTCCTATAAATTGTTCTTTTTGTAGTCATACCAAATTAGCCTTATAATGCCGTAATAAATCGTTTCTTTTTCGCTTACCTTTCATCAAAAATAATTACCGTAACGATGCTATGCTAATTACTTTTCATTTCAATTAATCAAAAAATAATTCAATTTATTTGCACGTCACTCAAATACAGTTTGTTGACAAAGTCTTGTTTCCTTGCCTGCTGGCAAGCAGGTTGTGTCTTTTATCAGACAAAAATGATTATAAAATTTTCTATTCATATAAAGCGGCCAAAAACTCTGCTACGCAAGCTGGTTTCTCTTGCCCTTTAATCTCTATGGTACAGAAAAAAGTAACTTTAATTCCGTTATTAGCAAGTTCTTCAATTGCTGTTATTTTAGCAAGCATTCTTAACTCACTGTTTACAGGGACAGGATTCGGAAAACGAACTTTATTTAAACCATAATTCAAACCCATTTTTACACTTTTAATCGTAAAAGCTTCCTCTAATAGTTTAGAAATCATAGCAACAGACATAAACCCGTGCGCAACAGTACTTTTAAACGGAGATTCTTTAGCAGCTCTTTTCTCATCTAAATGAATCCATTGTTTATCTAAAGTAGCATTTGCAAAATCGTTAATCATCTGCTGACGAATCGGATACCAATTTCCTGCGGGTAAATCTTTCGCTAACATCGCTTTAAAATCGTCAAAATCATTAAAAGCTATTGGTTTCATCTTATTTATTTTAAAAAATTATTTTTGTATTTAGTAATTGATTAAATTAGTCAAAAAATATCAAACATGAAACCACTAGTACTCTTTTTTACACTTTTTTCCCTTTCCATTTTTAGTCAAGATAATCCGCAGTGGATGCGACATTCGGCTATTTCACCAGACGGAACTCAAATTGCGTTTACCTATAAAGGAGACCTTTATAAAGTGAACACTACTGGAGGAAATGCACAACAACTTACCTACCATAATGCGCATGATTATAAGGCTGTTTGGAGCAAAGATGGTTCTAAAATTGCATTTGCATCTAACCGATATGGTAATTTTGATATTTATGTAATGAACTCCGTTGGTGGCGAGGCAACAAGGTTAACTTTTCACTCTAACAATGAGCATCCATATTCTTTTTCTGCAAATGATACCGCTATTGTTTTTGGTGCTTTAAGACAAGATGCCACCAACCACAGACAATATCCTAGTGATTCGCAAACAGAATTGTATAGTGTTCCTGTAACATCAGGAAGAGTTTCGCAACTATTAACGATTCCTGCAGAATATATACAATATTCTAAAGACGGAAAAAGCATGTTATACCACGATAAAAAAGGTGGAGAAAATGAATGGAGAAAACATCACACATCTGCTATAACAAGAGATATTTGGATGCTAAACACAACCACTAATGTACATACAATGATTACCAATAATACTGCAGAAGACAGACAACCTGTTTTTAGTGAAGATGAAAAAAGCATGTATTTTTTGAGTGAAAGAAGTGGCTCTTTTAACGTTCATAAACGTTCTTTAAAAAACACAAACCAAGACCAACAACTCACAAATTTTAAAGTACATCCGGTGCGTTTTTTAAGCTTTGGTAACGGCGTTCTTTCTTTTGGTTATGATGGCGAATTATATTCGATGCAAGAAGGAGAAACTCCTAAAAAAATAAATGTAAACATCATTACCCAAGATAAAGAAAATACAGAGAAATTTGTCTCTATTAATGGTGGTATCGACGAAATGGCAATTTCACCCAACGGTTTAGAAATTGCGTTTATTGCAAGAGGAGAAGTATTTGTGACCTCTGTAGATAAAACGTTCACAAAAAGATTAACCAATACGCCAGAAAACGAACGTTTTGTTTCTTGGGGACCCGAAGGAAAGTCTGTAATTTACAGCAGTGAACGTAATGGAAAATGGAATGTTTATAAAAATGAAAAATTAAGAAAAGAAGAACCTTTCTTTTATGCAGCTACTTTAATAAAAGAAGAGGCAATCATAGAAAATAGGGTTGATAATTATCTTGCTCAATATTCGCCAGATGGTAAAAAAATAGCATTTATAGAAGGCAGAAGAACCTTAAAAATAAAAGATATCGCCTCTAAAAAGGAGGTTACTTTATTAACTCCAGAAGATTTATTTCACATGAGTGATGGCGATAAATATTTTACATGGAGCCCAGATAGTGATTGGTTATTGGTAGATTGGGGTAAAACATTAAGTAATAACGAAGTTTTATTAATGGCAGCCGATGGTTCTAAACGAATTAATTTAAACGAAAGCGGTTACGCTGATTACTACCCAAAATGGGTAAATGATGGCAAACAAATGTTATGGTTTAGCAATAGAAACGGTCTTAAATCGTATGCTACAAGTGGTAGATCTCAAAGTGATGTGTATAGTATGTTTTTTACGCAAGATGCTTGGGACGAATTTAATTTAAGTGATGAAGATTACAAATTAATGGAAGCCATTAAAGCAGAAGAAAAAAAGGAAAAAGAGAAAGCAGAAAAAGCAAAAAAATCTGACAAGAAAAAGGATAAAAAGAAAGATAACAAAGAATCGAACAAAGACACTATAAAACCATTAAAGTTCGATTGGGGTTCTATGAAAGATAGAACTAAAAGGTTAACGATTCATTCTTCTAGTTTAGGAGATGCTGTACTTTCTAAAAAAGGCGATGTACTTTATTATTTAGCAAGCTTTGAAGGCAAATCTAATTTATGGAGTACAAATTTACGTACCAAAGAAACTAAAATGCTAATGAAACTAGACACGCGTTCTGGCAGCTTGGAATGGGATAAAAAAACCGAAAACCTATACCTTTTAAGCAGTGGAAAAATAACAAAATTAAACCCTGAAACAGAAAAGAGTAAAGTAGTAGAAATAAATTCTGAAATTAAATTAGACGAATACGCAGAAAGAGAAGCAATGTTTCAGCATGTTTGGATTCGTACAAATGCTGTTTTTTACCATCCGGATTTTCATGGAATTAATTGGGACAATATGAAAACAGAATATAAAAAGTACTTACCGCATATTGGTAATGCGTATGAATTTTCTGAAATGTTATCTGAAATGTTAGGAGAATTAAACGTTTCTCATGCGGGTGCAGGTTATAGTGGTAGCGAAGTTTCAAATAAAGACGAAACCGGATCTCTTGGTATTTTTATGGATTTTAATTTTAAAGAGGATGGAATTTTAATTCAAGAAATTATTAAAGATGGCCCGCTAGATAAAGCTAAATTTAACATAGAAGTTGGCAGTATTATTCAAAAAATAGATGGTATTACGGTTGATAAAAATGAAGATGTCTCTAAATACTTCAATAGAAAAGTTGGCGAGTTTATGTTGTTAAATATTTTAAATCCTACAACTAAAAAGACCCAAACAATTACTGTAAAACCAATTTCTATAGGTGCAGAAAATAATCTTTTATATAACCGATGGATTAAAATAAATGAAAAAGAAGTAGAAAAATTAAGTAATGGGCAATTAGGATATGTTCATATTCCTGGAATGAGCGATGGTCCATATAGAAGTATTTACCAAGATATGATGGGTAAATATTCAGATAAAAAAGGCGTTATTGTAGATACTCGTTTTAACGGTGGTGGAGATTTAGTTGCCGATTTAGCGATGTTTTTTACAGGAGTTCCTTTTATAACTTACGCTACCGGGGCAAAAGTAGTTGGCGGCGAACCAACTTCTCGTTTTACAAAACCTACACTTTCTATTTTTAATGAAGATATGTATTCTGATGGTCATTGTTATGCCTCTGGTTACACCGATTTAAAAATTGGAAAAACAGTAGGAATGCCAGTTCCCGGAACCTGTAGTTTTGCTGGTTGGGAGGGTTTACCAAATGGTTCTTATTGGGGTGTTGTGCCCGTAAGTGCGAAAAACAAAGCTGGCGAATGGATGGAAAACAACCAAACAGAACCCATGATTAAAGTAAAAAACATGCCTGGGCAAATAAACAACGGTATTGATCAACAACTTTTAAGATCGATAAAAGAATTACTACAAGATGTAAAATAAATTTAAAATTTAATTGAAATAAAAAAAGCGGAGCATAATGCTCCGCTTTTTTTATTATTCGAATTTTTTGAATAGATCTACTTTTATTTTAGGAAGTTCTAGAGAAAATCTTACCGCAATAGCTCTAATAAACACAACAACAGATGCCGAGATTATAAAGTTTATATTTTCATCTACCCTAAAATGCTTTAAAATTAAGTAGGTTACTCCGCCTGCTAAACATGCAGAAGCATATATTTCTTTCTCAAAAATTAAAGGAACCCTGTTTGTTAAAACATCTCGTAAAACCCCACCAAAAACCGCAGAAATCATTCCCATAATTACAGCTACTAAAGGGTGTAAATCATAAGAGAGCCCTTTTTGTAAACCTAACAAAGTAAAAACACTAATACCGATGGTATCAAACAAAAACATTGTTTTGCTTAAATAAGCAATTTTACTTTTAACAAGAAACGTAAAAATAACAGCAGAAAAGATAGTATATAAATAATTTAAATCGCCAATCCAGTTTATGGGATGTGCATCGATTAAAATATCACGCAACATTCCGCCACCAACAGCCGTTACAAAAGCGATAATGATAACGCCAAATATATCGAATTTTTTATCAAGCGCAACCAACGCGCCACTAATGGCAAAAGCAAAAGTTCCTAGAATATCTATGACATAAATAATCTCCATTTTACACGTCTACTTCTGTAAAATGGATATTTAATTCTTTCTGAATTTCATGCACTCTTTCTATTTCATAAGGTAAAACCAACGCAAGAGAAATACCTGTTTTGCCGGCTCTTGCAGTTCTTCCACTTCTATGTGTATAATATTCTGTTTGCTCTGGTAATTGATGGTGAATCACAAACTCTAAACCTCTAACATCAATTCCGCGAGCAGCAACATCGGTAGAAATTAAATATTGTAAACTTTCATTTTTAAAAGCACGCATTACTTTATCGCGCTCTTTTTGTTGCATATCCCCCTCTAAAGCAGCCGCAGAAAACCCTTCTTCAATTAATTGAACCGCTAAATTTTGAGCACCAGCTTTTGTTCTGCAAAAAATAATTCCTCTTTGTCTTCCTCTTTTTTCTAAAAAGGTAGTAATTAAACCTGTTTTCTCTTTAATGGTTGTTCTAACAAATTGGTGTCTTATATTTTCATTTACCAAAGACTTCGGGTTTATTTCAACTCTTGGCGCATTTGGCTCCATGTATGTTTTTACAATTTTCTTAATTTCTTCTGGCATTGTTGCAGAAAACAACCAAATATTTCTGTCATTTTTCGTCGTGAATTTTAAAATTCTATTCAAATCTTGTTTAAAACCCATGCTTAACATTTCGTCAGCTTCATCTAAAATAACAGTAGTTACATGACTTATATCGACATCTCCACGTTCTATTAAATCAATTAATCTTCCAGGAGTGGCCACAACGACATGTGTTGTTCTTTTTAAATTTTTAATTTGTCTATCAATTTTTTCACCTCCAAAAACAGCTTCTAAAAAAATCTTTTCATCTACATACTTTGTAAACTTAAAAAGCTGCTTTTTAATTTGTTGCACCAATTCTCTTGTTGGCGATAAAATTAAGGCTTGAATATGGTTTGATTCTGTATCTATTTGATGCAATACAGGCAAACCAAAAGCCGCAGTTTTTCCGGTTCCTGTTTGTGCTAAACCAATAAAATCAGTTTTAGCATTTAATAAAATAGGAATGGCTTTCTCTTGAATTTCAGAGGGTGTAGAAATACCGATTTCTTTAATCGATTTTATATAATCTTCGCGAATTCCTAATGCAGAAAATGTAGACATTGTTTTAAATTTTGTGCAAAGATACTTTTATTGATTTTAATAACGCCTAAAGGAATTTGATATTTGTGTAGTCAATAATTCACCAATTATCAGTGCGGTATTTGCAAATTATTGCAATAAAAACTTTAAAACTAAACTAAAACCACTATTCATATTTTGAAATTCTCTGCTATTCTAAATAAAACACTTAAAAGTTACAATAGTAAATCAAAAAACATAAAATTTCTTTACCATAAACAATTTAGCAGTAATTTTTTATTATTTCTTGGGCATCAAAACCTTTAAAACATCTTCTCTTATTCTTGCTGGTTTAAACGTTTTGGCATCTAACATTGCCCAAACTGTTTTTGCTTTTACCAATAAAACATCATTACTATAAAACTCCATAAAACGTATAGAAGTGATTCCTCTTGTTTCTCCCACCCAAGTTTTCACAACAATCTCATCGCCTAAAGTAGCTTGTTTTAAATAATCTATTTCATGGCGCATCACTACCCAAACATATTGGGGCAACGGAGTGTCTTTTGTTAAAAAAGACCAATGATTTGTTGCAATTTCATCCATCCATTTTACATAAACTAGATTATTTACATGTTGTAATGTGTCTATATCTTCTAATGAAACCGTAATGGTTAATATAAAAACGTTGTTCACTTTTATCGATTTTGGCAAATTTATATATTTTAATATATCTATAACAATTATTGATGCCAGAATTCCATAAAAGATTTAATTTATAACCATCTTTGTAGCCTATTTATGACGAAATTAACAAACACATTAGGCACAGAAAAAATTAGTAAATTATTGATAAAACAAGCCGTTCCTGCAACTATTGGAATTCTTGTAATGTCTTTAAACATGATTGTTGACACTATATTTGTAGGACAATGGATTGGTGTTTTAGCAATTGCTGCCATTACGGTAGTTTTACCAATCGCTTTTTTAATATCTTCTATTGGTATGGGAATTGGTATTGGAGGAAGCTCTATTATCTCTAGAGCTTTAGGAGCAAATAATTCTGAAAAAGCATTTTTAACTTTTGGCAATCAGATTTGTTTAACCCTTATTTTAGCTATCATTTTTGTAACATTAGGGAATATTTTTAGCGTGCCTATTTTAAATTTATTTGGCGCAAAAGGCGATATTTTGCCAATTGCATCAGAATATTTTGGTGTTATTATTTATGGTGTTCCGTTTTTAGCCTTTGCCATGATGGGCAACCCTGTAATTAGGGCAGAAGGAAAACCAAAATTTGCCATGTATGCCATGATGGTACCTGCAGTTTTAAATATTTTACTTGATATTCTTTTTATTAAATTTTTTGACTGGGGCATGTATGGAGCAGGTTTAGCTACTTCTCTTTCTTATGCCAGCTGTGGTTTGTATATTTTATATTTCTTTTTATCCTCTAAAAGTGAATTAAAAATAATACCAAAAAACTTTAAATTAAATCTAAATATTGTCAAAGAAATCTTTGCTTTAGGCGGTATCACCATTGTACGGCAGGGCGCTGTAAGTGTACTTATGATTGTATTAAATTATTCTTTGTTTAAATACGGAGGTGAAATTTCTATTGCAATTTTCGGAATTATTAACCGAGTTATGATGTTTTCATTATCTCCTGTTTTAGGGGTTACGCAAGGTTTTTTACCAGTTGCTGGTTTTAATATTGGTGCAGAAAAAAATGATCGTGTAAAAGAAACCATTAAAACATCTATTTATTTTGGTTCTATTTTAGGAACCATTATTTTTATCGGAATTATAATTTTTAGAGAAGAAGTCATCTGGATTTTTACCGACGAAACTACGTTACTGGCTACTACACCCAACGCCATGTTAATTGTGTTTTTGGCAACACCAATTATTACGATGCAATTAATTGGTTCTGCCTACTTTCAAGCGGCAGGAAAAGCAATGCCTGCTTTAATTTTAACACTTTTAAAACAAGGGATTTTCTTAATTCCGTTAGCCTATATTTTACCGAAATATTATGGCGTTAGTGGGGTTTGGTGGTCTTTTCCTATTGCAGATATAATGTCAACATTAATAACTGTTTTAGTTTTAAAACGAGAGGTACGTAAGAATCTTAAATAATATTTTTAGCTGTTGGAGTGCTATTTAAAAGTAAAAAAAATAATAAGATATTTAAGTTTAACCAATGTTGTAGGTTTTTCAATAATTTCTATTTCTTTAATTCTATTCATTTGGATACAACCATTTGTTTGGAGTGAATTAGTAATTGCTATTAACCTCCTGCTAAGTATTCCGTTGATAATTTCTAGAGCAATAACTCTTTATCATATTGAAAATATAAATAGACCAAAAATTCAAAATACACTAATCACTGTTTTTCTTATTCTTTGGATACCTAGTATTTTACTTCTTTTTTTTACGAAATTGGAGGTCTTTTAATCACTTTAACGCTATTTGGGGTTGGACTTTGGGGAATACTAAAAGTAAAGAGTGTACTGAATAAGATGGTATTTATAAATATAACCGGAATATTCTTTTTACTTATAAACTCTTTAATTCTTTTCGGAGTTATGAGTGCTGAAATATGAAAGATTAAACGCAAGTAAAACTAAAACTCACTAAATCAAACAAAAATCAGATAATTTGGTTAGAAATTTCCTCTCTAAAACTTATACACTCTCTGCAAATTTACACAGATTAATTAAAAATAAACCAGTGTTAAACCACCGACTCTCCATTTAAATTAGTTGTTAAAATGTCGCTAAACAAATTAAAAAACGGACGCATTGCTTTATAACTTTCTCCAACTTCCTCAATAAAATTTTCAGATAAAACCTGTTCATCTGTAAAACTCTTGCTTGCTATAAATCCTTTTTTGCGCAATAAATCCACATCTGGATGTTCTTTATCAAAACCTCTTGGTGCTGTTTTTAATTCGCTAAAACTTTCAAATTGCCCTCCAAAATGCTTTTTGTATTCTTTAGATTCTAAAATTGCTCTAATTTCTGATGCGTCTTGAGCTATTTCTTTTCTAATTCTAAATAAATCATCTTTAGTCGGTTCCCAAAAGCCACCCGCTAAAAAAGATGCTCCTGGCCTAATTCTTAAAAAATAGCCACCCCTTAATTCTTTTCCCAATCTTGAATAAGAATTTGCAAAATGTGCTTTATAGGGTGTTTTATCATTAGAAAAACGAACATCTCTATAAATACGCATCATTTTAGATTTTTCTATTTCATCATGTATCTGCAAATTTTTATAAATTTCTGCAAATACTTCTTTGGCATTCTTTTGCGCTATTAAATACGTTTCTTTTTCATCTGCAAACCAATCTCTGTCGTTATTTTTTTGAAGATTATTGAGAAATTGAAAAGTTGATTCTTCGAATTGCATTGTAGTTGAGTTTTAAAGGATAAATTTACGAAGAATTATAGAGATTAGAACACCTGAAATTCAAGATTTAGATTAAAAAAACTAACATACGAATTTTACTAATTTCAAAGAGTTTGACAAAGTTTTGTAGAGAGATAGACATCTCTTTTTGATATGTATTTCGCCTACTTTCACTACTATTTAATGATGTTTATAGCTGCTTATGGGTATTTGTGTGCAAAATGGTTCACGGAGATTGACATAAGTTTTTGTTGCCATTTTTTTCGGAACTATTCCGCAGAGATTCATTGAGAGGATTTAGAGATTTATAAAAATTTTATTTTTAAACAGATTTTAACGAGTGATTAGGAGTAAAATAATATGCAAAGATTTTATTGAGGTAAATTAGAACTACGTAAAATTTTATGATAAATAAAACCTTAAAATTGCTTAATTATTGGTGAAAATTAGTGAAATTTATGGTTTTCTAATATGCATCAAAAAACAAAAGATATTCAAAAAAGGTATGACGGGTTTTTACAAACTCCTTGTTTGTGGAAAAACGACGCTATTTTTGAACTAAATCAATTTGATATTAAAGAAAAATCATCAAAAATAAATATTGCGATTGATGAAAGATTACGACTGGGTAGATATATAGAACGTTTTGTGTCTTATCAATTAGAACAAGAAAACACTATTGATATTCTATGTGAGAATGTTCAAATTCAGCAAGAAAAAAGAACTTTAGGAGAGCTCGACTGTATTCTTTTAAAAAACGGGAATCCGATTCATCTAGAAATTATCTATAAGTTTTATGTGTACGATAGTTCTGTTGGAAACACTGAAATTGCACATTTTATTGGTCCTAATAGAAAAGATTCGTTAGTAGAAAAATTAACAAAACTAAAGAACAAACAGTTACCGCTCCTCTATGCTAATGAATGTGTGAACTATTTAAAATCTATCGATTTAAAAAGTACCGAGATAACACAAAAAGTTTATTTTAAAGCGCAATTATTTGTTCCGTTTGCTAACTCAACGCTACAATTAACATCGTTAAATAACGAATGTATTAGTGGCTTTTACGTGAACCAAAAAGAATTAAAACAATTTTACGATTCTAAATTTTATATTCCCATCAAAAAAGATTGGCTGGTTCAACCTCATCAAAATGTGGATTGGTTAAATTTTCAGCAATTTAAAAATGACAAAAAAGAATATTTAGAACGAAATTTTTCTCCGCTTTGTTGGCTAAAAAAGCCCAATGGAGAAATTGAAAAGTTTTTTCTAGTCTGGTGGAATTAGGTTTGGCTTTTGGCTTTTAAAATTAAAAAAAAATCAAACAGTTTTACTGATTGTTTGCAATTTGTCATTTATTTTTGAGAGATTTATGAAGTAAGTTTCTTTAAAAAGGACAAATTTTATTGCAGTAGTTTTAATGGAGATAATCCTAATAATTAGTTTTAAATAAAAAAAAGGAGGGTCTTAATAGAATTAAGCTCCTCCTTTCACAATTTACTAACCTTATGATCAATTCAATTTATTGGCATCGCTACCAGAAGCTTTATTCCAAATTTTAATTTTATCATCTATAGTCACTCCCTCTAAAACCTCTACATTTACGCCATCAGAAGTACCTAATTTTAAAGTTTTCTTTTCAAAAGTTCCGTCTTCTTTTTGAACCTCTACATAGGGCTCTTCTGTTTTTTTATCAAACCTTAACAACGCTTCTTTTACAGACAAAACACTGTCTTTTTTCTCTAAAATAATATCTGCATTTGCGCTATAACCCGCTCTAATAAAGTATTTATCATCTAAAGAAACATCTGCTTTAATTTTAAATTGTACCGCTCCTGCCTCTTCTGTTCCTTGTGGTGCAATAAAATTTAATTTTGCTGGAAATTTAGCTCCTTCAATAGCACCAATAGAAACTTCAATGTCAGTTCCTTTTACTAGTTTTCCTACTTCAGACTCATCTACTTTTCCTTCAAAAATCATTTTAGTCATATCTGCTATAGAAGCAATGGTAGTACCCGCATTAAAATTATTGGCTTGAATAACTTGATCGCCTTCTTTTACAGGAATCTCTAAAATAATTCCCGTCATTTGCGCCATGATGTTTGTATTGGCGGCACCTCCTGAAGCGGCAGAACCTCTTTTAATAATTACATAATCGTTTTGAGCATTCTTTAAGTCTTGCAAAGCTGAATTATACGTTAATTCTACTGATTCATATTCTGCTCTAGAAATCACGCCTTTATCAAATAAATTTTTATTTCTATCGTAAGAAATTTTAGCGTTTTTTAAACGAATGTTAATATTGTCTACCCTACCCTTTGCGCTAATTAAAGATTGCTCATTAGGCACAACCCTAACGGTTGCAATTAAATCACCTTTTGTAACCATTGCTCCTTCTGTCAATAAAATTTTATCAATAATTCCGGTAATTTGTGGTTTAATTTCAATTTCTTCTAACGGGATAACCTTACCTGTAGCTACCGTCTTTTTAACAATTGTAGTTTTAAAAGGTGTTTCGGTTTCGTATTCTAAAATACCTTTTTCGTTCTTTTTACCGAACCAAATTAATGCGGCAACGAACATTATACTTATAATAATTAAAATAATTTTTGATCTTTTACTCATGACTTTGTTAATTGATTGATTTTATTCTTCTCTTAATGCTTCTATTGGTCTTACTACTGTTGCCATATGCGCAGGTATTAAACCTATTAAGGTTCCTAGCACAATTAAAGTGACAAATGCGATCATAATAATAGGAATATTTACAGTTGGGTTTACAAGTGCAGCATCTGGTCCTTGACCAAAATTAGCATCAATAATATACAACACGAATGCTCCTAAAATAATTCCTAACATACCTGCTATTGTGGTTAAAAAAACAGACTCTAATATAATTTGTTGACGGATGCTTTTTGGTGTTGCTCCGAGCGCTCTTCGTATTCCTATTTCTTGAGTACGCTCTTTTACTGTAATTACTAAAATATTACCAATTGCAAAAACTCCTGCAATTAAAGTAGCAATACCCACAAACCAAGTTAAGAATTGTATGCCTGTTAAAAAGCCGGTAAATTTGGCTATTTGGGTTCCTAAATTAAAAGAACCAAAAGCTCTTTTATCTTCTGGATGAACGTTGTGCAAACCTTTTAAGGTCAGTAAAACATCGCTTTCCATTTGCTCAATATTTGTGCCTTCATTTGCTGTAATAACCATCCAATCTACTTTATCGGCAGTATTGTAAACTCTGCTATAGGTTGAAAAAGGGATAAAAGCGGTATCGCCATCGATATTTATTCTACTAGAAGGAGAGTACACGCCAATAACTTTATAATTGATACTATTTATTTTTATATACTCTCCAATCGGCATTACATCTTTGTCAAACAATTGTTTGTACATATCTTCGGATATAACAGTCACCTTTGATGCATTTACAATATCGTTATTATTCAAAAAACGTCCGTATAATAATTGTTTTTTTTGAATTTTATCTATGATCGGATAATCTCCACTTACTTGAAAGTTTCCTGATTTAAAATCATGAACAATTAAGTTGCTTGTTCGGTTTCGTGGTGCTAAAAATTTAATCTCTTCTTCATATTCAGATTTTAAAACCTTTATATCGTTCATATTTAAACGAAACCTTCGTCCTTCTTGAAAACCTTTAAAAGGAGTATCTGTAGATCCTGTAAAAATAAACACACTATTTGTAGCAAAATTACCAAACAGTTTGTTAAAACCATTTTCCATTCCTCTTGCAGCTCCTAAAAGAACTACCAAAAGAAAAATGCCCCATAAAACCCCAATAATTGTAATTGATGTTCTCACTTTATTTTTACGGATGCTTCCGTAAATTTCTTGCCAAGTATCTGAATCGAATAAAAAACTCATAGTTAATCTGCTCTTAATGCTTCAATTGGTTTAATATTTGCGGCTCTTTTTGCAGGCACATATGCTGCAATTAGCCCTGATAAAATTAAGACTACAGTGGCTCCAAACACAATACCAGAACTTACACTTGGGTCTTTAATAAAGTAATCTTTCTCTAAACTATCTCCTATTAACGTTAAGATGTAGGTTCCTAAAAAGAGTCCAAAATATCCTGAAATTGCCGTAATTAAAACCGACTCTTGCACAACCATACCCACAATAGAAGATGGTTTTGCGCCCAAAGCCTTTCTGATTCCGAATTCTTTTGTTCTTTCTTTAATTACAAAAATCATAATATTACTAATCCCTATAATGCCTGCTACTAGCGTACCAGAACCTACTAAAATTACTAAAGCGTACAAAATTGCCAAAAACTGACCAACTCCTTTATTTGCATCTGCCATATTTCTTACAGATAGTGCACTTTGATCATCTGGATGAATATTCATTCTTTTACGCAAATCGCGTTCCATTTTATTTCCGAATGCAATGGCGCCATCTAAACTTAAATCAGGATTATAACCCACCACAATTTGACTGATATAATCATTATTACCATAAATCATTTGAGCGGTTGTAATCGGGATATAGGCTATCCTTTCATCATTATCGCCTCCTTCATCAGAAAAAATACCGATGATTAAATAAGAACTTCCATTCATATTTAATCGTTTTCCTAAAGCTGGTTTTTCACCAAATAAATCTTGTTTTATCAACCGACCAATTACAATTACTTTAGAGTTTTTTCTTAAATCTCTTTCATTTAAAAAACGTCCTTCTTCTATAATTGTTTTTTCTAAAAACTGGTTGTCTGGGTTTACGGCATTTACACTGTAAGTGCCCGCTTCGTTTTTATATTTTAGCGTAAAGTTTTTATAAATTATCGCCGATTGGTATTGAATCTTGCTTTCGTATTCGTTTCCTACAAAATTATAATCTTCATTTTTTAATTGAATCTTTCTTCCTGTTTGCATGCCTTTAAAAGGTATCGTGGTTTTCCTAACTCGGACTTCCATAGAATTTTGAGCATCATCTGAAAAAGCAGTTTTAAAAGAATTGCTTAACCCTGTAACAATACCAAACAATAAAGTAAATAATAAAATGGCAAAAGCAACCGTAAATCCAGACATTACCGAACGCAACCTGTTTTTATTGATACTTTGAAAAATTTCTCTCCAACGATCTAAATCGAACATAATTAAACGGCTTTAGATGCTTTTGTATATTTGTCACTAATAATAAGACCATCTTTTAAACGCACAATTCTTTTGGTTTGCTCTGCAACTTCTTCTTCATGTGTAATAACAAAAACAGTCATTCCTTCATTATTAATATCTTTTAGTAGTTGCATCACTGAATCTGAAGTAGTAGAATCTAGCGCACCAGTTGGCTCATCTGCCAAAACAACTTTTGGTTTTGTAACCAATGCTCTTGCGATGGCAACACGCTGTTTTTGTCCTCCAGAAAGCTCATTTGGTAAATGATTTGCCCAAGCTTTTAAACCTACTTTGTCTAAATATTCCATAGCAACAATTAAACGCTCTTTTCTACTCATTCCTTTATAATACAATGGTAATGCCACGTTTTCTAATGCCGTTTTGTAAGATATTAAATTAAAAGACTGAAAAACAAAACCAAGAAATTTATTACGCAACAAAGCTGCTTTTTTCTCATTCATGTCTTTAATTAACTGATCATTTAAATAATACTCTCCTTCGTCATGCACATCAAGTAAACCAACAATATTTAATAAGGTAGATTTACCTGAACCAGATGACCCCATAATAGAGACAAATTCGCCTTCTTTTATGTGTAAATTAATACCTTTTAAAACATGTAGAGCGTCTTTTCCCATAGGATAAGATTTATGCAAATTTTCTATTCTAATCATTAGTTGGTTTATTTTGATATAAAAGTATTCAATGCATTTATTTGCGGTTACTAATATTTTGTTAAAAACTAATAACAAACATTAAATACACACATAAGACGTGTGTTCTTTAATAATGTTACAGGAAAATAACTATTTTTTCTAAACCACCCACTTATATCAAAAAATCTAGTTATTATAACTCGATTTTAAGATGTACATTAGAAGTAAACAATAGCCCTTTTTAAATTTTTGTTGAAGTTTATAAAATATACAAAACAAAAAAACAACTTGTAAACCACTCGTAAAACATATACTTATAAAGAAAGTTAAGGTATCTTTGTATTTGATAATCTGCACAAAACTTATGGTTCATATTCCTAGTAATAAGAAAGTAATTTTATTTGACGGTGTTTGTAATTTATGCAACACCGCGGTTTTAGAAGTCATTAAAAATGATAAAAAAGATTCTTTTTTATTCGCAGCTTTGCAATCTGTATCTGGAAAAGAAATTACGGATCATTTAAAAATTGATACTTCTAAAATTGATTCTATAATTTTATATGAGCCTGGCGTTGCCTATGACTTAAAATCTACCGCCGCCTTAAAAATAATGAACGATTTTGGCGGACTTTGGTACATAACCCAAATAGGTTTGCTTTTTCCGGAATCTTTTAGAGATTATATTTATGACTTTATAGCCAAAAACCGCTACAAATGGTTTGGCAAAAAAGAAAGCTGTATGCTACCAACTGCGGAATTAAAAGACAAGTTTTTAGAGTAAATCATGAATAAGTACTCGTTAATAGCCATAAAATGTTCTTTATTTTCTTTGGTTTTAATCATAGCTATTGCCGTTTTGTCTTTAGAAATGAGTGATAAAAATGCTTATATAATTTTTACAATCATTGGTTTATTAGCTTTTGCTATCATTCTTTTATCCTTTATTGGATTCTTACAGTTCTTAAAAAGTTTTAAAGAACCTAAAAAATTTCAAATGCTCTTTGGCATCACAATTAATTTATTTTTTTTATTCCTTTATTCCTATCTAATTCCTAGCTAACATGAATGTACCAAAAGAAATAAGATGTGTCATTTTTGATATGGACGGTGTTATTATAGACTCTGAAGAAATCCATAAAAAAGCTTATTATGAAACCTTTAGCGCTATTGGTGTTGCTGTTTCTGATGTTCTTTATAAATCGCTCACAGGATCCTCTACCATCAATGCTTTTCAAAAATTAGTAGCCCATTTTAAGTTAGACTTAAATCCTGAAGAACTCGTTTTAGAAAAAAGAAAACGGTACGTAAATTTCTTTGAAAATGACCCAACATTGCATTTAGTTGCTGGTGTTAAAGAGTTGATAGAACATTGTTATTACAAAAATCTGACGTTAATTTTAGCTTCCTCTTCGGCAATGGTAAATATTGATCGAGTTTTTAACCGATTCGATTTAAATACCTATTTTTCGGCAAAAATTTCTGGTGCAGATTTAACAGCTTCAAAACCACATCCTGAAATATTTGAAAAAGCTGCCGTTTTAGGAAACACACCAAAAGAAAACTGCATTATTATTGAAGATTCTGATAACGGAATTCAAGCAGCAAATGATGCGGGTATTTTTGTTTTTGGTTATAGAAACCCAATGGCCGCAGATCAAACTTTAAAAAACGCCGATTATATTATTGACGATTTTAGTACAATAAAAAAAATTATTTAGATTAAAAAAAAGGGTTTTTCCTGTATGCCCTTGCTTAAAATACCTCTAATTTAGCAGTAATTAACGTACTTAAAATAGCTAGAAATTAACCCCCTATTTGCGCTGCCTTTAGCAACGAAATACAAAACAAGAAAAAGATGAAATCCCTACTTAATTTTTTTTTATTAGCACTACTTATCGGTTCAATCTTCGGATGCAAAAAACAAAGTGAACTATTAAATGATTCACAAGAAAATCGTACCAAAATAGCCATAACTACCAATTATGGATCTATGATTGTCGAGCTCTATAACGAGACACCCTTGCATCGAGATAATATGATTAATCTGGTAAATAATAATGCCTACGATAGTCTTCTTTTTCATCGAATTATACATGAATTTATGATTCAAGGTGGCGACCCAGATAGCAGAAATGCACAACCAAAAGTATCGCTCGGCGATGGAGATGCACCCTATTTAATAGATGCAGAATTCAATGCTAAACTATTTCATAAAAAAGGAGCACTTGCTGCTGCCAGAGGTGATAATCCTGAAAGAGCATCTAGCGGAATGCAATTCTATATTGTGCAAGGCGAAAAGCTAAACGATAGCCTCTTAAAATTATCAGAAGTTAATATTAATCGAAATGTAGCTCGAGAATTTTTTAGGAATCATAACAGAAAAAAATCTTTACGTGATTCAATAGATAAAGCGAGTAAACAAGATAAAATGAACCGCTATAATAAATTAATGGACAGTATTTTGTATTTGGCAAATACAGAAGAGAAGTTTAAACTATATAAGATTCCTAAAGAACAGCGCGAAATCTATAAGTCTATTGGTGGTGCACCCTATTTAGACCAAAACTATACAGTATTTGGTGAAGTTGTAAAAGGGATAGAAGTATTAGATACAATTGCAAGCGTTAAAACAAACGCTGAAGACAGGCCTATAAGCGATGTCATTATTTTAAAGATAAAGTTATTAAATTAAAAGTTTGCAGCCTTTTAACGTATCCTTTCGTTTTCTAATGTAGAAAAGCATAAAATACTTCAAAACGACTAGCTTATTGATCAAGTATTTAAAGTAGACTTAAAAAACAAACAAATAATTAGCGGTTAAGACTGCATTCAACTAAATAATTCTCGGCTAAACGATGCAATAAATCTTTTAAACGATATATAAAAGTCTTAAAGTATATTTTACAACTGTTCTAACTTGTTTAGAAAACGAAGCTGCAAAAAGGAACTCACAGCAACCATCTATTTTTCAATACTATAGATATATTTCTTTTGATGTGGCTAAAAAGTGTATCTTTACTTTAGTTAACCCCCGTTCGTCTGTACAAAACTACCTTTAGGCTTTTAGAAATCCTTTCTTTGCTGAACAAGTCTACATTTGGCGAACAAGTAAAAAACCACCTCATGAAAAATAGCAAAATTATTATTTTATTACTTTTGGTAACAACTATGTTTCATAGCTGTATAAAACCCGAATTTATTGATTTACCAGAATCAGCTATTGAGTCTATAAACGATTTGATCATTCCGGCAGACTTTGACTGGAAAACGAATCAAACGTTAGCTGTTTCCGTGGTTTTGCCAAATGACGGAGACATTAAACCACTAACGATAACGAATAGCGATGGTACAATAAAATATTTTCGTGGGTATCCAGATGACGGATCAAGAATTGTAAATACTAAAATTACTGTTCCTTCTTATATTAAGGAACTAAAAATAAGTTACGACAGTGCTAACGAATCAAACGTAGATTTAATAAGTAATAGCTCATTATCTTATGACTTTAACACCTCTAATAAATCAGCTAGAAAAAATACTGTTTCAGCAATTGATCTTGGCTTAATTGCAAACTTTACTCTTTACACAGTAGAGGGAGCAGTAGCGAATACTGGTCAATCAGATATCACAGGTGATATTGGCACAAATAATGGTGCTATTACTGGTTATGGAGGCGATACAGGAGGCATTACAGTTCATAATGGGGATGTTCACAATTCTAATAGTATTACCCAAGATGCAATTGCAGATTTAAGCGCTCTTGTTACTTTATTAACGAATAGAGGAGCAACAAAACCAGCACACGCGCCAGCTTTCGGCAATGAGACATTATTTCCAGGTGTTTATGAATTCGGAGGAGCTGCATCAATAACAACAGCGACCACGCTTATTTTAGATGGAGAAGATAATCCAAATGCTGTATTTATTTTTAAAGTTGCCGGAGCGTTTACCACGGGTGCAAATGCAACAGTGGTTTTGATCAATGGTGCTTCACAAGAAAATGTTTTCTGGCTATCTGGGGGAGCAATTGCTTTGGCTGCTGGAACTACGATGATTGGAAATTTAATTAGCAATCCTGGTGCAGTTTCTATGGCAGCTGGTGGAAAATTAAACGGAAGAATGCTTTCTACAACTGGAGCTGTAAGTACTGATCAAGTAACGTTCTTTATTCCCGAACAAAACTCTGTTGAACTTATTTCAAAGTGTGATGACGTAAATCCAGATGTGATTTTCACCATTACGAATATAGGTAGCGATATGACAACTGACCAAGTGTACACCTTATTTAAAAATAATGAACAAGTAGATAATGGTACTTATCAATTGGATGCTGATGAAACTCTAGAAGTAATTTCAGCAGCCATAACTGACGAAGTATTTAAACTCGTAGTTACAACTCCGAATGGAGGCACTTTAGAAGAAACAATTCAAGGCTGTGGTGATTTTCCTTCTGAACAATATGGCGGATCATTAGCTTTTGAAGATTTATATCCAGCAATGGGAGATGCAGATTTTAACGACCTTGTGCTTGACTATGATTTTAAGATTGTTAAAGACAACCAAGAAATTGTGCAAAGCATTACCGCTACTATTCTAATAAAAGCATTTGGAGCCTCTACACGCAGTGGTTTTGGGTTTACACTACCAACAGTTGACCCAAGCGCTATAACTTCTGTGACCGGATATGATGTAACAAATAGTACCGTCTTTAACATCGGAAACAATGGTCTTGAAATTGGTCAAAATAAAGCAACCATTATTGTTTTTGATGATGCGTTTAGGGTAATGCCAACAACAGGTGGAGGAACTGGTGCTAATACAGAAAATGCTCGCGGTTATACCCAACCTAGAACTATTGTTGTAGAGATTGATTTTAACGAGAGTGGTGTTCCCATGACATTTAGTGATTTAAATATTGGTGCTACTTTTAATCCTTTTATGATCGTAGGCACTACTGTAGACGGAGTTCCTGGAACTAGGGGTAGAGAAATACACCTTCCACAAAATAAACCTTCAGATTTGTTTGATAGTGCATATTTTCAGCAGCTTAACGACGATTCATCTGTGGCTAACAATAAATATTTTTTAAGTGCTGATAATTTGCCATGGGCTATTCATACTGCTGGTAAGTTTGATTGGGTAATTGAATTTGAAGACATTACCAAAGCTTACTTAAAATTTGGATCATGGGCGGAGTCAAATGGAAACATTGATGCAGCTTGGTATAACGATAAATCAAATGGTTTCAGAGCTAATGGACTTATTTTTGTACCTAACTAAAAATAAACAGTTCCTCATTAAAAATTACCTGTAAACATTAGAACGTGCTTTTCTTTTTTCAAAAAAAAAAAGCACGTTTTATTTTATTTATTTATTTATTTATTATTTTTCTTAATAATATACAATAGAACTTAGTGATCTAATTAGAATTCATATATAATATACCCAATCCCCATGAAATGAATTTGCCCAACTTAACATTGCGCACAAAAACCTATAAGTACTGACCTATCAAATAAAGTATAAAAATCTATACTTCTATTTTTAAACCGTCATAGGCCAAAAAAACATTCTTTGGTAACTGTTTAGAGACTGCTGCATGAAAGCCTAATTTATGGCTGATATGTGTAAAATAAGCCCTTTTAGGTTTTATTTCAGCAACAAAATCTAACGCATTTTGTAAACTAAAATGTGTAGGATGTTCGTCGATTCGCAACGCATTAATCACTAAAACATCTAAATTTTTTAGCTTTTCTTTTTCTGAATCTGTGATACTTTTTACATCGGTTAAGTAGGCAAAATCTTGAATTCTATAAGCAGTAACTGGCAAATTTCCATGCATAACTTCTAAAGGAATTACCTGCAAATCATCAACCAAAAAAGGATCTTTATCTACGATATTGGGTTGCACACTTGGTGCTCCTGGATACCTGTTTTCTTTGCTAAAAATATACTGAAAACGTTGCTCTAAACTCTCTAATGTTCTCTTATTTATATAAATAGGCATCTCTCCTATCTTATAACAAAACGGACGTAAATCGTCTAGCCCCGCGGTATGATCTGAATGCTCGTGCGTAAAAAAAACACCATTTACCAACTGCACATTTTCTCGTAACATTTGTTGTCTAAAATCTGGGCCACAATCTACAACATACGTAAAATCATCCCAAGAGATTAAAATAGAAGAACGCAAGCGTTTATCTTTTAAATCGGTTGATAAACAAACAGGGTCTTTGCTGGCTATCATAGGCACTCCTTGCGAAGTACCCGTGCCTAAAAAGGTAATTTTTAACAGTTTTTTTGTCGTAATCATTAGAACAAAAATAAGATAAAAATTGACTCATAGCAATCTTATTCAGTACATTTGTTTCGACAAAAAATACCTAATATGGCCATATCTTTAAGGGGAGATCAAGAAATTAGTAGTGTACCAACAACTAAAAGTAAAGCATTAAGAATAAATTTAAACAAAGATATTTACGGAACTTTTGCAGAAATTGGAGCAGGACAAGAAACTGCTCGTAATTTTTTTAGATCAGGCGGCGCTTCTGGTACAATTGCAAAAGCAATGAGTGCTTACGATAAAGATTTTTCTGATGCCATTTATGGTATGGAAGAAGATGGGCGGTATGTAACACAGCCCCGTTTGCAAACGATGCTGCGTCACGAAATTGATTTAATTGAAGATCGATTAAGTAGACAAAAACATCCTGATAAATTATTTTTTAGTTACGCAAATACGGTAACTACCATAGATTTTGCCAGAAAATTTAAAGGTCATGGTTGGGTTGGTATTCGTTTTCAACTAGACCCTTTAGAAGATTATAATGAGATTGTTTTACACCTTCGTTTTAAAGAAACTGATGCGCGTTTACAACAAGAAACATTAGGTATTTTAGGTGTAAATTTAATTTATGGTGCTTTTTACTTGAATGATAACCCGAAAGAATTGGTAAAATCTTTTTACGATAATTTAGGAAATCATCAGTTAGAAATAGACATGATTAACTTTTCTGGCCCGCGTTTTATGTATGTTGATAATCGATTAATGAGTTTACAACTGCTTAAAAACGGAATGACAAATGCAGTAATGTTCGGACCTGATGGCAATAATTTATTACCCCCTCAAGTACTTTATAAAAAAAATATTTTAGCCCTACGTGGTAGTTTTAGACCGGTTACCAAGGTAAATATGGACATGTTTGAACAATCTAAAAAATTGTTTCTTAAAGAAAATAAAGTAAAGGAAGAAAAGACTCAAGTTATTTTCGAAATTACCTTAAGCAACTTATCTGCAGAAGGTAAAATTAACGAAAGAGACTTTCTAGACCGCGCAGAACTTTTATGCTCTTTAGGGCAAAATGTAATGATTACTAGCTTTCAACAATATTTTAAATTAGTAGAATATTTTAGTGAGTTTACCAAAGAGAGAATGGCACTAGCCATGGGCGTTTACAACTTAATTCAGATTTTTGATGAAAAATATTATAGAGATTTAAGTGGTGGTATTTTAGAGGCATTTGGTAAATTATTTCATAAAGATTTAAAGGTATATATGTATCCTTATCATGACCAAGAATCTAGAGAATACATTAACAGTGAAAACTTAAAAGTACACCCACGAATGAAAGAGTTGTATAAATTCTTTAAACAAAACGGTAGACTTGTAGACATTAAAGATTTTGACAAAGATAGTTTAGATATTTTTTCTAGAACTGTGTTAAAAATGATTATGAATGGCGAAGAAGGCTGGGAAGAAATGTTACCCGAAGGCATTGCAGAAACCATTAAACAAAAGCGTTTGTTCGGGTACTCTAGATCAAGAGCAAAAAAACAATTTTAGTATAAAGGCAGCGATATATTTTGTTTGTTTGATGCACATGTAAATTACGAATTAATTTTTAAGAAAAATTATTTTCTCAAAAATCGTTTTAAAAGCAAGTATAATTATAAGCCTAGGTTTATAAAGTATGCTTGCTTTTTATTTTGACCTGAATAATAAAATGCGCGGAAAGTGTTTTTAAATTTATGAATTATTTAAATAACGCCAATTTAATTTTATGATGCCCAATAAATTGATTTATTTTTTGATTAATTACAATTAAGAATAGTGAAAAGAACTTCTTTTATCGTTTTTTTCTAATAAAACAATAAGATAAATCTCATCTCTAAAAAACTTCCTTTGAAAGCAATGCACAACAACAACAACAACAACAACAACAACAACAACAACAACAACAACAACAACAACAACAACAACAACAACAACAACAACAACAACAACAACAACAACAACAACAACAACAACAACAACAACAACAA
>NZ_VORR01000080.1 GCF_007997085.1 Polaribacter sp. IC066
TAAAACTGAAAATGGTGCACAGATATATGCGGTTATTAGATCAGTAACAGATACCTGTATTAAGAATGGTCAAAATATTTTCGCTGCTTTTAAAACTATTGCTGTTTTAAAGGCTGAATAGTTACGAATTGCTTTATGTGGAAGATGAGCGTATAAATAGTCAAACAATGATTGCTTTACTCGTTTTAATTATTGAAAAACAAAAACAAGGAAAAATATACATCATATTAGATAATGCAAGATATTATCATTCAATAATTGTCAAAGATTTCTTAAAAGAACATCCTCGAATTATTCTCAAATTTCTACCACCATATTCACCCAACTTAAATATTATTGAGCGCCTTTGGAAAATTCTAAAGAAAAAAGTGGTCTACAATAAATTCTACCTAAAGTTTAACGAATTTAGAGAAAAGGTAATCGAATTCTTAGAAAGTCACTCTTGGAAAAATGAGGAATTCAAAAATATCCTAACAGATAATTTTCAAATTATTAAACCTAATTTTTCGGGATCCTATTTGTAATGAGTATATATATGAAATAACAAGAATAAAGATGTTGTCAGATTAAAACTAGTACACTTGACTGATAAAGTGGAAAAATCTCAATCCAAATTATCTGCAGCATTCTCAATTCAGTACAAATGCATTGTATACCAATAATAAAACATTTCAATAATAGAAGTACAAATACCTTTTCAAAATCTTTTAATGCTAAAATCAAAGAGTTTAGAGCGTTATTTATGGATATTTGGGATATAAAATTCTTCATATATAGATTCACGAAATTATTTGATTAATGAATTTAATCCACCAAAAAAAATGGTTGATCTCATATTACCTGTCATATAAAGAGTTATTTTTTTTACTTTTCCCCTATATTTTAATTCGATTTTTAAAGAGATATAATAGCTATTGATGCCTAATTCCTTTAATCATTGCGATGAAAATTTATTTATCTTTTGAGTTTTTATTGCTAAAATCATCGATTAAGCCCGTTAAAAAAAGCAATCTCTTCAATTTAGGTAAACACATTAAAATGTTCGATAAATAATATCCATATTTTAGAATTTTGCCTATAATCTCAACAATTAAAGTCACTTAAAAAAATTATTTATTGTTGTTTAATTTGGTATGATAAATAACATGTAAATTATTGAAAATGCTTGTTCTAATTGGATTATTACTGGCTGTTTTTTTTTCTTCTAATTTCCAGTCTCTATTCACTATTTTTTAGAATTTTATTCAAACGAAAGTTGTCTTATAATGCGTAAAAACACCTTTTTACATCGTACTGCAAAATATTGAAAAATAGCTTGGGCAAAGAATCTTTTGGAACTCATTTTAAGGCTTTTTAAACATGTTGGAATTGTATTTAATTCTTTCAAGTAAAAATAAAGTTCTTTATTTTAATCTCCTCCGTTAAAAGCTTAAAGTAACAAACAAGCACTTCTTGTAATAATAATTTAATCTAGCGAATTGAGCTCTTCAAAATATAAATTCCTTAAAAACCAAATTCTTGTTCTTTTTATCATACTGCGTCATTTTTGCTCTTGATCCTTTTTCAGTTTTCAATTAATAATCATACGGAATTTTTTATGTCGTTTTTTAATATATTAAAAATATTTATACTAGTTATATAGGGATTGCTATTTGAAACAATAATATGATTGTAATAAGTTTCTTATTTTAGTTCCATTTTTTTATTTAATTTGATATAATCGACTTGCAGGTCTTAAAGATTTAAGAGAGATTTGTAATCTAATTACATGTGCTATTTTAAATAACCTAAAAATCACAGTTTATAAAAAACTTCTTTACCAATAGAATGTTTTACTTACTCAAAATAACATAATGTCAAATATATTCTTTCCATAAATTATATTATTTTATGCTACTGCGCTCAATTAATAATTTATTAGTTTAATTTTTTTAAAAATTTGAACAACTCTGAATAGAAAAAAATATCTTTAAGCTTAAGAATCCTAAATAATTAATAAAAGTTTTATACCTAAATAATTTTGCTATCTCTATTAGAGTGTTTTAAAGGTTATTTGCATAAATATTAAAATTTATTATTTTCGTCTTACATTACAACTTTTAGCTTTGATCCTTTTTATGCCTTAAATGTGGCTAATAATGCAATAATATATCTTATTTTCGTTAGCTATTTAAGATACTTTGTTCTTTAATTATGAATTGTAATAAATTACTATTCTTATTTTACTTTTTCTCTATTTGTTCAATTAGTGGGCAGGTAGGAGGCGAGGCCGTTTATGAGTTTTTGAATTTATCTACTTCGGCAAGACAAATTGCCTTGGGAGGTGAAGTCTTAACTTTGTTAGATGATGTAAATCAACCTATTTGGAATCCCGCAGTAATAAATCCTGAATTGGATAACAAACTATCTGTTAATTATGCTAGTTTTTTAGCGGGTATTAATATTGGTTCTTTATCGTATGCAAGACAAATTTCTAGAAGATTTGGAACCATTCACGGTAGCATAAAATATTTGAATTATGGAACCTTAATCGGAGCTGATGAAAATGGTATGGAAACAGGAGATTTTACTGCTAGTGATATAGCAGTATCTGTAGGGTACGCTTTTAATTTGCCATGGACAAATGTATATATGGGAACAAATTTAAAGCTTATTACTTCCTCTATTAGCAATTTTACATCTGCAGGAGTAGCGGTTGATTTCGGCGTTTTATATTACAGTCCATATAAACCCTATTCATTTACAATAGTAGGAAGAAATCTCGGAACTCAAATTAAATCGTATAACGGAACTTATGAGAGATTGCCTTCTAAAATTTCTATTGGTGCATCGTATCAGCTAGAATATGTACCTTTAAAATGGTATGCAACATTAGATAATTTACAACAATGGGATGTTTCTGAACCCAATCCTTCAGAGCAAACAACCGATTTAGAGGGGAATGTAACAACAGAAGAAATCGGTTTTGTCGCCAACACTTTAAGACACTTTATAATAGGTGCAGAATTAATGCCAGAAAGTGCTTTTAATTTGAGAGTTGGTTATAATTTTAGAAGAGCGGCAGAATTAAAACTTCAGGATGTACGAACTTTTGGAGGTATTTCTTTTGGTTTCGGATTAAAAATGAACAGATTAAAATTTAATTATGCCTTCTCAAAATACCATTCAGCAACAAATAACAGTACCTTTAGTTTACAAATCGATTTAGATAGAAGATAAATGAGTAATAAAATTACAATCGCCATAGACGGATTTTCATCCACAGGAAAAAGTACCATTGCTAAATTATTAGCAAAAAAATATAATTATATTTATGTAGATACAGGTGCAATGTATAGAGCCGTTAGCTTGTTTGCAAAACAACATAATTTTGTGGGTAAAGATTTTTTAGATAAAGAACAACTGATTTTAAATCTTAAAGATGTTTCTCTTTCTTTTGTTTTTAATAAAGAGCTAGGTTTTGCAGAAATGTATTTGAACGGCGAGAACGTAGAAAAAGAAATAAGAACGTTAGAAGTTTCTCAATTGGTTAGTAAAGTTGCCACTATTTCTGAAATAAGAAGAAAACTGGTTGGCGAACAACAACAAATGGGCAATAACGGCGGAATCGTAATGGACGGCAGAGATATAGGAACGGTCGTTTTTCCGAATGCAGATTTAAAACTTTTTATGACCGCATCCGCAGATAAAAGAGCCACAAGACGTTATAAAGAATTGCTTGACAGAGGTGATAAAGTAAATTTTTCGGAAATACTTTTTAACGTTCAAGAACGAGACAGAATTGATTCTACAAGAGAAGATTCACCTTTATTAAAGGCAGATGACGCTATTGAACTTGATAATTCTGATATGGGAATTAAAGAACAATTTGAGCGTATTTGCACTCTTGTAGATAGAAAGCTTTCGTAAAACTTTATGAAATAGTTTAATTGTTATTGAAGTGCTTCCATTTTATTGCTTTTTTAAATAAACGTCTTTAAGAATAAGAAATAAATGAAGTAATCTTTTAAAATTATAAGACTACTTCGAAAACTTATAGAGATATTTTCTATGTTATAAAAAACGAAATTAAAAAAAGTAAGTAGCCACTAAAAATTAATTTTTAAGGAATGTTTAAATATTTATGTGTTTGTAAAGAAATTTTCCATTTCGGATTTTTCATTACATAGCGCACAATTTGTGGGGTCATTTTTTCTTTTTTACTCCATTCTGGCTGCAGGTACAACTGGCATTTTTCACCTACTTTAGCAGCTTGTTCTTCGGCAAAATCAAAATCAGAATTGTTGTGAATGATCATCTTTAATTCATCTGCTTCAGGATAACACTCCGCTAAAGGCAATTTTGTTTTTTTAGGCGATAAGCAAAACCAATTCCATTTTCCAGAAAAAGAATAGGCACCAGAAGTTTCTATATGGGTTTTTATGTTATTTTTTTGAAGTGACTCCGTTATGTAATCCATAGACCACATCAAAGGTTCACCACCCGTAATAACGACAGTATCAGCAGCCTTTATAACGTTTTCTACAATAGTGTCTGCTAAAGTTGGTGGGTGCAAATCTGCGTTCCAACTTTCTTTAACATCGCACCAATGGCAACCTACATCGCAACCACCAACTCGAATAAAATAAGCCGCAGTTCCTGTATGGCAACCTTCGCCTTGAATTGTATAAAATTCTTCCATTAAGGGAAGCATCATTCCTTTGTCAACTAAATCTTGTGTCTTTTTATCCATCTACATTAAAATCAACCTTAAAAAAGGATTTTTAAAAATGCAAAGGTAGTTTTTTGAACAGCAACAATAAAAAGAATTAGAGATTAAAAAATTTGGGTTTCCGTTGTTTGAAATCAGTAAAAATTAATAAAAAAAATTAATTTTTAACAGCCACAACTTCAATTTCAATTTTTGCATTTCCCACTAAATTTGCTCCAAAAGTTGTTCTTGCAGGTAAAGTATCACTAAAAAAAGAACGATAGATAGTATTCATTTTACCAAAGTCATTAATATCAGACAAAATTACGGTGCATTTTACAACGTCTTTTAAATTTAAATTATGATATTTTAAAACAGCTTCTATATTTTTAATGGTTTGCCTTGTTTCTGCCTCAATGCCGCCTTCAACAATTTTTCCTGTTGTATGATCTTTTCCAATTTGCCCTGTTAAAAAATATAAATTATCAACTTGAACAGCATCAGAAAAAGGAGCATTTTGTCTGCTTTTTTCGTGAGATTTATGGTACTTTATAATAATATTTCCATTGTTTTTACAGCATACATTTACTAAAAATAAAAAAATAATAAAAATTTTTAAAGGTAGTTTCATAAGGTTTTGATTTTCAAGGGTTTTGTATTCGTTCTCAAAAGTAAATAATTTAGTCTTAAGTATTTAAAAATCAAGTATTATTTGTACATTTGCACTCCTTTTTACGGTAACAGATTTAGAAAGGGAACAGTAAATAAAAATTTATAAAAACATCTCTTGTTGTTTTAATCGTTAAAAATCTGAATGACAATAAGATACAAAAATTATTTTCAGAAATGTCTGAAGAAACAAAAAACACTGAAGAGCAAGTAGTTGCTGCGGAAGTACAAGAAACAGCAACACCAGCTGTAGAAGTAAAGCAAGATCCAAAAGAATTTTTAGCTGAATTTAACTGGCACAAGTACGAACAAGGTATTGAAGCTGTTGATGAAGAAAAATTAAAAGCATTCGAAAGTGCTTTAGTAGGAACTGTAGGTTTCGTAAACGAACGTGACGTAATTGAAGGAACTGTTATCAGAATTACAGATAGAGATGCAATCATCGATATCAATTCTAAATCTGAAGGCGTTATTTCTTTAAATGAATTTCGTTACAACCAAGGTTTAAAAGAAGGTGATACAGTAGAAGTTTTAGTTGACAAAAGAGAAGATTCTTCTGGTCAATTAGTGTTATCTCACAAAAAAGCAAGAGTCATCAAAGCATGGGAACGTGTGAACAATGCTCATGAAACTGGTGAAGTAGTAAACGGTTTCGTTAAATGTAGAACTAGAGGTGGTATGATTGTAGATGTTTTCGGTATCGAAGCATTCTTACCAGGATCTCAAATTGACGTGAAGCCAATTAGAGATTACGATCAATATGTAGAGAAAACAATGGAATTCAAAGTTGTGAAAATCAATCACGAATTTAAAAATGTTGTTGTATCTCACAAAGCGCTTATTGAAGCGGATATTGAATTACAGAAAAAAGAAATTATTGGTCAATTAGAAAAAGGACAAGTATTAGAAGGTATTGTTAAAAATATTACTTCTTATGGTGTCTTTGTTGATTTAGGTGGTGTTGATGGATTGGTACATATTACCGATTTATCTTGGTCAAGAATCAATCATCCTAATGAGGTTGTAGAATTAGATCAAAAATTAAATGTTGTAATTTTAGACTTTGATGATAACAAATCTAGAATACAGTTAGGTTTAAAACAATTAACTGCACATCCTTGGGAAGCTTTAAATGATACTTTAAAAGTTGGTGATAAAGTAACCGGAGAAGTTGTTGTAATTGCTGATTATGGCGCATTTGTTGAAGTAGAGCAAGGAGTTGAAGGGTTAATTCACGTTAGTGAAATGTCTTGGTCAACACACTTACGTTCTGCACAAGATTTCGTAAAAGTTGGTGATAAAGTTGAAGCTCAAATTTTAACTTTAGATAGAGAAGACCGTAAAATGTCTTTAGGTATTAAACAATTACATCCAGATCCTTGGACAGATATTACCACGAAGTTCCCAGTTGCTTCAACGCATACAGGAACTGTAAGAAATTACACAAACTTTGGTGTATTTGTTGAGTTAGAAGAAGGAATTGATGGTTTAGTGTATATCTCTGATCTATCTTGGACTAAGAAAATTAAGCATCCATCAGATTTTGTAACTGTTGGGCAACAATTAGAAGTTCAGGTTTTAGAATTAGATGTAGAAAATAGAAAATTAAATTTAGGTCATAAGCAAACACAAGATAACCCTTGGGATGCGCATGAAGCTACCTATGCAATTGGTTCTATTCATGAAGGTCTTGTAAAAGAAAAGAATGATAAAGGTGCAGTTGTAACTTTTTCTGATGGTGTAGAAGGATTTGCTCCAAGCAGATTTTTAGAAAAAGAAGATGGTACTAAATTAGGAAAAGGAGAAACTTTAAAGTTCATCGTTTTAGAATTTTCTAAAGAATACAGAAGAGTAGTTGTATCTCATACCTCTATCTTTAAAGAGCAAGAAAGAAAGAATATCAAAGCTTCTGCAAAGAAATCTGTAGACGCTGAAAAAACCACTTTAGGTGATATTGGAGGTCTTGCAGCATTAAAAGAGAAAATGGAAGCGAATAGTAAGAAGAAGTAATTCTTTTTATGCTGAACTAGTTTCAGTAGCTAGTAAGCTGATATTTATATTATTTAAAAGCCGATACAATAATTTGTATCGGCTTTTTTTGCTTTATACTTTATCCACAAGCTAAAGCATGTGGCGATTGATAAGTTCGTAAACGCTATAAAAATGAAATATCTTCTGCAAGGTTTTCAGAACTTTGTAGGTATTTTGTGTTAACAATAAGTTTCTATTCAAAAGAAACACACCATAATAATAGCGCTTTTTTCTATGTGTTTAATAGGATGTTTTTTTTGGGCGTTCCCAAGCAAAAAAGCTTGGTCGGGCTTTACATTCCAATCTTTTTTTATTCCGTAAAAACGGAAATAAAAAAAGGATTTCCATTGCAATCCCTAACGCAGCATCTCATAAAGATGTTGAAAATCATTCTTGTAAGATAAAAAAGATTAAATTGCTGCGCTTTTAGAGCCAACTTGCTTGCCAACAGGTAGGAATCAAGACTTGATCCTAAATATCAGACAAATAAATATCACTTGAAATTTAATGGCCTACTTTATCTTCATGCAGTTCTTTTCAAAAAAGCAAGATGTCAGTTAAAAAATTCGCAGAATCCTTTATTTTAGCAGGGTTTAATGAATGAAAAATACTTTTAATCAAACAATAATGTTTAAAAATAATAAAAGACAATACGTAATTTTAAAATTTACTATAGGCATATTATTTTAACGGCTATAAAATTATGTTCTAACTTTATAGTACATAACATTAGTTGGTGTATGTTTTAATAGTTTTTTTAATCGATAGAATTCCCCGACGCTCTGCGTCGGTGGTCAAGAGGAAAGTTTGAAAATCTCGGTTTTTATCAAACTAAAAATAAGGTTTTTTCCGCTTAATACCTCGCCGGTTATGCCTTTAGGTTGTTTATTTATAGTGTCTTATGTCTATAGTGCTTCCTGAAAATATTTTGAGTTGTCATCGTTTATTGCGTCTCTATGATACTGAATTTGTAGCATATTTAAAACAAAAAAAGCCGATACAATATGTGTCGGCTTTCTTTATTTTAAATTTTTATGTCAAATTAATTTCCTTTTGCAGGTGTAGGAAACGGAGGTGGAGTAATCTCTTTTTTAGCAGTTAATTGCTTCATAAGTTCTTGAACGGCTCTTTGTAATTGAGCATCTTGCCCTAAAAACAAAGATTTAGCATCTTGCCGAACTTTAATGTCTGGAGCAACACCTCTGTTTTCTGCAATCCATTCGTTTTTTATAGGATCAAAAACAGCATTATCTGGTGTGGTTAATGAGCCACCGTCTATCAATCTATAATGTGTAGAAGATTTTACCAAGCCACCCCAAGTAGTCATTCCAATTAATTTACCAGCGTTTTGCTGTCTAAAAACCCACGGAAAGAAATCTCCACCAGAGCCGGCCATTTCATTAATCAATAATACTTTTGGGTCTAAAATTCCGGCAGGCAATCTCATTGGTTTTCCACTCGGAACTTCGTTTGTTAAGCTAGCACGTAAATTTCTTGTCATTAAATCTACCATATAGTCATCTAACAAACCACCATCATTAAAACGTTCATTTATCACAGCACCTTCTTTATCTTGTTGCGCAAAATAATACCGATTAAAAGATATATAACCAGGTCCGCCAGTATTGGGAACCCAAACATACCCTAATCGACCGTTAGAAAGTGTATCAACCAATCTTCTATTATCTTCTACCCAAGTTCTTTGGCGCAAACCATTTTCACTTCCAATTGGTAAAACAGTTTCTTTCCATGAACCTTTAAAGTCTGCTTTGCTATTAATGTGCAAAATTGTTTGCTTTTGGCTTGTTCGTCTAAATATTCATAAATATTATCATCCGCAGAAATTTCTTTTCCGTTAATTCCAACAATATAATAGCCTTCTTCAATTTTTAAACCCGGCGCATCTAATGGGCCAGATAATCCTGGATTCCAGCTTTCAGTGGTATAGATTCTATTTATTTTCCATCGATTTTTATCAATAACAAGGTCTGCACCTAACAGACCAACTTGTGATCTTTCTATATCCGGAAAATCGCCACCACGAACAAAACTATGACCTACAGAAAGTTCGCCATTTACTTGGTCTAAAATATAGGTTAAATCTGCTCTGTGTTTTATAAACGGAACTGATGGCGCATATCTTTTGTAAACAACCTTCCAATCTCTACCGTGCATATTTGGGTCGTAGAAATAATCTTCTTCATATCGATATGCTTCTTCAAACATTTGCTCCCATTCTGCAATACGATCTAGTTTCATTTGAAGTTTTACTTTCAATATTTTTCCGCTTTTACCGCTGTTACCAGTAGTTTCAATTACTTTCCAACGCTCGTTTACACGCGCTAACATATGTTTTCCGTTAGGTGTTATCGTAAATCCGAGAACATTTGTTATAAAATCTTTAGCTTTTTGATCTTTGAGTGTATATTTTTTTAAAGTTGCACCCCTTTTATTAGGTGTGTTTTCTGCGATAAACACCGTTCCTTTAGGACCAGCAAATAAAAACCAATAGTCTCTTTCAGGAATTCCTAAAGCAAATGTTCTTCTAGAAATTCCATCAAAATCGATGGTTATTGCTTTTTCATCCTCTTTTTTCTTGTCTTTTTTAAGCGCATCTTTCTTGTCCTTTTTTGTTAATGAATCTTTTGAGTCATCCTTTTTTATTTCTTCTTCGTCACTTTGTGGTTTAAATGGCGAAGTATCTTTTTTATCCAGATTTACAACATAAGCAGCATAACTTGGGTTTGAAGTCATGGCACTTGTGTTTACCCAACCAGAACCTAAAGCTATGCTTTTACTTGCCAAGAAATAAAGCTGTTATCTGTTTAAATCCCGAACAGGAGAAAAAGAATCGGCAAAAGAATCTGTAGTTGGTGTAGATTTATTTGTAGTTGTAGAATAGATATAAATTTGTCTAAAATTATTACTCAAGTTTCGCACCTCCAAAGAACGTAAGAACATTGAGATTTAGATTTTTTTTTGAGTGACTTTAAGTAAGTTAAACACTTGATCATTACAAGTTTATTGCTTTTGTTCCAAAACTGACTTTTCAAGCTACTATTCGGTTAGTTTTAAGTTAGGATCTGGCTCAAAAATTCTTTTTATCCTGTGAAAATAATCAGAATCAGCTATCATCCTAGTCATCATTTTTCGAGAATCTACCTCGGGAAATAGTTCTTCCACAATGGTAAGAATAGCAATAAGTAATGCGATGAGCCTTTGATGTAATCTTACTTCAAGACATTCTGCCTTA
>NZ_VORR01000081.1 GCF_007997085.1 Polaribacter sp. IC066
ATCACACACTTATCAACCGATGTGCATAAACAACTGCTTTTTTTGAAATAGAATGACTAAAAATAAAAAATTGTGGATAAAATAAATCAAATTGTTAACAACCACTAAACATCCGCTGAATAGTTACTTTTAAATTGTCAATTAACACACCCTTTCTTAAATTACTTTTTCTGTCTCTGAATTTATTTAACTCTACTTCAATTTTATCACTTTTATTTAGAGTAATGAATGAGTAAAGCACGATGAATAGAATTTCTATTTCATAATATTGTTGATAAAGAAAACAAGTGTTTTGGTTTAAATCTGCATTAGGCGCTTGCAATGCAATTTCAAATGCATTCAGCCTTTTTTGAGAGAATATTTCAGATGAATTATTCTCAAGAAAATGCTTTAACAGTTGATCATGTTTTGATGTGCCAACTTTAAAATCTAAAATATTCTTGAACTCGGTAAGAGCTTCTTGTTCGTCTTTGTTAAAAAGTAAAGTAAACAACCAATTTCTGTAATAAGAAAAAGCGTCTTTATTCTCCGAAAACAATTTCAGTAGTTCTCTTTGATAGATTACTGGCTCGGCAAGTTTAAAGTCAGAAGATAGCCAGTGTTCAAAGTTTAATATTCTGTTTCTCAAGTTCATTCTTTGCGGCTTTTTATGAGCCATAAATGTTAGTATATGAAAAGTAGGGCAGTTAATAAGCACTTTCGTTTCGGTTTATTACTTAGCTAAATATAAATATTTTGCTTTTATCTTTTCTTCTATAAACGCCAAATTTTATATTTAGCGGACTTTGTTAATATACATAGAACATTCGATTTAGCACAAACGACCTATGTTTTTTATACATTGTTAATTACCGTTATTTTTTACCAGTACAAATATCATTAGAAATAATTTCTTTTAGATCTTTAATTGAAGGGTTCTCTATTTTGAAAACTCTTTTTGCGTGTTGTAAAATTATATTATCAAACATATTTCTAACCAATCTACCATTTGCAAAATCATCTTGTTTTTCACGTGTCAATTCAGTTAAATATTGTTTGATTTTAGATTTTGATGAATCTGTTAAAATGTAATTGTTTTGATTACATTTTAATTTAAGTATTTCATATAGTTCTAAATCATTAAAGTCTTCAAATTCAATGAACGTGTTAAATCTAGATTGTAATCCTTGGTTAGATTTAAAAAATAAATCCATAGGTTTTTTGTACCCCGCTACAATCACAACTAAATCATCTCTATAATCTTCTAAAGCTTTGGTTAATTCGGTTAAACATTCCTTTCCATAAGAGTCAGAATTTTCGTTTTCAGTAATACTATATGCTTCATCAATAAATAGAACACCTCCAATAGATTTTTTAATTACTTTTTTTACTTTTAATGCAGTTTGTCCTTGATATCCTGCAATAAGATCAGTCCTAGAAACTTCTATAAAATGACCTTTCGATAATAGCCCTAAATGTTTATAAATTCGACCTACAATCCTTGCAACAGTAGTTTTTCCTGTGCCAGGATTTCCTATAAAAGCCATATGAAGAGTTTGATTAAAGGATTGTAATCCATTTTCTTTTCTTAAACTTTGTATTTTTTGTAGAGCTATTAAATCCTTAACTTGTTGTTTTACATTATTAAGACCAATTAAGACATTAAGTTGGTCTAATAATTCTTCAATAGAATAAAAATTTTCTTTATTTTTTTGAAGATAATTTTCTATAATACTTGAGACATTAATAGCACCAAAAAAAAGTAATAAGCAATTTTTAACATCACGACTCATATTTTTTATTTTATTAGTGTCGTGAATTTTTAAAATATTATCTAGAGACTTATAAAGATTAAGAGTTTGAGATTCTGATTGATGTTCACATATTTCAGTAACGTAACTTTTTAAATTGAACTCTGAATTGGTTTCACGTTCTAATACTTCAATACTTTGGAGAAATGTTTCTTTGTACTTTTCTGTCATTTTATTATTTTAAAAAAATAAAAATTGATAGACCTATAGAGAATGTAATACTTACAATAGATAAAATGGTTAGTAAATTAATTCTGCTAGCCAGTTTTTTGTTTATTACATCTAAATTACCATCAATACCTAAAATTTTTCTTTTTTCTTGTAATTTCTTCACTAGTAGCTGAAGGGCTTTTGTGTTTTGCTCTGCTCTTTTAGCAGAGTCTAATGCATGTTTACTAGCTACTTCAGCTGAATTTTGAGCAATCAGAATACTTTGAATATATTCTTTATCAAGAGAATCAAAAGTGTTATAGATTGTTTCGAATTCACGTATTATTTTTATGCTAACTTGTTTTTGGTTGATTAGTTCATCTTGTACATCATTAACAAATATATTTAATTCGCTTCCAGTTACTTTGTGATTGAACATTCCAAAAATACCTGAATCCTCCTCAAACGATTTAAAATTTGTTTTTTCAGGTATATTTTTTGAAAACTCTCTTAATTTGTTTTGACTTTTTTCAAAATCATGGGACTTACCAATATTACTCATATTATAGGTTATTTATTTCTCCAAACAAATCATCGAAATCATTATTTGAGTTAGTTTTTTTATAATTATTAATTATTCGTTGAGCTGAATTTTTTAAGTAATCTTCGGCATCTTTATGTCTTTTTTCTATTCTATTGCTTAACTTTTCTTTTTTTTGGTCTAAAGTTTCAATTTTGACATCAATTAATTGGTTTTGCTTAATAATTATTTCAGATTTCTTATTTGACTGTTGTGATTTATTTAATTTTAACTGTTTTTTAGTAATAAAACGATCTATCATATTCAGACCAAGTGCTCCAATTAACCCTGCAATTAAAGAACCTAAAAATATACCTATTATACTAGCGATACTTCCTAAAAGTGGTATTTCAAAAGCTAATACTGGAAATGACACTGTTAATCCTTTTTCTATAGCTTCTCCTAAAACTAAAGCACCACCAACAGTTAGGCCTCCAATTATTATTTTAGAAATATTAAGCATTATTTCGCTTAATGATTTGTTCTTGTTTTCAGGATTTCTAACATAATTTATCGCTTCTTTTAAGGATTTCCAACCTTGTTTCAAGAACATCCAAGTTTTTTTTATAGTTCTTAAAATTGGTCCCAATACAGCTGTTGCAACAGAAGTTGCAAATGTATCTCCAGCTTGTTTTAGGTGTCTTTTAAAGTCTTTAAAAAAAGATTTTATTGCATCTTTCATGTGATCAATAAAAGTATTAAAATTTTTAGATGCAGATTTAAACCATTGAACTAATTTTTTAATTAGGGTTTTTAGTAGATCTGCTAATAGCCCCATTAAGACAGCTCTCAAGCCGTGTTTAGCCATTTTACTTGATTCTTTAATTCTTGATTTTTCACCTGCGTCTATTGATTTATTTTCGCCTTCTTGTTTTTGTTTCTCAAATTCTTTTCTAGCCTCTTTATCTTTTTTTCTGTATTCCTTTTCTTTTTTTTTATCTAAATCATCAAAAATTTCATTTGGTTTTTGTCCATTTGCATTTGGGTTACCCAACCATTCTTCCATTTTTTTATCACTTTTTGACCTATTATGACTAGCGTCCATCTCATTAAGATTTTTATCACTATTAGCAAACTTAACTTGCTCTTCTTGTGTCATATGTGCATTTGTAACAGGGTCTCTTGTTATTTCAGCTGCAGAAATAGTATGATCCATATCTGTTTTTTTTTCTCTTGATCCTGTTGGTCTATCTTTATCAAAACTATCTCTTGCTCTTTTTTCTATGACCTCTTTACTCTTACCAGTTCTATCTGTAAAAGTTTTAATTGTACCATCTTCGTTCTTTTGAAACTTAGCTTGGTGGTCATCATATCTTTTTTGATAATCTATTTCACTATTATTTTTAGCTATCTTACCTTTAGCAAAATTATATGTAGTTTGAGTGTGCGCACTCTTTCTTGGGTCAAAGTTCAGACCCTTATTATCTTCAATAAAGTTTTCACCCGCATTAGTTCCAATTGCAATTTGAAATTGTTCCCAAATAACATTCTCCATTGTTTCTCCTATACTTACAGGGTCTCCAATTTTTAACTCTTCATTTTTTAAAAACTCTAAATCTTCAAAAGAATTCTCTAAATCAGAGGTAACTTGACTTTCTAAATCTTCTAAATTAAAGTCGTTATTTTGTTCATTTTGAAGTTGGTTCATTTTTTTGTTTTAATGGTAGCTAACGTTTAGTATAAGAAACGTAGGGCAGTTAAAAAGCACTTTCGTTTCGGTTTATTACTTAGCTAAATATAAATATTTTGCTTTTATTTTTTCTCTTAAATGCTAAATTTTATATTTAGCGGACTCTGTAAATATTCACAGACCTTTCGGTTTAGCACAAATTCCCTATGTTTTTTATACAGTGTTAGGTTTTCGTGCTTTTTTCATTGTGATTGTATGTTTTCGTTACCAAACCATTCCGTTATTTTATTCATTGCCGAATCTCCCATTTGAGAAAGAGTTAAAACAACTAAATTTTCTTTAGCTCTTGAGCAAGAAACATAAAACAGGTTTTTAGTTCGTAATTCCCTATGTTCTTTATCATCAGTGCTATTAAAGAATTTTTCAAAATTATATTTTGCAACCCAACTTGTATCGTCTATTACAACCAAAACATTTCTATATTCTTCTCCTTTTGTACCATGCTTAGTTGAATATGAGGTTTGTTCTTGAATATGTTTAAAAGCACAAATCATTTCATTATAATTAGTAAGCATTAAAGCTTCAAAGAATGTTTTATTTTTAGTTGCTCTTTTTAATTCTACTTCATCACTAATAGTTGAGACATCTATACTTATCTTTTTTAAGAATTTTTGTAATTTTCTAGAGGGAAGGGATAACTTATTTTCTTGGCAAAAATTAAAAACATCTTGGATTGTTCCAGTAGTTCTTAAAGTAGTTAATTCTTTTAATTTATTTTCTATTTCCTGTTTGTCCGAATGTTTCGTTAGAGAGCTAAAAACACCTTGTTGTTTTAGATACTTTATAACTCTGTTATAATTTTTGTCAGCCCAAAAAGAAACTAAATGTTCAATTCCTATTTCTCGTTCACTAGAGGTTTTTTTGTCTTTAGAACCAAAGAAGTAAGACGAAAAATGATTTTCTCTATTTAATAATTCAGCTTTAGGGTCATAAAACCTTTTTGAATAAGTTTTATATAAATTTCCAAAGCCTGCTCTTTCTGCAACTTTACTATTTGCAATTATTAGAATTTTGTCATCACCTGATTCTGAAAAATCCCAACCTTCTGCTTCTAATCTTGTAATAATACTCTCATAGTCTGAATCTTTTTTAGGTCCTATTCTCGCTCGATAAGGTGTAACTTTTTCTTTTGGTTGTATTGGAGAATTTGTACAATTAATAAATTGAACGCTTCCTTCAATTCTTTCTTTACTTTCAGGTATTGTTTGAGTTATATTATCTCGAATTTTATTTAATAGATTAACAATACTTTCGGAAGAACGATAATTGTCGTCCTTTGTTACAAGTTCAAGTTTGTTTGAATCAATATACGATTGTAATGAACCAATACCAGTGTCGTAAATTTTTTGATAAGAATCTCCATAGAAACCAACTAATAGTTTCGCTTTGTTTTTTTCAAGTAGATGACTTACAATAGCATCAACAGTTTCACTAGCAGTATCTTGATATTCATCTATAAATAAGTAAGGATATTTTTGACCTAAAATATGAGTTAGGGCTGTATAGTTTTTAAACATTTGTAAAGACAAAGTTATTACATCATCATGATGAAGACTTCCTTGTTCAAAATCTCTATAACCACTATCATCATAAGTAACTTCTTTAATTCTATCTTTTAATCCAGTTTTGTATTTATCTGGCTTATCAATAAGCATAGCTTCATTTAATGAATCCAATTGAATTATTAATTGTTTGTTGAATCTTTTGATGCAATCCCATAAAAATTCGTGAATAGTAGAGACAATGACTAAAGGATTATTTTCAAGCCTTTCAATAATTTCATTTTTTGCTACATTAGTATAAGTAATACAAACAATTTTTTGATTGTTTAACTTGATACTTTTTCCTTTTGTTTCTAAAACGTGATTTATTGTCTGAATTAAAGTATATGTTTTTCCTGAACCTGCTCCAGCTTCAAGTACATAGCTTTTATTTTCTTCTATATGCTCTATTATTTGTTCTATAGCTGTCATTCTAATCGTTTTTAGCTAGCCAAAACAAACCTTCATTTATATATTCGGGAACTTTCCATTCGCCATATTTATCTTCATCAAATGACATAATATCAAATGTAAATTCTGTTTTTTGTTTTGATGTAAACTTATCAGGTATTTCTTTAGAAATATCTTTATTTTTTAGATATGAAAACTCATTTTTAATGACTAGATTTTCTTCTCCGTCCTCAATATGTTCAGATAAAAAAAACTTTTTATTTGTATTTATAAAAGCATCTTCAAAACTTCTTGCGTTAAAACCGTTTTCATCTGTTTGATAAGCGACACAGATATTATCCTTTATTTTTTCTTTAACTTTACAACTTGTTAAATCTGATATAGTTGTCTTATTTGGCAACCATTTTATTAAAGTATAGTTTGTAGTAAATTCGCCAACATCAACTTTGCATTTTCTAGTTTTCTTTTTTTCTCCGTCTTGGTGTTTTTGTGCAGAATCAATATCTGTAATTATTAATGTTCTTACGTTAATAAACTCTAACATTTCCTTAAAAGAGTGCGCATATGCTCCTCCAACTTCTAAAATTGAAACATATTCATTACACAATGAATTTGCAGATTTTTTAATCATTTGAGGCAAAAGCATACGTTCAGTCGTTCCTTCAACTAATATAACTTTATCAGCAAAAAATAAATCTGATTTATGGAGTGTTAAATATTGCCTTAAAAATCGAAAAGTTCGCTCATCATTTTTAATTTTTAAATTATTAAAATCTTGATTTGTTATTTTGAATCCAGTTTTAGTTGTTAATCTATTAAAATATCTAATTCTATTAAATCCTTTTTCTGTGTCAATCCCTGATTCTGAAAGAATATGTGAAGAATGAGTTGTGATAATTACTTGTATTTGTATATCAGTATCCTTTTTAGCGTCTTTTACAACTTCTGTAACTTGATTGATAAACACTTGTTGCATTTGTGGGTGCATATGAGCTTCGGGCTCTTCTATAAGAACTACAAGGAAATTTGATAGTTTTTCTTCTTTTGAGTTTTTGAATTTTTCAATGAAACTTGCTAACTCTAAAATCATGTATATTAGATTGCTATAACCAAGTCCATTATAACTTTCAGGTAAATCTATTTCATCTTGTTTGTAAAGATATTGAATGTTGTTTTTTATAACTTTTTCAGAATCAAATTTTGAATCTATTGATATTGGTGGAATAGAAATAGGTGTTTTTGCTCCAAATTTTTGCAGTTTTGTTTGAATACTTTCAAGTACTTTATTGTATTTAATTTTTAAATCTTTTGATACTGATTTAAGAGCAGTTTCTAATTCAATTACATCTTTATTGTTTTTATCTCTCTGATTATAGTAGTTAGAAAAACCAAGAGATAAAGCATTATTAGTATCACCTTTTGTATCATCTAAAATCCTCATCGCTTTTATATTTTCAAAAAGCACTACTTTTTGAATTTTAGTTTTAAAGCTATCTTCTATTTTCCTATGAAAATCAGATTCTTTATCAATAGCATAACAAACAGTTTCGTATAAAAAATTTATGTTTTTATGCAGATATTCTATTAATTCAATTGTTTTATCTTCTCTGTTTTCAAATGATTGAAATACCTTTAAAGTGTTTTTTGGTTCAAAAGAAATGCAAATTGTAGCATCATTTCTAGCATCCTCTAAATCAGTTATAAATTCACTAAGCTCAACTAATGATTCATTATTTGCTTTATTGTACTGGATTTCATAATTGATTTTAATTTTTGGAACTTCAACTATTAATTGTTTTTCAAGTCCATCACGGTCTTCTTCTGTTATTCCGTCTGTTTTAGATTCTAAATATTTGCTATAGACAGCTTTGAAAGTTGCATAAGTACTTTGAGAAAAATCCTCAAAAATAAATTTTCCATCAGTAGAAGTAGCCAATTTTATCGCTTCAAAAAAAGAAGTTTTTCCTGTGTTATTTTTTCCGACAATTAACGTTATATCCGCCTCTAAATTACAAATCACTTCCTCTAAAAGGCGAAAATTTTTAACTTCTATTTTTTTGATTTTCATTCAGCTTGTTGTTTGGTGTAGAGTGGTTTTTTTTTGCATGAAACCTAACAATTGTATCTGCGTATTGTTGTCATATCGCATATATCTATACTTGTTTAAAATTAATATTCTATTTTATTTGTCCAGTAGCTCGTAAAATTATTTTCGGCTATTATTTCAATTTTGGTCATTGCAATTTTTTTCTTTTTATTTTCTTTTGGAAATCAGTGAAATTTTATTGTTTCGAGATTTCTTTTTTCATAATTATTTTTTTTTTGCAATTCGTTTTCTGGTAATGTTACAAAATTCCTTGTATACGCATAAAAATAATTATTATTTTTTTTCTAAAGATAATACATTGTATACATAAATTTTTTAGTCATTAAAGTTAAAATTTGAAGATCCCTTTTACCATGTTTTTTATTAATGTTTAGGTTTAAAATTGGTTTGGTTTTACCTTAAAAATTGCTCTTCTAAAAGGTTTACCTACCTTGAAATTGTATTACTGAACATAAATTTTAACCTCACTACTCCTACCCTATTTAATTTTAAACAAGGGTAAGACAAATATTTTAATATTACTTACGGGATACCATAAACAACTCTTTTTATTTGTACTTTTTTTATTTTTATGAAGTTTTGGCATTTATAGTTGGGTTGGTTTTATATTATTGCTCCCATTGTTGCACAAGATTTGTTGCTATATTTAAGCACTAAAGTTGATAAACAAAACACAGATAGAAAAACTGTTTAATTTTTTATAACTTTCTTAATTTCATGTATTTTTCTATGATTTTTTCCTTGTCCTCCTCTAAAACCAATTTATCTATGGCGTATTCGGTTTCTTTCTTTTCGGTTTCTTTTCGCTCAATAAGGGCGCTGTGTAACGATTATATAAATCAAACAAATATTCTATTCTTGCATTTTCGTTGGCAAATGCTTGCGGTCTGTAACATAAATCTACAGCTTTGTCTAACTGTTGATGCGCTTTTACCAATTTAGGAGGCATCATAAATGGATGGTATAAATCTGCTAAACTACTCTCTGGAAATTCTAATCGCATCTCTAATACTTTTTGTGCTTTCTCTTCTACCCTATTTTGATTCTTCTCACTGGGTTCTAATGGCCAAGGATAGTTGTTGTAAACCATTTCATTAGAATATCTGAAATCACTTTTTATTCTACCACAGGTATATTTCACCCAAGTCATATGTATTTCTGATTGCAAAACACCAAATTCATATAAATTCGCATTAGGAACGATACTTGTTGAATTATACTCATTACAAATAGGATCCCGAAAAATTAGGTTTAATAATTTGAAAATTATCTGTTAGGATATTTTTGAATTCCTCATTTTTCCAAGAGTGACTTTCTAAGAATTCGATTACCTTTTCTCTAA
>NZ_VORR01000082.1 GCF_007997085.1 Polaribacter sp. IC066
CGTTTGATGATTTGTTTTAATCCACTATTTTTATAAAAAATTAAATGGATATAAAGAGACTAAACCTCTGCATATCCTGACAATATTTAAGAAGATGCGGATAAAAGGTCGGCATATAAACAAGTTGCCCACAAGTTAAGAAAAACCCGAAATGAAAGAGAAATATTTAGGAATCATATTGAGCATAATTTGTTTTAATTTAAGTTTTGGTCAAAAATTACAAGACGGACAAAAAAGGTGGAACTCTGAAAAAAAATTGACAGTTAATGATTTCAAAATAAAAATTAGTGACGAAAATAATGAAGCTGTTTTCAGTCAATTTGTGATTTCTTATTCGGCACAAGGATTTGATTTCTTAAAGCGGAATCTAAATAATAAAATTGGAAATATATTTTTTGGAAATGCTTCTTGGATAGATACTACAAAAGTTAAAGATATTGACAAACAACTTAAATTCCAACAAGCTCAATTTGACCTTGCCGAAATTCAAGCACGGAAATTTAGAAAGGAATTATTTATAAAAAAATGGAAAATATCTAAAGGTTTTGACATTATGAACAAAATCAGTAATGAAATAATGACTGAATTTTCAGAAATTCGACTTAAATTAATCAGAGAAACAGAAGGCGGTCAGAATAAACAAAAATTTTCTGAATGGAAAGAAAAAATTGAAAATAAACTGAAAGAACTGAATGAATTTAGATTTGACAATAAAAAGAAAATAAAACGAAAGAAGTAAAACCTGTGGGCAACACCGTGTATATTTAATTGCTGGTTTTAGCCAATTTACGAAAGTCCTTTGGGACTTTCTTGGTTCGTGTTTATTTAGTAACTTCACTGCTTAAACAACGCAACTAAACATACACAAAAACGTTATGTTTCATTGCTCGGGAAAATCTAAAGGCTAATTAAACTTGAATGAAAAACAAGAATTTAAACTATATAACATCTGAATTCTTGCCAGCATGTTGAATAGAAAATCTCTGCGGAATTTGAGACCGTTTATGAAAACTGAATTGCATGCTGAACAGTCTCTCGCTAATTACCAATCAAACGGAATTTAGCAAAGTGCGGAATTGAGAATCTACCGGAAGTAAAACGTGTGAAATTACTCAAACTTTAAAAAGCGGAATTTGTTCGAAAAATTTTCATAAATTAGTGTTTTAAAATTGACAATGTAGGAATTTACAAAATTGCGGAAAAATTGAAAGCGGAATCAAAACGTGCTTACTCAAGTGCCTCGCAACAAAACATAACACAATATAAAAAAAATTGCTAAATTAGTGCTAAATCAAAGTTCGTTGCTTTTTTACCAACTTCTGAATTTCCGTAGGAAATTCCTCGTTGTCAAAAAACGCAACTATTTTTATACACAAACGTTGTGCATAATGCGGAAATCGTGCTAAAATTGAAAATTTGAACTAAAAAAGCCAACCGCACAAACAGCACATTCATTTTTTTGCCAACGCTAAATTCCAACGCTGAAAAAAAATAAAAGAGCTGTTTTTTGCCAACGCTCATAACGAAGAAAGAAACATAACTAAAAAAAGAGTTGAAATGAATTGAAAAATTTTATCTTGAAGCTCAAATTAAAATAATAAAATTCAACAATTGCGAACCATAAAATGAGCAAGATAAATTCACTTATAGAGGACTTCTCAACAACCAACCTCATTGCTTTTTTAAGAGCGTCTATTCCTTCTTTCAAACCTGATGATGATGAATTAGACCATTTATTCCAAGAAGATGTTTACGACAAATACGAGTCAATTATCAAAATTGGAGAAGCTGAAATTGATAAAGACGAATTAATTGTCATTGCTTCTAAAACAAATGAACCGCTAACCGAACGGACTGGAAAGAAAAACCAATACGAAATTGCTAAAACCATTTTAAAACACGAAGTAAAAGACGCTTCCCTTTTTATCTTTTATGATGACGAAGGCAATTTTAGATTCAGTTTTGTTAAGGCAAATTATTTAGGAACGAAAAGAAACTTTACAGACTTTAAACGTTACACCTATTTTGTAACACCTAGTCAAACCAACAAAACATTTATTAAGCAAATTGGCGGTTGTAATTTCAATTCACTAGATGAAATTATTCAAGCTTTTAGTGTTGAGCCATTAAACAAACAATTCTATCAAGATATTGCTAAATCTTTCTATGGCTTAATTGGTGGGAAAGTGAAAATTGGTAGCCGAAACATAGAGTTTGACACAGCTTTAAATTTACCATCAACACCAGTAGAAACAAATAGAAAAATATACCAAGAGTTTGCAGTCCGCTTAATTGGTAGAACTATTTTTTGTTGGTTTTTAAAAAGCAAGAAATCTGAAAATAGTATACCGTTGGTACCAGAAAGTTGGTTGTCTTCAAAAACTGTAGTTGAAACCAACAACGAACAACACAATTACTATCATTCGGTTTTAGAAAAACTTTTCTTTTTGGTTTTAAATAAAAAACAAGAAGATAGAAAAGACTACCAACTACCAAAAGACCAAGAATTAATTCCATTTTTAAATGGTGGCTTATTTGAGGCTCAAACTGATGACTTCTTTCCAACAAATAGCAATGGAATTCACCAAATAGCCTACAATTTAGATATACCCAATCAATGGTTTATAAAGCTTTTTGAAGTATTAGAACAATACAATTTCACGATTGATGAAAATAGCATCTACGATGCAGAAGTAAGTATTGACCCAGAAATGCTCGGGACCATATTTGAAAATCTGTTAGCGGAGATTGACCCAGATACCGAAAAAAGTGCAAGAAAAGCAACAGGTAGTTTTTATACACCAAGAGAGATTGTAGATTATATGGTGGAGCAATCTTTGGTACAATATTTAAAAACCAAAATCGCCACAGATAATGAAGAACAACTTTTAGAACTATTTAAAGAAGGTGGCGAAAATAAATTTGAAAAATCCGAAACAAAAAATATACTAGAAGCCTTAAGCGATGTGAAAATTTTAGACCCAGCTTGTGGTTCTGGTGCTTTTCCAATGGGAGCATTGCACAAAATTATTATTGCATTGCAAAAGCTTGACCCAGATGCTTCTTGGTGGAAAAAAAAGCAAATAGCAAACGTACCTAATGCACTAGCTAAACAAATGCTTAAAGAAAAACTAGATGGCGAAAGTGCAGATTATGTGAGGAAACTTGGTGTAATACAAAACTCAATATATGGAGTAGATATACAACCAATTGCTTCTGAAATTTCAAAACTGCGTAGCTTTTTATCTTTGGTTATAGATGAAACTATTATTGATAAAGCAGAAAACAGAGGCATACAAGCATTACCAAATCTTGAATTTAAATTTATAACAGCTAATACCTTAATTGGGTTGCCTGATGAAGAGAACCAACAGTTTGGCCTATTTGACAACTATGAAGAGCTAGAACAACTCAAACAATTGCGTGCCGAATACTTACAAAGTCACGGAAATAAAAAATTAAAAATTAAAGAACGTTTTTTAAAAGTTCAGAAAAAAGCTTTTAAAAAAGATAGCAATTTATTTACTGATGTAAATAGTAGAAGCTTTTTATTAACCAGTTGGAACCCCTTTAAAAATGAACAGTCAACTTGGTTTGACCCAGAATGGATGTTTGGTATAGAAAAATTCGATATTGTAATAGGAAATCCGCCTTATGGTGTTTCCGTTAAAGGCGATTTTAGAAAAAAAGTTTTAAGTCAATTAAGTAAAGTGCCCGATTATGAAATCTATTATTTCTTTATCGAAGTTTCTAAAAAATTCATTGGTTCAAATGGAATAACAACTTATATAATTCCGAATACATTCTTGTTCAACGTTTATGCGCAAAAATATAGAACACAAATGCTTGAGGATTGGAAATGCTTTATTATAGACTGTACTGCATTTAAAATTTTTGACAAAGCAACTGTCTTAAATTCTATCGTTTTATTAGAAAAATCATCAAGTGAAAAAATTAAATATTTCAAAACGAAAAACAAGAATAGCTTTAATTTACTCACAATGCAAAAAGCAGATTTTATGGGCATTGAAGAACTTCAAGAATATAAACAAAATTGGGGTTTGGCATTTAAACTTGATAAAAGCATAATTGAATTAACCACTAAAATTAAAAGAGTTTCAGAACCTTTGATTTCGCTTTTCCCAGAAATAAGTCAAGGTCTAATTGCATATGATAAGTATCAAGGTCAAGATGAAAAAACGATAAAAAACAGAATCTATCACTATGATAATTTTGCTAAATCAGATTTAAAAAAGTGGCTTTGGGGAGAAGATGTAACGAAATATAATTTGGAGTGGAATAAATCTGAATGGTTGGATTATTGTGACGGCATTGCAAATCCAAGAGACCCTAAATTTTTTACTGGAGAGAGGATTTTAATAAGGGAAATAACAAATCCCTCGATATTTGCTACAATAACAGATGAAGAATATTATCACGACCCAGCAATTATTATTATAAAGAAATCCAATAATTATAGTTCAAAATTATTACTCGCATTTCTAAACTCTAGGATAGCAACATTTTTTCATTTTAATTATTCACCGAAAGCATCAAAAGGGGCTTTTCCAAAAATTATAGTTGAAGACATTCGAAATTTCCCGTTACCAAAAGCTGAAATAAAGCATATTGAAAAAATTGAATTTCTGATTGATAATATAATAAATGAAAAGAAGAATAAATCAGAGATTAGCGAATACTCATTAAAATTAGATATGATTTTCTTCAATATTTATGAGCTGACCTATGAAGAAGTGAAAATCATCGACCCAGAATTAAAACTAACCAAAGAAGAATACACAAATTACCAAATAAATTAATGAGCAATAACTTTATAACCAATAGTGCAGAAAATGCAACGCTAAAAAAGCGATTAGAAAAATTGATTTTAGCAAGTCAAGAATTAAAATTCTTGGTAGGCTTTTTCTACTTTTCGGGTTGGCAAGAAATCTATAAAAAACTTCAAGATAATCCAGACGTAACTCTCAAAATATTAGTCGGATTGCAAGTAGATAAATATTTAAGTAACATTGTTGAAGTTGGTTTGCAAGACGACAGCTTAAGTCAAGAAGAACACTTTACGCAGTTTATCAAATCTATGGGTTTTGCCATTAACAATGCCGAAATGGACAATGAAGCTTTCTATAATCAAATAGAATTCTTCATTCAATTATTAGACGAAGGCAGATTAATTATTCGTAAAACGCTAAATCCAAATCACGCCAAAGTGTATCTATTTAGTTACAATACTACGTTAGCAGACACATTGGATAGCAAAGGACAATTTATAACTGGAAGTAGTAATTTAACAAAAGCAGGCTTACGCAGTCAAGAAGAGTTTAATGTAGAAATAAAGGACTATGGTTTTGAAACTGGCGAAGCTTATTTTGATGAACTTTGGGAAACAGCAGTTCCGATTACTGAAGCAGAGAATGGTACCAAAATTATTATTGATTTTTTGCAACATAAAAGTCAAGCGTCACTGATCACACCTTTTGAGGCTTATGCTCTTATTTTAAAAACATATTTAGAACTACAAGAAGCAAAAAAAATAAGTGATGCCATAACAAGATTGTTAGATGAAAATGGCTTTGAGAAATATCAGTATCAATTAGACGCAGTAAATCAAGCACTAAATGTCATAGAAACTTATAACGGAGTTATTATTGCAGATGTAGTTGGTTTAGGAAAATCTGTTATTGCATCATTGATAGCTAACCAAATGGGCAAAAGAGGATTAATTCTTTGTCCACCAGGATTAATAGGTAGCAAAAAAGAAAACTCTGGTTGGTGGGAATATTGGAATAAATTTAAACTCTATAATTGGGATATTGAAAGTTCGGGAAATCTAGAGGCGGTTGCAGAAAGTATTCAGAAAAACAATCTGGAGTATCAAATAATAATTGTTGATGAAGCACACAAATTTAGAAATCAAGACACTTCTGCGTATGAGGCATTAATGGATATTTGCAGAGGTAAGCAAGTCATTTTATTGAGTGCAACACCATTTAACAATTCGCCAGCTGATGTCTTTTCATTACTAAAACTATTTATTGTTCCTGGAGCTTCGGGCATTACAATTGAAGCGGATTTAGAAGGTAGGTTCAACGCCTATAATTATAGGTTCAAGCGTTTGTCGAATATTCTTAAATATCATAATTCAGACAATCCAGAAAAAAGAAGAAAAGCAGAACGTGATTATGAAAAAATGTTTGGATTAATACCACCTATTGACGTTTCAATTGTGAGAGGAAATGTGAGTGCAATGGCTAATGATATTAAAAACATTATCACACCAGTAGTAATTAGAAGAAACCGTTTAGACCTTAAAACTGATTTTGAATACAAAAAAGAAATACAAAATTTATCAGAAGTTAAAGACCCAGAAGAACAATTTTATGAATTATCAGCAGAACAATCTGATTTTTACAACAGAATAATACGTGATTATTTTTCTGAAACTGGTCATTTTAAAGGAGCTATTTATAGACCCAATGAATATGAAAGTTTAAAGGAAGATGAAGACAAACTTTCCGAAGATGATAATAGAGCATTTCAACAACAGCGTAACTTATTTGACTTTATGAGACGTTTGCTAGTGAAACGTTTTGAAAGTTCATTTGGTGCTTTTGAAAAAAGTATTCAACGATTTTTGCGTACCAATAGAATGGTATTGTCATTCATAGAAAAGTCTGGTAAGTATGTGATGGACAGAAAAGTGATTGAGAATATTTATGATGACACCGATGATGCAGACGATTTCACTTATGAAGCCATTAAAGAAGCATTAGAGGAGTTTGAACGAAATTCTATAAACCATACAAAGCCAAAACACACAAAAATATACGATATTGATACTTTTCAATTTAAAAAGGAATTTATAGATGACATTAAAAATGACATCAAACTATTTGAAAGAGTTGAACAAGAAATAAAAGATTTAAATATTATTGCCAATGACCCAAAACGTGAAGCTGTTTTAGAGACGATAAAGGAAGTTTTAAATAAAGAAACAAACCCAAGAAGAAAGGTCATTTTATTTACAGAATATACAGATACTGTTAGGCATCTTAAGAGGTATTTTGAAAAGGAATTATTGGGTAGAGCGATGTTTTGTGATGGTGGTATTACTAAAAAGTTTGCAAAGGAATTAGATGCTAACTTTAACGCAAAATATAAAGAGCAAGTTGATGATTTTGATGTGCTAATTACGAGCGATAAACTTTCAGAAGGGTTCAATTTAAATAGAGCTGGATTAATAATAAATTATGATATTCCTTGGAATCCAACTCGTGTAATACAGCGTGTTGGTCGTATCAACAGGATGAGTGCCAAAGTTTTTGATGAATTGTTTATTTATAACTTCTTCCCTACTGACCAAGGTGCTGACATTGTAAAAAGTAGAGAGATTGCACAACAAAAAATGTTTTTAATACATAGTGCTTTAGGAGAAGATTCTAAAATATTTGATGCAGATGAAGAGCCAACACCAAGTGGGTTATTCAGTAAAATTAGTACGAACCCAGAAGAAAATGATGAGTTAAGTACAAGTACTATAATTCGTAATGATTTCAACGAAATTATGGATTCGCATCCAGAGGTAATCAAAAAGATTAGTGATTTACCGAACAGAGTAAAAACCGCAAAATTATTTAATGAGAATAATGTGGTTGTATTAAGAAAAAAAGGAATGGCTTTATTCTCAATTGTTCAACAATACGAGAATGAAAAACCGAATGACAAGCCAACGGAAAAAACTTTTGAGGAATTAATTGAATTTATAAAATGTGGTCCTGATGAAGAACGACAGCCATTAAATAGTGCGTTTTGGAATTCATATGAAGAAATAAAGGCTTATAAGCCAAAATATAAATCTGGCAGAAGCGAATTAGCATTAGAGAACCAAGCGAATATTGCATTGAAAACTCTTCTTAAAGAAAAGAGAGACGATTTAGACCAAGAATTGGTGTCCTTTATTGATACACTTTTAAAAGATATAAAAAAATATAAAACGTTACCAAAATACACTTTAAGACAATTAAAACTTTCAACCAAAGAGAGCAGTTTTGACGAATTGATTACCAACATTAAAGATTTGAAAAGAAGAATAGGAGACGACTATCTGAATGTGATATTAAGTCGAATTGAAGACATTGACAATGACGTGATAATTGCAATTGGAAACAAAAAAAGTACTGAATGAAGCCAACGCTCAAAGCCATACACATTTACAGTCGCGCCAGCCAAAGCATTACCAAAACTGTAAAAGAGTATGTCTTGCCAACGCACACATTTGAACTGAATAACAAACATCGAAAACCAAGCAGAACGTGAAAAGCACTATGCACAACAATGTATATAAAACATAGCTATTACAGGCTTTCCGAGAGGTTTTTGCTTCTTTATTAAGTCCGCCAAATTTTTATTTTTGTATATTTAGAACATTAAAAATAAATAGAAAAAATAAAAATTCGGCTCGTGTATAATCCGAAACGATAGCGTCTTTTTACACGCTACGTTTCATATACGGAGACGTTGCAAGTAATTAAAAACGAATTCCTAAAAACCGAATAAATTGCAGTTTGAAACTCTTCAAATTTGTGTTTCTAAAAGTTCGGAAAAAGGAAAATTGTGGAACACTCTCTCGCTAATCGGAATTTTCTCAAAATGCGGAATTTCCAAGATTATGGAATTGAGCAACATTCGGAATTGAGCAATTTTTCGGATTTTTTACTCGTGTGAAAAATCTGAACTGTATTTCCAAAATTGCGGAATTGAGCAAGGTTGGGAATTAAGCATTCCCGAAACTTCGGGAGCGGAATTTTCACTCATTCGGAAAACAGGAAAAAAGTTTCCATAAATGAGAAATTTAGAAAATACGAGATTTTTAAAGTTTATAAAAGTGCAAAAAATAAAGAAATCGGAAAAAAGAAAACCAAAATTATGAAAAAAGAAAAACTACTTGCAACACCGTATAAAAATAATTGCTAAATTAGTGATTTACCAAAGGTAGTTGCGTTTTTGCCAACTTCTGAATTTCCGCTGGAAATTCCTCGCTGACAAAAACGCAACTATTCTTATACCAAACGTTGTAGCACATTAACCAAAAATACTCATAAAAAGAAGAAAATGAACGAAACAAACACACACGGATACAAATTAGCATCAAAAGGAAAAAGATTAATTGCTACAATAACAGAAGGAATAATTTTTGGAATTATAATTTTAGGAATTTATCTAATAATGGGAAAATCTGTTTCTGAATTTTGGGCTGATTTAGATAGTGACTTTGAATTTTTAGATATAGTTTACTCATTAGTAACC
>NZ_VORR01000083.1 GCF_007997085.1 Polaribacter sp. IC066
TACTCGATGATTCCATTTAGTTAAATTATTGATTATCAGCATAATATACGAATAATTAACAACTTAAACAACTGTAAATCAATTAAATAAATAATTTAAACACAAAAAAAGTATGATTCTGCCCTGAGGACTTATTTTATTTGTTTGTCCTTTATCAAAACTATTAGCAAGCTGAGCAATTGGGTTTGAAATTTCATTCCCCATTCCATCTGCTTGCGTGTAACCACCCTGAATAGTACTATCATAAACAAGTTGGTTAGGAGCTATATTAATTGCATTGTACAATACAGAACCTACATTCCCTTCCTGCAAATAATTTTTATTGGATAATGTGTATAATATAGTTGTATTAATTTTTAACTTTTCTGTAACATCATAATCAAAAGTAGCTCTTGCTGTAAGTCTATTGTATTTAGATTTATCCAATCCTACAACCCCATCTTGATCTAAATAAGAGACGCCAAATGAGTATGCGGATTTTTTAGTGCCTCCAGTAGCCCCTAAACTCAAACTGAGAATTGGGGCTAAATCAAACACCTCATTTTGCCAGTCTGTTCCTGTCTTGGGGATTGATACAAACATAGGGTCTTCTCCTCCTGCTGAAAAAAGTGGGTGAGATAAAGCATTATCATAAGATTCATTTATATAAGCTGGATACGCTCTAAAATCAAATAAATTTAATTTCTTACTAGTTTGTTGAAAACCATAGAAAGTATCTAGGTTTAGTTTTAATTCAGCGTTTTTTCTTCCTGATTTAGTTACAATCAAAATAACACCATTTGCTGCACGCACACCATAAATACCCGCAGTTGCATCTTTTAATATATTTATACTTTTAATATCATTTGGATTAATCACTGATAAATCTTCAATAGGGTTTCCATCAACTAGAATTAACGGTCTATTATCTCCATTTGTAGAAACTCCTCTAATTCTAATATTCATTTCACTACCAGGTGAACCTGATCCCGAAGTAACATTAACTCCTGAAACCTGACCCTGTAAAGCCTGTTCAACCCTCGTTGGGTTAAGCCTTTCAATGGTTTTACTGTCTAATACCGATACAGCTCCTGTCACTTCTTTTTTACGTTGAGACCCATAACCAATTACCACTATTTCGTCTAACAAAGCTGTATTAACAATTAGTGTAATATCTATCTTATTTTGATTAGTAATAGTAATCGTCTGGGAGTCAAACCCCAAATAACTAAAGGTTATTTTATCTCCAGTAATTACAGAAATTTGGTAAACTCCATCAAAATCTGTCATTGTACCAGTATCTTTACCTTGAATAAAAACAGTGGCACCAGCTATGGGATATTTATCATCTGAAGATATTACAGTCCCAGACACCAAAATTTGTTGTGAATACAGAACTGAAAAGGAGTAAAAAGTGCAGATTGATAAGAGGAGTACTATTTTAAGCTTCATTAAGTTTAGATTTCAGATTAATAACTAACTACTTTCTCACATTATTTTTTTTAAAAACAAAAGGAGGTCAGTGTTAATTAAGGTTTTCAAATCTAGTTTGGAAATTTAGTTTTTCAAAAAAAAGGGGGTTGACTAAATTACAGCAACCCCTATTTTATTGTATACAAAAGCACAACTAGTAAGTGTAAGGTATTGTACTAAAGTAGCTTGTGGTGTCTATAAAAAATAAAAATATAGGAATAAATTTATTTAAATTTACCTTATGTTGAAGTGTTCTTATCTCCTTTCTAAATGTATGCCTATTGATATTTAAGCTCTTTGGAGAAATATTCATAAACGTATAAATCTTAATAGTATATACAGTTATTCTGACAAGGAAATAAGTCATCTATATTTGCAGAAAGTAGGTGAAAATAGTCTTAATAAGCTGTAGAAAATATTTTATAAGCAGTAAAGTACAGATTTTAAATTATTATTAATGTGCTTGTATATTTAGCGAAGCCTACAAATTATAAAATTACTTTCGGATAAGTAATGGCCTAATTTATAATTTTTTGGTTCTATGTCAAATACAATGGTTGCTCAAATTTGATCTTACCGCAAATAAAGTAAACTATATTGATAAAATTTGTTGTATTTCTATATCCTCTTGCTCTTTTTTTAGCGAGTTGAATTTTAGAGTTTAGTCCTTCTAGTATTCCGTTACTAATCTTACTTTCAAAATAATTAATGATTCCTATCCAATGAGATTTTATAGTTCTTACTGCTTTTTGGAATGGAAGAATCTCGCTTTCTTCTACTAAATCGTCCAAAAAACAAGATATCCTTCAGCTTCTTGTTTATCTTTAAGGTCCCAGAACTCTTTAAAGAGTTCTTTTAAAACAAGGATTAAGACACGATTTGAAAAACTATAACAATTAAGATAGGTAAGTCAGAAAGCAAGTTCCATTAAAACAAGGATTAAGACTCTTAACCATTCAGTAGGCTCTCCAGCTGAATTAGTAGATGTCAGAAAGCAAGTTCCATTAAAACAAGGGTTAAAAGATTTTAACTAGCCTTTATCCCGTGTAAATGTGATCTAATAAATACTTGTGAACCGGAGCAAGATGTGAAAATAAACATCAACTTAAGAGCTACAGAATTGAAACTTCTAGAAGTTGTAGCAAAAATTTACTGCTATTTAGGTAGTGGAGAATTGAGCTTTTAAATGGCGAAAAAACCAACGTAAAATTAGTTGCCAGAAATAGAATATAAAAGTTTTATGGATGATTAATAGGAACTAGGTTTGCTTTTTAAAAGATATTAATTTATCTTTTAGTTTAAAAAATAATTATTATAATGTACATCAATTAGAGAAGAATGAATAAGTTTTATTTTACATTTGGTAGCATACTTTTCCTAATGTTATTTTATTTTTTACGAAAAAGAACCAGTGAAAATAAAAAGGTAGTGCAACTTAAAAAAAATAACAAAGAAAAGTTTATTAGGGCTGAAACAGCTAATAACAACAATAATAATAATGTAATTAATCCTAAAAATAAAAAGGAAGTTCAACTTAAAATATCTGCTAAAAATAAGTGGCTCTATCCAAATGATCAGTTTGGGAAAATGGAAAAAGGAGTGGTCAATGATTCGGGATTTTATACAAAAAAGATAACATCAGATAAAAAGAGTTTAGAACATCCTACAAAATAAAGTTCACTATGCGTGCTAAATTATTCTCAATAAGATTCTGTGGAAATTAAAAAAAAATTACACCAGAACCTTCCAACAAATCGAAGGAAGTGTTTTTGAGAGTGGATATGTTTATAGAAAGAGTTCCTATATATTTCAATATAGTAAGGGATGGTGAATACGGATTATAATTGCAGAAGATCAACTACTTTTCTCTATTAGAAAATAATTTAAAGTAAAAGAGGTAGGTTATCTTTGTAATAAATAGATAAGAGAACTAAAAAAAGAGCTATAATTAAAGATACTATTGAAATATGATTGATAATTATGATTTAGAAAGATTTGTAAAAGCACAGAGAAATAATCATTTAATAGCTTTATTTGAAATTAAAAAAGGTAAAAAAATGAATCATTGGATGTGGTATGTTTTTCCACAACTAAAGGGTTTAGGCAGAAGTTCAACTGCAATTTTTTATGCAATTAAAAGCAAACAAGAAGCGATAACGTATTTGAAGCATCCTATTTTAGGAAAAAGACTTCTTGAAATTTCAAATGAATTGTTAAAAGTTGAAAACAGAAATTCAAAAGACATATTCGGATGGACAGACGCATTAAAATTAAAATCTTCGATGACGTTATTTGCAGCAATTCAAACGAAAGAGAAGGTTTTTAGAGAAATACTAATTAAATTTTATGATTGTAAAGAATGTTTAAAAACGATAGAAATGTTACAGCAAGATAATGAAATTAAATAAAAGAATAGAGGTAGTTGTTTTATTCTAAAGTAGCCAACCTTTCTAAATTCACAAGATAATTTATAGATTATAGGTGCAAGATTGTTAATCGTAAAATTCATCATATTTCCTTCATAATTAAATTTTCTTTAGAAATAGTTTTACTTTTAGATACATTTTTATTTGAAAGCTTGCTTTTAAGCTTTTCAATTAAAAATTGCTAAAATCAATCATTATTCAATGTCAGAAAATAACATAGCACCAAAAAAAAGAATAGAATATCGTGAGAAGAATGTTCGAGTTTCCAGAACAGGAGGAGTTTCTGCCACAAAAACAGTTTCAAAAGATGGATACAGTGCAACCCTAAATACCAACCACGGTCTTAGGCTTCATAAAAGACTATTTAAAGGAGCTAGAATGGGTTTTCAGCGTGGTAACTTTCAATTCATTGGTAGATACAATAGTGGTCCTTTTAATTTCAATATTTCAAAAGGGGGTGTTAGTACTTCTATCAAAAATAAAAGAGGTTCTTATAATATACTGAAGCCTAATTATTCAAGCTTTAAAGTAGGCGGTGTGCAAGTAAGAGGTAAAAACGCAGCTGCACTTCAATTAATCTTTTTAGCAATCAGCCTAATTATAAATCTTTTTAAATTTTTATGGTATATTTCAATTACTATGTTATGGTTTACATTTTTATCACTAAAATGGATTGTTGATTTTTTTATTGGTTTTTATAAAGGGTATAAGGCTGCAGAAGATTAATATATTTTAACGCATTTCAAAACAAAAAAATATTTTTCGTTTACTTTAAAGTTCCTTTGTTTTTCGGAAGCCTACATAAAAATTATTGGTATGAATTGTATTGTTTTAAGGCGTAATTCTATTCTATCTTTGCAGAATCATTTAAATCAGCTTTTAAAATAGATATAGATAATTTGTCTACGCTACCAACATACTATTCCTTATCAAAAATACTTAATCGTGTAAAAATAATTATAGATGATACGATAGCGGGTAAATATTTTTGGCTCAAGGTAGAAATTACAAGCATTAATTTTCACAGGTCAGGGCATACGTATCTTGAATTAGCAGAAAATATAAATGGCAAAACTGTTGCAAAATGTAAAGCAATCATTTGGAATCAAAATGTTGCTCAAATTCGGGAAGTATTAGGTCAGGATTTCAGTAATGTTCTTAAAAAGGGTAATGAAATCTTATGCTATACAAATATTCAATTTGATGCCGCTCATGGGTTAAGTCTTTTAATTACAGACATAAATTTAGAGTTTGCGGTTGGTCAAATCGAAAAGAAAAGACAAGAAACGCTGTACAGACTAAAAAAAGAGGGACTTATTGCCTTGAATAAGCAAATTAAAGTACCATTAGTAATATCAAATATTGCGGTAGTAGCTTCAGAAAACACTTCGGGTTATCAAGATTTTATTAAGAATATTCAAGACAACCCATATGGGTATAAATATAATTTAGAAATATTTTCTTCTGCTGTGCAAGGCAATGGTGCTGAATCAGAAATTCTTAAAAGGCTTAAAACTATTAATAAACAAAAGTACGATTGTGTCGTAATTATTAGAGGTGGTGGCTCTAAAATGGATTTAGATGTTTTTAATTCTTATAAAATTTCTAAACAAGTAAGCAAAATGCAAAGTGCTGTGTTTTCAGGCATTGGCCATGAAACAGACATTACAGTAATAGATTTTACTGCTAATCAAGCTTTTAAAACACCTACAGAAGTATCAAATTACATTGTAAATAAATCATATATTTTTGAACAGAATATATTGAGAGCTTATGACTTGATTTATGAAAGATACCAGAATTTATTAGAGAGAAAATTTAGTGAATTGATATTAAATAGTGAAGGTATTACGAATGCTTCAAATAGTTTTACTCAATTAAGAAGAGGTTTTTTACATACTCTTATGAATCGTTTAATTTCAAGCGTTAAAAATATAATTAATGAAGAAAAAAACAACCTTTCATTGATTAATCAAAAACAGTTACAGCAAAGTAAAAGAACTATTAATAATCAGGAAAGGCTTATAAAAAAACAACTTGAAATGCTTGGCTTATTAGTTGAGTATGTGATTCACAATAAAAAGGCATATTTAACCAATGCTCTAATAGTTATCGCATCAAATAGTCCAAAAGCAATTATTAAAAAGGGTTTTACAATACCTCGTGTAAACGGAAATCCTTATAAAGGAGAACAATTAACAGAAGGCACAATAATTAAATTAGAATTTAAAAATTCAGTCATTATAACTAAATACGTAAAACAAGACAAATAATGGAAAATAAGTCTATTTCAAAATTAACTTATGAGGAAGCCTCAAAAGAACTTGAATCAATTCTAGAGAATTTAAGAAATGACGAAATAAGTATTGACAAGTTAGAAAAAGTAGTTGCAAGAGCAGCTGCTTTATCAAAATTTTGTCAAGATAAATTAAGAAATACAGAACAGCAAGTACAAGATATAATTGATAAACTTGGTTTGTAAAATCTTGTTTTCACATGAAGCGCAACAAAAGAGTATATGACCCCAAAAGAGCTATTTTTTAAAAATGTTGTTTTTTTTTAATTCTATCTCTTTTTAATAAGGTTTATAGTTTTGAATTCGTTGATAAATAGGTTTCAGTAATGTGTTTTATATCCAGAATAATGTCTTGCTATAAGTTCTTTACAAACTTCAACTCTTTATTGCGATCCTTTAATTTTTAAGCTCATCTAAATTGTTTGTATCTTAATTTTGTTGCAAAAAAGTACTGTATTTTTGTATTCAATAAGAGATTATTGTTCTAGAAATATCATGTTTTGAGCAACCTATATCATTAAAGTACAAACCTTTATCTTTTTTTTTTGATAAAGCTCTCTCAATTTTCCGTATTTATTTTTTTAACTTAAGAATTTTGATGTTTTCTTTTATTGCTGATTCAGCTTCTTGCTTCGTTTTAAATATACCCATAATTCCTATAGTTTCTTTATCAATATGCGCACTGTATTTTTCCTCTAACTCACTAAATTCGTTGCAATTTACCTCTCCATTATATATTTGTTAAGTATCCATACACTGCTCACTATTAAACAATCCTTTTCTTGATTATATGTACCTTCATAAGTATTAAATGAAAAGGTACATGTTCATTGTTGACGCCATGAAACACAAACTTATTTATTTTAAATTTTAAAAAAAATATAAATAAAATGATTAACTTGCAGTAAGTCGTTATTTTGGTTTGTTTAAATGTTAAATTAATATCTAAACTAAAAAAATATCAAACGAAGTAAGAACTTAAAAATAGAAAAGGGCGAGATCGCTAAATTGATAAAATTCTAACTGAAAAAGCGGATAAGAAAGCAACGATATCATAGGCATATTTTTTTCTGTTAATCTAGCTATTTTTAAATTGCTTAAAGAGATGTATTGTAATCAATAAATAATTATTATGTTAGACAAATTTCTTTATAAAATTAACTTATTATCCATGAATGGGTTGTATTTCGATATCAGAATTAGCCATAGAAAGTATATTAGAATTCGTTTTTGGTAATGACAACATTAAAATAATTAAATGAAAAATTATTCTGACTTCATAAAAGAAACACTAATTAAATTTTACAAGTGTGAACTTAAAACTTGGAGAGAAATCTTTAGATACAAAACTTAATCCGTAGGCTTATCTTTTTTTTCAATACAGCTACTTTTAAAACAAAAAGAAAGCAAAGAATTCTTAAACCTCATACTTACTTTCTTAATTAGTCTAGAGCCAAGTGGTTCAATTTATTTTAACGAAGTAAATCCTTGCAGTAGTGTTTTTTTGGTATTCTTTTACAAATTCCAACTCTACAATGTTTTCTTTTAACCTATTAACTTCAGCTTATTTACGCACGACTCATGTGCCATAGGTAAAAAGTGTTATTTATAGCTATTAGATTATGACAGTTTTTTGCCTTTTATCTATAAGTATAGCAAAGCTAAAAGAAATCTAGGGTTCAAAACGGGTTTAAGGACGTATAATTTAACGCCTACTATTACTTGTTGTTAGTTTTCTTACTAATTTGGCTATAATGAATACCTATCATAAAAGATAGAACTAATTTATTTCAATAGCCGGAAAATTTAGGTGTACTAAAACCACAATACTTTTAAAAAAAGTTTCTTAACTTTTGCACAAGAGTATCAATACTATTTGTAAAAAGTTTCCTAACTTTCAACTATAAGTATGGTATGTTTTTTAAAGTCTTGTCTTTTTTGAGGTTCGTTCTGTTGATATTTTTACGAAGAACCTAAAGTTACAAAGATCTAATGGTTATAAAAGTAGTTTTGCTAGCCAATTTGTACTAAATAAAAAAGAGCTTCGGCATTTAATGATTGCAAAGAAAGACTATTAAAGTGCCTTTAAATAATAAAAAAAACAGAATAAATGTTCTTACACGTTTAGTTAGCAATAGTCAAGGTGAAAATTACCAAGTAAAACCTTACCATTTGTAAAAATTATAGAGATATTAATAGCTGGTAGTTTAAGAGTGGGTGCAAGTATAGAGATTACAATTTTATACAAGCACTAAAATTATCAAGCGATGTAAAAATCTAGGTTTAGTAAAGAGAAAAAAACACCTTAATTGGTATCGATGAGCTCAATAGTCTGTATATAGTTTCTCTATAAGAAGTTTTAGACGGAATGAGCGTTTTTATATGTACACTAAATCCTTAAGTGCAAGCATCATAGCTTTAAAAAACTTCGGCATCTATAAGACAAGTAGATATGCCCAAACAATTGCAGCTTTGCATCAAGGAAAGTCTAACGTCAATTTAAAGAGTAATGTGCATAAACAAATACTAACGGGTTAAGTTGATGCTAATGGTGTAGAAAATAGTGTCGTGTTAAATTTAGATGCGAGAGTGTATGTGGTGAAAAAGAAAACGGAACAGATCTTTTAGATTAGAAAATGATATATGAATAATAGTACGAACCAGTGAAATAGTACAAACTCATGTTTGCCAAGATGAAAAATAAGAGAAGCTACAAACGATCAAAAAAGAATAAGGATTAATTTTAGGTGTTCCCGCGCCAAAAAGCGCGGTCGGGCTTTCCATTATATCTTTTTATGCGTTGTTAATTTAAAGTTCACTATTTAAGAGCACATAGTTGTAAGCTATCAAAAATAATTTCGTTAATTTTAAGCATAAAAAGGATGCCATTACAATCCCTAACATGAGTTTTAGCATTTTAAAAGAGAGCAATAAAATACAAAAGGGTTTTCTTTTCAACAAAAACAAAAAAATTGGTTTAATAAAGATCGGT
>NZ_VORR01000084.1 GCF_007997085.1 Polaribacter sp. IC066
GCATTTTTAGCGTATTGGAATTACACTTTTAAGGTACTGAAATTTAGAAACTTAAAGGAATAAAAATGCTACTTTTTTTATTCCTTTTCTCTTTGTTTTCAAGGGGTAGTGACCTGCGAAACTTGAGTAAATGACTCTGCATACGAGCCAAAACTCATATTCAAAATAGTAGCTCCATTTTCAGAAGCATAAGTTACACCCTCTGCAATGGTAGATGCATTCCCAACACCATTACTTTGAAACACTTTAATAGGCATTAGTTTTACATTCCAAACGGCACCTGCAATTCCAATACCGTTTCCTCCTACTGCACCAGCAATACCTGCAACGTGTGTACCGTGCATATTGTCATCTAAAGGGGCATTGTCTACATTTATAAAATCCCAGCCTCTAATGTCATCTATATATCCATTCCCATCATCATCAAAACCTTCTACTCCGTTTAATTCTGCTTCGTTTATCCAAATGTTTTCAGCTAAATCTGGGTGTGTATAATCAATCCCTGTATCTAAAATAGCAATGGTTTGTGAACCATCACCTGTGCCGTATGCATCCCAAACCTTGTCTATTTTAACTGCAGCAATATTCGTTTGCTCGCTATATAAAGGGTCATTTGGAGTTACTGCATTATTTGTTGTTTCCTTTTTTGGATATATAATTTCTGAGTCTATGGTAAAATCATTTACATCGTAGTTGAAGTCAGGCTCTGCATATTCCACTTTCTCATTTTTATTTAAAGTGGCTAGAATTTCCTGAATGTTTTCAGTTTTAGAGTTTAAATCGACCAAGAAAATATTTTTCAAAGTTCCAGGGTTCGGTACTCTGTAATCTGTCCTTTTTTGTTTTTTACGAGCGACACTTTTTAAAATGGCTTTCTCTGTAAATAAAATAGTAGTGCTTTTTACTTTGCTTTCAATTCCTAAAAGTTGACCAATATTTACTTTCGAAATTCCTTTTCCCTTTGCATTATATGTTGTTTTGGTATCTACATTGTCTTTAAGTTTGACAATTATTTTACTAGGTACGTACTTAAAATTATCATCAAAAGGTTTTTTATCTTGGGCAGATACAGTCGTAATAAAGCATGCAAATAAAATGGATAGTAGCGTTTTTTTCATAGCTTAAGGTTTAAAATTTTATTACAAGAAATTTATAGTTTAGTTTAAACTTTTTTTAATGTGTGAAAATAATAATTGTTTTTTCTTTTGAGATCAAAGTACAACAATTTTAACCAAAACAAACATTAGTTCTTGCTTAGAGCAAGGCAGAATCATACTTTTATATTCAATATTTTGAGTAAATAGTCTTCATTGTATCCGGTCTGAAGCCTTTTACTTTTAATAGATAGTTTTTCGAATTTTCATTTTTAGTAAGTTTAAAGCAATTTTAAGTAAACCAGAATAATTTTGAGCAGCATTCCCAGCTCTCTTTCTAAAAGCATCTTCACAGAAAGCAACACCTAACGTCCAATCCAATTTGTTTTCTGCCGCCCAATGTGATCGTATCTTAAACTGAAATTCAATAGCATTATTATGTAAACTGGAAATATAATACTGTGTTGCTGTTTCTGTCACTTTATCGCTGTTTTTAAATTCACGAATACTCTCTATTTTTATAATACTAGTCAGTTTTTCCATGGATTATCCTGTTCAATAAACTTAAAATCAGTAATTACGCTACATATTTTAGTTTCAATACGTCCACGATCTAAATCATGTTTTGTATATATTTCTGGTTGTTTTGAAAATTTCACCAGATTCAATCGCTAATTCAGTATCCATAACACTTAAATATTTATTAATTCCGAAGGCTTTTCCGTTCATTTCTCCTAAAACCATCACTAGGTATAAAGGTTTCTTTTTACTGCCTCTATGATATGCTTTTATTTCTGTAACAATTGCATTTGTGTTCTTAAGACTATTGCTAGCCATTGCCTGCGCTTCTCCGTTTAAAGAAGATAAGATACTTCCAAATCCTGCAGGTCTGCCCATCTGAACAAATTCATAGGTTTTTTTACTAGTACTTCTTGAGTTAGAAACACCACCTCTTGCTTTGCTTCCATAGCTAGCAGAATAGGTTCTAGAGTTAAATTCTTGAGAAGTTGGATTTCCTAAAATAACCGTGTCACCAACTTGAATAACATTGTTATTAATTGTTTTGTATTGCTGAACTAATGTTCTGTTTTTAATATTTTTAAAAAAATTGATGTCTTGCGTGTTTTCATAGGTTAAAGAAGCTACTTCATTTTGAGCATTGCTGGTTGTGATGGTTAATAAAGCAAATACACATACTTGTAAAATTTTTTTCATAGGGTCTAGTTTACTTTTTGTTTTTTAAAACAGGTTTATATAATAATAATTGCAAGATCTGTAAAAAAAAAATACTTTAACTACGGTTTTCCGTAATAATTAAATATTTTTAGTTCTTAAATTGCCTACTCGAATTCAAAATATTTTTGAAACATCTATAATTTTATTTTTTCATCTATCTTTAGCAAAAAAGAAAAAGAATGCTAGTAAAAGTTTACGGTTCTGCAGTTTTTGGCATCGAAGCCACTACAATTACTGTTGAAGTTAATATCGATAAAGGAATTGGCTACCATTTAGTGGGTTTGCCCGATAATGCGGTTCGAGAAAGTTCTTACCGAATTTCTGCAGCGCTCAACAACAATAACTTCAAACTTCCTGGCAAGAAGATTATCATTAATATGGCACCAGCGGATATTAGAAAAGAAGGTGCAGCCTATGATTTAACTTTAGCCATGGGGATTCTTGCCGCTTCTGATCAAATTACATCAACAGATATAGAGGAATACTTAATCATGGGAGAGCTTTCTTTAGACGGAGGTCTACAGCCCATTAGAGGTGTTTTACCCATGGCTATTAAAGCGCGTGAAGAAGGTTTTAAATATTTTATTCTTCCAAAAGAAAACGCAAAAGAAGCCGCTATTGTAGATAACTTAATCATTTTAGGCGTAGAAAATATATTAGAAGTGATTCATCATTTTAATGGTAATCAAAAAATTGAACCAACAATTGTCGATACAATAGCAGAATTTAATAAAAACATCGATTTTCCTGAATTTGATTTTTCGGATGTAAAAGGACAGGAATCTATAAAACGATGTATGGAAATTGCCGCAGCAGGCGGACATAATATTATTTTAATTGGCCCTCCAGGTTCTGGAAAAACAATGCTAGCCAAACGACTGCCAAGTATTTTGCCGCCAATGACCTTGAACGAGGCTTTAGAAACAACTAAAATTCATTCTGTAGTTGGTAAAACTAAAAATCACGGCTTGTTATATCAAAGGCCTTTTAGAAGTCCGCATCATACAATCTCTAATGTTGCTTTGGTTGGCGGCGGACAGTACCCAAGACCCGGAGAAATTTCACTTTCACACAATGGCGTTTTATTTTTAGATGAGTTACCCGAATTTAAAAGAGAAGTTTTAGAAGTAATGCGCCAACCACTAGAAGATAGAGATGTGACTATTTCTAGAGCGAAGTTTACCGTTACCTATCCGTGTAGTTTTATGTTGGTGGCGAGTATGAACCCGAGTCCGAGTGGTTATTTTAATGATCCGAACTCACCAATGACCTCATCTCCGCAAGAAATGCAACGGTATTTAAGTAAAATTTCTGGCCCTTTGTTAGACAGAATTGACATTCATATTGAGGTTACACCGGTTCCGTTTGAAAAATTATCCGAAGAAAGAAAAGGAGAATCATCTGTAGACATTAGAAAACGAGTTACTGCCGGCAGAGAAATACAATCTGAACGTTTTAAAGATTTTGAAAACATTCATTACAATGCACAAATGACGGTAAAACAGATTCGGGAGTATTGTAAATTATCTCCAGAAAGTTTATCACTTTTAAAAACGGCGATGGAAAAATTAAATCTTTCTGCTAGAGCCTATGATAGGATTTTAAAAGTTTCAAGAACGATTGCAGATTTAGCTGATATTCAAGATATTTCTCCAGATCATATTGCAGAAGCGATACAATATAGAAGTTTAGATAGAGATGGTTGGTTGGGGTAAATTTTATGAAGTTAAGATGATTACTTCAAAGACTCTTATAGTCTTAAAATCTATATTTAAAATTAATTAATATATATTTAGGTAGTAAGTTATAAATTATAGTAGTTGAAGAAACATCACCAATAATACCATTCTTAAACTCTGTTGTATCTGTTAAATTACGTGCCATGATTGAGTAAGACCATCTACTATTTTTAGGCTTATACCGTATATCTGAATCTAGAAAAAAATAATTATTTACACCTCCATTTATATTATCAAAAAAGAAATGCTCTCCTTTAATTTGGATATCAAATAGCTCGCTTAAAATCAGTGAAAGGTCAGCGAAACTGTTATTATTGGTAAATGAATTTGAGAACTCATTATCGTTAATATTAACTTTAATAAAATTAAAAGTTGTGCCCAAATGAAAATTAAACTTACCATTAAAGGCAGATCGCAATTCTAACCCAAAATTATAATTTCTATTTTGAACTTGACGGAGCTCGGAATCATTTACAATATTAGTAAAATTAGATATGTTGTATTCATTTTTTACCTTAAGATTTGTCATTAATTTACTAAAATAATAATCTGTTGTTGTACTTACTTTTAATAGTTCACGGTTTTTAATTATAATGCGTTCAGAAATAAAAACATTTTGTTTTATTTGTTGATTAGACGATAAAAAGTTATGATTTTTAGTGTAGTTAACATTAATTGATGTGAAAAATTTATCAGTCCAATTACCCAATTGATATATAAAACTGCCACCACTTGAATCTAATTGATTGAACGTTCCTGTACCTCGTTTAAAACTGCGAAAACCAGTAAGAAAAAAATTATTATAGATGTCTAAAATACTTGCATTTGTTACATTATAAAATAGACCAAACCCTACTTTGTTATTCTTATTTATTTTATAACTAAAATTTAATTTAGGATTTATAAATAAAGGGTTTTGATTTATTACATCTGATGTTTTTAACTCGTTAAACATTTGATGTAATTCGATATTACCTGAAATTTTGTATTTTTTTTTCCACTCCTTCTGATACTTTAATTTTAAATTTAAATCATTTAAAATATAAACGACACTGTTTTGATAGTTTATTGGTGTTGATTGATTTGAAGTTTCGCTTTCAATCAATCTAAAAGTATTTTCAAACTGATATCGATGGTATTCATTTCCTAAAGAAAGTTCAAATAAGTCACCATTACTTTTTCGATCTAAATAATGAATATTTATGCCACCGTAGAATACCCTGTTATTAGTATCCTGATTTACTTGATCTGGCTGAAAATCAATATTTGTAAATAATTCATCAAAGAAAACCTGATTAACATTGTACTCTTGTTGTGAGGATTCATTAATAATTCTTCCTGATATTAAGAATACTTTTTTATCACTTAATTTATTGGTGTAAATGCTATTATGATTAAATCTATTAGAAAAGGTACCTAATAACTCTGTAGTTGATTCACCATTAAAATCAAGTAATGATTTATCATTTTGAGTTTTGTAACTATAAGAAGTTTCAGATGTAATGGTTTGATTTTTAGATATATCATAATTAATGATCGCTTTACCAATACTTGTTAATTTACTGTTATTTAATTGATAGCTCTCTATATTCGTGAAATTTGTGTTGTTCCCAAAAAATATATTTCTGCTTGTTTTAATAAAATTTTCATTATTCCAGTTTACAAACCCATTGGTTTTAATTTTAATGCGTTTATTTGGATTGAAAATAGCATTTAGCGATATTAACTGTGTGTCATTAAAATTTGCTCTATTTGAAGTAAAATTAAAAAAATCAGGGTTTAAATTTATAGCATCTGATATTTTTACATCATCACCAATTCTACCTGGTTCATTATAACTATAAGAATTTGTAAAACTGTTTAAGTCACCTGTTATGTCTGTGCCTGTTGAATTTGAACTACCAAGAAAGTAATATTTAGATTTTTTATCAAAACTCATCAAATTAACTCTTCCTTGATGAAATTTATTAAAAAAAATATCATTGCCTAGTTCTATGTTTCCAAACCACTGTCTTTTTGCTTCTTCATCTAGTGTAAGGTTTATAGCAATTTTATTACTTTCTTCAATATGTTTAAGTAATTTATTATTAGAATAGTTTAATAAAATCTGAATTTTGTCAATTGGTTTTGCGGTCATGTTTTTGGTAAGTATTCGATAACCTTTTTCAAAAAAATCGTCTCCCTCCACCATTACTTTTTCTACTTCCTGATTATTATACTTTATAATCCCATCAGAACTTACAAAAAGTCCAGGTATTTTTTTCATTAAGTCTTCAATTACATCTTCATTACCTGTGGCAAAAGCTTTTGCACTAATTGTAATAGTATCATTACGTGATTTTATTGGTGCATAAGATTTAATGATGATTTCATCTAATTGAATATTTTTTTCTTGTAATTTAAAATTAATGATATGTTCTTCGTTGATTTTTTCAATTTTTAAAAATTTTTGTGGTGTCGTATAATTTAAAGATTTTACGCCTATAAAAAAACCACCTATTTCTTTAATCTTAAGGCTGTAATAACCCAATGAATCCGTTTGTGAGTATACCGAAACAGTGCTGTCGAGAGCTTTTTTTAGAATTATATTTGCAAATACAGCATTGTTATTTATGTCCGTAACCTTGCCTTTTATTTGTCCTTTTGTTTGAGATATAAAAATGAAAATAAAAAGAAAAGAAATATAAAAATGAAAAAAATTAATTTTTAGCATAGAAGTATTCAGTTTAGAATAAAAATTAATTTAACCTAATTATCGTCGTATGATGCTAAATTTACTTTATCTCAATTTGCTCTCCAAGATTAACTTCGTATGTAACCTTATCTTTTCTTGAGCCTTTTACGCTGATTCTTTTCATTAGTTCTTCTAACTTTTTCAATTGTATTTTATCAAACTCCTTTCTTGAAACCCACTTATATTTGTCAATAAATATTGATGGTATTTTCTCTTTTGATCTGGAAATTTTAGTAATATTAAATGAAACTTTATTATTAGAATCGTGTGCTTGTAGAATCAAACCTGGTAATCCGTGAAGTTTCCAAGGACCTACTTTTGAGGGTATTTCTAAAGTGTACCATGCATAATACAATCTGCCTTTTACTTTTGCTACTGCAAGGTTACATTTAAAATTAGCAATTGTTTTAGCTGTATCCTTAACATATTCCCATTCTACATAACTATCTAAATCTAATTTACCGTAATTCTTGACATTAGATTGTATTTCATATATTTTTTTAGACTCTTGTTCTGTATAAACAGCATACTTTACAGGATCTGAAATAACAATTGAAAGATTTCCAAAATCATCTTTACTCTCTTGATCTAAAAGTTGTTTACTTTTATAAGTAAAAAGTGATGCCTTGTTATTAAACACCAATCTGGCTTTATACTCTGAATATATTTGAAAATCAAGATTCATATCGTAGTCCAAAATCATGACTGTCTTATTTTGCCCAGTGCAATTATTTACAAATAATAAAGATGACAAAAAGTAAAGAACAGATGTTAAACTAATCTTACAATATATATATTTTTTGAGATTTAAAACTTTATTGACACATATCATAGTTGTTGTTTTTTGGAAAATATATAAAATTAAAATTTCTGTTACTTCTTGATTCAATTATATCAAGAAATAACAGATTTACTTACGCTTTAACTAATACTAAAACCAACTATTCCACCAAGAAGATTCCTCTGCTACAACTGTTAATGAAGCTCTAGTTTGTGCAACTCTTCTAGCAAATCTACCACCAAAACCCTCACAGTCACCTGTCATTGTAAAAGATGCTGAAGCTACACCAACTGTTATTGTTACTGTAGCAGAACATTGACCCTGATCTTCAAAAGCAATTGAGCTAATATTATTTTCCAAATAAGAATAAAACTCTTTTTCATTAGTAAAAGAAATTTCTATTTTTTCATTAGAATTTAGATTTTCTATTCTCAAATCCCAAGAATCAGATTTAGGGTTGTCACCTATTGAAGCCAAAGCCATAGAAGAAGTTAAAATAAGAGCTGCAAATACTAAATAAATTTTTTTTATTTTATTTTATTTTAATTATTAATAATATACAAGAATAGTAATAATAATAATAATAACAGCCAAATAACAAACAAGTTGTTTTTAAATTTAACGAAATAATTATACCATTGGTTAAAATTTAACATAATATATAAATTTATTGAGGTAAGTAGATAATTTCATATCTTGTAAGTCAATAAAATAGGGTGATTATGGATTTATTTACAGGACAAAACCTTTTAGAGTTTACTGAACGGTTTAAAACAGATAAAAATTGCAAAGAATAT
>NZ_VORR01000085.1 GCF_007997085.1 Polaribacter sp. IC066
TTTAAAACTGAAAATGGTGCACAGATATATGCAGTTATTAGATCAGTAACAGATACCTGTATTAAGAATGGTCAAAATATTTTCGCTGCTTTTAAAACTATTGCTGTTTTAAAGGCTGAATAGTTACGAAAAGTTTAATTAGAAATAAATTGCCTGTTTTTGCGAATAAATTTCCTACCCATTTAATACCAATTTAGTTTTATAGTGACGTACAAATAAATTGAATTATTTTTCGATTAATTGAAATGAAAAGTAATTAGCAAAGCATCGTTACGGTAATTATTTTTGATGAAAGGTAAGCGAAAAAGAAACGATTTATTAAGGCATTATAGGGCTAATTTGATATAAGAACACATCACTTCTATTTGATCAATCCTTTTCATTTTGAACAACGGAAAACAGCGTAAGAAAAACTGTTTGTATTATTATTTCACCACATAGAAGTGCCTGTTTCTAGAACCTATCAAAATGATGTAAAAACTGTTTTGAATTCTACCACAACATAGCTGTATTTCGCCCCAAAGGCCATTATACATTGATTTTATTGCTGATTACGTTCTAGTTTTGTATCAGAAAATTTAATCACAAAACAACTCATTATGAAAACTAAAATCGCTTTTTTCACCGCTTTATTACTATCCATTTTTGTTTTATCAGCACAAAACAAACCACAAGAAATTTTAATTATTGGCACAATGCACACTGTATCAATAATTATAAAAAACAGTGATAAGCCGATGTTGTGTTTTGCTAAAAAATACAATCCTGAAAAATTATTTGTAGAATCGCCAATGGCAAATGATTCCATTTCTTGGAACTATTTAAAAAGTGGCTGGTCTAAAAGTTATCAAAAATTTGATAAATTATCGGAATCTTTGCAAAAAAAATTAATTTTAACCAAGAAAAATTTGATGAATTATTAAACAAAAACTCAAGTTTAAGTAAAATTGAGTTTAATTATTTAATTAGTAGTTATGCTTACAAAAGAGATCATAGTAATTACGGTTTTATGAACTACATCAAAAACAACGGTGTAATAGGTACGAAAAGACAAACAAGATATATAGACGGATATATAACCTACAAATTAGCTTTGCATCAAAATTTAAAAGTCACCAATATAGACGATCAACAAACAAATGGTTTGTATCATGAGGCTTGGACTAAATGTGCTAAAGAAGGAACTAAAAATGGCAATAATCTTAACAATGCTACATTGAATAAAAAGCAATATAATAGTGCGATGATACCCCCAATTTTCAGAAGTTTAGCAACCCATACTAGTAAAAGAAAAACAATGAACTAACTCGGCCCAAGGGCACGAGGTATCAAAACAACCTCAACTGTGAGGAATGTATTTTCTTATAATCTTTTTGATTCCCTTGACCCTGAACATACTTTTTTATAACTTCCTCATTTGCATACTGTCCAACTGTATTGATATAATACCCACTTGTCCAAAACTTTCCACCCCATAAAACCTTTTAACTTCTGGATGAAGTCTAAAAATTTCTCTTGCGGTTAAACTTTTAATAGTATTCACTATTTTTTTCGGAGACACCATTGGAACACTCTGAAGCAAAAAATGAACGTGATCATCATCGCAACCTATCTCTAAAAAATGAATCTCATATCTATAAGTTATTTCTAAACAAATATTCTTTAGCGTTTTTGAAACTTCAGAAGTCAATACTTTTCTTCTATATTTTATCGGACAAACTAAATGGTAAAGTAATAAACTCTTATTATGGCTCTTACGAATATGCTCACTCATAAAAACAAAATTACATATCTTTACGCTACACCCGATGCAAGCGTCGGGGAATTCTTTCGATTAAAAGCTGCCGTTTTGCTTGCAATATTTTTCAAGAAAAACAAGTAGTTATCAAAAATTCAACGAGCTTTTTGATAACTAGTTATTTCAATGCAAGGTAGTATCTAAAGTTTAATCAGCTCACTCTTTTTTGTCTTCCTTTGCTATTTTTTAGTAAATTTTTCTCCAAAAAATTCAAAGTACGCAATCTTTCCTGATGCATTTAAATTAAAATTAAAGAAAAATTTATCCCGATAAATAGGGTCTTTATTTGTAATGAATGTATCGTCGTGCCAATGTTCCAATTGATAATTAAAAAGATTGTTAAAGTCTATTTTTAATTGACCTTTATCCAAACTGACACTTACTACACCTAACATTTCATTTTGGTAGGTTCCAGAATATTGTTCTAAGATTAATGATGGCCTAGTTTCCATAATTCTTCCTTCACTTCTCTTTTTTTTTGCTTCCTTCGCGTTTTCTCTAAAGCCAGCGTATAATTTAAAAATTTCCTTGTGCCAGTCTCTATTGTCATCGCTAAAAGCATAAATATCCATAGCCTTATACATTATTGCATGACGGAGTTCTGCATGATCAAGGTTCGCAAAAACATACACTGCTAAGTCTTTATCGTGCATAATTCCTGCTATTGCAACGAGACCAGACAAACTACCTGTATGAAAATCAAGCTTATTACCTCGATAATCTTGCTGAAACCAGCCTAAACCGTAAGTATTCCATTTTGGTTTTGTCAATTTATTCGTTGGGTAGACTCCGCCGTCTGCTACTATTGCATGTGATTTGAATAAATATTGAAATGTGTTTGGTTGAATAATTGTATCTCCTTTAAATATTCCATCATTCACAAGAAATGTTAAATAATTGCTGATATCATTTGTTGTCGACCAAACCGATCCAGCAGCCCCAATTTGATCAGCAAAGGTATACCCTACTTTCACAACGCCATCTTCTAAATCATTAAAATGTGGTGTAGTATAATTGCCTGCTTTTATAATATCTTTCGATTTAGTTTGTGTGCGAGTCATTTCTAGCGGCTTTAAAATTTCATTTTCTACGAATTCTGACCAATGTTGACCACTTACGGATTCAATAAGTTCTCCAGCAACCGCGTACATAATATTTTGATAGATAAATCCACCTCGGAGCGGATATGTTTTTTCTGCATATTTAAATTTATCAATAGTTTCTAGGGTAGAAAGGTTATTTGTTGTCCATAACAAATCTGCATTGCCTATACCGAGATTGTGTGTTAGTAGGTCTATTACTCTTGCATCTGCAGTAATATATGGGTCTGAAAGCTTAAACGCAGAGAAATGAGTAATCACTTTATCTTGCCAAGCTATTTTATTCTGGTCTACAAGAATTCCCAATGAAATAGCAATTAATGCTTTGGTTGTTGATGCCATGCTAAAGAGTGTGTTATCATCTACTGCCTCTTTCGTTTCAATATCTTTTATCCCATAGGTTTTTTTGAATACTACTTTACCATTTTTTACTACCACTGCAGCAAGTCCAGGTATTTGCCAATCTTTCATTCCTTCTTCAATCATTGCATTTAGTTTATTGCTTTTTGAAATGTCTTGAGCAAAATTTGATGGCGCTAATAGCAGTAATATTAGCATTATTAAAAGAATTCTAGAGGTATTCATAGTCATATTGGGTTTTTAATTGGTTGCAAACTAGTTGTGTGCAAATAGTTGCACGTTTATAAAGTAAATTTAGTAAATAAATAGCAGATAATAAGTCCGTGAAGAGTTTTGCAAGTAATCTAAAACTAGAAATTAATTTTATGCTCTTTTGTGTGCAGAATTTTTCATTTTAATTGATTTTCTATTATTTTTCCAATTCATCTTGTTTAAAGTCAAACCAAAATTGTTAAAATTCTGAAGAGATTTTTCTTTTGTAAAATATCTTGTAATTTTAATTTAAAATTTCAGTCCTATAATTACCCGATAAATAGCCCGGTTATTTAAATGATTCAAAACTTTCAAGTATCTCAACTTTTATAAAATATTCTTTTTCTGATTTATCTTTTCTAGATCCTCAAGAAAAATCTCTTTAAATTCTACTTTGTTTGAAATTTATAAAAAATTTGGAATTGCTATCATTTCATTCGCTTTCAAATTGTAGTAATCTTCATTTCCACAATCTAATTCATGAATGCCTATAAAATTATAAAAGATGTTTTTAAATAGATAGCATTCATAATTAAAACTATAAAACAAGCTATTTAAGATTCTAAATTTTTGTTTTGAGGATTTTCTACTTTCATTGCACCTAAAACTAAAACCACTAAAAAAGGCAATAATAAATAGCTAATGTATGTGTAGCTGCCAAATGTGGTAAAACAATAGCTAAATAAACTCGGAGCAATAGCACTTGCCACCACCATAAAACTCATTACTTTACCAGTAATAGCACCTAAAAACTTTCTTCCAAAATAGCGTGGCCAAGTAACCGCATTTACAACTGCAAAAAGACCGCTGCAAATACCAAGACCGCCAATCAAAAAGTAAATTCCGCTTACATTGCTTAATGTTAACAATCCATAAGAAGCAAAAAAACCACCTGCTAGCATAATGTATAAATAAATTTTATGCGCAATATAATCGCTTAAGATATTTGCTATTGTAGATACACAAATTGCAATGACCGATATTGGCAAAAAAACAGCAATGGCTTCTGCCCTAGTATACGATGCCGTTTCAAAAATAGAAATTATATGAAAAGTAAAGCCAGTTATTAAAAAACTATTAAAAGCCAAAGCAAGTCCGAACATCCAAAAAGCTCTTGTTTTTTTTGATTCTACTAAAGTGAAATTTATTTCTTGTTTTTTCTCTTTTGTTGTTTCTTCTTTTTTATATCCGTCAGGAATCATATCAAAATCTTCTGGTTTATTTCTGTAAAACTGAAGTATAAAAAAACTGAATATAAATAAACATACCGCTAAAATTTGCCAACTTACCTCCCAACCATTCTCTGTAATAAGATAATTGAGTATAACTGGAGAAATTGAAAAACCTAGTGAAATAGTAATACTACTGATAGAATTTACTTTGCCTCTATTTTTATCAAACCACATCATGACCATATTTCTAGAAGACATTGTTAAAACGCCCTGTCCACAAAACCGGATTAGAAAAAATAAGATGCAAATCAGCACAAAAGGAACAGACCATGAATTAAAGTCTAAAAAACTTTTTATAAAATTTGATATTTTTTCAGAAAAAGAAAATAATATCAAAGAAATGCCTAAAAAGAAAGATGCAAAAAAGGCCACATAACGTGCACCAAACTTATCGAACAATCGTCCGGCTTTGGTTACAAAAAAGGCACTAATTAAAGTACCAATCATGTAGGCATTGCTAAATTGATTTCTTGTTAAGCCTAAAGCGTCTTTTACAGGATCTGTAAAAACAGAAACACCTACTGTTTGACCTGGAATGCTAAATAATACACCAATACTTCCAAAAATTAGTGTTACGTATCCATAAAAAAAAGGAGACTTTTTAGGATTTATAAAAGAGTACTTATTTGGGTTCATTGGTATAAAATAGAGAAAAAAATAAGCATCAAAAATAACACTAATTTAATGAAATTTCCAAACCTAAATTTCTATTTCTACAAACGCTATATTTTCAGCAATCGTTTTTACCACATTTTTTTATCCACTATTATAGCGATTAAAATACTTTTGAGTTAAAGATTATATCTTTTACGGTAATAGCAATCTTACAAAGAATATAACTTTGTAACTCAATTAAAAAACAAAACATGTCAATTATAACAATCGTTTTAAGTGTATTATTACCACCGCTAGCTGTCTTTTTACAACACGGAATTGGATCGAAATTTTTAATAAGTATCTTACTTACAATTTTAGGCTTTTTGCCTGGAGTGGTGCATGCACTTTACGTGAATGGCAAATAATCAATTAAAACAGTGCTAAATAAAACAATATTTTAGTTTTATTTTCTCACAGCATTTAAACCTCATAAGCCTAAACTTATGAGGTTTTGGTTTGTAAAACCAATATCAAACTAACTATTTTTCTTCTTCATTTTTAGTGTTGATAAAATCAATATCACGGGTGTTTTTCTGAACCGTGATTGCGCCAAAAAGACTTAATAAAAAGGAAATTGCATAAAATCCTTTTTCACTTAATTCTAAATCGGCATTTCTTAAACCGATAATTAATAAGAGTAAAGAGGCAATTACTACTACCCAACTGATACCAAAATACATATCGCTTACTTTTATTTTTTCGGCTTTGTCTCTTACCGCTTTTTGAAGCGAAATAACGGCATAAATTCCCATTAAAAGAATTGCAAAATAATACCCCTTTTCATTGAGTTCCATACTCGCATTCCATAAACCGATACAATAAGAGAGTAATCCAATAATTACAACTCCCCAAGTTGCACCAATATAGGCGGATGTTGGTTTTTCATTAAATTTATTCTTTGACTTTTTACTTTTTGATGCTGTTTTAGTTTCTTCATTTGCAGAAACTGATGTTTGATAATTCATAGTTTATAGTTTAATAATTACCCGACAAAATTGCAAAGAAATAAGAAACTACAAAAAACTAATTGTTATATTTACTGACGATTAAATTTTTACATTAAAATTAAAAAATCAATAATTACAAACATTATAATATAAATTACTGACGACCTCATAATAAATTTAAAAGAAATAATAATTGGTTTTACAGAAGATAAGCAACAAGAATTCATTTCATATTTAGATAAAAAGAACAAAAGAAAAGATGCTAAAGACATTCAGTTAGTAAATTTATTACTGACTAACACATTTTCATCTAAAGAAATTTGCCTAAAAATTTATGGAAAAGATAATAAGGCTGCCCTGCATGCATTAAGAAAACGATTGCTTGATTCTATCATTAACTTTACGGCGAATGCAAATTTAAAAGAAGAGAGTTCTATAGATATGCAGTTGATTACGTATATTTTATCTGCAAGAACATTTCTTCAAAAAGGACAATTTAATATCGGTTATAAAATTTTAAATAAAGCCGAAATTATTGCAAAGGAATATCAATTATTTACAATTTTAAACGAGGTTTATCATTCTAAAATTCAATATGCCTATGCCATTTCATCTTTAGATATTGATGCGTTCATTGTTGCTTTTAGAGAAAATCAGCAGCAATATTTGTTAGAAGAAGAGTTAAATATTGCGTACTGTAAAATTAGAAAAGCTTTACAAGAAATAAAGCATCAGCATAAAATTATCAATATAAAATTGATGATTGAAGACATTTTAAATGAACATAAAATCATTGTATCAGATTCACTTTCCTTTAAGTCGTTATACCAACTAATTCAGATCACCACTATTTCTTCTTCGCAAAATTTTGATTATTACAACATCGAAGCATTTCTACTAGAAACCTATCAAACCATCAAAAATCATACATCTAAAGACAAACAATTGTTTTATCATTTAGAAATTTTATATGTAATTTCTAATACCCTTTTTAGAAATAAAAAATTTACCCACTCTTTAGAATATTTAGATATGATGTCTTTTTACATGCAAGAAAAGAACGGGAAATATCAAAAAGAGTTTCAGGTAAAATATAAGCTATTAGTCGCTTTAAATTATAATTTTTCAGGGAAACCCCAAAAATCAATTGAAATATTAGAAGCATTCATCAACAAAAAAATGGTACATATTGCTTCTCAATTAGATTTTAATTTATCTTTAATTGTGTGTTATTTTCAGCAAAAAGAACTCAAAAAAGCACAAAGTTTAATTGCTAAATTTTATCATTCTGATAAATGGTATATCGAAAAAACAGGTATGCAATGGACCATCAAAAAAAGCTTGATTGAAATTTTATTACAAATCGATTTAGGTAATATTGATATCGTAGAATCTAGAATATTAAGTTTTAAACGAAACTATTTTAAGCACTTAAAAAACATTCAACAAGAAAAGTAACTATTCAGCCATTTCCGGTAGGAACGGATTTTTGCTAAAAGCAAGCTGAATATTTTCTAGTACTTTTTGTTTATTTTTTTTGAGCGTTGTAATATATCCTCTAATTCTAGCAAAATATTGTGC
>NZ_VORR01000086.1 GCF_007997085.1 Polaribacter sp. IC066
TTTCGATGTTTGCTATATTCCCTTTTCTCGAATCTCGGAAAACGATAATCGATTTTCTCCAGCCTGTCGATGAACGATGGACGAAAAACGGTAAACGTTTCGCGATATTCGTTTTTACCCGAAACTGTCGATAAACGATAAACGGCAATCGATGGACGATAGTCGATTTTCGTTGTTCGATATTCGTCTTTCGATGTTTGCTATATTCCCTTTTCTCGAATCTCGGAAAACGATAATCGATTTTCTCCAGCCTGTCGATGAACGATGGACGAAAAACGGTAATCGATCCTACATTTTAACTTCCTTTATATTTTCTATATTCTCTAAAAACCAAGCATACGTTTTTTCAATACCCTCCTCTAAATCTGTGGAATACTGCCAACCAATAGCTTTCATTTTAGAAACATCCAATAGTTTTCTTGGTGTTCCATCTGGCTTTTCAGCATCCCATATAATCTGACCTTGATGCCCAGTTACTTTTTGAATCGTTTCTGCCAATTCTTTAATGGTAATATCTTTACCCGAACCTACATTATATAAATATTCTGGCAATTCATTCTCTAAAGCATAGACAACGGCTTGTGCCATGTCGTCTACAAATAAAAACTCACGCATCGGAGTTCCGCTTCCCCATAAGGTAACAGACGTATTATTCAATTTTGCTTCATGAAACTTACGAATCATTGCAGGCAGTACATGAGAGGTTTGTAAATCGAAATTATCGAAATAACCATACAAATTAGTAGGCATTAAACTCACATAATCTTTTTGAAACTGATTCCTAATAGCTTGACAAACTTTTACACCCGTTATTTTGGCTATGGCATACCACTCATTTGTTGGCTCTAAAGAGTCTGTAAGTAAGTATTCTTCTTTTAAAGGTTGTGGAGCAAATTTTGGATAAATACAAGAGCTTCCTAAAAATATAAATTTATCAATGCCCGATTTTAAGGCGCTATCAATTAAACTATTTTGGATTTGCATATTCTCCATCAAAAATTGATATGGAAAATCGTTATTCGCTAAAATACCACCAACTCTTGCGGCAGCATCGATAATCGCTTCAGGTTTTTCTTTTTGAAGAAAGTTTAAGACCTCTTTTTGATCTTTTAAGTCAAGCTCTTTGCTAGCTTTGCCTAACAAATTTGTATATCCTTTTTTTTCTAAAGCTCTCCAAACAGCAGAGCCCACCATACCGTTATGACCTGCAATATAAATTTTGGTATTCTTATCCATAAAAAACGCTACTTACTTTTTATTCTTTAAATTTTCTTTCTCCTGAACTTCTTTGCGCAAGAAACTGCTCGAAAAACGATGCTCTCTTTTATTATAAAAAAGCGCTATACCCGCTTTCTCGCAATATTCACGGCCTGTAAATTGTTTTTTAGTATATTCATCGCCTACAATGCGCAAATCAATTTTAAAAGAACGTAAAACATCTTCTAAATCTTGTTCTGTTGCATACGGCACTATTTCATCTACATATGTACACCCTTTTAACTGGATGTATCTTTCGACAACAGATTGAATCGGTCTATTTTTCTCTGGCCGATCTAAAGTTGAATCTGTTTGTAGACCACAAATTAAGTAATCACATTCTTGTTTTGCATCTTCTAACATTTTTATAGGTCCTGCATGAAACAAATCAAATGCACTAAAGGTGATCCCTACTTTCATGAATTTATTTTTTATTTAATAACCAAGAAGAAGATTGTATTTTATCTCCAAGGCCATCAATTAATTGAATGTTTAATTCTTTGCAAATTGCTGCTTCAGGTATTGAATTATTGTCTTGATCTCCTCCATTCGCAAAACCCAAATCATAATCTTCTCCGAAGGTATCGAAAATACTGCGAATAGAATCGCGCACTGTTCGATCTTTATCTACAGAAATTATGGCTTTGTCTACCGCCTTAATATTCTGAACAATAAACAAACGTTCCTCTTCTTTTTGAAACTCTTTAGCGCCCTTAAGATCTCTTTGTAAATCGCTATTCACAATAACAAAAAGTTCATCTGCTAAAGCTTTGGCATTGTTAAAGTATTCTAAATGCCCTTTGTGAATTGGATTGAAGTAACCAGATACAATTATAGCTTTCTTTTTCATGTATTTTTCAAGTGATCTGATCGAATGCAAATATATATTTATTTTTTAATTACAAAAAGGATGTTTTTCCTCTAATGTTATTATTGTGTTATTTGTATTTTTTTGCCCTATTTTTAGGGATTCCATTGCGGTGTACAATTCAATCACCTCTCCTGTTAAATCCTACAAATTTCGATTTGACTTTAGTAGCCTTACCTCATACTATAGCGTGCTCTTAAAAAAACTTAACACTTAATCTAACATCTCTCTATGCTGCGCGGTTAGGCACACTTTAGTTTCGAATCTATGATTAGCTAGAAATTAGTTCACTAAAGGTGATCTTTTAATAGTTTCTGATCTTGTACCTAAAATAATCAAATTTCTTTTGATAAATTATTTTGCAGTGTTAGATTACTTAAAACCTTTGTGTTCTAGACTAAGCCCAATAAATTCATTGAATTCATCACAAATTATTGAAATTTTTAATTCTGTAAAACTTGAAATTCATATGATTTACGTCCATCTATAAACTTTAAACACTTACGCTTTTCAGTATTTTATAATGGATTTAATTTATAGCCTACTCCTTAATGATTCTTTTATTTTACCTATATTATATTAGGGAGAAAAATCTTTGATGAAGCAGTAACTGACCGTATTATTTTGCCCCTAAACATATTTCCAAGAAACCTAGTTAGCTTTACTTGCCTATCTCTTTAATATGCTCAAAAGGAAGCGTCACTTCTGTAAAACTATTTAAAACATCTACCTGAACAACCACCTTATGCGTTCCGCTTGTTTCTATATAAGAACCTTTTAAACCGATAAACGGACCTGCAATAACCTCTACATTTGTCAAATTAGCGAGCTTAAACGCATCTACTTTTTTAGTGCCCTCGCTATTTTTTGTTAAAATTTTTAAATTATTTATTTCAACTTCTTGAACAGTAGCTGGCTTGCCTAAATGCTTTAAAACTGCTACGACTCCTTGAACTTTAACAACAGCCAATAAATCTTTTGCTGTTCCTTGCATAAAAACGTAGGATGAGATTAGTGGGACTACAACTTTCTTTTTTCGATCGCTCCATTGCTTTACTGTGGTTATCAGCGGTAAAAAGCTTTCGTAGCCTTGCTTCTGCAACCTTTTATGCACTTGTTTTTCGGCTCTAGAGCTTGTATGTAAAGCGTACCAATTTAACTTCAATTTAATTATATTTTTAACATAGTATCTAAAAAGCTAATGACGTATTCTACGGCTTCGCCCTCTTGAGTCCCATTTTAAGGAGCGTCTAGTATTTGATTAACAAAATAGGTATTACAAAAATATACCTGTAAAAGCATTTAAATTAGAGCTTTTTAAACCTTAATTTCCACAACAAATATAGAATTTATTCTAAACTAAAAAAGGAGTAACGCTTCTATTTTTCAAAAGTTAATAATTTCTTACTATTATACTATGTGTGTAACTTTTTTTTCATCTTTTAAGCACGAATTAATTTAGATGTATTTTAAATTTACCACCCTAACAAACATTAAAGCTTTAATACTACCTCTTTTATAGGAGTTAAAACTACCCTTTTTAAATTCTTTTATATAGCGTTCTTTCTAAAGCTATACTGATAATATTACGTGTACTACCATCAATTATACGATGAGTATCCCCAACCTAAAATGCTGTCAATTATTTTTAAAAAATAACTGAAATAACAAACAACTTTAGCATTTACAACCGCTGATATTAAGCACCTTTTTTTCTATTTCTAATCGTTAAATGTAAATTTAATTTTCAGCTTATAAAAGGATGTTTTCCCCCTTTAAGTGCTTTTACGAGATTCTTATTACAAAGAATACTTTTTTAAAGATGTCGCAGTATTTTAACAGTTAAAACCAAGTCACATCGAAGTATTTAACTAATTATTATGAAGCGATATCTTCTTATCCTTATTTCTTTAATTTATTTTGAAAATAAACTTTCATGAACAAGCAATAACGAACACCTTTTTAGAAATAAAAATGAATAATTGAGATCTCTTAATAATAACAAAGTTGCTGTTTTTAGATCTCTCCGAACCTCCAACGAGCATTTTATATTTTACTGCTACTTTCAAATGTCATAGTAAAATAAGTGAAATTAGAAACAAATGCCGCATCTTGTTTTTTATAACAACACTTTATAGACCTTTCCATTAATGCGCAGACAAGAGTCAAAAAATAATTATTGAAAAAAGGGCACGCTAGAGAACAAGCCAAGAAAATCTGGAAAAAGAAGACAATTTTTAATATTTCAACCAAAAGCGTAGGAGTCTGAAATACGAGAACTCGCCAAATACTGAAACTAGCTCAACTACATATTCAAGCAATCTTGCCTACCGGACAAGCAGGCTTGCCTGCCGAAAAGGTAGGTTCAACTCACAATTTTAAAGTGAGTGCTTCGTTATTTTTAAAATTGAGCTTCACAAATACAACAATACTTTTTTAAAAAGTTTCTTAACCTTTACCTAAAAGTATCCATACTAATTGTGCAAAGTTCCTTAAGTTTTAATAGAAAGCATGATATGTTTTTCGTCTTATCTGTTTCCCTGGACATAACAGAATATTCTGCGTAAATTTTTTAAAATGCCGACAGGTCTGAATGCGGTGTAATTGGTCTCTGCTATGTAGGTTTCTGTTATATTTAGTAGGGGCAAAACTGCTTACTACTTACCTTACAATTTTATTCTTTTTTCTTTTCCATTGACCTTTCGACTTCGCTCAAGATAAATTCCAAGAAACAAAAATCTAGACTTCTGATAATTTTATTGAATTCTACAAGATATTTCGCTATCGTGTCCAGACCGTAAAAACCCTTTGGACAGGTAATTGCTTCCTATCTTTTGAATTCTTACTAAAATTATCGTATGTCGGGTTTAGATGCTGATTTTATAAATCGTTAATCGTTTTTCGACTATCGTTTTTCGTTTACCGTTTACCGTTTTTCGACTATCGCGAAACGAACAAATATTGGCTCTACGCAGTAAGCTATAAGCTATAGGCTTTGAGCTAAAATAAAACAACGAACATCGAATATCGACCAACGAACCACGAACCACGAACCACGAACAACGTCCTTCGTCCATCGTTTACGGTTTTTCGACCATCGACTAACTATCTCGAAACCAACAACCAACCACCAACCACCAACCACCAACCACGAACATCGAAACACGAACATCGAAACACGAATAGAATTCTAAATAAAAAAGCATTTCTAAAATTAACCCTCTTGATCCCAATAAATAATGAACGATGATATGGAAGAGTGTTCACTTAAATAAGGTACTTGCTCTTTTCTTTTTCTTTTTTCTTTTCCATTGACCTTTCGACTTCGCTCAAGATAAATTCCAAGAAACAAAAATCTAGACTTCTGATAATTTTATTGAATTCTACAAGATATTTCGCTATCGTGTCCAGACCGTAAAAACCCTTTGGACAGGTAACCGCTTCATATCTTTTGAATTCCTACTAAAATTATCGTATGTCGGGTTTAGATTGTGAATGCTATATTCCGTAACTTCGGAAGTAGAAATCTGTCATCTAACGCACGGAACAAATGATGTCCTTTAACAAAATAGGTTCTTTAAAAAGTAAACTTCTATTGATACGAGTTTAATATGGCGCTCTCTCGATATTCATTGCTTTTACAAACTTAAAATGAATACTTTTAGAAAGTAAGACATGAGAAATGCTGTTTTCTATGCATCTCCTACTTTTTAAGAATTTATGAAATGTGTTTTTTACTAGTGACCGATTTCAAATATTTTTAGTTTGATACACCTTGATAAAACTTGGGATTCTACGAATTTTTTAAAGGACACCCTGTCTTTTTAAATATAATTTTATCAAGATAAAGGAGCTAGTTTTGTGTTAATTATATCTATTTATCAGACAATTAAAATCATCTTGGTTCTTGTTCTTGGTTCTTGTTCTTGGTTCTTGATTCTAAAATCAAAGTATTCTTGCCTCTTTTATAGGTCAGTGATATTTGAACGACCTTGTAAAATTAAATTGATATTATTATTACGCAGACAGCACCCTAAAAACATTGCTAAAATCGGCAATGGTTTAAAATCATCAATAAGAATGCAAGTTTTGATTTTAGATTTCTCTAAACGTCGAAATAATATTTTGAATTTTACTGCTATTTTCCAGTGTCATTTATATATAATAGCAGCATGAACAATAGAAGAATCTTATTTTCTGATTACTACGCTTTTTAAAGCTAGCATTGCTCCGCAAACAGGAATCTAAAAATGATGGTTCAAAAACCAATGTTTGTAAATCTCAATCAGAATACGCTTATTTTCTCTCACAGTTCTCTAAACCTTGACATATCATTTAAGTTTTATTGCAGTTTTCGAGTATTATGCATAGCACAGAGTCAAATGAAAGATTGCCGAATTACATTGTTTTTGAGTCCAATTTTTTTTTTAGATTTCCGCCTTGATTCTCATTTTTTTATGCAATACCTAAATTTTTACAAGGCTATTTTGGCGCTATGGTATTTTGAATAGCTAAAACATTCTCTTGATAAAGCGGATTTTATAAACTGTAATTTTTAAATCACTTTAAATAGCAGATATAATGAGACCTCAAAGGTCTTAAAGACCTTTGAGGTCTCACACTACTTTTATACCATTAAAAAAACATCGACCTACATTCAGGAACTTATCACAATCCTATTTTTATTCCAAATTAGAGTACCCGCTGCATTTAACAAAGAACCTCTATTTTTTGGCGTTCCATCCCACAAAAAAGAATAATACAACCCTCTTGCCTCCTTTAAAAAACAATAATAATTAGAAATAATTCCTATTCAAAATAATTTAAAGTTATAAATCCGTTGTCTTTTAGAAACTGATCTTTTTTCATAAGCATAAAATCACTCTGCATCATATCTTTTACCAATGAAGCCAAATCATGTTCAGGAAGCCAACCTAGCTTTGTGTTCGCTTTCGTCGGATCACCAATCAATAAATCTACTTCTGTTGGTCTAAAATATTTTGGGTCTACTGCCAGAACCTCTTTCCCTATTTCTGGGAGTTCGATATTCGTGGTTCGTTGTTCGTGGTTCGTTATTCGATGTTCGTTTTTCGTGGTTCGTTGTTCGCTGTTCGTGGTTGGTGGTTGGTTTCACCATAGATGATAATCAAAAAACGATGTTCGAAAAACGGTAAACGCAAAACGGTAAACGATGGACGAAAGACGATGGTCGTTGTTCGATTTTAGCTTAAAACCAATAGCTTATGGCCCATAGCCAATACTTGTTCGTCTCACGATGTTCGAAAAACGGTAAACGCAAAACGGTAAACGATGGACGAAAGACGATGGTCGTTGTTCGTGGTTCGTTATTCGTTGTTCGTTTTTCGTGGTTCGTTGTTCGCTGTTCGTGGTTGGTGGTTGGTTTCACCATAGATGATAATCAAAAAACGATGTTCGAAAAACGGTAAACGATAGACGCTGAACGTTGTTCGTTATTCGATGTTCGATGTTCGATTTTAGCTCAAAGCCA
>NZ_VORR01000087.1 GCF_007997085.1 Polaribacter sp. IC066
AAATGTGGTTGGTGCTGATGAAACTGGTATTAAAGTAAATGGTAAAAATAATTGGTTTTGGACTTGGCAAAGCAAGTTTGCTACTTATGTAGTGTTCTCTAAAAATAGAGGAATTGATACGATTAAAGCAAACTTTCCAAAAGGTTTTAAAGATACGATATTGGTGCATGATTGTTGAGCAAGGCATTTTCAAACCCAATGTAAAACACACCAATTATGTAGTGCACATTTATTAAGAGAACTTATATTTCTTGAACAACGTTTTGAGTCTAACTGGGCTACAAATTTTAAAAGAATGCTTTATGATGCTTTGGAACTAAAGAAAAAATTGAAACAAGAATGTTATAAATTCCCAGTAGCAGAAAGGGATAGACTAAAAAATAATTTAGATAATTTATTAGAAGAACCACTTGTTGAAAAGCAGAAAAAACTTCGTGCTTTTCATAAACGAATGAGAAAATACAAAGAGTATATTCTTACTTTTCTTGACCATTATAATGTGCCTTCGGATAATAATGCTTCAGAAAGAGCGATTAGAAATGTGAAGGTCAAACAAAAAGTATCAGGTCAATTTAAAACTGAAAATGGTGCACAGATATATGCGGTTATTAAATCAGTAACAGATACCTGTATTAAGAATGGTCAAAATATTTTCGCTGCTTTTAAAACTATTGCTGTTTTAAAGGCTGAATAGTTACAAAAAATTTAATAAACATTATAATAATTGTTATATTTAGTATTCTTATAACAAGTTGTGAGAGTGAGACATAGAAGATAACAAATTAACCTTTGAAAAAGTAGAAACGTTGTTTAAAATGAAAGAATCATTTACAGAAAAATCGAAATCAGCAATTTTAAGTAAATATGGTTCAGTCCAGAATTATTATGACTTAAGTCTTATGAAGCAGGTTGCTTTAATAAAAAAAAATAGTGATGGACAAAGTAAAAAGATAAGAAATGCTTACAGTGTTAGTGCTGATACTGTTGATGGAGGACATTATATGGTGACTTTTCAGTGCCCAGATGACCAATATCTTTTAGACGCAGCAGAGGAGAATGGCCATGATTGGGCTTTTTCAGATAGAGTAGGTATGAGTTCTTCTTGTGCTGCCATTCTAGTTGAAGGCCAAATAAATCAAAGTGATCAAACATTTTTAACTGATGAGCAAATGGAGGATGGTTTTCTTTTAACTTGTGTAGTATATCCGGAGTCTGATATAACAATTTTAACACATGCAGAAGAAGATTTATACTAGATGAAAAATACCTTTTTTTTAATTTTTGTGACATTGTTTTTTATAACAGTGTCACATGCTCAAGAAAACGAACAAATTATAGAACAAAAGTATGATTTGAAAAAGAGAAAAATAATAATAGACAGCATTAAAAGAATAGATTTTTTAGCAAAAAAATATAAGTTTATAAACAGCGATTTTTCAATATCTATAGACAGCACTAATTTTAATAATCTAAAAAGAGATTTTAAAGTTGTAAATAATAATTTAACTTATAGAGACTCCTTACGTGTAATTTTAGAATATGAATTAGATAATTTTCATGCTAGAAGAATAGCATTAAGACGAATAACTTATAATTGGAAAAGAATGTCTTATTACATTTGGGAAACAGAAGAGAAAACCAAAGAGTTAGGAAACAATCTAGGTTTTGAGCATCCATATCGTTTTTACGAATTTTTATATAATGAAAAAATTAATACAGATTTTAAAAATAAATTCATTAAAAATTTAAAAAAGAGGGCAGAAAAAAGGTTGCACAAAGAAATAAAAGTTCGGCCTTACAGTAATTTTTTTAACAGGCTACTTAAGGAGAGCCCGCAAAGAAAGCGGGATATGGAAGCTTATTTTAAAAAGAAAGGAATAAAAAACCACAAACATTAAAACTACTTCTTCATCAACATCCGCTTAATCTCATTCAACTTCATCAACGCTTCAATAGGCGTTAGCGTATCAATATTAATCGTCAATATTTCTTCACGAATATTTTCTAAAAGTGGGTCATCTAACTGAAAAAAGCTGAGTTGCATTTCTTCATGTTGCGTTTGTTTTAAAGCCTCTTTCACTTCTGCACTTTTATTGTTTTTTTCTAATTGCGCTAATATTTTATTCGCCCTATGGATCACCATATTAGGCATTCCAGCTAATTTAGCAACATGAATACCAAAACTATGATTAGAGCCACCAGAGACTAGTTTACGCAAGAAAATAATATTGTCTTTTAATTCTTTTACAGACACATTAAAGTTTTTAATGCGCTCAAAAGTGGTGGTCATTTCATTGAGTTCGTGATAATGCGTCGCAAACAATGTTTTTGCTTTTGATGGATGTTCATGCAAGAATTCTGATATTGCCCAAGCAATAGAAATTCCGTCATAGGTAGAGGTTCCACGACCAATTTCATCTAATAAAATTAAACTTCTGTCAGAAACATTATTTAAAATAGACGCCGTCTCATTCATTTCTACCATAAACGTAGATTCGCCCATCGAGATATTATCACTCGCGCCAACACGTGTAAAAATCTTGTCTATAATTCCGATTTTTGCATTTTGAGCCGGCACATAACTTCCCATTTGCGCGAGTAAAACAATCAAAGCAGTTTGTCTTAAAATAGCCGATTTACCAGACATATTTGGCCCAGTAATCATAATAATTTGTTGCTGATTTCTATTCAACACCACATCATTTGCAATATAGGTTTGATCTATGGGTAATTGTTTTTCAATAACAGGATGTCGTCCGTTTTTAATCTCTAAATCGGTACTTTCATCCATTAACGGACGCACATAATTGTTATCAACCGCTAAAACCGAAAAAGAGAGTAAACAATCAATTTTTGCAATAATTTGCGCATTTTCTTGTACAACTTGTACAAACTGAATGATGTATTGTAACAATTTAGAAAATATTTCTTGTTCTATTTTCTGAATTTTCTCTTCTGCACCTAAAATTTTGGTTTCGTATTCTTTGAGTTCTTCGGTAATATAACGCTCGGCATTTACGAGCGTTTGTTTCCGAATCCATTCTGCAGGAACTTTATCTTTATGCGAGTTTCTAACTTCTATATAATAGCCAAAAACATTGTTAAACGAAATTTTTAAACTAGAGATTCCTGTGCGTTCCGTTTCACGTTTTAGCATAGCATCCAAGTATTTTTTTCCGGTGGATGAAATAGTGCGTAAATCGTCTAATTCTTGATGAACATCAGCTGCAATTGCATTTCCTTTATTAATGTTTACAGGCGCATCATCAAACAAGGTTTCAGAAATTTTAGCAATCAATACCTCACTAGTGTGTAGTTGATTCCCAAGTTTTTTTACTGTTTTATTTTCGCTTTTTTCTGCGGATGTTTTGATCGGTAAAATCGCTTTTAAAGAGTTTTTTAGTAATACAATTTCTCTTGGTGAAGCTTTACCTGTGGCAACTTTAGAAATCAAGCGTTCTAAATCTGATATTTGCTTTAATTGATAGGTAACAGTTTTAGAAAAATCATCAGAATCTATAAAAAACTTCACCAATTCATGACGATTTTTAATGTCCTCAATGTTTTTTAATGGCAATGCCAACCAACGTTTTAACAGCCTTCCGCCCATGGGCGAAATGGTTTTATCAATCACATCTAAAAGCGTTACTGCATTTACGGAATTCGGATTGTACAATTCCAAATTTCTAATGGTAAAACGATCCATCCACACATAATCGTCTTCGGCAATTCTGCTGATAAATTGTATATGTTTTAATTGATTGTGTTGGGTTTCTGATAAATAATACAACACCGCACCGGCAGCTATAATTCCGTTTTTTAAATCTTCAATGCCAAAACCTTTTAAGCTTTTTACTTCAAAATGATTTTGTAAGGTTTCATTGGCATATTCCTTTTGAAAAACCCAATCATCTAAATAAAAGGTATAATACCTATTTTCAAACAACTCTAAAAATTGTTGTTTGTGTTGTTTCTGCACTAAAACTTCACTCGGAGTAAAATTCTGAAGTAATTTATCGATGTATTCTGCGTTTCCTTGCGCCACCAAATATTCACCTGTAGAAACATCGAGAAATGAAATTCCGAGTTGTTTTTTCTCAAAATGAACCGCCGCTAAGAAGTTGTTGGTTTTGCTTTGTAAAACTTCGTCGTTTAAAGAAACACCAGGAGTTACCAATTCTGTAACACCACGTTTTACAATGTTTTTGGTCATTTTAGGATCCTCTAACTGATCACAAATAGCAACACGCATGCCAGCTTTTACCAACTTTGGTAAGTAGGTATTTAAAGAATGATGCGGAAAACCAGCTAAAGCCGTTTCCGTTTCACTTCCTGCGCCACGTTTTGTTAACACAATTCCTAAAACACCAGCGGCTTTTTTAGCATCTTCACCAAAAGTTTCATAGAAATCTCCTACACGAAAAAGCAACATGGCATCAGGATATTTTATCTTGATGGCATTGTATTGTTTCATTAAAGGAGTTACCTTTTTTGGGTTCGGTTTTGCCAATTTTTTAGTTTTTGATCTATGCGAATTTAAGGTTTAATTATAAAATTAGTTAATATCTTTACTCAAAAGTTTAAAATTGAAATATTATTTATTTCTCGATGAAAGTGGAGACCATGGTTTAGAAAAAATTGATGAGAATTTTCCTATTTTTTTGCTGTGTGGTATTTTGGTTTCCGAAGAAAACTATAAAATTGTAAAGGAAAAAATAAACAAAATAAAGTTAGAGTTCTGGAATAACAACAATGTAGTTTTTCACTCAAGAGATATTAGAAAATGTAATAATGAGTTCCAGATATTTTTTGATTTAGACTTAAAAAAGCGATTTTACAAAGCTGTAAATAATTTAATATCAATTAATAATTATAAAATAATATCTTCGTCAATAAGTAAGTTAGCGTTTATAAAAAAGTATGGAAAGCTAGAAAATGATGTTTATGAAATAGCACTCTCTTTTGTTTTAGAACGTGCTATTTTTTGTTTAGATGATTTTAAGGATTGTTCAGAATTAGAGATTATTATTGAAAAACGAGGTAAAAAAGAAGATTTGAAATTATCTAAACATATTCAAAAAATCACACAAGTAGGAACTTATTATGTTACTCCAGAAAGAATCAGGAAACTGGGATTTAAAACAAAATTTTCTTGGAAAAGAGAAAATATAAATGGACTTCAATTAGCTGATTTAATAGCATATCCAACTGCAAGATATGTTTTGAATCCAACAGGGGTGCATCTTTCGTTTGACACTTTTAAACAAAATTTTTATACTAAAAATGGAAAGGTCTATGGGTTAAAGAAATTTCCATAAAAAAACAAAAGGTTGGAAAAACCAACCTTATTGCCGACCGGGGACACCCCAATCCAAAATATTTTTTATAACAGTTAATATTGTTATATACACAAAGATACGAAAAGTAAACATAATAACGACTTTTGATAAAAAACATGCGCAAATTAAAAAATAACGAATTAGGTAGAATTTCAGTTGATGAATTTAAATCGACCCCAAAAACACCTTTAATTATAGTTTTAGACAATATTAGAAGCTTGAATAATATTGGTTCTGTTTTTAGAACTTCTGATGCTTTTCTGATTGAAAAAATCTATTTATGCGGTATTTGCGCAACACCACCAAACAAAGATATTCATAAAACTGCTTTGGGCGCAACAGAATCTGTTGCTTGGGAATATGCTGAAAATATCATGGATTTAGTTCAAAAGTTAAAGGCAGAAAACATAAAAGTTTTAGCCATTGAGCAAGCAGAAAACAGCACAAAACTAGATACTTTTTATCCAGAGAAAAACACAAAGTATGCTATTGTATTGGGTAATGAAGTAAAAGGTGTGCAGCAAGAAGTTGTAAATGCGAGTGATTTTTGTATTGAAATACCGCAAGTGGGCACCAAACATTCTTTAAATATTTCTGTAACCACAGGGGTTGTTATCTGGGATTTGTTTACGAAAATGAAAGCGATGCAAGTGTAATCTTTATCATTGAGAGAAAAGGGTTTTTTTATAAGTGAAAAATGATGAGTTACATTTTATACAATGTCTTTGATAAAAAATTCCTGAAAAAATAAATTTTCAGCAAACAGATAGCAGGTATTTTTATCGCTACTAGTTGCGCACTGTCACATCGAGTAATGTTGCTTTTTCGCAAAATTGTATCGAGATGCTTTTTGTTATGAGCGAAATAGTTTTGTTATTAGCTTGGAGGATGAGTTACATTTTATACAATGTCTTTGATAAAAAATTCCTGAAAAAATAAATTTTCAGCAAACAGATAGCAGGTATTTTTATCGCTACTAGTTGCGCACTGTCACATCGAGTAATGTTGCTTTTTCGCAAAATTGTATCGAGATGCTTTTTGTTATGAGGGAAATAGTTTTGTTATAAGCTTGGACGATGAAGTACATTTTACACAATGTCTTTGATAAAAAATTCCTGAAAAATAAATTTTCAGCAAACAGATAGCAGCTATTTTTATATCTACTAGTTGCGCACTGTCACATCGAGTGATTTTGCTTTTTCGCAAAATTGTATCGAGATGTTTTTTGTTATGATCGAAATAGTTTTGTTATAAGTTTAGACGATGAGGTACATTTTACACAATGTCTTTGATAAAAAATTCCTAAAAAAATAAATTTTCAGCAAATAGATAGCAGCTATTTTTATCGCTACTAGTTGCGCACTGTCACATCGAGTGATTTTGCTTTTTCGCAAAATTGTATCGAGATGTTTTTTGTTATGATCGAAATAGTTTTGTTATAAGTTTAGACGATGAAGTACATTTTATACAATGTCTTTGATAAAAAATTCCTAAAAAAATAAATTTTCAGCAAACAGATAGCAGCTATTTTTATATCTACTAGTTGCGCACTGTCACATCAGGGCAGAATCATACTTTTTTTGTGTTTAAATTATTTATTTAATTGATTTACAGTTGTTTAAGTTGTTAATTATTCGTATATTATGCTGATAATCAATAATTTAACTAAATGGAATCATCGAGTA
>NZ_VORR01000088.1 GCF_007997085.1 Polaribacter sp. IC066
TTCAAATTCCGCAGAGATTTTCTATTCAACATGCTGGCAAGAATTCAGATGTTATATAGTTTAAATTCTTGTTTTTCATTCAACTTTAGTTAGCCTTTAGATTTTCCCGAGCAATGAAACATAACGTTTTTGTATATGGTTTGTTGCGTGTTTTAAGCAACTAATTTAGTAAATAATTACTGACCAAGAAAGTCCGCGAGGACTTTCGTAAGTAGGCGAGAAGCCAGCAATAAATTATATACGGTGTTGGGCAACGTTTTTTATTTCTTTTTTAAATTAAAACCTAAATTCAGTTGGAACATTATTGGAAAAAATCCACCATTACCATTTGTGTCAAAATAATAATGTGGTCCTATGTCAAATAATAAATGAAAGTTCTTTCCGTATTTTCGTTGTATTCCCCAAGTTGGACCAAAAGCGAAGTCAAAATTTGAGCTTCTTATAAAATTACTTTCTATTGTATTCCCTCTTGTTAAAAATCTTAAAGAAACAAAATTACCAGAATTATTTTCCGTATTTAAGTTTTTAGCTCTTCTTTTGTTTAAATTATAAAATCTCTTATACTGTAAATCTAAAAACGGATTAAAACTGTATAGAAATTTATTTGATGGTGAAATAGAAATTTCATCATAAGGAGCTCCATAACCAATTCCTAAACCAGCAGAAAATGTTGCTTTTTTTGAAACAGGCATTTCTAATTCAATTGCAGGATTTAAAAAATTAACTCGCCAAACTTTTTCAGTTTTAGTTTCTATTTTTTCTTGCGCATAATTCAGAGTTGTTAAAATTCCAAACATTATTATTAGTAAGTTTTTTTTCATTTTATTATTAATTTTCGTGTTTTTCGTGTTTTTCGTTTTTTAATGTTGCCCAACGTGTTTGTGTATGGTTAGTTGCGTGTATAAGCAACTAATTTAGTAAATAAAAAACGAATAGAATATTCCGCAGGAATATTCGTAAGTAGGCTAGAACCAGCAATTAAATATACACGGTGTTGCCACCAGTACTTATTGATTTAAAAGAATTTCGACAAATAATCAATTTTTTCTTGATCCGTAATTATTTCATGATACCAAACAGGTGCTTGATAGTCAATCCATTCTTCTTCTTTTTCACTTTGCTTATTTCTTGCGGTTTTAATAATTTCAAGTGATCTTTTACTAGGTTTTTTTAATAATTCAATTGACTTTATTTGATTAACTCCAATAGTTGTTTTTCCGTTTTGCTCATCTGAACCATATCCAACAGATAAATCTAAAGGAAGCTTTTTATAAATAGTCATTTGTTCCAAAAGTCTATATTTTTCAATATCTGTTTTGGTAATTGTTAATGTACTATTTTCTTCATCAAATTCAGTTTTTGGTTTTTGTTGGTAGCTTTTGCTTATATTTTCAACATAGTATAGTTTAGAAGTTCCATTTCGATATGATGCATAACTATCAAGGTTCGAAAGATTGAATTTGAAATCATAAAGAATTAATTGTTTGATTCCGTTATCGTGTTTAAAACAAAATCCATTAGGTCTATACTTATATTCATATCCTCCAGTTCCAAATGTGATAAATCCTTCTATAGTTTTTCCATCATTTAAAGTTACTTTACAAACAGCCTGAATTTCTGGTGCTCCAAGGTCATAACTAACAGATTTTTCAGATGTAAAAATCATTAAGATGAAAAATAGAAAGATCCTCATAGTTAGTTTTCTTGTATTGTTGGCAACGGTTAGTATAAGAAAAGTAGGGCAGTTGGTAAGCACCGAACTTTCCGTATAGCACGAAGCCATATTTTTAATTTTCTTTTTAACTTTTCTGTTGGCTAAAATACAAATTAAAAATATGGCGACCTCGCAAATATGCCCAAGCCATTGGTCAAGAACTATCTGCACTATTTTTTTTATACATTGTTAGGCAAAGTAATTTTTCAGTTCAGATTTCGAAACTGTTTCGGACTTACTCCTTCGTTGCTTTTAAAAACCTTGCTGAAATGTTGAGGATATTCAAAACCCAGACCATAAGCTATCTGACTGATTGGGTTATTTGAATTTAGAAGTCTATTCTTTGCAGTTTCCACAATATGCAGATTAATATGTTCTGTTAGGCTTTTTCCAGTTTCTTTTTTTAATAAATCACTAAGGTATTTGCCCGACATATTTAATTGTTTTCCACATTCGTTTACCGAAGGAATACCTTTTTCTGTTGGTAAATTACTCTCAAAGTAAGAATGAAGAAATTTCTCAAATCTGGAAATAAAATCTTTGTTGTGGTTCTTTCTTGTTAGAAACTGGCGGTCAAAATATCGTTGGCTATATTTTAGTAAAGATTCTATATTATGAATAATTAAATCTTGTGTGTGCTGGTCTATATTTTGATGAATTTCGGTTTCAATTTTAGCAACAACTTCGTAAAGTGCTTTTTTTTCTTTATCTGAAATATGCAGGGCTTCATCGCTATCGTAATCAAAAAACGAATAATTTTGAATATCGTTTGCTAACGAGTAAGCACGAATCAAATCGGGATGAAAAAAGATGCTCCAACCACCTAAATCTGGTTCAATATCTGTTTGAGCTGAAACGATTTGTTTAGGTCGCATAAATACCAGACTTCCTTCCTGAAAATCGTAGGTTTGTCTACCATATTTAAAAGCACCTTGAATATTTTCTTTCAGCGAAATAAAATACAAATGACTGTTTACACGTAATCCATTGGCAAAGCTTAAATCCATATCTTTTGTATGGCGAACTACAGAAATTAGAGGATGTACAGGTTTTTCTAATCCTAACAATTGATGTATTTCATTAATGCTCTTTATGTTTAAAATAGCGTTCATTACAAATAATTCTTAATGTGTTCGTAATAAATCTGACCTCTTTCTTTTGAGAAATAGTCAATGATAATTAATGCTACGCCAAATACAGATAATACAATTCCAATAGCGTGAAAGTTAGGGTTTTTAGAAAATACAAATGCAAGAACGGCTACAAGAAAACATACGGAAATAATTGCCAATGTAGTAGGATACATAAACTGAAAACCTTCTACCCTTGTTTTTTCTGCTTGAGTAAATTCGGTAGGATTAGCTTGATATGCTGTTTCAAATTCGGCAATTCTATTATTGTTAGAATAAACCATAAAACTGCCCATTGCAGTAAAAAGTAAACCTATTACCAAAGTTGGAATTACTAATGCTCTTGCGTTTACTGTAGTGCCGTATTTCCAAATTAGTACTGTGCAGATTAAAGTTAAAATTCCTAAAACGGCAATACACATTCCTTCAAACATTTCGCCTTTTGCCCATTGTGTTGAGTATTCTATTAATTTCATATTTAGTATTTTATGTTTGTCATTTGCTCAGAAACTTCCCAAAGTTTTTTTGACGCTTCTAAATTGTGAGATTTTTCGTTTGATTCTACAACTACTGGATTACCGTGCATTTCAAAAAACTTTGAAGGGCCAAAATAATCGCCAGATTTTGCATCAGCATCAAAACCCGCTCGCAAAGTTGGCAAAACACCTTGGTCTGGTCCTTGAGAAAATAAAGGGTTTAAAGCTTTCATATACCAAGAATGCTTTTGTAAATTGGTTCTTGTCCAACCTGGATGAGAGGCAGTTACTTTAATTTCGCTCTTTTCGTTTTGCAATTTTCGAGCAAGCTCATAGGTAAAATATAGATTTGCTAATTTGCTGTCTGCGTAAGCTTGTGTTGTATTGTATTTTCGTTTTTCCCAATTAATGTCCGTAAAATCAATATTTCCCATTTTATGCCCAATACTTGAGGTAACAACTATTCGTGCGTTTTTTGCTTTGTGAAGCAAAGGCATTAATAGACCTGTTAAGGCAAAATGACCTAAATGATTTGTTCCCATTTGTATTTCAAAATCTTCTTTCGTCTTATCAAAAGGACAAGTCATTATTCCGGCATTGTTTATCAAAATATCTATTTTATCGTAATCAGATTTTACACCTTTGGTAAAATTGTGAACAGATTGTAAGCTAGACAAATCCATTTCTCTAATTTCTAATTTAGCATTGGGATTTTGTTTTTTTATTTCATCAGCTACAATTTTACCCTTTTTTGTATTTCGCACAGCCATAATAATGGTAGCATTTTTTTCTGAAAGAACCTTAGAAGCTTCTTTACCTAAACCACTTGAAGCTCCTGTGATAATGATTGTTTTGTTGCTTTGGTCGGCAATGTTTTGGGTATTCCAATTTGATTTTGACATAGTTGTATTATTTATTTTACAAATCTAATTTTACTCAAAACCTTAAAATGCAATAAAAAGCGGAAAGACTAATACATTTGGCAGAAGTTGGTAAATAGGTACAAGCGTTTTTTTATTTTGCCTAACGTGTTGGTATATGAAAAGTAGCAGAATAAAAAAGCGATTACTTTCAGTTTAAAAACAAAAATAGTAGAAAAGCACAAACTTTATAGTTTGCACTTAACTGCTGTTTTTTATATACCGTGTTATGGGCTTTTAATAATAAAAGGCAAAATGTGTGTTTATTGCTCCTGTAGTTATATTAAAACCATATCCATTCCCTGGTAAACTATAATTTTGGTCATAATAGTTAATAGCTCTTTTTCCTAATTCAACATCTTTAGAAGCATCAATTGTTATAGTTGAGCTAGAGGTCCTCGTAACTGAATTACTAAAATCAGAACTACTCTCAAAATTTTCTCCAATTTTTAATTTGTTAGATATTTTAGTTGAATTTGTTATAGTAATAGAATTTGTAGTGCTTTCTTTTACAATAACATCATCATGCTCGTATATTGCCATGCTTATTGCATTTCCGTATACATTTCCGTCCCAAGTACTTGAAGGAGTTAAATCTAAAAATCTAACTTGTGAGTAAATTTGTTCCCGTGAAAAATCTACCGGAATATCATAATATTTTGGAATACTTTTAATATAATAATCCAACCAAAAAACTCTTCCTTTAAAACTAACATTTCCCAAGTCGGAAGAAGATGGTGTTCCCCAATGGAACTGTCTTTCGAAAAAAGTATTAAAAGTACCAAAGAAAACAAATTTCCAATCAGTAGGAGGGCAGACTTGAGTATTATCTAAATTACCACACATAGAGGCTACAGAAAAATTGTAATGTAATGCTAAAACATCTTCACCACCAGGTTGGTTGTTAACTGCAAGCAAAGTAGCATAATTAGCAAATTTAAAACCTTCAATAACATTTTTTTCTGTAACACAATCTCTTTCATAAACTTTACTACAATTGGAAGAGCTGTTTCCTCCGCCAATTATTTCTACTCCACATAACTTTGCATTTAATAAATCTTCATTTAAAGTCATTTTATCTAAAAAATCATATTCGGAATTATTATAAGTAATATAGTCTTCTCTATTAAATTCGGTGCATCTTGCTAATGAAGGAAAGTGATCATTAATTAAATTATCATTCCAGATAGTTTCGTTACTACTCTTTTTTAAAGGAATTAATTTTTCACTTTCTTTTATCTGGATAGGAATGTAGTCCGCCAAAGTAGTCGTGCTGATGATTTTTTCTGTCTTTCTTTGATTAAAATAAAAAGAATTTTTAGTATTTAATCCTGGGTAAATAGAAAACTCTAACCCATCATAAGTTGAAATGTTTTCAAAAATTATATTTGCCCAATCAGGTATTTTAATTACTAAATTAGGAATAACTACCTCAATTTGTTTTATCAAATTGTACTTCTCGCTATTTATTTCAAATTCATTTAAAATAAGGTTTTCTAATGTTTTTCCATTTTCAAAAACTAGATTTTTGTTTCGAATATACAATAATTCTTTTGTTTTTTTGTTGTCACTTATAAGATGTTCAATAATTTTCCCTCTAAATACATGAGAATTAATCAAAAGATTATTTAATGCTTCTCCTACAACAATTTTTATTTTGTCTTGAACTTCATAATTGTTTAGGTTGTAATTGAATTCTTGCGAAATCAATTTAAAATCACTGTTAGTTTGGTTTTCTAGCGTCATATTTTCTTTTTCACAACTCATAAATAAGATTGTAATTAAAAAAATAACTTTTAAATTTTTCATTGTTTAATTTTTAATATTTCACGCATTCAACTTTTTAGAAGTGTTGAACACTTGCAGGTTTGCCTTTTTTTTCAAAAAAACTCCGTTTTAGACAATTCATTTTTTTAACTCTTTTACTTTTTTCTCCCAAGTAGAGTCTGTTCTTGAGTATGGTTGGATATTCCTTTTAATTGCCCATAACGTTGTTGTATATGGTTTGTTGCGTGTTTCAAGCAACTAATTTAGTAAATAATTACCGACCAAGAAAGTCCGCGAGGACTTTCGTAAATAGGCGAGAAGCCAGCAATAAATTATATACGGTGTTG
>NZ_VORR01000089.1 GCF_007997085.1 Polaribacter sp. IC066
CTAAACCTTCTTCTATATTATATTCTGGAAGCTCAAAAATCCCTTTTTCCAATCGCTTATAATAAAGAACAAAGCCCCCAACTCGCCAATGAAGTAGCTTTAGTTTATCTTTCTTTTTATTGATAAAGGCATACACTACATTGGTGTTCTGGTTTTGATCCATGTGTTCTTTCACAATACCGCTCAATCCATTAAATCCTTTACGCATATCTACTGAATTTAGATAATAGTAATAGGTGTGCTCTGTTCCTAATCCTAACATGGTTTTATTTTTTACAAAAATCAAAAGAAATTGGGAACCCCACAAGATGTGCATAACCAGACGCTTACAAAACAGAAAGTGAAAAACAGCAAATAAAAAACACACAGGTATTTAAAAAAGTTTTGTTGCAACAATTATTTGTATAACGTCTTTGTGACTGTTATCTCCATTGTGAGTGTTGCTGTCATTGCGAAGCACGAAGCAATCCCACATAAAAAAGAGTATAATTAATATATTGCTTCAGCAGAAAAGCCTCTTAACAAAGAATTCTAATGTCATTAAGGGGATTAGCTTGTAGCGAGTTTCGAAGAAAAAGCTACCCCAATCAAAGAGAAGAAAAAATTAATAAAACAGATTGCTTCGTACCTCGCAATGACGAAATGAAATGAACAGATTGTTTCGGCAGAAATACCTCCTAATAACGAAAAACAAAGACTAAAAAACTATTAAAAGAATTGAAATATGTCTAAAAAATATAAATTATAATTAGAATTCAACTTCATTCAATAATTAGTCGGTTTAAGCTATACAAGTCTGGTGAATTTTTAGTGCTTTAATTTATTTTAAACTTACTGTATAAAATATATTTTATTTTGTTTCTTCGCTAAAAGTTATGAATTATTGTTTCATAACAGTAATTGTTGATTGGTTCCCGTTTATAAATTTCAATTTCACAAAATAAGTTCCTTTTTTAAGTTCGCTAATATTAATTTCTCCTGAATTAAAGTTGGTTTGAAATAGTTTAACTTTTTGACCTAGCACATTAAAAAATTGAATGGATGCTATTTTTTGCTCTGAAACAATTTTTAGTATTGCTAATGTTGGGTTTGGAAAAACGCGAAAGTTTACTGTATTCGTTTCAAAATTATCAACATTTAAAATGCGATTAGTACTCGATTTCCAGTGACTAGCAATGTTATTATCAGTATTTTCATCGATCAATTCTAAATAAAAACCATCTCCATCTGCAGTTTCTGGCCAAGGAGATTTATCAAAATACTCAACTTCATCAATTATATTTCCAAAAGCATTTGCTAGTACTAAATGGTGACTTTTATTCGACAAATCTCTTTGAAAAACATCAAAAGGAGCAAAGCCATATTTAGTTTGAAAAACTGTTGCATTTGATGCTAATTGAATTGATTTCTTCGCTTCAATCGTTGAATTTGTAGGGAATTGATAAGAAATACCCAATTTTGCTAAATAAATTCCTGTTAAATTAATAGTTGAGTTTCCTATATTTTTAATTTCTATAAATTCTAAATCATCACTTTCTGGAAACGCTGATGATTCTTGTGGATTATAATCAATTTTTGTAATAACTAAATTAGGTCTTGTAACAGTATTACAATCAGAAAAACTACCAAGATTGTTTTTCATCCAAGTAATTCTTGCTTGTAACCAATTTTTTATGTGACTAATTTCTCTAGTAAAATCATTAATAGTATTCCAACGTATATTTTCACGCACTACAGCTTCAGAAATTAAAGCAGCAGTATCATCAATTAAATTCGAAATAGAATCATGGTTTAAAGGCTCTCCAGTTTTAGTAACTTCTTCAAAACGTTTTGCCAAATAACATTTAAAAGTTGTATTATTAAAAAGATCTGTCCAAAAATTAGCACCAATATTACTATGTTTAAACTGCCAAACGTTTGTAAAACTTCTATCAAAACCCCAATCGAACAAATCGTTTCCATAGGTTAAATTATAATCCCAAATTGGACCCGCTCTTAATTTTCCGCCCCTATCTTTATGATAAAAAGTACTTAATGCATACGTATCTACATTCGAAGCAATTTCTGCCATCAACATATAATCTACAAAAGAAGGCACATTTATAACCGAAGGAAAACCATTTGAAATATTCGAATTATTGGCTGTTTCATCTAAATTTCTAAAAATCGACTCAATATAATTAGATTGTATTTGTGTAATATCTTCTGAATTTGGTTTTTCGTGAATATAAACAGCATTATTTGCAAACCAAGCTGCAGGATCTTTAGTACTAGTTCTATCTGTTTGAATAATATAACCTCCTGTAACTTCAGGAAAAATATTTTCATCTTCATCTAATTTTGCAAGATCTACCCGGTCTCCATCAATTTTTATTTTTTCAGAAAGTACGTACAAACCTTTATAATCGCCATTTATAACAACTTCGCAATATTTTAGATTTACAGCATATTGGCCCATTTTTCTAGCCATTTCATAGCTAATAAAATCACGCATCATACTATCATCATAAGCAAATGAGTTTAAAATCCAATCATTTTCTTTGGGCATACCTAATAATTTTACGTTGTCATTTTCTGTTCTATCATTCGATAATGTAGTAAGGCCATAAGGTTTTTTAGGCAATAATTGTGATGAAGAACCTCTAATCTCTATACTAATAGTGCCAGAGTAATCTAAAAAATCTTCATTATTGGCGTCAGTAACAAAATTTCTAGCGCCATTTGGTCTTTCAATAATTTTCATTGAACCAAAAATTCTTGGATCATCTAAAACAGTAGCGCCATTTTCAGTTTCTATAAGTACGATAGGTAAATTACTATCCGTAAAAATTAAACTATTGGGGTCTAAAATATACGAACTTGTAAATACAGCAGATGGAATATAATTTTCTGAAAATATTTGTGCTTTTACCGTTGTGCTCTCATTAATTTGAATTGGGTTTGTATACATAGTAGAGCTTGCTGTGGGATCAGTTCCATTAATTGTATACCTTATAATTTCTGTGGCAGTATTGCCAGATAATGTTAAACTGATAGGTGCATTAATAGTGCTACCTGGTTGAGAAAAAATAACTTCACTTTTAATATTTCCGCTATATTCTTGGGTAGAATTTTCAGAACCTGGAGTTGGCTCTAAATAACTTACAACCTCTCCAGAAGCTATAGATATTCCTATTGAAGTATTTTGAGAAAGATTTTCTGCAGTTATTTGATTCACGATCGTGCCCGACGCATTTGTTAAAAATAAGGTTTCTGAACTTGATGATATTTCAAAATTTGTATGAAGTTTATTTTCTGTTAAACCCAAAATTGCAGGTGGTGTTGTACCAATATTAGTAGGTGTTAAAAAAATTGCTGATAAAAAAGGGATGATGGAAAAATCAGAAGAATTTAAACCAAAGTTATGTGCTTGAATGGTTAAAATGTTTTCACCTTCCGTTAAAATTAAATTTAAATCTGTAATTGTGAACCTTTCTGGTTTGCCTCCGCTGTACATTTCAGCCTCACGAAATGTAATTGAACTAGCATTAAAAGCAGGTGGATTTCCATTTATGTTAGCTCTTGCAATTTCTTTTCCGTTTATATAAGCAACAAAAGCATCATCATAATCAACATCTAAAATTAATGAAGAAATATTAGAAAGGTTGCCAACAGTAAATTTTTTTCTAAGATAAATAGATTTTGTGCCAATAGGAATCCTTGTAGCATCATCTTCATCATTATAACCAAAGCCAGAATTACCAGAGGACCAACTTGAATCTTCAAAATTTAATGTTTTCCAAGCAGGATTGGGTTCAGAAATAGGAATTAGAAATTTAAATTCATCTCCCTGGTTTACAAGCGTTTTCGGATAATTAATTACGGTTCTGTTTTTTGATGATGCCCAAATAAGCATATATTCATGAGGGGATAATGTACTATTAGGAAATGTCCATTTTGTTAGATTATTGGCATCATTAGACAAAGACCAAGCCTTTATAGACACCTCTTGGTTGCCAAAATTATGAATTTCTAACCAATCTGACGTGTCTCCACCTTCATCTGTATAAACCGAATTTGAAGAAACAACTTCATTTATTCTGATAGTTTGAGCAAATGAGTGATAGAAAGTAACTAAAAATAAAACTACAAAATAATTGATTTTAATGCTTCTTGAATTCAAATTGTTTTTTTTAATAGTATTACAAATATATTCAATTAAATATATATATGTTCAGGTGATAAAAAAACCAAAACATCAATCCTTTAATAGGCAAGGTGCAATAATTTCAATTTTTACAAGCGTTATAGAAGGTTCTGCATTTTTTAAGAGCAATTGCAGTTTTAAAAATTATTTGGACACCTCTAAAATTCATTAAACCATAAAGTTGTAAACCATACTCGTAATACATCTTTATTTCAGTTCCATAACCTGATCGGTATGAATACAAGACTCAAGATAATATGGAATATGCTTTGTATGAAATGACGGTAGGTGCAAATTGGCAATCCGTGTGCAATACACATAGATGTTTAAGTTCATAATTTCTTTTTATTTAATTAAAAACTATAGGAATATATAAACTTTCAAAATTGTGTATATTTTACATGTATTTTATCTGAAATCGCAGAAAAATCTAAAAAGTTCCTTTAATTTTGTACTTATTTACCAATTACAAAATCCGAAATTTGTTAAAAAACAGACCACAATTACCCCAAGAACAATTTATAGATGCAGATTATTTCATTTACTGTTTAGAAGCGGTTCATGATATAGAAACGGACAAGGTTACCGAAGCACAAAAAAATCTAGAAGAATTGACCATGCAATATGGAATAGCCAGTATTTATAAGACATGCGACACTATTGAAGGTCTAGAAGAAAGCTTAAATGCATTGGTTTCAGATGATCATAACTTTAATGATTATGAGATCATCTACTTGGTCATCACCGGTGAAGCAAATAGTATTTGTTTAAACGACTATTACTATAGTCTGGTAGAAATTGCAGAAATTTTTGAAGGAAGATTACAAGGAAAGATTGTACATTTTTCAAATGCAAAAGTTTTAGATTTAGAGGCAGAAGAAGCACAATATTTTTTAGATATCACTGGCGCAAGAGGGATTTCTGGTTATGGCAATGAATTTAATGGAATAACAAGCTCAAATCTTGATAAAGCTTTTTTTAACTTATTTAAAGAAGATGAGAATATGTTAGATGTTGTAGAAGAGTTGCATCAAAAATACTACCAGGCCTGTAAACTACTTGATTTTAGATTGTATTATTAAACCATGATATTTTTTCTCAAATAATTTCATAGAGGTAGCTACTTAAGTACAATATTAATTTGAATTGATATAATTTTGGTTTTTGCATCATTCTAGAAATAAGATTATGAATTAACAAAAACAATATTTAAGACTTTCAGCAGGTGGAGTTATTCAAAACATAAGTAGTGAAATCGTTTATAGAACAATTTTATTTCGTCCTATTTTAAAAGAACAACAAAAAACAGCCACTTATTTAAGCGCTATTGATGATAAAACAGAAAATGTACATCAACAAATAAAAAAAACAAGCGTTTAAAAAAGGTTTGTTGCAACAGCTGTTTGTTTAACGATATTGTTTCTATTACTGTTATTGCGAGATTTAGCCTGTTGCGAGTTTCGAAGCAAAAACAATCTCACACAAAGAGTAGAAAGTATAATAAACACTTGGTAAACAAAGGATGACGGATGCAATTAAACGATTGCTTCGGCAGAAAAGTTTTGCAATGACGAATATCAAAGCAATGGCGATAAAAAAAAGCTAATAAAAGAATCGAAATATGTCTAAAAATCTGAATTACAATTAGAAAAAAAACCTCATTCATCAATTAGTTGGTTTAGGCTATACTCATGTTACTGTTGTAAATGAAGATGCCTTGATTTCTAATGTAAAAATTCAGTTAGAAAAATTTAATAACTGTACTTTTTCAGAGAAAGAATTCGAAACTATTTTAAATCATTTAGAAAAAGGTAATGTATTTGAAAAAGCGAAAACTTTACGAGGACGCTTTCAGTTTGTAAATGACAACGGAGAACCTACTTATATTCGTTTTTTTAATAGTGAAAACTACAAAGACAACCTATTTCAAGTCACCAACCAAATTACCCAAGAAGGCACCTATAAAAATAGATATGATGTTACACTTTTGGTAAATGGTTTGCCTTTGGTGCAAATAGAACAGGGCAAACTCATACTTTGACACTAAGTACTTTTAATAAATATTTTTCATTCCAAGCAGCTTTAAGTCTTTTACCAGGAATTCCCTGTTTTTCTGATGTTTCATTTCTTAATAAGTTCAGAGCTATTTTTAAAAGA
>NZ_VORR01000008.1 GCF_007997085.1 Polaribacter sp. IC066
CGTAAACTTTGGTTTTTTAAAGGTCTATTTTCATCTTTAGATGGTGGAACGGAACTATTTCGACTATTTTTACGATGCGTTAAGTCCTCGATTTTATCAAGTAGAGTCTCAATTATTGATTCTAATTATATAATTCTTGACTCTAATTCTGCAATACGTTTTTTGTCGGAGTTCAATTTATAATGCTTTGATACAAAGGAAACAAACACAATTTAAAAGCACTAAAAATCAAACATGTAATTGTTACCTAGTAACTAACAAATGTTAACAAGAAAGTTCTTTTTCCTAAAAGCAAAGATAGAATTGTTAATAACTAGCTCTTTTTTGAAATCTAGGCTGAATAGTTACAAATAAACATAACAGATAAATACAAGCTTTGTAGCTTTCATTTATCTGCTATTTTTTATATACTTGGTTGTGCCCAATACGATCAAGTTAACATTAAAAAGATTACTATTAGAAAAGGGCTCAATAATAACATCATTATTAAAAATCTCTTTTTTAAACTGATATCTTCACGCCATTCCAGCAGAAATCCCTTCTTAAAATATTTTCTTAACATTATTATTAATTTTTGAGGTAATTTAATTTTTTAAGATTTATAAATCTATCTACTACAAGGTGCAACTTTTATTAAATCACATTCTGTTCTTCACACCAAGAGCTTATAATTTATAAAAGTAAAAATAATATCCTTGCTAATCGTAATACACTTTTAACTATTTTAAAGCAAGTTGTTAAAAAAATTTCCTTGCTCTCACGATTTTCAAAATCTAAACTCGTCTACTTATTTTTAACTTCTTTTATAGCTTACACATATTTTGACATAAGGTGGTAAACCTCTACTTCTTAATCCATAGAATTTTTAGCAATTATTTATTTGTAAATTTAAGAATTAAAAATGTAAAAGTCAATCCCTGTTTACCATGATATTTGGGTATCCCCGTAAATCGGTAGAAACCTCGTAGTAAACAGAGAGAAGATAAAACTAACTGTATGATAATTGGTGTTTTAAAAAATCGTAAAACGGTCATCAAACTATTTTTTTTGGCTTTAAGAGCCATCAAACAAATACAACACGAAAAAATATAACTGTTCTTTTTTAAGTTAGATGCCCCACTTTTAGAAGATATTAGAGAAGAAATATGAACGATTCATATTGATACATTAACGCCTATTAAAGCATTGATAAAATTGAATGAGAGAAGCGGATGTTCGTAAATAAATAAATTTGTTACACCTAAAAAAACAAAATTAACTATCAGTTTTTTTTGTTTACCCTTAAAAAAAGCGCAAATCTTAACCTTTGCGCTTCGTTGTTACTTTTTAAATGTTCTTTTACAATCTACTAACTTATTTTTTTTTCTTTAAGTGTTATAACGCACAATAAGACTTAATACGTACTTAATGATACACAACCAAGAGGCATTCATAGCGCACTATAGTAACCCCTAATAATGAGTTTTCAGTGTACATTTCATAATAAAACTGTATTCTCAAGTATCATAAGAACCCTTAAACGAAAGTCACCTTTTTAGACCGTTTTATCATGGTAATTGCAGTTTAAAAATTATTTTCTAAATTGTTCTTTTCAATTTTAATAATTTGTTAGTAGCCGTTATATAGCTGTTGTAAATAGGCTCAAACTGCATCAATTCATCAAACCTATAAAACCCTTTAGGCTCGCCACTCAGAACTTTATCACCGTTTTTTAACACCATACTCTTAAAAGGTTCTCATGTCTTAATTTGTTGAAGGGCAATAGCGCCTTTAAATTTACTAACTTGAATAATTTCAGCCGCTAATAGTTTCTTTTGTCCAGAAACTTTATCTAGAAAATATACTTTAGCACTAATGTTGTTAGCGCCCCTAACCTTTTTAATAAGATTAGTTTCTACATAGAACATAAATTTAGAAGACGGTCTGCACTCAAACTGCTGTTTTAAAAGCACCTCAATGGCATTCATGTCTTTTAACATTAAGTTAGAAGTTACAGATTTCTTTTCTTTTGTGGTAAACGAAAATATTACCATCAACAGCGCAGCTAGCGCCAAGACTTTTTTTAGGAGATACATAATACATTTAAAGGGGTTACTTTTGTAAAGTTAATCTTTTTTAGAATAAAAACAACTAATTAAAAATAATGATCATTAGCAGATCCCATATCAACATCCGAAAAATCAACCAAAAATAAAATAGTAAAACAGATAAAATATTAATAAAGGTTATGAAATAGTTTAATTAATTTACTAGTATCTTTGTACTATTATGAAAATACATTTTTTATTTATTGGAGGACCTGAAATATTTATCATCATGTTAATTGTGGTGATGGTTTTTGGTGCTGATAAAATTCCTGAAATTGCCCGAGGTTTAGGCAAAGGAATTCGTCAGGTTAAAGATGCTACTAACGATATTAAAAGAGAAATTAGTGATACCTCAAAAAGTCATGGTTTAGATGCAGATCTAGGCAAAGACATTAAAAAAGAGGTTGAGAGTGTAAAAGAAAATATTGATGATTTAACAGGGCCTATAAAAAGACAGTCCTAAATTTTTTGACTTTTTTATTTTCTTTTATAATTTTAGTAAAATCACTAAAGCTTTAGCAAAAACTGAATAAATTTAGTTAAAATTAAAGTTACTTTACTCTACTAATTGTTAAACCATCTCTTATGGGCAGCAATACAGTTTCTATTCTATCATCTGTATTTAAGAGTTTATTATACTCTAAAAGCATTTTTGTGTCTATATCTTTTGGGTCTAGGGCTTCTACAATTTTACCACTCCAGAGTACATTGTCTGATAAAATAATACCGCCAGCATTCATTTTATCGATAATAAGATGAAAATATTTAACGTAATTAGATTTATCGGCATCAATAAAAACCAAATCAAATTGCTCATTTATAGTAGGTATAATTTCTAAAGCATTCCCCACTTTTTGTTCAATTTGTTTTCTAAAACCAGACTTTTCAAAATATTTATTTTGTAAAGTTGCCAATTCTTCATTTTTATCAATCGTAATAATTTTTCCTTTGGATGCCAATCCTTCTGCGAAACACAAAGCAGAATATCCTGTATAGGTTCCTATCTCTAAAATATTTTTTGGTGCAATTAGCTTTGAAATCATCGATAAAATTCTACCTTGAAAACCACCACTTAACATTCTAGGGTTTAGTACCTTTTGCCAAGTTTCTCTGCTTAATTCTTGCAAAATTTTAGGTTCTTGTTGTGAATGTTCTACAACATATTGATCTATAGCTTCTGGTATAAAATGCATCTTATATTTGGTCGAGCGCAGCCGATACCTTATTTAGTGAAAAGTTCTCGACTGCGCTCGAGATCCACAAGTCAAAAATACAAAAACGGAACCTATATTTCTATAAATCCCGTTTCAATCTAACAAAAAATCAAAAATTGTAGTTTTTCAAGCTACAAAGCCTTTATACTTTTACTTTCTTTAATTCTATAGCTAATTTTTCTTTTTCTGCTTGTGACAGGCAATTTTTGTGTTGTTTACAATTAATCGCCTTTATTTGAAATAAAAACGTCATTCTATTATTCTGGTTAGAGTACAATCTACAAATTTTACATTGAAAAAAGTGCCCGTTTAACTTTAATTTTTCTGCCAATGTAGCTTCTTTATATTGGCTTTTGTCGCAAATCAGTGTAGCTTCATCACAAGAGATCATAAATTTTTTAAACATTTCTTAAGTATTAAACCAGTTATCTTCCATACATTTTCTTAATTGAGTTCTAGCTCTATGAATTATAACCCATAAATTAGACGCTGTTATGTCTAACTCCTTACAAATTTCTTCCGTTTCAAATTCTTGAATGGTTTTCATTCTAAACACCATCGCATACTTTTCTGGCAAGTTATCGATACACATATCTAACTGTGTCTTTAATTCTTCGTTTTCTAATTTTTTTTCAGAGTCGTTATCCCAACTTTGAGGCACACGTTCTTCAATCCAACTTCCTTCGTGCTCGCCGTCGTTATAAAAATTCATTCGTACTTCTGCTTGCCCTTTTTTAGAATTAATTTTTCTATAATGATCAATCACCTTTCTTTTTAAGATGGCCACTAACCAGGTTCTTTCTGCAGCTTTTCCTTGAAAATTTTTCGCTGATTTTAGACCAGCAAAAAAAGTTTCTTGTACTAAATCTTTCGCTAAATCCGAATCGTTTACACGCACAACCGCATAATTAAATAAATAATCTGCATATTTATCGATCCATTTGTCAGGATTTAAAATAATTTTTTCTTGAGGCATTTTAAGTTTTAAGAGTATCAAATGTACTGTAATTTTTTTTCTTTTAGTAACTTTCATATTTCCCATATGCTTCAATCAATTAAAAAAAAGATTTAGCCCATCTAAATTTAGAAAATCGACTTTTTGTTTCCTTAAAAATCAGTTAAAACTCTAAAAAAAAGACTCCTTTTCTTACATCTCCCCAAGTAATGAAACGCCAAAAAATTAAATTTTCTGCTTTTATTTGTTACTTTTACCGAAGTAAAAAACATAAATATATGTCTGTAGCAAAAAAACAGTACAAAAGAGTTACTGTAAAATCTTTGGTAGAAATGAAAGCAAATGGAGAAAAAATTTCTATGCTCACTGCTTACGATTATACCATGGCAAAAATTTTAGATAGCGCCGGTTTAGATGTACTTTTAGTTGGCGACTCTGCTTCTAATGTAATGGCGGGTCATGAAACTACCTTACCGATTACGCTAGATCAAATGATTTATCATGCAAGCTCTGTTGTAAGAGCTATTGAACGCTCTTTAGTAGTGGTAGACTTGCCTTTTGGTAGTTACCAATCTGACCCAAAAGAAGCGTTGCGTTCTGCCATTAGAATTATGAAAGAATCTGGTGGGCATTCTATAAAATTAGAAGGTGGTAAAGAAGTAAAAGAATCTATAAAACGTATTTTAAATGCAGGTATTCCGGTAATGGGACATTTGGGTTTAACACCCCAATCCATCTATAAGTTTGGTACTTACACAGTTAGGGCAAAAGAAGAGGAAGAAGCAGAACAATTAATGGAGGATGCTTTAATGCTAGAAAGAATTGGTTGCTTTGCTATTGTTTTAGAAAAAGTGCCTGCAACATTGGCTAAAAAAGTTGCCGATGCTTTAAGAATTCCTGTTATCGGAATTGGCGCTGGTAATGGTGTTGATGGCCAAGTTTTAGTTACTCATGATATGATTGGAATGACACATGAATTTAATCCTCGTTTTTTAAGAAGATATTTAGATTTATATGCAGACATGACGGGTGCTTTTAAAAACTACATTAAAGATGTAAAAAGTGGTAATTTTCCGAGTGATAAAGAGCAATATTAAGAAATCTATTGCAACTTACCCAACAGCAAGCAACTGTTGTAAAAATTGATTCAAATAGTTATCTTATTTAATACATTGCAACGGGTTTTAACCCGTTGCAAAAAGATTTAGTTCTCATTCAATTCCTAGGAGTTTTAACACCTTATCTAAAATAAAATTCTCTTGAAAATACTTCATTTAGACATCAACCATCCGCTTTTACTGCATCAACTAAACGATTTAGGTTTTACAAACGATGAAGATTATACCTCATCAAAACAAGAAATAGAATCAAAAATTCATTTGTACGACGGTTTTATAATCCGAAGTCGATTTTCAATTGATAAAAATTTTATAGATAAAGCCACAAAGTTAAAGTTTATTGGTAGGGTCGGTGCTGGTTTAGAAAATATTGATTGCGAGTATGCATCTTCTAAAAACATAACCTTAATTGCGGCCCCAGAAGGCAACCGAAATGCTGTTGGTGATCACGCTTTAGGAATGCTTTTATCGCTTTTTAATAAATTAAATAAAGCAGATAAAGAAGTTAGAAATGGTAAATGGTTGCGCGAAGAAAATAGAGGAATTGAGCTTGATGGAAAAACTATTGGCTTAATTGGTTACGGAAATATGGGCAAATCTTTTGCCAAAAAACTTCGTGGTTTTGATGTTAACGTGCTTTGCTATGACATAAAGCCCCATGTTTCAGATGAAAATTGTACACAAGTTTCTTTAGCGGAAATTCAAGAAAAAGCCAATATTTTAAGTTTACATACACCACAAACTAGCCTTACCAAAGGTATGATCAATGCTGATTTTATCAACAGTTTTAAAAATAATTTTTGGTTGATAAACACCGCACGCGGATCTTCTGTAGTTACAAATGATTTGGTAAAAGCCTTACAATCTGGCAAAGTTTTGGGCGCAGGTTTAGATGTATTAGAATATGAAAAATCTTCTTTTGAAAATCTATTCAAGAAAGATAGTATCTCTGGTGTAAAAGAAATGCCCACGGCTTTTAAGTATTTAATCAATTCAGAAAACGTTTTACTAACACCTCACATTGCTGGCTGGACACTTGAAAGCAACCAAAAGTTAGCCCAAACTATTGTACATAAAATTAAAGCAAAATTTTGTTAACTTCGAGCTTTTAAAGCATCACCCAGAAATAACTAATTTTAGAAATTGTTATATCAAAACAATAATCATCTTTGTTGCAGTGATTTTAAAAAAAAAAAGGAAGCAATAAAGAAATAATTAATTGTAGCAGCCACTAAAATTGGTTTATATAAACCTTTACCTCATTTTTGTAAAGCATAATTAGCAAAAAACAGCACTTCAAATAATAAATTTTACACATCACTTAAAACAACATTCATGAAATTCTTATCAGAGTATCCCACAGAAGTTTTAATACTCCTTTTTTTAATTGTTACTTTCTTACAATCCGGAATTGATAAATTAATAGACTGGAAAGGAAACCTTGCTTTTATTAAAGATCATTTTAAAAACTCGCCTTTTAAAAATAGTGTGCCTTTATTATTATCGGTTATTTTAGTTTTAGAAATTATTGCCGGAATCTTAATGTTGATTGGTGTTTACCAATTATATAGTTCTGGAGCTAAAGAAATTGCATTATTAGGAACAGCGCTTTGTGCTATCGTTTTAATTTTTTTACTTATTGGGCAACGTCTTGCAAAAGATTATGCAGGAGCGATGTCTTTAGCCGTCTATTTTATCATTACACTTTTCGGTGTTTATTTATTAAATAGTTAAAAACTATTACAAAACAACATCCTAATCATTTTTATCTATAAAAAAAGAGCTTAAAACATACGTTTTAAGCTCTTTTTTATTTTTAGTAAAGTATTTAGATGGTAAATTAATTAAAATAAAAATAAACCTTTTAAAAATCGTTTTTACTGCTTTTTAAGTACATAAAGTATCGACGAATACTCATTTGTCTTTTTTGCTCTGCTATTAGAAACAAAACCATGATAAAAAGATCTCAAAGGGTTCATTTTTCCTGATTTATATTTTTCACTTAAAAGAGCAACATAATACGCATCAAATTTCATAGGCACTCTTTTCTCTACAGTCATACCAACATTAGAAAATAATTTAGAAATTGATGTTTGAGAAAAATGCCATAAATGTCTTGGCACATCAAAAGCTGCCCAATGCTCTTTATACCATTTTGCATCATCACTGTTAAAATTAGGAACTGCAACTATTAATTTACCGTCTTCAGAAAGTAGCTGGTATAAACTTAAGATATATTCTTGCAAATTTTCTACATGTTCTAAAACATGCCAAAGTGTAATAACATCAAATTGTTGGTTTTTAATTTTTGATAAATCTTCTTGTAATAAAACTCCTTTTTTTACGGCAATATTTCTTGCTTCTAAACTAGGTTCTGTTCCAAAAACATTCCAAGAATTATTTTTACAAACTTTTAAAAAATCTCCTGTACCTGCGCCAACATCTAAAATATTTTTTGAAGGCGTTTTAAAAGAATTAATTAAACTTACTTTTCTTTTTAAAGTGATGTTTTTTACGGTTTGATACACCTTGTCTAATAAAGATTTTTTAGAATCTGTATGAGAAATATAATCTTCGCTTTTATAGTAGGCTGCTAAATTTTTAGGAACAGGTACTGTAACTAACATATCAAACGCAACATTCTTTTTTATTTGATATACTTCGCCAGAAACTGTATGATCTTTGCAATCTAAAAAAGGCTGTAAATTTTTATAAAAGTCTGTATCTTTTATCATTTATTTTGAATTGTTCCACGAGGAACATCGTTAACTTTTTTTATTTTATCTACCCATGTGTACTAACAAAACAGAAATATCACTTGGTGAAACACCGCTAATTCTGCTTGCTTGAGAAATTGAAGTTGGCTGAATCTTTCCTAACTTTTCTCTTGCTTCATAAGATAACGATTGTAATTTCTGAAAATTAAAAGCTGCCGGAATTTTTACATTCTCTAGCCTATTCAATTTATCTGCGTTATTCTTTTCTTTTTCTATATACCCAGAATACTTTAAATGAATTTCTGCTTGCTCTATAACTTCCTCATCAATAGCGTGCTCTTTTACAAAATCAGATAGCTTTTTAATGTTTTTAAAATCAGAAAAATCTAATTGTGGTCTTGCAGCAATTTTATACAACTTCATGGACTGATTGATCAGTGCCAAATTCTTTGCTTCTAAAATAGGGTTTATTTCATTTTGCTTTACACTCGTCTCATTTAAAAACTTAATTAATAAATCAGTTTTGCGTTGCTTTTCAAGCACTCTATCCATCCGCTCTTTAGATGCCAAACCTAGTTTATACCCTAAAGGCGTTAACCTTAAATCTGCATTATCTTGTCTTAACAAGGTTCTATATTCTGCTCTCGAGGTAAACATTCTATATGGTTCTTCTGTTCCTTTTGTAATTAAATCATCAATTAAAACAGCAATATAAGCCTCGTTCCTTTTTAAAATAAACGGCTCTTTTCCTTGCGTTTTTAACGCTGCATTTACGCCAGCCATTAAACCTTGTGCTGCCGCTTCTTCGTAACCCGTTGTGCCGTTTATTTGACCTGCAAAGAATAAGTTTTCTATTAATTTTGTTTCTAAAGAATGTTTTAATTGCGTTGGCTGAAAGAAATCATATTCAATGGCATACCCATATCTTAAAAACTTTACGTTTTCAAAACCTTCTACAGCCCGTATTGCTTTGTCCTGAATATCTTCTGGTAATGACGTTGAAAATCCGTTTACATACATTTCTACGGTAGTCCAACCTTCTGGCTCTACAAAAATTTGATGTCTGTCTTTTGTTGCAAAACGATCTACCTTATCTTCTACCGAGGGGCAATATCTTGGCCCGGTAGATTTAATTCTACCATTAAACATTGGTGATCTATCAAACCCCTCTCGCAATAAATCATGCACTTTAGGGTTTGTATACGTTAACCAACAAGAGCGTTGCTTTGTTAATGCTTTTGAACTTGGCAGATAAGAAAACTTTTCTGTAACCCCATCACCGGGTTGCTCTGTCATTTTAGAATAATCTAAAGAACGACCGTCTACTCTTGGCGGCGTTCCTGTTTTCATTCTACCAGCCTCAAAACCTTTGGCAACTAATTCTTCGGTAATTCCTGTAGAAGCTCCTTCTCCTGCTCTACCGCCGCCAAAACTTTTATCACCAATATGAATCAAACCATTTAGAAAAGTACCTGCAGTTATAATAACCGTTTTAGCTTTTATTTCTAAACCTAAAACCGTCTTAACCCCGATTATTTTATTGCCGTCAAACAACAAGCCATTCACAGAATCTTGATAAAAATCTACATTTTCTGTCTCCTCTAACATTGTTCTCCAACAATCTGAAAACTGCATCCTATCAGATTGAACTCTCGGACTCCACATTGCTGGTCCTTTAGATTTATTAAGCATCTTAAACTGTATCGCTGTTTTATCAGTTACAATACCACTATACCCTCCTAAAGCATCAATTTCTCTAACTATTTGTCCTTTTGCGATTCCGCCCATTGCAGGATTGCAACTCATTTGCGCAATGTTCTGCAAATTCATTGTTAATAATAAAGTATGTGCGCCCATATTGGCAGCAGCAGCAGCAGCCTCGCTTCCTGCATGTCCTCCACCTACTACAATTACATCGTATGTTGTTGAAAATAAACCCATTATCTTATAGTTCCACGTGAAACTTTTATTTTATTAATTTGATACTCAATTATTTAACAGCACTAAAGCCTCGTCTTCTTGATTTCTCATTTGCAATTTTTCGTCAACAGTTTTATCTTTGAAACCACTATAATGTAAAATTCCATGAATTATAACCCTGTGTAACTCCTCATCAAATGACACCGTAAAATCTTTTGCATTGTCAACTACTCTCTCTATAGAAATATAAACATCTCCCGAAATTAAATTACCTAGAGAATTATCAAAACTAATCACATCTGTTAAGGTATCATGTTGTAAAAACTCTACATTTAATTTATGCAGATATTCGTCGTCACAAAAGATAAAATTAATTTCTCCCTCTTCCCGATTATGCTTTTTGATGATCTCTGTAATCCAATTTTCTAAACGACCCTCATCTTTTAAATTAAAGGATGTTTCATAGTTAAACGTTATCATATTTATTCTTTTTGATCGTATGAAAAATATTCTCTGACTTTCTTTTTGTAATTAAGTTGCAAAGGTAAGGATTGTCTATTTAAAATCTCTATTTGATTATAAAACTGCTTTTTAAAATCTAAAGCTTTTGCCTTATTCCTTTGCTCCTCTTTTTGATTTATATTAGACTTTCGCTTTTGATCCTTTCCTTGTTCTAAAGCTGCCTTTTCTAGTTTCAATAACTCGTAATTTAAATTTTGCATTTTTTGCAGCGTGGCTCCATTAAAACCTTTTTCTAATATTTCGTTTTCTAGCGCTTCCATCGTTTTTAATGCTTTTTTAGCATTGTCGTTTCCATTCGGATTTCCGCTTTCACTTTCTTTAATGGCATTCTGTAATTCTTGCCTTAATAAAGATTGTTTTTTAAAAATTTCATATAACTCGCCATCCAAGTCATCATTAGCTTCGCCTTCACCATTTCCTTTTCCATTTTCACCAGATTTTCCGTTTTCACCTGGTGTAGTACCCTTTTTTTCGCCCGCATTTTCTCCACCTTCCTTCATTCCATCTTTCATCTTTTCAGACAACCCTTCTTGCTTTTTAATTAAATCTGGTAAACTAAAGCCCTGTCCTTTTCCTTTTTTGCCTTTGCCCATTTTCATAGACATATTGTTTTTCATACTACTTAACATCGTACTTAAATAATCTGCTAAATTATTAGTAGCAGTCATTACATAACGCTGATTTGAAATCCCGTTATTAAATCTATTTTCAGAAAAATTATCTAAAGAAGACTCTAAATTATAATGTATGGCAGATAAATCATCTTGTATTTTAGTGGATATTTTAGGAACTCGCATTGCCAAGACATAAAGGCTATCATCAATATGTTCAAAATACGTTTTAATCTCGTTTTGTTTTTTTAAATCTTTTCCAAAATCAGGATGCGAGGTAGAAGTTTCATTAAACTTATCCATTAACATTTCTTGTTGGAATGAAAAAATAACGAGATTTTCTAGAATCTTACGCAAATCATCCATGTTTTCCTCCACAGATTCCGCCTGCATATCCATCATCGATTGTTGCATTTTCGCACTCATCTCCTTCATCTTATTAGCTGCTTCTTTTTGGCTTTTCTTTGCTTCTTGCTGCTTTTTACTTTCTAAATTTTCTTCCGCAATTTTTAACGATTCCTCAATACTTTCCTTTTCTTGATCAACATCTGGCAGCTCCATAGGCTCCTTTAATTTTTCATTGTCTTTGGCTACCTCTTCTAATTCTTTTTTAATTTCTTCAAACCCTTTCTTAATTTCTTTTTGCGGCTCTAATGTATGCTCTTCTTTTATCTCAAGTGCTTCCTGTTTTTTAGAAAGCTCATCAAGCTTATTTGCAATTTGCATCGTTTTTTGCTCTACATAAAAACGCTTAATCATTTCTAATGTTTTCTCTAAACTACGCTGTTGCTGCTTATTTTGTTGTGCTAATTCTTTAGCTTTTTGCACCAACTTATCCTTATTTAATTTATCCGCCATTTTTTGAATTTCATCCAATAGCTTCTGCTGCTTGTCTAACTTTTTAAGTTCTTTAATACGTTCTTTTAAATCTTCTTTTTTTTCTTGCAAAGATTCATCTTCTTCCTGCTTTTCCTCTAAATTTTCTTGCAACTTATCTGTTTGCCGTTGCATCATTTTTTTATATTGCTCTTGACGTTTGATAAAACTTTCTACCTTTTTTTTATCATTCCAATTAATACTTTTTTTATTCTGTAAATCTTGTTGAATATCTTCTAACTGTTCTTGCTGCTTTTTTTGCTTCTGTATAGAATTCTCTAAATCGTTTATCGTATTTCTTTGTTCCTTTAACAACTCCTCCTCTACTTCATCCTCTGTTTTTTGTCTGTACTTAAAAATATTACTCTTTACCTTTTTATTCCCGTTTACCGCATCATTATCAAAAACCTGAAAATACAATTCATAGTTTGTTCCATTTTCTAAATTTAATCCTTCGGGAAATTGATAAAAAAAAGTTTGAATATTTTCATTCGATATATCCAAATCCCATTGTTGTTTATGATCTAAACGATCTTCATCATAATAGACCAACTGTAATTTTTTTAATCCGTAATCATCCGAAATTTGACCCGCAAATTCTGCCGTACCACGTAAAATACTATCAATGTTTGAACTCACGGAAATCATTGGAAACTCGTCTTTTATAATCTGTACAGAAAATTGTAAATTCTCATAATCTTTTAGGTTTTTATTAGATGATGTAATTTGATAATTCAGTGCATTTTTAATTCTTTTCTTATACTCAAAATTATCATCAGAAATAGTCGTAAACAATTCTCTTTTTTTATTGTTGATAAATGCCACAGCATTTGCCTGCGCTGTTTTCACTCGCCACGTAATCGCTGTTCCTTCTGGCACCGTTAAATTTGTAGCGTTCTCAATTGTTTCACTTTTTCTACCTAAATACTTCGGGTAGTTAACTTCTAAAGCTATGTTATTAATCGTTGGCGTACCAATAACCTCAACAAAAAAATCTTGAGATTGAACTCCGTTAGCCTCTAAATAAAAGTTAATTGGTTTTTGCACATCAAGAAATGTGTAAGAAAAAGAAGCATTTCCATTATTTTGTAAGTAATATTCTTGACTGTTATACTTTATTTTTGCTTCGTTTGGCATTACGGTACCCAATGTTTTTATAACTATACTCATCGATTTACCTTGAACAACACTTAAATCTTTATTTATCAAAGAAAATAAAAATGGTGCTGGCGGATTATACGCTGTTCTATAATTAACAACGCGCTCTAAACTTTGGGTTAAAGAATTATTAGATACTGTAAATAAACTAACTACATAAATTAATACAGGTACAACTGCATATTTTAAATATTTTTTATTCTGCTTAAAATCAATCGCTTTTACAAAAGAAATTGGCGCTAATTCTAATGATTTTTGATGGATACTTGCCAATATTAAATCAGACTCTTGTCCGTTATTTTTAAGCTGCAACACATTTAATAACTTGTCTTCTACTTCTGGAAAGTGATTCCCGATTATTCGAGAAGAGTCTTCTAAAGTGATTCCTTTTCTAAGTCCAATTAACATTGCCACCGGAACAGCTATAAATTTGATCAATAAAAAACCTTCTACCATAATAAAAGCCCAAAATAAAATAGTTCTTGCTAGAGGCTTTAACCATAAAAAATATTCTAAAAAAAGGGTAAAGAAAAAATATAAAAATCCCAAAGAAAGAAATAATATCACCCCTTTTATCAATTCATTCATGTAATATTTACGTGTAAATTGATGTAACTTTTGTTCTATGTTTTTGTATTCGCTCATAATTAACTCATAAAAATAATGATTTTGCGCTGATTTGCAACCAATTATTTGTTAAAAGGAATTATAACATTTGTTAAACAAAATTTGATAAAAATTAACAAAGGTATAAAACATCAAAATTTAGATGCCAAATTTCTAGTTTTAGCTATTACGCAAATCTCTTTGCTCTCCTTGTTTCAACTAGTAAAACTAAAAAAGGTGCCTACTTATATACCCATGTATACACACTTTAGAAATACTCAAAAGATAGAACAAGAAAAATATTCTTTTAATAGTGCCCCCTAAAACTTCAACAAATAAACCCAAGATACCGCGAATACTTAAAAAATTAAGGACAAACAGTGAAATACATCTGCCTGACGAAAAAGTAGATTCAACTTGCCGTATTATAATTCATAGCTTCACTATTTTTCAAAATTGAGATTCACTAAAATAATAACGCTGTAAAAAAGAGAACATCAAAAACTTTCAATTTTAAAAATATTAAATGATACACTATTTTAAGCTCATAATAAATTATAAAAATGATCTTACCATAGTTCGTCAATTTTCTATACTCTAATTTCTATTCTCTCTTATAAAAACTATCTTTGTATCTTTAAAATAAACAAACCATGGAATCTAATGTACGTGTGCGTTTTGCACCAAGTCCTACAGGCCCTTTGCATATTGGTGGTATAAGAACAGCCTTGTATAATTACTTATTTGCCAAAAAACATAACGGCACTTTTATTTTAAGAATAGAAGATACTGACCAAACACGTTATGTAAAAAATGCAGAACAATATATTATTGACGCATTAAAATGGTGTAATATTCCGTTTGATGAAGGTCCAGCAAAAAATGAAAAATTTGGTCCTTATAGACAATCTGAACGTAAAGATTTATACCAAGAGTATGCAACTAGGCTCATAAATTCTGGTTGGGCTTATTATGCTTTTGATACGTCTGATGCTTTAAACGAACATAGAAAAAATCATGAAGCAGCAGGAAAAACTTTTATTTACAATTGGCATAACAGAGAACAAGGCAGTCTTGTAAATTCTTTAGTTTTATCTGACGAAGAAATACAAAGTAGAATTGCTTCAGGCGAAAATTATGTGATCCGTTTTAAAACAGCCAAAGATGAAATTTTGGAAATGGAGGATGAAATTCGCGGAAAAATTACAATAGATACCAATACGTTAGATGATAAGATTCTATTTAAATCTGACGGAATGCCAACCTATCATTTAGCAAATATTGTTGATGATCATTTAATGAAAATTAGCCATGTAATTCGTGGTGAAGAATGGTTGCCTTCTTTGCCTTTGCATATTTTATTGTATAGGGCTTTTGGTTGGACCGCTCCAAAATTTGCGCATTTACCCTTAATTTTAAAACCAGTTGGTAAAGGTAAATTAAGTAAAAGAGATGGTGATAAATTAGGCTTTCCGGTGTTTCCTTTAGCTTACACCAATGAAGAAACTAATGAGATTGCTAGAGGATATAAAGAAGATGGATATTTTGCAGATTCTTTTATAAATATGTTGGCTTTTTTAGGATGGAATCCAGGCACAGAACAAGAAATTTTTTCTTTAGATGAATTGGTGCAGCATTTTGATCTAAACCGTGTTAGTAAATCTGGTGCAAAATTTAGCCCAGATAAAGCAAGTTGGTTTCAGCAACAATACATGCAAACTAAAGATGATGCACTTTTAACTGACTTATACATCCCTATTTTATTAGAAAAAGGAATCGATAAAGAAAAAGAATACGTTTTAAAAGTAGTTTCTTCGATTAAAGAAAGAGCGATTTTTGTAGCTGACTTTTGGGAATTATCCTCATACTTTTTTGAGGCTCCAAAAGAATATGATGCAAAGGCTTCTAAAAAAAATTGGAAAGAGGATACAGCTACTTTAATGCAAGAATTGACTGCTATAATCGCTAACGTTAGTAACTTTACATCAGAAAATACAGAAAAAGAAATCAAAGAATGGATTACTGCCAAAGAAATTGGTTTTGGTAAAATAATGCAACCTTTACGTTTAAGTTTGGTTGGTAAATTAGCAGGTCCTCATTTATTTGATATTATTGCCATGATTGGGAAAGACGATACAATACAAAGAATTAACAACGCAATCGAAAAACATTAAGTATGAGAAAATTATTAATCCTATTTTTAACGTTATCTAGTTTTATTACGCACAGTCAGTTTAGAGGAGGCAATCAGCAAAATCGTCGTCAACAAGAAATGACACAGACACCTAGAGAAGCTCCGAAATTTAAGTATGAAGTAGAAAAATATTTAGGAATTGTTATTTATGATATTGAAAAAGCTGCAAAAAAATCGAAGATAAAACTCTCATCAGATGTAGGGAAAAAGTTTTCTAATACGTTAACTGCTTACAATAAAGAGATAGCAGCCATTAGAAGAATTAACAGTTTTACCTTAAGAAGCACCAAAGAAATGGTTGAAAACTTTCAGGCAAATGCTCAAAAAACTAGAGATGCATCAGGTCAAAAGAAGATACAAGAAACAATGATGGAAAGTCTTAAACCAATATCAGAAATTTTAAAGAAAAAAGATCTACAATTAGATAGCACTATAAGCGATCTTTTAACCGAAAGACAGTATAAAAAATGGGTTAAATACAATAGAAAACTCTATAAGGTTATTCCTACACAAGAAGAGGAAGAAAAAGAAGAAAAATAACTAAATAGTGTTATAAAAAAGCCTTAAAAATATTAATTTTTAGGGCTTTTTTATGAATTTTAACTAAAATATAGAACATTTTTAGCTAAAGACGTATAATAAGTAAACACTAAAAATCCGTATCTTTACAAGACATATAAATATGAACTATTAAAATAACTACCATGAGTGCAACACTTATTATTATTATTGTTTTGTCAGCAATTCTTCTTTTTGCCGCTTTTTTTATGGTAAAACAGCAAACTGCTGCTATTATTGAACGATTTGGAAAATTCCATAGCATTCGTCAGTCTGGACTTCATTTAAAAATTCCTTTAGTAGATCGAGTTGCCGGAAGATTAAGTTTAAAAATTCAGCAATTAGATGTTATTATAGAAACTAAAACGTTAGATGATGTTTTTGTAAAATTAAAAGTTTCTGTACAGTATAAAGTGATAAATGAAAAAGTTTATGATGCTTTTTATAAATTAGATTATCCGCATGAGCAAATAACCTCATACGTTTTTGATGTAGTACGAGCAGAAGTACCAAAAATGAAATTAGACGATGTATTTGTCAAAAAAAATGATATTGCCATTGCTGTAAAATCAGAGTTAAATGATGCAATGATGGAATATGGATATGATATTATTAGAACTTTGGTAACTGATATTGATCCAGATTCACAAGTAAAAATAGCAATGAATCGAATTAACGCTGCAGATAGAGAAAAAACAGCGGCTCAATATGAAGGTGATGCACAACGTATTTTAATTGTAGAAAAAGCAAAAGCTGAAGCAGAAAGCAAGCGTTTACAAGGACAAGGTATTGCAGACCAAAGAAGAGAAATTGCACGTGGTTTAGAAGAAAGTGTAGAGGTTTTAAATAAAGTTGGTATCAACTCTCAAGAAGCATCTGCTTTGATTGTAGTAACGCAGCATTATGATACTTTACAGTCTATTGGGCAGCACACAAATAGTAATTTAATATTACTACCAAACTCTCCACAGGCCGGAAGCACCATGCTAAATGATATGGTAGCAAGTTTTACGGCAAGTAATCAGATTGGTGAATCCATGAAAAATCAAAGACTAAAAGATAAAGAATAACTTACTATATTCTCTAAAATAAAAAAAGCCAAAACATAAATGTTTTGGCTTTTTTTTGTGTCAACTTTAAATAATTTTAACTTTGTAACAAATACACAAATTATTAAATCGTAACCTCTTTAAATCTTGCTAAAATAGAACTCATTTCACTAACTTTTCTTCGTCCTATAGCTTTTATACTTATATTTTACTTCGTATTTTTATCTTCTAGTACACATTTTAAACCATTTCGAATAAATGATATAAAGAATACGATCTGTTTATGCTTTAAATTCTTATTTGGTACTAGTTTGTAAATTCTTCCTGTACATAACTATTTTTCCTATCACCCATAACGCATCTAATTTTATTGCACAAAAAAGCTCAATCCGTAATCTACAGATTGAGTTTTTATTCTATATGTAAAAAAGAATTATTTCTTTTCTTCTAATTTTTCTTCACCTTCTTCTTTAGAAGCCTTTTTAAACTCTTTTAAGCCTCCACCGATTCCTTTCATTAACTCTGGTATTTTCTTACCACCAAACAATAATAAAAGCGCTATCGCGATAAGAATCATAGATCCTCCACCAGGCATTCCTAATAAAAAAATATTTAAAGTATTCATGATTTATAAATTTTAATAGTACAAAGATACGAAAAGGTTTTTATTAATCTCTTTTTTGAATGGTACCACCTATTACTTTTTTATCTATTGAAACTTTTGGATTTCCTTTGTAAAAAATAGAACCACCAAAACTTACTTTTGCATTTAAAGTTTCTCCTGCCATAATTTCTGCTTTTGCACCTGTACCCGCCTTAACCGTAGCATTTGACACTGTGTTTAAATCGAAACCATTATACACACCATATAAGTCTACGTCTACTATTTGGTTCTGTACAGCACCCAATAACTTTATAATACCACCAGAGGAAGCTCTTACGTCTAAATATTTAACATTTAATACGAGATTGATAAAGGCTCTTTCTTGCGCATTTACTTCTAGTTTATCTTGCGTAATTTCTTTACCCGAAATGGTTGCACCTTCATTGGCATCAATAACATCTAATTGTTTATTATAATATAAAGTTACTAAAACCTCGCCGTTTGCTAAATTATCTTCTGGATTTAAGGAGAAAGGTAATGATATTTTTAACGTATTATTTACATTTTTAATCTTTACTTTTTCTGATTTTTTACCTGTAATTACCAGTTTGGCTTCTGTAGACGCTATTAATTCTAAAGTAATACCATTGTACACTTTTAAAATTGAATAATCTCCCAAGTTTTTAGTAACGGTTGTTTGTGCTATTTGCGATACACTAAACATAATTGAACATACAAAAAATATTTTTTTCATAATTTTTAAATTTGGTTTCTAATCTACTAAAATCAACAAGCATAACATTATAAAGACTTTATTAGTTTTTTATTGTGACAAAAACGAGAAAGTTTTAAATCTTTAACCATTTAATTTATGTGCTTAAAAAAACTATTGCAAAAAATTATGTGTATTTGTTTGTGAATTCTCATTTTTTACAAGAATTACAATTCTTAATACACATAATTTTAAATGATTATGATTTATCTTCTATCAAGTTAAAATCTAAATGTTTACGTTCTAAATCGGTCTTTTTTACCTGTATTTTTACAGCATCACCCAATTGATACATATTTTTTGTAGACTGCCCAACAATTGCATATTGGTCTTCATCAAAAATATAAAAATCACTTTTTATATCTCTTATTCTTACCATTCCTTCACATTTGTTTGCTGAAATTTCTACGTAAATTCCCCATTCTGTAACGCCAGTAATTACACCATCAAAAACTTCATCTTTATGATCTTGCATGTATTTAACTTGCATGTATTTTATAGAAGATCTTTCTGCTTTAGACGCTAATTCTTCTCGATGCGAAGAATGCTTACACTTGTCTTCATACGGAAGCGCTTTTGGAGTATCTCCGCCATCTAAATAATGTTGTAGCAATCTATGAGTCATTACATCTGGATACCGTCTTATAGGTGATGTAAAATGACTGTAATAATCAAAAGCCAATCCGTAATGCCCAATATTTTGTGTGGTATACACCGCTTTAGACATCGTTCTGATTGTTAATGTTTCAATCATATTCGATTCTGCTTTTCCGTTTACATCACTTAACAACTGATTTAAAGATTCTGATGTAGATTCTTTGGTATCTGTATTAATTTTATAACCAAATTTGCTAATAATATTCTGCAAAGAAGCTAACTTCTCATCATTTGGTTCATCATGAATTCTATAGATAAAAGTTTTACCAGACGCTTTGCCTTTATTACTTCCTATAAATTCTGCTACTTTTCTATTGGCTAATAACATAAATTCTTCAATTAATTTATTAGCATCTTGAGACGTTTTAAAGAAAACGCCAATAGGATTTGCATCTTTATCTAAATTGAACTTTACCTCTGCCCTATCAAAAGAAATTGCGCCTTGTTTCATACGTTTTGCGCGCATAATTTTTGCCAATTCATCTAATTTTAAAGTAGCTTCTACAATTTCTTTAGTCACTGTATATGCTGCATCAATAATAGAAATATCCGAAGGCATTTGATACGATTGCATCTCCTCCGTAAGCTCACAATTTTCTATAATTGCTTGTGCCTCTTCATACGCAAATCGCTGATCTGAATAGGTTACTGTTCTACCAAACCATTCATTGATAACTTGTGTTTTTTCGTTAATTTCAAACACAGCAGAAAAAGTTAATTTTTCTTCATTTGGTCTTAAAGAACACACCCCATTAGACAACATTTCTGGCAACATCGGTACTACTCTATCTACTAAATAAACTGAAGTAGCTCTTTTATACGCTTCATCATCTAAAATAGTATTTGGCTGTAAATAATGCGAAACATCTGCAATATGAATCCCTATTTCGTAATTCCCGTTTTCTAATTTTGTAAAAGATAAAGCATCATCAAAATCTTTTGCATCTTTAGGATCTATGGTAAAGGTTAAGTCTTTACGCATATCTCTACGTTTAGAAATTTCTTCTTTGGTAATTTCTAACGGTAAACTTTCTGCTTCTTTTTCTACTTCTGGCTCAAATTCATACGGCAAATCATATTCTAATAGAATAGAATGCATTTCTGTATTATGATCTCCTGGTTTTCCTAGAACTGTTGTAATTTTCCCAAACGGATTTTTAGAATTTTCTGGCCAATCTATAATTTTAGCTTGTACTTTATCACCATGTTCTGCACCATTCATTTTATTTTCAGAAATAAAAATATCTGCATACATTTTGTTATTGTCTGGTATTACAAAACCAAAATTTTTGTTCTTTTGTAAAACACCCACAAAATCTGTTTTTGCACGTTCTATAACTTCTACAACATCTGCCTCTAATTTATTACTTCGTTTTCTTTTATAAACATACGCTCTTACCACATCTCCATGCAAACCTTTGCCTAAATTTATATTAGGCGTAAATACGTCATCTTCATAATCATCGGTCATAAAATACCCGTTACCATTAGAGGTAATATCTAAAGTACCTAAAGAATATTTTCTATCTTCATTAATCTGAAACTTTCCTTTATCACCTTCTTTAATTTTCTTTGTTCCTGTTAATTCTGCTAATTTCTTTAAAATCTGATTTTTACCATCGGTATCAGAAATGTTTAATTTTGCAGCAATTTGTTTATAATTATAAAATTTATTACTGTCTTCGTTTAAAATTCTAAATATATTTCTAGTTAAGTCTTTTACAACGTTCCCTTTTTTCTTATATATTTTTTTCTTCTTTTTTGTCATTAATTCTTACTTCTTGTTATATGATACCAAAATACGATTTTTACAGCTACGTGTTTATTAAAAAATAGTTATCAATCTATTATTGTACTCTGGCTTTTTTTAAATTATTATTTATGTCTCATTTCGTCAAGCTCAATGCTGGCTCTTGTTTATAATTGCAAATCCTACTTCTGGAAATCGGAATTTTTCTAAACTTTGGAAAGAAATTCAGCATGTGTTAAACCATCTAAAAATAGACTTTTCTTTTGCTTTTACACAGTTTTCTAAACATGAAGTTAAATTGGTGGAAACGGCAATTCAACAAGGTTTTAGAAACATTATTTCGATTGGTGGAGACGGAACATTACACCATGTAGTTAACGAAATAATGATGCAAAGGTATGTAAAAACTTCTGATATAACTATTGGAGTGATTCCTTTAGGTACTGGAAACGATTGGATAAAGACCTATAACATTCCGAATTCTATAGAAAAATCAATTAATATCATTCATCAAAATAAAACAATTTTACAAAATATTGGAGTTTTAGAAACTGAAAGTAATACTATTTCTTATTTTAACAATATAGCAGGTGTAGGCTATGATGGTTATGTTGTTCACAAACTAGAGAAATTAAAACGTTTTGGTTCTATTGGATATTTATTAGCCGGAATTGCTGGTTTACTATACTATAAAAAAACTATTTTTAAAATTATTTTTGATGATAAGGTTATAGAAACCAATTGTTTAATGGTTTTAATCGGAATTTTTAAATTTTCTGGGGGCGGCATGCAGTTTACTAAAAATGTAAATCCTACGGATGGTTTATTAGACATTACCATTGCTAAAAATTTAAATTTAGCAGATTTACTATTAAATATCAAAAAATTATATAACGGAAATACTACGCATCATCAAAAAATTGAGACCTATAAAACCAAAGAAATTGCGGTAATTTCAACTACTTCAAAACCTTTTATTCAAGCGGATGGTGAACTCGTTGGCACTGGAAAAATACACGTAAAAATTATTGAAAAAGCAATTAATTTCTTGGTGAACTAACGTTTAAAAAAATCTAATTTATCACCCTAAAATATAAAGAATTTATAAATTACACTACCTCTTTAGTTTGGTATCCTACTTCATACATACGTAGTTCTTATTTGTAAAACTGAATCTTTATTATTATCATGAGATTTTTTTCAAAGCAAAAATAAATGAAAAATTATAAGTACTTCTTATAGAATTCTTTAAATTAAGTATAAATACGTTAAAAAAATCTTAAATTTTCTGTAACGTTTGGCAAAATATTACGTCTTTATATTAGAAGAAGATCTTTTATTATGAAAAGCTTGCGAAAAATTATAGCATTATTTGCCTTTATCCTTATTGCGGGTATCTGTATTACTATAGCTACCATAAATACTTCTTTAAATAAAAGTGACCTTAAAAATGAATCTACTGTAGAAATTAATAAAGACACACTTTATCGTTTAAAAGTTAAAAGGAAGAATGCTTAATTTACGTTTACCTTTTTTGATACCAAGTACTGCAATCATACTTACAATACCTTTATCAACTTCTAATTCATTTAAAATTAATAGTATTGTTTTAGAATAGCTGTTTGCTTTTTAAAAAACTAAAAACTTAATTTTTCAGACTTATGAACATTCTATATTATAATTATATTTCTTTTCTCAAATTTTAAAAAACAATGATGGTTATAATAGTCTGTGAATAGCTACTACAAAATAAGTACATTTAGTTTTTATATGTGAGTTATTAAAAACCACTGACATCTTATGAGTTTTTAATCACTTAAAAATCAACTCTAAAATAGAGTTGTTAACAAAACTTATAAACAGCAGTTAACCTAAAATACTTAGTAGTTCATAACCCAACCTATGTAAACAAATTGTAAATTTTATGTTGATAAACTTTTATCAAAAACTTATAATAAAGTTTGCGTATGTGGTAAGCTCCCCTGTATTGAAATAAAAATTAGAATGACCAAAAAAAGTTTCGAGTTTTTCATATCAACTTCTTAACAATTACTTAAAACGCTAAAAACTTAAAAACTAATAGGTTATTAAAAATGCTAAAATTTTGATTGTTTATAACTGTTGATAACCGTTAATTTATATATTTTTGCTGAACAACTCAATTAAAATCAATCTATTATGACAATTGCAATTGGTAACGATCATGCAGGTACCGAATACAAATTCGAAATTATAAAACATTTAGAAAATAAAGGATATACAATTCTAAATTTTGGAACCGATACAAATAATTCTATGGATTATCCTGATGCTATTCATCCCACAGCAAATGCTGTAGAATCTGGTAAAGCAACATTAGGTATAATTCTTTGTGGTTCTGGTAACGGTGCTCAAATGACTGCAAACAAACATCAAGGAATAAGAGCTGCTTTGTGTTGGAATAATGAATTGGTAGCTTTAACAAGACAGCATAATAATGCAAACGTTTTAACCATTCCTGCTCGCTTTGTGTCTTTACAACAAGCCATTGGTTTTGTAGATGTTTTTCTTACCACAGCGTTTGAAGGTGGAAGACATGGAACTAGAGTTGATAAAATTTCTTGTTAAATAAAAATTATTCGATATTAAATTTTTAAAAAAGAATTTTACTCAAAATATTAGAAAGTGTATTGAATCTGATATTAAGCATTGTCAGTTCGAATGGTTTTGCTTTTTTAAGCAAAATTGTATCGAGAACATCTAGAATTTAGAATTATGAATTTTATAACAAAATCATTCCAAGAATTAACAACAACAGAACTCTATCAAATTTTACAATTACGATCAGAAGTTTTTGTAGTAGAACAAGATTGTGTATACCAAGATATAGATTTTAAAGATCAAAAAGCGTTGCATGTTTTTGGTGTAAAAAATGATAAAATTGTTGCCTACACGCGTATTTTTAAACCTAAAGATTATTTTGACGCTGCAAGTATTGGTAGAGTTGTTGTGCAAGAGAATGAAAGAAAATTTGGCTTTGGGCATGAGGTAATGAAAGCATCTACAAATGCAATAAAAGATCATTTTAATGTTGATGAAATTACAATTTCTGCGCAAGTATATCTAAAAAAGTTCTATGAATCTCACGGATTTAAAAAAGTAGGTGAAGGTTATTTAGAAGACGGAATTCCGCATATTAGAATGGATAAGAAGTAGTACTAAAAATTGACTCTAAAACTTAAATTAGGTGTAAAAGGTAAAGAATAATTATTGATTATTTTTACATTATTTGTACTCGCATTGTCTACAATATAATAAGAATCTAGCATATTTTGTTTGTCAGTTATATTGGTACAACCAAAACGAATGGTAGATTCTACGGTTTTAGAAAGCTCAAATTTATAACTCCCAGAAATATCAATTCTAAAAAAATTATCTAATCTTTCTTGGTTAGGATTATCGTAGTTTACAATAATTCTATTGCCATTTTGTATGGTTTCATTTCCTTTTACAGGTTTTGTATAAGGTCTTCCAGAACGCAAAATACCACCAAAAGAAACTTTTAAATTTTGAGTGAAGTTGTAATTAAAAGCTGCGCTTAAGGAGTGAGAAATTTCTAAACTATTAGAAAATGTTTGCGGATTAAAAACATCAAAAGTATATTCGTTTTTTGAATATGTATAACTTACCCAAGTGCTAATTTTTTTGGTTTGTTTATTCACTAAAAGCTCTACTCCTTTTGTTTCATAGTTGCCAATAGAAATAAAGTTTTGTGTGTTGTTATAGAAACCTTGATTTGCTGCCGTAATACCATCTATTTTTTTGTAAAAACCAGTAATATCTGCATAGATTTTATTTTTAGAATATTCGATACCAAAAGAAGCTTGTTTACTTGTCATAATAGGCGTATTTTCATCGTCAGAAAGAATCCACCTTCTTTTTTCTATACCTAAAAAATTATCTTCAAAATCTATTTTTTGTGTGGTAGTTTGGTTTTTAAACTCTCCTTCTAACTTTATAGCAAATTGGTCATTTAATTTTTGTCTGATATTAATTCTTGGTTCAATCACCAGTTTTTGAAATTTATGAAAGTAATTTGCCCGAACTCCAAACCTTGCGAAGGTGTTGTTTTTATGATACTCAATTTCTGAAAACAAGGCACTTTTAACCAAAACATTTTTTTCTATTTTAGAAAAAGTAGGTGCGTTTACAGTTGTGGTATTCTTAACGCCAATTTCATTAAAAACAAATCCGTTTATAAAATGTAAAGCATCAGAAAATTCATAGGTAGAATTCAGTTTTAATTCAGTTTCTAAAACATTATTAAACTGTGTTTGAAATTGATCGGTATCCTTATTATAATCTGACGAATTTATTTTATAATCTGAAATAAAAATAGATAAGTTAGTAGAAAATTTAGCATTCCAATTGGCATCCCAATTCATATTTGCACCTAAATTTTCTTGTTTTAACGCACTATTTTCTTCAATTGTAGTGTTGTTAGAAGTGTACTGTTCTAAATATTCTAAATTATTTTTTATGTGGATAAAGTTGGTTCTAATGGCATGTTTATAATTAAGATCATATAATAGTTTAAAAGAACAATCAAAGAAATAAAAATTCGATTCTGTGTTATTTACAGTATTTGATGCAACTGAATTATCTTGAAAACTTCGCGAAAAATAATTATTATAAGTTGGTGTATTTACGATATCTGTAAAAGATCTTCTTGCAGAAATATGCAGCTCTAAATTTTCTTTTATAGGAATCTGTACAAAAGCATCTGTACTTAACAAATTGAAACCGCCGCCACCAGAAAGTTTATTGGTAATGCTGTTAGCAGTTTGCATGTTTATGGTAGATGAAACTCCGTCTGAAAACGCACTACTTGTGCCGTTTTTAGTAACACTAACTTTTTCTGTTAAATAAGGATTATAAGCAGAAATTAACCCAAAAAAATGACCAGAATGATACATTTTAATGCCATCCCAAAGTATTAAATTTTGATCATTTCTACCACCTCTCACATTAATATTAGAAATAGTTTCGTTTACACTTTCTATACCCGGTAGAATTTGAATAGTTTTTAAAATATCTGGTTCTATTAAACCAGGAAGAATGCCGAATTTTTTGGTGTTTAAAACAACACTTCCATCTACATTTTTTTGCAAACCAGAAGTTAAAAGTTTTGGCATTGTAATTTCTGATAACGCTTCTGTTTTTTCTTCTAAAAAAATTTGTTCGCAATTTAAACCATAAAATAATGCTTTAACCGCTATCTTTTTTGTTTTAAAACTTATAAATGAAATGCTTAAAGTAGCTTTTACAGGAACATTTTTTAAAGTAAATATTCCTTTATTATTGGTGGTAGTTCCTAAAGTAAAACCAGCTACTTGAATAGATGCCAATACCAAGGGTTTTAGTGATTGTGAATCTAAAACCGTTCCGCAAATACTTACTGTTTTGTTTAAAAAAGAAACCGTAATATATCTATTGTCAAGTGTTTTAAAGTGTAAAAAAGTTTTCTCGTTTAAAAAAGCTAAAAGTTCATCTATGGATATTTCTTTTTCTGGTTGCGCTACATAAATATTTTTGATATCATTATCAGAATAAGAAAATTTAATATCGTAGGTTTTTTCAAGTTGTAATAACAACGAAGAAAGTGCTACTTTTTCAGTTATACTTTGACTGTAAAGAGTATTTAAAGTCAAGAAAAGACTGATAAAAAAAAAGCTACTTTTATGGAGCTGTGTTGAATACAGTAATTTTTTTACCATTAATTTTATAAGATAATTGTAAAGGGATTGTTACTGATTGCATGGCTATTTGTACATCTGTATGTTTAAAACCACCAGAATATAAAACATTCAAATTTATATTTTCTGTTTCTATTGTATAACCAAATTGGTTTTCTATTTCTGCTAAAACAAAACGCAACGAGGTACTTTTAAAATTAGATTCTTTTTGTAACCAAGACTTCTCTCTTATATCAAACGTTTTTTTAGTCGCTATCTCGTCATTTATCACTCTAAAAATTGTTCCTTTTGGTAATTTTACAAGTGTATCTTTATAGGCAACACTAACCAAACCTTCATAGGTTTTAACCTCAAAATAATTAGTTCTTTTCTTTACGTTAAATTGTGTTCCAAGCACGGTAACAGAACCTATATTTGTTTGCACAGTAAATGTTTTACCTTTTTGAACTTTAAAAAAAGCTTCTCCTTTTAAAGTTAAGCTTCTGCCCTCTTCCCAATTTTTTTTAGTGTAAATAATTTCTGAATTTGCGTTTAAAAAAACTTCAGAATTATCTGGTAAAGTAACATTTTTAGTTTGTGCGTATGTTGTTTTAAAACTAGAGGTATTGTTAAAAAGTAAGAAATAACCGCTGGTAAATAAAACTAGAAGTGCTGCGGCATATTTAAAGATTTGTTTAAAATTAAGAGAAACAACTTTATTTTTTTTAGCCGTCTTTTTTGTCTTCAATTTTAAGCTTGCAAGGGCTTTTTGAACATCAACTTTAGGGGTTGCTATTTGAGGAGCATAATGCGCAATTTTCTCTAAAGTTTTAAAAGCTTCTGTTTTTTTTAAACGCACAAGTTCTTCTTCAGATACTTCTCTATTCAGATTGTTTAATGTATTGGGCAGCAGAAACAAGTCAAGGAATTGGTAGCATGATCTCTGGAGGGCAAGTACCAGCATTAGATGCACAATGTTTAGCAGATTTAAAAGCAAACGGAGGAAGATAATTTATCAACTAAAAACACAAAATAGATGAAAACAATATATATTACAATAGCATTAATGATTACAAGTATCATATCATTAAGTGCCCAAGACAGAAAAAATAAATCGACAGCCGGCATTAAAGGTGGTTATAATGTATCTTCTGTTAGTTTTGACGGATCTTCAGAAACTGAAAAGTTACACGGGTATCATATCGGTATTTATGGAGAATCTTACATAGGTAAATACCTTTCTATTCAGCCAGAAATTTTATATTCGAAACAAGGGTATAAAATTATAGATGAAAACGGAACTTACACGCAAAAGTTAGATTATATAAATGTGCCATTAATGTTAAAAGTATATCCTGTAAAAAGCTTTTTTATAGAAGCTGGGCCACAAATAGGATTTTCTATTGCACATAAAGAAACTTTTGATTCTGGTTTTATTTTATATGATACTTCTAAAGAATTTGAGCCAAGCAATTTTGATTGGGGAGTAAATTTAGGGGTAGGTTTTAAAAGTGATGCCGGCGTAACATTAGCTGCAAGATACCATCTGGGTCAAAGTGATATTTACGACGAAGACAAGCCAAAAAATAGAGTTTTACAAATCTCTTTAGGATTTGAGTTTTAAGTTTTATCACAATAATTTTACTGAAATAAAAAGAGCGAAAAATAATTATTTTTCGCTCTTTTTTTGTTTTATAAAGTAAGTATCCAAAGCCAACTATAAAGTGTAAAATGATGATTTCTGTTGCAACATATAAAGTGGTAGTAGAAGTATCCATACTACAAAATTAGAAAGAATTCTTTTTATTTTATTTGACAAATGTCACATAATAGCATCAACTTCAATAACACCACTTACTGCTAAATCTTCTAATTTTATTTCGCCAATTCTAACACGAATTAAACGCAACGTAGGAAAACCGACGGCAGCAGTCATTTTTCGAACTTGTCTAAATTTTCCTTCTCTAATTACTATAGCAACCCAACTTGTAGGTCCATGTCGTTCATCTCTAATTTTCTGACTTCTCAATGCAAATTTAGGATCTTCAATTAACAATGCTTTTCCTGGTTTTGTGATGTACTTTTTGCCATCAAAACCAATTTCTACACCATTTTTTAATTGTTCTACTGCTTGTTGTGTTATAATTCCGTCTACCTGAACATAGTATTCTTTTTCGTACTTATTACTCCTAATTTCATGAGAAACTTTGCCATCTGTTGTTAAAAAAAGTAATCCTTCAGAAGCAACATCTAAACGCCCAATTGCCATTGTTCCTTCTGGAAAATCATGCAAATCTCCTAATAATTTTTTCTTCCGCTTTGCGGGATTTATAAATTGAGAAATCATTCCCCAAGGTTTATGAATGATAAAATGGCGATGGTTTTCTAACAAATTAAAGCACTTTTATTTTTACAGAAAAACTATTTTTTTCTTCGGATAAAGACATGTTTTCTTCCGAAAATTTTTGATCTGTGTACGATGTATATTGTGTAATGGGTTCTATGCAAATCATGTTGTCAACTTCTGTCCAGAGCATAAAATTGTTAAAACCTTTTGTTGTAATTTCTAGATCTTTTTTATCGCTATTTTTTAGAATAATTTTATCTGTATTTAAAACAGGAAAAGCATTAGCGCCTGCTTTATAAATTTCATCTAAAGTGAATCCTTTATCGCCAGAGACTAAAGTTTCTTTGCCAGTTTCAGATAATAAAAAAGCAGGATGATAGCCGAGCATAAAAGGCATTCTTTTTTCTGAATTGATGATAAAATTGATGGTTAAAATATCATTATCTAGTTTAAAATTCTTTTCAAACGAGAAATCAAAAGGCCAAAATAAATTTGCTTCTGTAGATTTCTCTGGAAACTTGCTATTTGTAATTTGGGTATTTTTCTGATATTTTTTGATAAAATTAGCACTTTTTTTATCCGAAGAAACCAAAGTATAGACCATTTCACGCAGCATACCGTGCTGATCTTGAACTGCATCACCATTTTTGGTATGTACTTTAAAATTATTTTTATCTGTTGGCCCAATTATAGGAAACATTTCATCATCAGATTTACGCCAACCTTTACTTCCCTTTTGATGAATGTATTCTTGGTTTTCTTTTTTAAAACTGATCAATTCGCCGTTTTCAATTTTAACTTCTGATTGCTTGTCTTCAGAAATTAGTAAAACTACATTTTTCATTTGTGTATAATTATTTTAATCTATCCGGATTTTTGCCCAATTTTTTTGATTCAGAGTAAACTCTTCTTTCTAATTTTTTAATATCTTCTTCTGCAGGTAAGTTTTCAGGTTTAATTCCTCTTTCAAGTAGTATCTTTCTAACAGAACTATTATTCGTTATATGTTCTTTAGAAATACTGTTTTCTGTTCTTAAATCTTTGTCTTTGGTATTAAAAATAGTTATTTCTGTCGCAAAATCTTTTGCTTTTATAGTAATTGTTGGTAAATAATCTGCTAAAGCTCTATTATTAGGAATCCCTAATTTAGTTTTCATTTGTTTTGTAGAATTCCCAAATAAAGATTGATCTCCTTGTGTAATTTCAGAATTATGCATTTTTTTCTATAAATAAAATTATGTCAATTATATCCATTTGTAAATTAACTCTAAATATTAAAAAATCATTTTCTCTGGCTATTCGATTTTTATCATTATCTATTATTTTTTGCCTTTGACTTACTCTATGATGAGGTTCATCAAATTCTAAAAGTATTTTATTATTGATTATACAATCATAATAATATTTGTCAAGATTAAATTGATATTTAAAAAAGAGTTTATTGTGATGACAATACTTTTTAACTAACTGTAAAACCACGCTTTCATTTCTTATTGAAAAAAAATTATTTAGTTTGAAACTACTTGAGAGCTCTTGTATAATTAAAAAAGCTTCATTGTCAATTTGATAGTCAATAATACTTCTTTTTGCATTTGAACCGAGTTTAACTTTTTTATTACATTTTACAATTTTCCCAAGAATATGTTTATGCATGATGATATTTTGTGCTCTTTTAATGATATTGTGAAAATTTCTCCATTCAGAATATCCTAAAAGTTGTTGTAAATCTCTGGCAAACCAAAATTCTATGCCAGAATCAGTAGTTTGCGAATGGTCTTCAAAATTGTGAGCCAAAGTTTGTATAATTTCCTTTTTCATAGGTTGAATTTTATATTGTTATAAAAGTACGAAAATGAAACTAAAATATTAGGAAATTAAAAGTAGTTTTTCGTAACTTGTCTCACTTAAAATAACAACATTTTCAGCACAATATATGGCAGCAGATAAAGAAAATAAAGAAAAAATAGCAAAGCTTAAAGCATTACAACTTACACTAGATAAGTTAGATAAGACCTATGGAAAAGGAGCCGTAATGAAAATGGGCGATTCTGTGGCAGAAGATATAGAATCCATTTCTTCTGGTTCTTTAGGATTAGATTTAGCATTAGGCGTTGGTGGTTATCCAAGAGGTAGAGTCATTGAAATTTACGGTCCAGAATCTTCTGGTAAAACAACCCTTACTTTGCATGCAATTGCAGAAGCACAGAAAGCAGGTGGTATTGCAGCTTTTATTGATGCAGAGCATGCGTTTGACCGTTTTTACGCACAAAATTTAGGCGTTGATATAGAAAACCTTATTATTTCTCAACCAGATCATGGAGAGCAAGCTTTAGAAATTACAGAGAACTTAATACGTTCTGGAGCAATAGACATTGTTGTTATCGATTCAGTTGCAGCGTTAACGCCAAAAGCGGAAATTGAAGGTGAAATGGGAGATTCTAAAATGGGTCTGCATGCACGTTTAATGTCGCAAGCATTGCGTAAATTAACAGGTACTATTTCTAAAACAAAATGTACCGTTATATTTATTAACCAATTAAGAGAAAAAATTGGGGTGATGTTCGGGAATCCGGAAACAACAACAGGAGGAAACGCACTTAAATTTTATGCTTCGGTTCGTTTAGATATTAGAAGAAGAACGCAGATTAAAGATGGTGATAAAGTTATTGGAAACAGTACAAAAGTAAAAGTTGTAAAAAATAAAGTAGCACCACCCTTTCAAATTGCAGAATTTGATATTATGTATGGACTAGGAATCTCTAAAGTTGGTGAAATTTTAGATATTGGTGTAGAGTTAGGTATTATAAAGAAAAGTGGTTCTTGGTTTAGTTATGGTGAAACTAAATTAGGCCAAGGAAGAGATTCTGTAAAAGGACTGATTAAAGACAATCCTGAATTAGCAGAAGAACTTGAAGGTAAAATAAAAGAAGCTATTGAAAATCAAGATTAAGTATTAAAAGTTCCAACTATTATTATGAAACTGCTATTGGAGTAATCAACCAATAGCAGTTTTTATTTTTAAAGATGATCAAAATATCAGAAAACATACAATTAAAAGAAGTTTTAAGTTCAGATTATGAATTTCTTTTTAGGTTAATGCAAGAAATATATACACCAGCATATCAGCATTTTTGGACGGATGAAGGCGCTTGGTATATAAATTCACAATATTCAAAAGAGAATATTTTAAAAGAACTTTTAGACAAAAAAGCAAGGTATTATTTTATCCTTTTTAAAGGTAAAATTATTGGTAACTTTAGGTTTATTTGGGATGAAAAATTGGAGGGTTTACCAGAAGAAAAACAAGTAAAATTGCACAGAATTTATCTGCATCCAAAAACACAAAGAAGCGGAATCGGTAAACTTTTGTTAGCTTGGTTAGAGGAAAAAGCGGAACAAAAAGGCTATCAAATTATTTGGTTAGATGCCATGAATGAGCAACAAAACGCTTTTCAATTTTATAAAAAATTAGGGTATATCTATTATTCGCATACATTTTTACCTTTTGAGTTAATGCATGATAGTGTTAGAAAAATGAGTCAGGTTTATAAAGTGCTTCACTAGTGTTTATTAAAAAGATGTAAGACCACTTCGCTAAAAGACACAACCTATTTGCCGCTAGGAAAAGAAACAAGACTTTTTAACTAACTCTATTTCAGTGGCGCGTAAATCACGAAAAGAACAGTTTATAGTACAAATTTATTCATAATTAAAATGTATAACTGAAATCTATACCCAACAATTTATGCGTAATAATTTGTATTTCATATAGTTATTTAGCACTAAAATATTTTTAGCAGACACTTGTTAAAGTGCTTGTGTAGTCAGTAGTTTTACAATCCATAAAATTAAATACAAACCAAGACCAAAACCCGCAAAGAAAACCGCTAAAACAAAACCTATTCTAATATACTTTGCTTCGATATTTATTTTTGGGCTTAACCATTTTGATACTCCTAAAATCATACTTTATTAGTGAAACTCAATTTTGAAAAATAGCGGAGCTATAAATTTAAAATTGTAAGTTGAACTAATCCCGATTTTTAGCGGGATCTTGGGTTTAATATCCCGACGCTCTGCGTCGAAATATTAAAAGGATATTCTTTTTTGATATTTCGATAGCTCTGCTTCTAAGTTGTTCATTAATAGTTGTACCAAAGAAATCATTAACCTTTATCAAAAACTAGGGTAGCAAATAAAACAGAAAGTAGCGCAAACTTTTTTGCGAATCATCACCTTTCTCTGTGAAACTTTGTAAGTCTCTTTTAATATCTATGTAATAATTTTAATTAGATACCAGTTTCAGAATTATTAAAAAGTAGTTTTTAAACTCCAGTGCTCCCAAACCCACCAGAACCCCTTTCAGTTTCAGATAAAATTTTAACTTCTTGCCAGTTTATGCGTTCGTGTTTTGCAATAATTAACTGCGCAATTCTTTCACCGTCATTGATCGTAAATTCTTCATTGGATAGGTTCACTAAAATTACACCAATTTCTCCACGATAATCTGCATCTACAGTGCCAGGAGAATTTAAAACAGTAATTCCTTTTTTAGCAGCCAAACCACTTCTAGGTCTTACTTGAGCTTCAAAACCAACGGGTAAAGCAATGAATAAACCTGTTTTCACAATCGCTCTTTCTAAAGGTTTAAGTGTTATAGACGTGTCTATATTAGCTCTTAAATCCATTCCTGCAGCACCATCAGTTTCATAAGTAGGCGTTGCGTGTTTCGATTCGTTTATAATTTGTACGTTCATATATTTATAGGTTGTATAAAAATGTAATTACTTCTAAAAATTCAGTTTTCCAAAAAGCCTCATTATGTTTGCCTTCTGTTACAATTTTTGTTTTTATATTATTTGCAGGAAAACCAACATCTATCAATAGTTTAGCCATATTTTCTGTGTCAGGAACCATAGAATCTCCTTCTTTGCCGCCCACTAAAAAATAAAGTTTGGTGTTTTTCTGATTTCCATTTTTATTTGCAAAGTCATTTATTTTATTAGAAAACCAAAAAGAGGTTGATAAGGCACCAATTTTACCAAAAACGTTTGGGTATTTTAATCCGCCATAAAAAGAAATTAATCCACCTAAAGAACTCCCAATAATCGCAGTATTTTCTCCATTTATTTTAGTTCTGTAATTAGAATCAATATAAGGTTTTAGTTCATTTGCTAAAAAATCAACATAGATTTCACCTTTTCCGCCACCATATTTTTCATGTGGATAAGGGGTGTATTCTTCAATTCTTTTTTCTCCACCATTTTCTACACCAACAACTATAAAGCCTTTTCCAGTTTCTTTAAATAGTTGATTTAAAGTTTCATCTACTTCCCATTCTCCTGCATAAGAAGTTTTTTTATCAAACAAATTTTGCCCATCATGCATGTAAATTACAGGGAACTTCTCTGTTGATGTTTCATAATTTGGAGGTAAATACAACCAAATTTTATGAGAAACGGAGTTTAAACCTTTAATGACAAATTCTTTCTCTAAAACAACAACAATATTTTTAGATGCTGTTGAGGTGTTCTCTTTTTTTAAGACTTTCTTTTTGCAAGAAGATATTAGAAAAATCAGAGAAAAGAGAATAGATAGTATTTTTTTCATTCAATATTTTCTAGTGGAAGCAAATATAATAAATCAACCTAGTTTTCTTACATTTGAAAACTAAATATATACGTATGATTGAGCATCAGAAGATTGCTGTTTTTGGAGGTGGAAGTTGGGCAACTGCTATTGTTAAAATGCTGACAGAGAATTTAGAAACTGTAGGTTGGTACATGAGAAGTACTCAAGCAATAGAACACATAAAAAAGAATGATCACAATCCTAAATATTTACGTTCTGCAGAATTAGATGTAAATCGTTTAGATTTATCTGATGATATCAATTATATGGTTGCCAAATACGATGTGCTAATTTTTGCAATTCCGTCTGCTTTTTTAACGAGTGAATTGTCTAAACTAAACGAATCATTAACAGGTAAAACTATTTTTTCGGCTATTAAAGGAATTATACCAGAAACTGGCTTAATTGTAGGCGAACATTTTAATAAAGAGTACGATATTCCGTTAGAAAATATTGGCGTAATTACTGGACCCTGCCATGCAGAAGAGGTGGCTATGGAGCGTTTATCCTATTTAACAATTGCTTGTCAAGATGAAGATAGAGCAAAAAAAATGGCAGGCGCTTTAGAAAGCTGGTATATTAATGTAAAGACTACAGATGACATTATTGGAACAGAATATGCAGCCGTTTTAAAAAACATTTATGCTGTGGCCGCTGGGATGGCTCATGGTTTGGGGTATGGTGATAATTTTCAGTCTGTGTTAATGAGCAATGCAATTCGAGAAATGAAACGCTTCATTAAAAAAGTGCATAAAATGAAGCGTAATATTAACGATTCTGCTTATTTGGGAGATTTGTTAGTGACCGGATATTCAACTTTTAGTAGAAATAGAATGTTTGGCAATATGGTTGGGAAAGGATACACAGTAAAATCTGCACAGCATGAAATGAGTATGATTGCAGAGGGTTACTATGCTACCAAAAGTGCCTATAAAATTAAGGAAGAAAAGGACATGAAAACTCCTATTATCGACGCTGTTTACAATGTTTTATATGCGGATAAAAATCCTAAAAAAGAATTTAAAAAGTTGACGAATAAACTGGATTAATTGTTTAATTTTGAACAATTATTTAGGTTTTTAAACTTTTACCATGAAAACAATACAAGAGGTTGTAGAGAGTACCATTAGAAAAACACCATTTATAGAAGAAGCTTTAAATGAAAAACTGATTAATGTTTCTTCGTTAGCAAGAATTATTTTACCAGAAGTTTCAGCAGCTTTAAAGAAAGATGTAAAAGTTGGTGCGGTAATGATGGCGATTAACAGACTTTCTCCTGCAAGCGAATTACGCATCAGAAAAAATATAAAAAGATTATCTCTTAATTTGGGAGATGTAATTGTACGTTCTGATTTGTGCGATTTTACATTTAAAAATACACCAACACTTTTAAAAGAAATTGCAAAAGTGCTCACAAAATCTTCTGAAAGTTCAGACTACTTCTTAACAGTTTCTCAAGGTATTTTTGAAACGAACATTGTAACAAGTAAGAACTTAAAACTTTTTGTTGATGAAATTTTCGAAGAGGAAACTTTAACGCATAGTATGCAAGAGTTGGCTTCGATTACCATAAAATTACCAAAAGAAAATTTAGAACAATCTGGTATTTATTACTTTATTTTAAAGCAATTAGCGTGGGCAGACATTCCTTTACAAGAAATTATTTCTACCACAAATGAAATGACCATCGTCGTAAAAGAGGCAGACATCAATCAAACCTTTGCTATTTTAATGGACATGAAATTGAGCTAATTTAATGGCTAAACAAGATCCCTACGCAGCATTAAGAATAAAGGAATTCAATATTTTTCTATTCGTAAGATTCCTATTAGTATTTGGCTGGTCGATGCAATTTATTGTCATCGAATGGCAAGTATATTCTATTACAAAAGATCCTTTGTCACTAGGAATTATCGGTTTAATGGAAATTATACCCGCCTTTTCTATGGCGTTATTTGCAGGTCATATTGTAGATCAAAGAGAAAAAAGAAATTTATTAGCCCTTTGTACAGGCGCTTTCTCATTAATTAGTTTAGGCTTATTTTTATTAACAACAGATTCAATATTAAACAGTTGGTCTACAAATGCTGTTTTATATTCCATTTATGCATTGGTTTTTTTCGGCGGATTTTTACGTTCTTTTTTCGGACCTACAATTTTTTCTTTAGTAGCTTTGTTGGTTCCTAAAAAAATATATCATAACGCGGCAACCTGGAGCACAAGTACCTGGAAAACAGCTTCCGTTTCTGGAGCGCTTTGTGGAGGTTTCTTTATTGGTTGGATTGGGGTTGATAAAACACTATCTATCGTTTTTGTTTTGGTAGTACTCTCATTTATCACCCTTTTTAAAATAAAAAAGAAACCAATTTTAAACACAAAAATTGGCGAACCTATTAAAGAGAGTTTAAAAGCTGGTGTTCAATTCGTATTTAAAAATAAAGCAATTTTAGGTACTTTAACCCTAGATATGATTGCCGTTTTATTTGGAGGAACTGTCGCAATTTTATCGGTATTTGCCCAAGATATTTTAAAAGTAGGACCAGAGGGTTTTGGTATTTTAAACGCCTCTATTTCTATAGGAAGTATTGTAACGATGTTATTAACAACCTACATTCCTATCAGCAGAAATACAGGTAAAAAAATGTTGATTTCGGTATTTATTTTTGGTTTAAGCATTATTGCTTTTGGCATGTCCTCTATTTTCTGGGTAAGTGTTTTAGCGTTGTTTATAAGTGGCGCGGCAGACGGAATTTCTATGGTTATTCGTCAAACTATATTACAATTAAAAACGCCAGATGATATGAGAGGCAGAGTCTCTTCTGTAAATTCTATGTTTGTAGGGTCTTCTAATGAATTAGGTGCTTTTGAAAGCGGTTTAGCAGCTAAAATAATAGGACCTGCAGCTGCGGTTATCTTTGGCGGATCGATGACTTTAATTACAGTAATAACTACAGGAATTGTAAGTCCTACAATTAGAAATTTAGATCTTACCGAAGAGATTGAAGAGAATGAAAAAGAGGATTAATTATTCAGGAATTGTTTTATAATTGCCCAATAATAAAGTCCAATCGTAACTTTTAAAATTTATATTTTTTGGTTTTTCGGGTGTAATTCCGTATTTTAAAAGAATCTTTTTTGCGCCACATTTTCCACCAAAATCTCCACGAAACCAAGACATTAATGCAACAGACGTAGCTGTTTTTGTTTCTTTAGTATATGTTGTTTGTTCTTTTAAATATGCTGTTGCCATAAAATTTAGCTCTTTGTCTAAATTTTTAGCCGTGTATAAGGCAACTGGCGGACAGCTTTTTGCGCCACAATTTAAGGCAAAATGAATCCTCCAATCAATAGTGTTAACGCGTAATGTACGTTCCCATTTTGGTTTAAACCACTTTCTTAAATAACCCAAACTTATTTTTATTCTAGATTTTCTAATAATATCGTGCTCAATATTATCAAAAGACAATAATTCGCCAGCAATTTTTACTCTAGGTGTTCCAAAAAAACTTCCTCTATCTTCATATAGTTTCGGATTTTCAGAGAGCGAAATCTGAATAAAAGAATTGTAAATGTTTATCCAAAAAGCCAATTTTTGTTGGTCTGTTTTAAGTTCATTCACTAATTCATTTAAAGTACTTTCTGCTAAAAGATCAACTTCTTTTTCGTAAGAACTATCGGTCATAATATTTTGTAGTAAATCTTTAGATATTTGACTATAATTTATATTATTTTGTGCATTTAATGTAAATGTTGATAAAAAAAAGAAGAAGATTAAAAACTGTTTCATAAAAAATGACGTAAGTTTAAACATGTTAATAAGTATTATAATTCCGGTTTTTAATGAACAGCAAAACCTTGCAAAGATTTTGTCGTTTTTATCTGAAGAAGCTAACAAACTTCCTATTGAAATAATTGTTTCTAATTCTCCAGAGTCTATTGATGAGAGTGGTATGATTTGTAAAGAATTTAACAAAATTACTCATTTTGATGCTACCATTAAAGGAAGAGCTGCTCAAATGAATGAAGGTGCAGCCAAAGCTAAAGGAGATATTTTACTTTTTTTACATGCCGATGTAATTTTACCAAGAGATTTTTATCATCAGGTTATTTTAGCTATTAAAGAAGGAAATAAGGCAGGCTTTTTTGCATACAAATTTGATAAAGAAACTTTTTTATTAAAGATAAATGGTTCTTTTACTAAAAAAGATGGTTTTTTCGCAGGAGGTGGTGACCAATGTCAGTTTTTTACAAAAGAAACCTTTAAAGTTTTAAATGGTTATAATACAGCATTTTGTATTATGGAAGATTTTGAAATGATGGATAAAGTTAGAAAACAAAAAATTCCTTTTAAAATTATACAGTCTAAAGCAACGGTAAGTGCTAGGAAATATGAAGCTAATTCTTGGTTAAAGGTAAACCTAATTAACGGTTATGTATTTTTAAAGTATCGGTTAGGCGTAAACCCAATACAGCTGCGTAAAACGTATAAAGGGTTATTGCGTGAAACTGTTTAACGAATAATTTATCCCTCTTTTTATTACAAAAATAATCTTAACGAACTCTTTATTTTCTCTCTAAATTTTTGTAGATAATAGGAGGTTTTATAAATTCAAAAAACCGTTTTTCGAAATTCAAAAAACGGTTTTAATTATTATTTTAAATAAGTTTACTTTATTACTTTAAGTGCAGTAATCGATTTAATTTTTATTTTCTCTCCAGTTAACTCTCCTTCGTCGTCTGTTAATTCTAGTTCTTTTGTAATCCAAGTTACAGAGAATTTAATGTCAATATATTCCTCTTCAAATAAATTATATTCAAGGTCTTCGTCAAAATCGTAAAATAAAATTTCGTTTTTCGACTCGTCTATAAACTTATAGTATTCGTTATCATCGATTCCTTTATAAGTTGCTGTAATTATATTTTGGTTTACTTGTTTTTTAGTGGTAAAAGAAAAAGCTGCGGCAATAAATAGCACGAATGCTATGGTATATAATTTTTTCATGATTTTGTAATTTTAAGGTTGTTTTTTGTAAAATATAGTAGCTATTCTTTTGTCTTAAAAGAAGATGCTTTTTGTTGAAGTAAAACGAACTATATTTTCATAAGCCTTAAAATTATAAATTTAGTTATAGTAAAGATATATTATTTTTCAATTGAAATTTAAAAAACAGATAAAAATTTCATGAAATTTTTATCTGTTTTTTAAATGGTTATTTAATTGATTTACAATGTGTTGTTGGTTTATTTTTAGTTTAATTTCAAAATTTTACTGTTAAATAGAAATAATAATTAGCAGAAAAAATCCTGAAAAGTGCTTAACAAATCCATTTTTGCCTATATATTTTAAGGTAATTACAGTATTTTAAAACTTAAATGTAGTTTTTTATTTCTTTCATATTATAAACCACTGACGTATAGTATCTTAAAAATATTTTATTCAAAAGTAATGGCAGTTTTTATATGTTTTTCTAATTCAGATTGATGTGTACGAGTAGTTGCATCATCCCAAGAAAAATATTGTTTAAAGAGTTGAAAAACCAATTTTTTAAATGCACATACGCTGTGCGCGTCAAAAAATAAACGACCAGTTCTACGCATAAAAAAATCAGTTGGGTTGCAAGCCATTTCGTAATGTATCGAAAACCAAACTTCTGCTTTAATCATTTTTTCTTGTTGATTTTCATCAGCCAAATCATCAAACTTCTGTAAAATAATGTCTGTTTGTTTGCCATAATTATAAACCAGATATTCAGCATCTTTTTCATTAAAATCTACTTCTGCAATTCTATTATGAATAGCATCTATATAACTTTTTACTTCTGATGAATCGTTAAAAGTTCCGCCAGAAAGCACAATTTCTTTCGTTTTAATATCGCTAAATTCTTTATCAAATCTTCTTTTGTATTTTTTAGCAACTACATCTACAATGCGTTCTGCCATTTTTCTATAGCCTGTTAATTTTCCGCCAGCAATAGAAATAAGTTCGGAGTCCGAAACAAATATTTCGTCTTTTCTAGACAATTCAGAAGCAGATTTACCTTCTTCATGAATTAAAGGACGCAAACCGGCCCAAGAAGATTGAATATCTTCTAAAGAAATAGTTATGTCGGTAAACATATTGTTTACTGCGGCTATTAAATAGGTTGCATCGACTAAACTAGTGTTTACATGGTCTTTGTCTTCTTGATAATTGGTATCTGTGGTTCCGAAATAGGTCACCTTTCCACGCGGAATTGCAAACATCATTCTACCGTCTGGTACATCGAAATACACAGATTGTTTTACAGGTAATTTATCATAAGCAACTACTAAATGAACGCCTTTTGTAAGGTGCAAACGCTTGCCTGTTTTTGAGTGATTCATTTGTCGCAACTCATCTACCCAAGGTCCGCAAGCATTTACTACATATTTGGCTTTTATAGTAAATTCATCGCCAGAAATAACCTCTTTTACCTTTGCGCCAGCAACTCGATTATCTTCGTAAATAAATGCTGTAGCTTCTGTATAATTGATGATTTTTGCTTCATAATCTACTGCTGTTTTTAAAATCTCAATGGTTAAACGGGCATCATCCGTTCTGTATTCTGCATAATAGCCAGCGCCATTTAGAATACTTTTTGGTAGCAGTGGTTCTTTTTCTAAAGCTTCTTCTTTGTTTAACATTTTACGTTTGTCCTCACCTTCTACAGAAGCCAAAATATCATATACTTTTAAGCCAATAGAGGTTAACCAAGAACCATAGGTTCCGCCATCAATTAAAGGCAATATCATTTTTTCTGGAATCACTAAATGTGGGGCTAAATTGTGAACAATAGCTCGTTCTGTGCCTACTTCTTTAACTAGCCAAAAATCGAATTGTTTTAGATAACGCAAACCACCATGAATTAATTTAGTCGATTTGCTTGAGGTGCCAGAAGCAAAGTCGTTTTTTTCTATCAAGGCCACTTTCATTCCTCTTGAAGCAGCATCTAAAGCAATACCAGCTCCTGTGATACCACCACCAATGATTAGAACGTCAAATTCTGTAGATTCTAAATCGTGAATACTATTTTTTCTATTAAAATAAGAGAAGTTGGTCATATTAAAAATTGATTTTATAAATGATACTCATATAAAAATGTAAGTCTAAAATACAAAAAAGCAGAACATTCGATTTGACTTTTAGAAATTTTTTAGGTAAAAAAGATGTTTTTAATTTTATTTACACATATTTTTACAGAAAAAACTAAAATGGCAATATCAGATTTATATTCTACAGGAAAACACAAACAAGAAATTGGGCATTTTGCCAATATTGTAAAAATTGCAAAAGCAGATGGAGAAATTACCGAAGGTGAAGAGGCACTTTTAATTAAAGCTGGTAAAAGCTTAAATATAACAGTAGAAGAATCGATTCTTATTTTAATAAATCCAGAAAAATTTCCCACAAACCCTCCTGCAAGTTATGATGATAGAATAGAACGTTTGTATCGTTTGGCTAAAATGATTTTAGTAGACGGAGACGCAAAATTACCAGAGGTTAAATTGATGCGAAAAATTGCCATTGGTTTAAATTTCTCTAATGAGAATGCAGAAAAAGTGTGTGATGAAGCGATTCATTTAGTGAGTAATAAAAACGATTTAAATGATTTTATAGTCGCTATTAAAAAAGTAGACAGCGTTTAAAAGAAGTTATTATTTATTTCAAATTTTTGTAGGCAAAGCAGCAATATTTTTTTGGTTTTGATTTTGCCAATACTGTTTAATATTTTCTATTCTTTATGTTTTGCCCAAACTTTTAGGTCATTTCTTTTGTTTTTAAATTTATATAAGCCAAAAGATCTGCCGTAATATGTTTGGGTATATTCAATAACAATATCAAAAATTTTACTGGTAGCAGGAGTTCTAGGAAATAAAGAAAGAACATCCTTCCTGTTTTTTTTTGGTTTTATTTCTTTTTCTCTGTAAACATAAAATAGTAGGTGTTTTTTCAAAAGAATAAAATAGGATCTTAATTCTTTTATTTTCTGGTAGATTATTCGCAGTTTCATTACCAATTTCGTTGGCATTTGGCTATAAATCGTTGTTTTTATCCATCACTTTAAAAGAATCTATTCTTTTTGTTGATAAACTTACGCTACTTAAAGTTGGCTTAAAGGCGACAAAAATAATTTTTGTGCTTCAATAAAATTCTGAAGTCTTGATGTGGGTTTTGTTTAAAATTTTTGATAAATACAATTTATAATGACAAGACCAATTTTAAAAATATGATTTTATAACATTGATAAATTGTTACCTTTAAGCAAAATAATTTTTTTATGGAATATGGATTTTTATCAGTAATACCTCCAATTATTGCCATCATTTTAGCATTAAAAACCAAACAAGTGTATATCGCTTTGTTATTTGGTATTTGGTTCTCTTGGTTAATTATCGAAGGTTGGAATCCTTTAACAGGAACTTTAGCGATGATTGAAGGCATGGTAAATGTGTTTCAATCTCAAGGAAATACAAGAACCATTATGTTTAGTGCTTTGGTTGGCGCATTGTTAATTTTTATTCAATATTCTAGAGGAGTAGAGGGTTTTATCAATATTATCAACCGAAAATTAGTGAAATTAGAAAGTAAAAAAACTGGGTATAGTAGAGTAATGGTGCAAATTTTAGCAACGGTAACAGGTTTATTATTGTTTGTAGAAACAAGTATTAGCTCTTTAACAGTGGGAACTTTATACCGTCCAATTTTTGATAAGTTAGGAATTCCAAGAGAGAAATTAGCGTATATCGCAGACTCTAGTTCTGCACCTTCGTCCATTTTAATTCCGTTTAATGCTTGGGGTGCTTTCATTATGGGATTATTACTCACACAAGGAATTGAAAAACCGTTTGCTGTGATGATTGCATCTATTAAATATAATTTTTATCCTTTGTTGGCAATCTTAATTTTGTTTATTATTATTTTATCAAAAAAGGATTTTGGTCTTATGAATAAGGCCGAAAAAAGAACCAAAGAAACAGGCGCGTTGATGAATAAAAATTCAAAGCCTATGGTTTCAGACGCCGTTACCTCTTTTCCGCCAAAAGAAGGAATAGAAGCGAAAGCCTATAATATGATTGTACCATTATTAACCATGGTTTTGATGATGCCGATTAATTTGGTCTATACCGGTTGGGATGCCGTAAAAACATCTACATCATTTTTAGAGCATGTTTCGCAAGCAATTGGCGAAGGCTCTGGTTCGTCTTCGGTTTTATACGCTGTAATAACCTCGTTATTGGTTGCCATGCTCATGTATTTTATACAAGGAATTATGAACCCGAAAGAAGCTGTAAACTTAACCTTAAAAGGAATTAGCGAGTTAATGCCTTTGGCTTTGTTGATGTTGTTAGCGTTTGCAATTGGTGATGCTTGTAAGGAATTAGAAACCGGAATTTATGTAGCCAATGCCACAAAAGAACGGTTATCACCAGAATTATTACCAGCTGTTGTTTTTTTAATAAGTTCTTTTATTGCATTTTCTACAGGAACTTCTTGGGGAACTTTTGCAATTATGTTAGCAATTTCAGTGCCAATGGCAAATATTCATGGCGCAGATATTACCATTGTTGTTGCGGCAACTTTAGGCGGAGGAATTTTTGGAGATCATTGTTCACCAATTTCTGATACTTCTATTATTTCTTCTATGGCTTCTGCAAGTGACCACATAGATCATGTAAAAACACAATTACCCTATGCCTTGGTTGGTGGCACAATTACGGTTGTTATGTATTTGATAATTGGTTTTTTTGGCTGATACTAAACGCAAAGGCGCAAAGAAGTCGCAGAGTTCGCAAAGAAATAGTCTATAATTTTTGTTTTTTCTGGATGATAAAAGAAGCAAGAGTGCCATTTCAAAATGAGTTTTTTTAAGCGATTGAGAAATCACAGAAAGCAAGAAATGTAAAATTGTGCAACTTTATGTGATTTTTCTCTTTGGTAGAAAAGACAAAACAGAGACCTCACAGGTTTTTTAAACCTGTGAGGTCTGAAAACACAAACTATGAAAGAAAATAAATTAATAAAAAAAACAACCAACACAATTAGTGCTGGCGCTGATCAAATTTTTGAACAATTTAAAAACAGAGTTTCTAAAATAGGCGATTTAGGATCTAGCACTAAAAATAAGTTTGTTGATTATGTTAAGGATGTTTTTAATGTTTTACCGCTATTAGAAAAAGCAGGATTTAGAACAAATCGATTAATTGTAGGGGTTTCAGTGCCGCCTTCTATAGAAATTCATTTTAGCAGATTTAAAGAAATTGATCAAGAAGATATAGAAGTTTTGTATGAAGAATACAAGGATAAGAAAATGTTTAAATTGATTTTAAAAGCATTGCTAATGTCTAATGATTTTCAATCGAAGTTGTCTTCGGATACTTTAGTGTTTTCAGAAACCTGTATTGAAATTTCGATTCCGCCAAAAGTAAGTATTAAGTATTTAAGAAAAGATATTGTAAGTTTAAATAAGATAGAGGCGGAGTTTGATTAAATAAAATTAAAAAAAAAATCAAGAGTGTCATTTCGAAATGAGCTTTTTTAAGCGATTGAGAAATCACATAAAGCAGAAAACGTAAAGTTGAGCAAGATTATGCGATTTCTCTTAACGTTGAAAAGACAAAATTGTGTCTAAACTTAAAAAGGATACTTTTCCTTTGCGAACTTTGCGAAAAAACTTTGCGTATTTGCTTTAAGTTTTTACGCTAAAATTCCATGTTTCTTAATCTCATCAATCATGCGCAAAGCACTTTCTTTAATGGTGTTTGCTTTAAATAGAAATGTTTTTTCATACAGTGTGTTTCCTTCAAAAAAAGTTACCTGAAAACGGTTGTTTAATTCAAATAATTCAGGTTGTATAAATTCAATTTTCGCAAAAGAAGTTGCCGGAAGATTGTCTAGCTTTTTGCGCAATAAAGAGGTAGTTTTTGTTTCAGAAAAACCTTGCGAAACAACGACTATCATTTCTATAGCCACCTTTTTATTGTTAATAATGTATACATTCCAATCATTTGTTTTATAAATATCATTGTATTCATAAACAACGGCCATTTCTATGTTGGTAACTTCAGGAATAATTATATCTTTTTTCACTTTATTGCTTTTTCTTTATATTCTTTTGGGTGATAAAATTGAGGTGAATCAATGAAATTATCATAAGAATAAGGATGTTATTTTTTTGGTTTTTAAAAGGGATAAATTCAAAAGAGTAGGTAACCCAAAGACAATTAATCCAATCTTTAAGCTAACTAAACTAATTGATTTTTTTTAATTAGTTTCAATTACCAAACTTTATAGAAATCTTCTTTAGAAATTACATCACCATCACAGTCATCAATCGTTAATGTATCTTCACATAAACCACCAAATTCGTCTTCAAGATTGTCTTCAGCATATTTTAAAATTTTTCCGCTTTTGTAAACCGTTATTTGTTTTAGAACTTCGTCAGCATCATTCGTTTCAAAATACCAAGTAGAGGTTCCCCAGTTTGCGTATTCATCATCTCTATTTTCGTCCCAAAATTGTGTAAAGTAGTTCATTGTATAAATTATTTTTGATTTTTTATTTGTTTTATCATATCTTTCTATGAATTCGCAATTGAGCTACTTTAAATTTAGCTGTTTAAAAATAAGATAAAACGCTCTAATTTACTGTAAAGTAGTTTGTTTTAGTGTCTCATTAATTTTTAGAACTCGTTTCTTATTTTTAAAAGAGTGTCAGTTGTTAATAACCAATGTATAGCTCTTTTTTTTGAGCCATTTATTAATTTTTTATCAGCAGTCCAAACTGGCGCATTTAACGCTAAAGAAAGTGCTACAAATAGAGTCTCAACTCATTCATGTTTTGAGTTAATTTAAAAGCATCATTCCAAGCAGATCGTTGAACATTTATAATATCAATTAATTCAATTTTTTTGAATACAATTCGGATTAAAAAATCGAAATCTTTTTCAGAATATCATGATATTTTTAATAATTTATTTTGATGATTTTTAAGGTTTTCTAGTACAAAAGTTGGCGAATAAAAGTCAAAAACTCCTATAGAATTAGGTAAAAGGTCTCTAATTTTTCTTTCGGGATTAAGCAATCCACTAAAAATGATATTAGTGTCTACAACAATTTTCACTTCAGAAATCTATTACCGTTTTTTGCCACTAAGAATTATTTATTTCTGTAGAAATTTCATCAATCTGCTTTTGAGAAGCTTTACTTTTTGACGCTATTTCCCGAAATTTTAAATAATCTAAAATTCTTTGCCCCCCCCATAACATACCGCATCCGAAGGGATTTTAATTAATATTTCGTTATTTGTTCTTTCAATTTGCATATTTAAATATAATCTTTTTTTATCAGATAGATTATTTTTTGTGAATATTGATGAATATAAACATTCTTATAAATTAAATAACTCCTTTTCGAATCCTTTATTGAGTAAAAACGTAATGATAAGTTGTTATATAACCGACTTAAATTGTTCTAAAAAACGCTTGTCATTTTCGTAAAACATTCTGATATCTGGTATTTGATATAAGAGCATTGCTATACGTTCAATTCCCATTCCAAAGGCATAACCAGAATATTTAGTAGGATCAATGTTGCAATTTTTAAGCACATTGGGGTCTACCATTCCGCAGCCCATAATTTCTAGCCAACCTGTTCCTTTGGTAATTCTATAATCGGTTTCTGTCTCCAATCCCCAATAAATGTCTACTTCTGCACTTGGCTCTGTAAAAGGGAAGTAAGAAGGACGTAATCTAATTTTAGATTTGCCAAACATTTCTTTTGTAAAATATAAAAGTGTTTGTTTTAAATCGGCAAAAGAAACATCTGTATCAATGTATAAACCCTCTACCTGATGAAAAATACAATGCGCACGGGCAGAAATATCTTCATTTCTAAAAACTCTTCCAGGAGAAATGGTTCTAATTGGTGGTTTATTTTCTTCCATATAGCGAACTTGCACAGAAGATGTATGTGTTCTCAATAAAATATCTGGGTTCTGCTCAATAAAAAACGTGTCTTGCATATCTCTTGCCGGATGGTATTCTGGCAAGTTTAACGCTGTAAAATTGTGCCAATCATCTTCAATTTCTGGGCCTTCAGAAACGGTAAAACCAATTCTATTAAAAACCTCAACAATTTTATTTTTTACTAATGATATTGGGTGGCGAGAACCTAGTTCAATAGGTTCAGAAGGACGCGTTAAATCTCCGTAAAAAGATTGCTGACTTGTAGAATTGTCTAGTGCATCTGATAATTCTGCTACTTTTTCTTCCGCAGACTTTTTTAAGTTGTTTAATGCTTGTCCAAAATCTTTACGCATTGCTGCATCTACATTCTTAAATTCTGCAAATAAATCTTTTAGTAAACCTTTACTTCCTAAATATTTAATTCTAAAAGTTTCTACTTCATCTTTGGTCGTTGCTTTAAAAGCGTTTACATCACCAATAAGTTCTTTTACTTTGTCTAGCATTAGCTATTAAATTAGACGGCGAATTTACACATTTTTATTTTTGTTGAATCTAATTTTTGAGTTGAATACTTAATTTTATTAAAGTTTTACGCTATAAAATTAATATATTGTAAGTTATAAAAACGGAATTAAAAATGAAGGAAAAGATCTTATCCAATTTAAAAAATTTTGCATTTAAGGAGGTTACTTTTGATAAGTTAATGCAAAAAAGAATTAATAAGGTATTAATAGTTTGTTCTAATTACGATTATTATATGCTTGAAGAAGATGGTAGAATCGAGGAACGAATTTTTGATGAATACACTTCTTTAAACTTAAGGCATCCACCAAATTTTATTCATGCAAATTCTGCCAAAAGAGCCATTAAAATGATGGAATCTCATCAAATTGATATTGTAATTACTTGGTTAGATATTGGTAACTATAATGCTTTTGAAACATCAAAAAAAATAAAAGAAGCCTTTCCAGAGGTTACAATTGCTGCTTTAAGTTATCATTCTTCGTTATTAAGAAGTAAACTTCAAAAGGAAAATACAGATAGTATAGATTTTGTTTTTCATTGGAACGGAAATGCAGATATCTTTTTGGCGATTATAAAATTAACAGAAGATAGAATGAATGCCGAAGTCGATATTAATGTTGTTGGTGTTAAAGCCATCTTGTTAGTAGAAGACTCGCTAAAATTTTATTCTAGATATATTCCTCTTATTTATAAAGTGATCCTTAAACAAACACAAGGGTTTATGTCTGAAGGATTAAACGAGCATAGAAAAATGATGTTAATGCGAGGAAGACCAAAAATTTTACTAGCTACAACCTTTGAGGAAGGTATTGGTTTGTTTGACACGTATAAAGATAATTTGTTAGGCGTAATATCGGATGTTAATTATTATAAAGATGGCGTTAGAAATAAAGAAGCAGGATTTTTACTTTTAGATTATGTACGAAAATACAAACGGTATTTTCCTTTTTTAATTCAATCTTCTAATGCGGATAATGAAAAACGAGCGTTAGAGCTGAAAGGTAAGTTTTTATATAAACATTCAGAAACTTTAGGGGTTGATATAAAGAATTATATTATTAAATATTTTGCTTTTGGAGACTTTGAGTTTTGGGATCCTAGGCAAATGAAAGTTTTAGCAACCGCTAAAGATTTAAGTGAATTTCAAAAAGCAATAAAGGTTGTTACCGAAGATTGCTTGATGTATCACGCAACAAGAAGCGAGTATTCTAAATGGTTAAAATCAAGAGCCCTTTTTCCTTTAGCAAATTTATTGAACGTTATAGAATATGATGAATTTGAAAACAATGATCAAATAAGAGACTTCTTAATTAATTCTATAAAAGCTTATCGAGTGTATAGGTCTAGAGGTGTAATTGTAAAATTTAACAAATATAAATACGATGAGTTTGTTGGCTATGCAAGAATAGGTGAAGGTGCTTTAGGAGGAAAAGCAAGAGGTTTAGCTTTTATAGATTCATTTTTAAAGCGTAATAATTTATATAATAAGTTTGAAAATGTAAGCATAACCATACCAAGAACCGTTGTAATAAGTACCGACGTTTTTGATCAGTTTATAGATACCCACAAACTAATTAAATTTGCCGCAGAATGCTCAGACGATGATAAAATACTACACGAATTTATTTCAAAGGATTTACCAGAATGGGCGCTAGAAGATATTAAAGCATTTTTAAAGACAACAAAATGCCCTATTGCTGTACGTTCTTCTAGTATGTTAGAAGATTCAAATTACCAACCATTTGCAGGGGTTTTTGCAACGTATATGATTCCCAATTCTGAAATAGACAAAAAAGTTGAAATGGTTTCTAATGCAGTTAAATCGGTGATTGCATCTGCTTTTTTTGAAAATAGTAAATCATATTTAAAAGCAATATCTCATACAATAGAAGAAGATAAAATGGCTGTAATCTTACAAGAAGTTACAGGGAAACAATACCAAGATGTATATTATCCAAATATTTCGGGAGTAGCACGTTCTATTAATTTTTATCCTATTGGAGACGAAAAAGCAAGTGAAGGCATTGCTAATATTGCTTTAGGGTTAGGAGAAATAATTGTAGGCGGCGGACAAACACTGCGTTTTTCGCCCTATTATCCGAAGAAAGTCTTGCAATTATCTTCTCCAGGATCAACGCAAAGAGATACGCAACAGTATTTTTATGGTTTAGATTTAGATCCAGATAGTTATAAAGTTTCAACCAGTGAAGCGATCAATAAAAAGAAAATAACTATTAGAAAAGCAGAAAATCACGGTTCCTTAAAGTTTGTTGCATCAACCTACGATTTACAAAACAACACTATCAGACCCGGTGTAATGCATGACGGAGTTCGTGTAATTACGTTTGATAATATTTTGAAATACAATACGTTTCCGTTGCCAGAAATTTTACAAGAACTTTTACGTGTTGGGCAACGAGAAATGAGAAATCCAATAGAAATAGAGTTTGCTATAAAATTAGATGTGCCGTCAGGAAAACCAAAAGAATTTAGCTTTTTACAGATAAGACCCATCATAGAAAGTGTGGAAACGGTTACTAAATTACCTGAAAATTTAGATATTTCTGAAACCATTATTTATTCTGAATCTGCTTTAGGAAATGGGAAATATGAAAATATTTGCGATGTAGTTTACGTAAAACCAGAAACTTTTGATGCTGTTAATACAAGAGATATTGCCAATGCAGTTGAAGAAATTAATAAAAAATTTGTGGCGCTAGACAAACCTTATATTTTAATTGGTCCTGGACGTTGGGGATCAAGCGATTCTTGGTTGGGAATTCCTGTGCTTTGGTCTCAAATTTCAGCAGCAAAAATAATAGTAGAATCAGGTTTAAATAACTTTAGAATAGATCCAAGTCAAGGAACCCATTTTTTTCAAAATTTAACTTCCTTTAAAGTGGGGTATTTAACGATAAATCCGTTTATAGACGATGGTTTTTTTGATGTAGCGTATTTAAATAAACATGATGCCGTTTTTGAAGATTCTTATTTGAGGCATATTTCCTTTAAAAATTCACTTACTGCTATTATTGATGGTAAAAATAATAAAGCAGCTATTTTTAAAGAAGGAATTTCATTAGGCAGCAGTAATAAGAATGTAGAAGAAACATTTTAAGAATGACCATTATAAAGGTTTATGCAGAATAGATAATAAAAAAAGGATTTTAAATGAATACATATTCAAATTCGCAAAAAACGTTTAATTTATTGTTAAATATTTAAAAACACAATACCTATTTTATTTAATAATCGATTTTAAAATGTATTTTTGATATGAAATTTATTGAATAAAAAGTTAATAAGTATATCAGTATGAATGTAAAAGAAATTTTAACGAATTTAGAAACTAAACACCCTGGGGAAAAAGAATATTTACAGGCTGTTGAAGAGGTTTTAGAGTCTATTGAAACTATATATAATGAAAATCCACAGTACGAAGCGGCTAAAATTATTGAGCGTTTAGTAGAACCCGATAGAATTTTAACATTTAGAGTTTCTTGGATTGATGATTCTGGCCAGGTTCATGTAAATATAGGGCATAGAGTACAATTTAATAATGCAATAGGACCTTATAAAGGAGGAATCCGTTTACACCCAAGTGTAAATTTAAGTATTTTAAAGTTTTTAGGATTTGAGCAAATATTTAAAAATGCTTTAACAACGTTGCCAATGGGCGGTGGAAAAGGTGGTTCAGATTTTAATCCTAAAGGAAAATCGGACACTGAAATTATGCGTTTCTGTCAGGCATTTATGTTAGAGTTATGGAGAATGATTGGGCCAAGTACAGATGTACCAGCAGGAGATATTGGAACTGGGGGTAGAGAAATTGGTTTTATGTATGGTATGTATAAAAAACTACAACAAGACCATACAGGCGTTTTTACAGGAAAGGGTTTAAATTGGGGAGGAAGCTTAATTAGACCAGAAGCAACAGGTTTTGGTGGCGTTTACTTTACAAAAGAAATGTTAGAAACCAAAAACGATAGCTTTAAAGGAAAAACAATTGCACTCTCTGGTTTCGGAAATGTAACTTGGGGTGTTGCTTTAAAGATTACCGAATTAGGCGGAAAAGTAGTTACAATCTCTGGTCCGGACGGATATATTCACGATGAAAGAGGTTTAGATGAAGATAAAATAAGTTACTTATTACAGTTAAGAGCCTCTAATAACGATATTGTTTCTCCGTACGCAGTTGAGTTTCCAGAAGCTAAATTTTACGCAAATGAAAAACCTTGGAGCGTAAAATGTGATATTGCAATGCCTTGTGCAACACAAAATGAATTAAACGGAGAAGATGCAATAAAATTAGTTGCAAATGGTGTACAATACATTGCAGAAGTTTCTAACATGGGTTGTACGTCAGAGGCTGTTCATTTATTTCATAAGGCTAAAATTTTATATGGACCAGGTAAAGCGGTAAATGCTGGTGGCGTTGCAACTTCTGGTTTAGAAATGTCTCAAAACGCAATGAAGCTAAACTGGACGAAAGAAGAGGTAGATGCTAAATTGCTTCAAATAATGCATTCTATTCATACAGCATGTTTAAAATACGGAACAGAAGAGGATGGCTATATAAATTATGCTAAAGGAGCAAATATTGCGGGCTTTATTAAAGTAGCAGATTCTATGCTAGATTTAGGAGTTATATAAAAAAGATATTTTGAAAACTAAAACGCATTATTTTTATGATGCGTTTTTCTTGCTTCTTGTAGAAATATTAAATGTGAGATTTATAAGGATCTAAATTTCGTTATACTGAAATATTATTATCTTTACAGTATAAAATTTACAAAATTCATAAAAAACGATGGCAGAAAATATCGATCACAAAATTACCGACTTCATGGAAATGGTTACAAAGAGAAATAACCATGAGCCAGAATTCTTACAAGCAGTTAAAGAAGTTGCAGAAACTGTAATTCCTTATATCGCTAATCATGATATTTACAACGGTAAAAATATCTTGTTAAGAATGGTAGAACCAGAAAGATTAATTTCTTTTAGAGTTTCTTGGGTAGATGATGATGGAGAGATTCAAGTAAATAGAGGATATAGAGTTCAAATGAATTCTGCAATTGGTCCTTATAAAGGTGGTTTGCGTTTTCATCCAACGGTAAATGCTAGTATTTTAAAGTTTTTAGCGTTTGAACAAGTATTTAAGAACTCGCTTACAACTTTGCCTATGGGTGGAGGAAAAGGAGGTTCTGATTTTGATCCGAAAGGAAAATCTGACAATGAAATTATGCGTTTCTGCCATGCATTTATGACGGAATTATACAGACATATTGGTCACAATACAGATGTACCTGCAGGAGATATTGGTGTTGGTTCTAGAGAAATTGGTTTTATGTTTGGTATGTATAAAAAGCTGAACAATACTTTTACAGGAGTTTTAACGGGTAAAGGAGCATCTTGGGGTGGTTCTTTAATTAGACCAGAAGCAACAGGGTATGGTACTGTATATTTTGCAGAAAACATGTTATTGCGTAAAAAAGATTCTTTTGAGGGTAAAAAAGTGGTTATTTCAGGTTCTGGAAACGTGGCACAATATGCTGCTGAAAAAGCGATAGAATTAGGAGCAATTGTTTTAACATTATCAGATTCTGGGGGCTATATTTTAGATGAAGAAGGTATCAATACAGAAAAGTTGAAGCATGTAATGTATATTAAGAATGATAAAAGAGGAAGAATTAGTGAATATGTAGAGAAATATCCGAATGCAAAATTTGTTGCAGGAGGAAGACCTTGGTCTGTTAAATGTGATATTGCTTTGCCATGTGCAACTCAAAACGAGTTAGATGGTGACGAAGCTAAAGTATTAATTGAAAATGGTTGTATGTGTGTTTCTGAAGGGGCAAATATGCCTTCTACACCAGAAGCAATTTATGAATTTACAAAAGGAAAAATCTTATTTGCTCCAGGAAAAGCATCTAACGCCGGTGGTGTTGCAACTTCTGGTTTAGAAATGAGTCAGAACTCGTTACGTTTAAGCTGGTCTCGCAAAGAGGTAGATGACAAATTAAAAGATATTATGGAAGATATTCATGATTCTTGTGTACAATATGGTGAAAACGAAGACGGAACCATCGATTATATTAAAGGGGCAAATATTGCTGGTTTCGTAAAAGTTGCCGATGCAATGTTAGCACAAGGAGTTGTGTAAATAAAGAATCATTTAATTTTTTTAGAAACGCATCAAATTATTGATGCGTTTTTTTTTACAATTTTTTAGAGTAATTTTTGTTGATCTTTTAGTAGAAAATATCTAAAAAGAACACTTTAGTTTTCAAAGAAATAAGAATTATAATTTTATCTTTTATTATATCTTTGCAAACTAATATTGTTATTTAATCGATAGAATTCCCCGACGCTCTGCGTCGGTGGTCAAGAGGAAATTTTGAAAACCTGGGTTTTCATCAAACTAAAAATAAGGTTTTTTTCAGCTTGATATCTCGATGGCTCTGCCTCGAGGTTGTTCATTTTTAGTAAACATAACCTACATAAAAAATTATATGAAAAAATTTTTACTTTGCACTGTATTAATAGCAACAAGCTTTTTAGCTACTGCACAAGGAACAATTAAAGGAGTTTATTTTGCACAAACGCACGTTGTTGCACCAGACTATAAAATACCAGGTGTAAACGAAAGTTTAAAATTAATTAGCAATAGAGAAGCACTTGTAAAAGTGAACATAATATCTGCAAGCGGTGAAGTTTCACCTGTGGTAAAAGCAAATTTAGACTTAAATGGCACTTTGTTATCTGTTATCTTAACAGGTCCTGCTAATTTGCCAACTTCTTTCAATGATCAAATAGGACAAGTTGTTCATAGTTTTGATGATAGTTTTACGGGTGTTATTCCTAAAGAATGGCTTCAACCTAACTTAAAGGTTTCTATTGAAACACCTACAGAAACAAAAAACTATAATGACTTATTGATTAGCGCACCTAATAAAATGTTGATGACCAATTTTGAAGTAAATGTATTTACAGAGCAAAATAGCGAATATCCTTCAGGTTGGGAAGAAGAGTTTGCGGAAAAGTTGCCAGCATCAGAACTTAACGTACAAAATGTACGTGTTTTATTTAAAGAAACGTCTGTACTTCCAACAGGAGGAAGAATCGCGGCTAGGATTACAAATGCTGCAGACTACCAAACACTTACTGGTTTTTCTGGATTTGGCGGAAATGGTGGTCCTCAAAACTTAATAGCAACAGAGTGGAAAGCTGCGCTTAGAAATGCTGCAGGTAAATTTTATGGGAATATGAAGTACACACATGTTTCATGGAAATTTGAAAACAGAGCAAATAAAGGTGTTGGTGGTGGTTATTCTTCAGTAGGTAGAAGAGGTCCAAATAGTCTTGGTATACTGCTACATGAAATGGGTCATGCACTATCGCTTCCTCACTGGGACGGTCCTGCGTACCCTTACAAAGGTGATATGAATGGAATTGTAGCGTCAACAGTTGCAGGAGGAATACATTCTGGTCCTATATGGATGTATGATGTAAGAAGTAAAAAATTTATTCCACCATTTCAAGATGGTGTTACTCCTTTAACTTATAAAAATGATCCAATGAGTGGTGGAGGTAATAATAGAAAAGAACCAGGTTTTTTAACAAATCATTTTTCTGATTATTCTGTAAATCAAATGAGAAATATGTTAGAAAGACACCTTGTAGTTTATAATGAGGCTCTTGGAAAATATGCAAAATGGAATACTACAGATATGGAGTATACAAGAGTTCAAACAAATACAAATAGTTTGAATTATCCAATACAGAGAGATGTAGATGTAATAAGCATAATGGCAGCTGTTAGTAGTAAAACACCGCAAGCAAATATTGTATATGAACCCGTTGGTCCTTATAAAAGTGGTTTGATTAGAGTTTTTGATCCAAGAGAAGCAACAGATCGAACAGATGCGGTTTCTAATTCTTTTTGCCCATCCAATGGTTGTGATACTACGTTAAAAATTGTTCAAGGAAGTACAACTAAATATATTATGCTTTCAATGGGGTTAGATGCAACTCTAGAAGCTACAGATGCAGCAAGTTTTATAACTAGAGCAGTAAACCTACCTGCAAGTGACGGTCAAATTGTTTCTGTTGAATTATTATCTACGCCCAATGTTGAAGTAGATGGTTTATCTAGTTCTCCAACTGTTATAGAATCTTGGTCAAACCCAAGTTTATCTGGTGTGATTCCAACTTTTACGCAAGTAGCTGATGTAGTTTCGGGAACCACAATAGCTGCTTTGCCAACAACATCAAATAATGATATTATCGGTAGCTGGGCTCCTGCAATTAATAACACACAAACGACTGCATACACTTTTACACCAAATTCCGGACAGTCTACTAATAGGACTGCTCAAATGACAATTACTATTCTTTCGAGAATTGTTCCAACTTTTACACAAGTAGCAGCTGTAGAGACTGGAACCACAATAGCCGCCTTACCAACAACATCAAATAATGGTATTTCTGGTATTTGGGCTCCTGCAATTAATAATACACAAACGACCACCTATACGTTTACACCAAATTCTGGACAGTCCACAAATAGCACTGCCCAAATGACAATTACTATTCTTTCGAGAACTGTTCCAACTTTTACACAAGTAGCAGATGTCGCTTCTGGAGCTACGGTAGCTGCTTTGCCTACAACATCAAATAATGGTATTACTGGTACTTGGGCTCCTGCAATTAATAATACACAAACCACTACTTATACGTTTACACCAAATTCTGATCAGTCCACAAGAATGACTACTCAAATGACAATTATTGTTGGAGTTGACAACAATAATAACGGAGTAATAGATACTAAAGATTCAAATTTATATGTAACAGGAAACAGTACTGTTTTTATAGCACCAGGCTCTTTTATGTACGTGGCAAGTGATTTGAATGTAGCATCTGGAGCTTCTTTTGTGGCTTCTTCTAATGCAACTGCAAGCTCTTCAATCATAGTAAAAGGAAATGCTGTGGGAGAGATCACGTATAAACGGTACATTTCAGATACAGATTGGCACATTGTTTCTGCTCCAGTTATTGGACAGGGTATTCCAGATTTTGTTGCAGAGGCAAGCAACAACATTGATAAAAATCCTATAACCAATAATTTTGCAGTTGCTTATTATAAGAATACAAATGCCTCTACACAAAGGTGGACGTATCATAATGAGACTCCTACCTTAGAGAACCAAGAAACGTTAACTAATTTTGAAAATGGATTGGGGTATTCAATGAAAAGAAAATCTGCAGGTTTTTATGTTTTTAAAGGAGCTGTTGCGACAGCAAACCAAGCCGTTTTAATGAATTTAATAACAGGTTCAGGCACTCATTTTGTAGCTTCTTTAGGAAACCCATATCCCTCTTTTCTTTCAGCGAATAACCAGACTAGAAGCATACTAAAGCAAAATGAAGCCATTTTAGATGATGATTTTATTGCGCTTTATACTTGGAATAAGGTCAGTAAAGAGTACGACGTATTAAATTACACTACAGGAGATGTATATTTATCACCAAATCAAGGTTTTATAGTCATTTCAAAAACGGCCAATCAAAATTTTATCTTTTCAAAGAATCTACAAAGCACTCAAGGTAATGCGGGTATTTTTAGAAAACAAGCTATAGCCCCAAATATTATTTTAAGTTTAAGTAAAGGTGTTGAAACAAAAACAACTACTTTAAAGTTTTTATCTACAGCAACTGAAGGTTTAGATAAGGGTTATGATGCAGCTGCTTATCAAGATGGCATGCCAAGTTTTTCAATTAATTCACATTTAATAGCAGATAGTAAGGGCGTAGATTTTACGCTACAATGCCTACCAAATTCAGATTATGAAAGTTATTACATTCCTCTATCTGTGCATGCAAATGCAAATGAAACACTTCGTTTTAGTGCAGAAACATTCAATTTACCAGAGGGGCTTAGCATTTACTTAGAAGATACCTTAAAGAATACGCTAGAGAAAATTAACCAAAAACCTTACAAAGTAATTTTAGAAACTAACACGAAAGGTGTTGGTCGTTTTTATCTGCGTACATCTTCAACGGTATTAAGTGTTAAAAATAATAACGTATCTAAAACTCTAGATGTATATAAAACAGCTAATAACACACTTCGAGTGATCGGTTTTCAAGAGGTAGAAGAAGCATCTTTAAAAATCTTTTCTATAACGGGAAAAGAGGTGTTTGTTAAAAGTTTTTCTACTGAAAGCGAAAATAATATTGATATACCAAGACTTTCTGTAGGTGTCTATTTGGTTCAAGTTCTTTCAGAAAAAAACAACTTCACTAAAAAAATTGTGATAGAGTAAGTACCTACTTAATTTTTTAAATGTATACAAGCGCATCAAATTTTTGATGCGTTTTTTAATACTATTTTGCAAAAGAATGGATTAATTTTAGGATTTTTAAAATTTCTTAAAGATTGTAATTGTTTATCTTTTATAATACCTTTACAAAAAAAATAAAACATGAAAAAATTTTTACTTTGTACTGTATTAATGGCAACCAGCTTTTTAAGTTTTGCACAAGCGACAATTAAAGGAGTTTATTTTGCACAAACGCACGTTGTTGCACCAGACTATAAAATACCAGGTGTAAACGAAAGTTTAAAATTAATTAGCAATAGAGAAGCACTTGTAAAAGTGAACATAATATCTGCAAGCGGTGAAGTTTCACCTGTGGTAAAAGCAAATTTAGACTTAAATGGCACTTTGTTATCTGTTATCTTAACAGGTCCTGCTAATTTGCCAACTTCTTTCAATGATCAAATAGGACAAGTTGTTCATAGTTTTGATGATAGTTTTACGGGTGTTATTCCTAAAGAATGGCTTCAACCTAACTTAAAGGTTTCTATTGAAACACCTACAGAAACAAAAAACTATAATGACTTATTGATTAGCGCACCTAATAAAATGTTGATGACCAATTTTGAAGTAAATGTATTTACAGAGCAAAATAGCGAATATCCTTCAGGTTGGGAAGAAGAGTTTGCGGAAAAGTTGCCAGCATCAGAACTTAACGTACAAAATGTACGTGTTTTATTTAAAGAAACGTCTGTACTTCCAACAGGAGGAAGAATCGCGGCTAGGATTACAAATGCTGCAGACTACCAAACACTTACTGGTTTTTCTGGATTTGGCGGAAATGGTGGTCCTCAAAACTTAATAGCAACAGAGTGGAAAGCTGCGCTTAGAAATGCTGCAGGTAAATTTTATGGGAATATGAAGTACACACATGTTTCATGGAAATTTGAAAACAGAGCAAATAAAGGTGTTGGTGGTGGTTATTCTTCAGTAGGTAGAAGAGGTCCAAATAGTCTTGGTATACTGCTACATGAAATGGGTCATGCACTATCGCTTCCTCACTGGGACGGTCCTGCGTACCCTTACAAAGGTGATATGAATGGAATTGTAGCGTCAACAGTTGCAGGAGGAATACATTCTGGTCCTACATGGATGTATGATGTAAGAAGTGAAAAATTTATTCCACCATTTCAAGATGATGTTACTCCTTTAACTTATAAAAATGATCCAATGAGTGGTGGAGGTAATAATAGAAAAGAACCAGGTTTTTTAACAAATCATTTTTCTGATTATTCTGTAAATCAAATGAGAAATATGTTAGAAGGACATCTTGTAGTTTATAATGAGGCTCTTGGAAAATATGCAAAATGGAATACTACAGATATGGAGTATACAAGAGTTCAAACAAATACAAATAGTTTGAATTATCCAATACAGAGAGATGTAGATGTAATAAGCATAATGGCAGCTGTTAGTAGTAAAACACCGCAAGCAAATATTGTATATGAACCCGTTGGTCCTTATAAAAGTGGTTTGATTAGAGTTTTTGATCCAAGAGAAGCAACAGATCGAACAGATGCGGTTTCTAATTCTTTTTGCCCATCCAATGGTTGTGATACTACGTTAAAAATTGTTCAAGGAAGTACAACTAAATACATTATGCTTTCAATGGGGTTAGATGCAACTCTAGAAGCTACAGATGCAGCAAGTTTTATAACTAGAGCAGTAAACCTACCTGCAAGTGACGGTCAAATTGTTTCTGTTGAATTATTATCTACGCCCAATGTTGAAGTAGATGGTTTACCTAGTTCTCCAACTGTTATAGAATCTTGGACAAACCCAAGTTTATCAAATGGAGTAACTATTGATGCGTTAAAAGAGATACATATATACCAAACAAGCAAAAATGAACTTAGAGTTACTGGTTTTCAAAATATAGAAAAAGCATCTTTAAAAATTGTTTCAATAACAGGAAAAGAAGTCTTTATTAAAAGTTTTGTTGCTCAAAATACAAACGATATTGTAATACCAAATATTTCAAGAGGTATTTATGTTGTTCAAGTTGTTTCAGATAAAAAGAACTATACAAAGAAAATAATTATAGAATAGTTTAAACCTATTTTTAAAATTAAAAAACGCATCATTTTTTTTGATGCGTTTTTTTGTACAACTTATTTTAAAAAGTAATCTTTGCAGAAAGTGTGTGTTTTTTATGATTTTGATTTCTCTTTTTTTCTTCGGATTTTTTGCTGCTTTCATAGGCTCAATAACACCAAGCATGTTAAATATGACAGCGCTTAAAATTAGCCTAGAAAAAGGAAGAACAGCTTCTAATAAGTATGCGTTAGGTGTTTCTTTGGTGGTGATTTTACAAGTGATTATTGCCGTTATCTTAACAAAATACGTAGCTGAAAATCCAGCAATTTTAGAAACTTTAGAAAAAGCAGGAATCGTAATATTTATTTTTTTATCCTACTTTTTTTATAGCAAATCTAAGAAAGAGAAATCAAAGATAGAAACAAGTAAAATCAAGAAAGAAAATCTTTTTTTAAAAGGAGTAACGCTATCACTTTTAAACATGTTTGGCATTCCTTTTTTTTGTGGAGTGGCAACAACTTTAGATTATTTCAACCTTTTTAGTTTTGATATTATTTCTATTGTATTTTTCACTTTAAGTGCAGGGATAGGTACATTTTTTATTCTTTCTTTGTACGGTAAATTTGCCAAAATAATTCAGAAAAAAACAGGAAAACTTACAAAGGATATCAATTTAATACTTGCTATTTTAACAGGATTAGTTGCTGTGCTTTCAATCTTAAAATTGCTTTTTTAAATTACAAAAAAGATAAAGTAAAAATTTTTGAGAGAACTTTTTTGTATCTTTTTATTGATTCTTACACTTTAATAACTAAATGCGTTAACACTTAACCTTCTTTTATCGTTTATTTGTTGCTTAAAAGTAAATATGAATTTTATAATTTACATACTTTTTGGTTTTGGAATTGCTGTTGCGGGCAGTATAACACCTAGTTTTTTAAATTTAACGGTCGTAAAGTTTAGTTTAAAAAATGGTAAAAAGTCGGCATTTTACTTAATTGGCGGTTATGCTACCGTACTTTTTTTTCAGGCAAATATTGGAGCATATTTATCTAGTATTCTCATGGAAAATTCAGAATATATTACATTAATTCAAAAGATAGGAACAGGAATTCTTTTTTTGTTGGCGATTAACTTTTTTAGGCTGTATTTTACATCTAAAGAAAAGCCTAAAAAAGAAGAAATACCAAAATCTAAAGCTTATTTATACGGAATTGGCATGTCTCTTTTAAACACCATTGCGATTCCTTTTTATTTTACTTCAATTTCAGTTTTAATAAGTATAGAATATTTTGAATATTCTTTTTTAAATGCTTTTTATTTCTCAATTGGTTCAACGTTAGGTTCTTTTTCCTTATATTCAGTGTATGCAATTGTTGCAAAAAAAATAGAACACAAGTTAACCTATATAGCAACTAAAATAGATCTTATTTTAGCATGTTTAACAGGAGTTGTAGCCATCGGAAATTTAATTTATTTGCTATAAACTGTACCTTAATATAAAAGAATGAATATCATAAAGAATTTAACTGTAGAAGGAAAACATCAAAAACCAATTGTAACAGATGTTTTTTACAACGAAACACAGCAACCCAAAAAAGTAGTTATTTTTTGCCATGGTTACAAAGGTTTTAAAGATTGGGGCGCATGGAATTTAATGGCACAACAGTTTGCAAAAGCAGGTTTTTTCTTTATAAAATTCAATTTTTCTCATAATGGAGGAACTGCAGAAAATCCAATTGATTTTCCAGATTTAGAGGCGTTCGGGAATAACAATTATACCAAAGAATTAGACGATTTAGAAAGCATTTTAGATTGGATTTCATCCGAAGAAAAATTTAAAAATGAAGTACATATTGCTGATATTTCTGTCATAGGACACAGCAGAGGTGGCGGAATTGTATTGCTAAAAGCCAACGAAGATGCAAGAATAAAAAAGGTGATTTCTCTAGCGGCAGTGGCTGATATTGGGTCAAGAAGTTCTACTACTGGCGATTTAGAAAACTGGAAAAAAGACGGTGTTAAGTATGTTATAAACGGAAGAACAAAACAGCAAATGCCGCACTTTTATCAGTTTTATGAAGACTTTAAAACAAATGAAGAACGTTTAAATATTCAGAAAGCAGTAGAAAAAATCGGGATTCCGCAGTTAGTAATTCACGGAGATAAAGACACTTCGGTTTCAGTTGATGAAGCGCATAAAATTCATTCTTGGAATTCCAACAGTATTCTAAAGATCATCGAAAATGCTGATCATGTTTTTAATGTTTCGCATCCGTGGGAAAAAGAAAAGGTATCAAAAGAGCTAGAAGAGGTTACAACGATTTGTATTGAATTTTTAAAGTAAGTTTTTTTTGATGATTAATTTTATTGCTGTCCGATAAAAGAGACAAGACCGCTACGCTTTTAGAACCATGAACCAAGACTAAAATGTAACTAATTGATAAATAGAGGTAAACCAAAGGGACAAAATTTTTGTTTATCATCTTAAAATTAATTCTAAAAAATAAGGTGTCTTTTGAAAAGGATTAGAAAACTCTTTATTTATAAAGGGTTCACGATATTAAACTATTTTTAATCGGACACTAATGAATTAATTTATAAAAATTGAATTCCAGAAATTAGTAAAATTCGGGTCGCTCTTCGTAAATTAGTGGTGTGGAATTACAACCTCCTTTCAGAAAAATTATTCATGTAGATATGGATGCATATTATGCATCTGTAGCGGAATTAGACAACCCCGAATTAAGAGGAAAAGCAATTGCCGTTGGCGGTGGTGGAGATAGAGGTGTGGTGTCTGCAGCGAGTTATGAAGCTCGCAAGTTTGGTGTAAAATCTGCAATGAGCGGAGTTTTGGCCAAACAAAAATGTCCGCATTTAATTTTTGTAAAAACAGATTTTGAGCGCTACAAAGAAATATCAACCAAAATAAGAGCAATTTTTTATGAATATACAGATTTGGTGGAGCCACTTTCTTTAGATGAGGCTTATTTAGATGTTACCGAAAATAAAAAAGGAAATCCTTCTGCAAACGCAATTGCTAGAGAAATTAGAGAACGTATTTATCAAGAAACAGGTTTGCGGGCTTCGGCAGGAATTTCTATCAATAAATTCATTGCAAAAGTTGCTTCAGATATTAACAAACCAAACGGACAAAAAACAGTGCACCCAAATGAGGTGATTCCTTTTTTAGAAGAATTGGCAGTCAATAAATTTTATGGAGTTGGTAAGGTTACTGCCGCTAAAATGTATAATTTAGGTATTTTTATTGGGAACGATTTAAAGAAAAAATCACTTGAAGAATTAGTTCAGCTTTTTGGTAAAGCAGGAGCTCATTATTACAATATTGTTCGCGGAATTCATAACAGCGCCGTAAAACCCAATAGAATCAGAAAATCTGTTGGCGCAGAAACCACCTTTAACGAAAATATTTCTTCAGAAATTTATATGCTTGAGCGTTTAGAAGATATTGCTGATGAGATAGAAAAACGGATGAAAAAGGCAAATACCAAAGGAAAAACGATTACCTTAAAAATTAAATATTCAGATTTTACACAACAAACAAGAAGTAAAACGAAAGCATCTTTTATGCAGACTAAAAAAGAGTTTTTTCCGACGATTAAAGAATTGTTATACCAAGATAAATTAGTAAATTCTGTTCGGTTATTAGGAATTTCTTTCGGGAATTTAAACACCGAAATAAAGGAACCTGTTTGGGTACAGTTACGGTTTGAATTCTGATGCGCGCTAATAATAATAATAATGAATGTAATAAAGACCTCACAGGTTTTAAAAACCTGTGAGGTCTGAAACACGAAAAATGAACATAATCAGAACAAATTCTAAAAATAAAGACTTCATCAAATTAGTAAAACAATTAGATGCATATTTAAAGATTACGGATGGAGATGAACATGAGTTTTACAATCAGTTTAATACTATTGCTATTTTAAAAGAGGTGGTTGTTTTGTACGAAGGTGAAAATGCAGTTGGTTGTGGAGCGATTAAAAAGTTTGATGCTGACTTACTGAAAATAAAATCAGCACACGCAAGTTCAGTAAAAGTTAAAAACGCAGCAGAGATTAAACGAATGTTTGTTTTATCAGAAAAAAGAGGTGTAGGAATCGCACAGAAAATTCTGATTGAATTAGAAGTTTGGGCAAAAGAATTAGGATATAAAAAATGTGTTTTAGAAACAGGAATAAGACAAGTTGAAGCCGTAAAATTTTACAAAAAATGTGATTATAAAATAATTCCGAATTATGGTCAGTACAAGAACATGGAAAACAGTATTTGCTTTGAAAAACAACTATAAATGAATTACAGTTATTGGGAATTAAAAGAGTGGTTTACAAACATCGATTTTACAATTGTGGGCAGTGGAATAGTGGGTTTAAACTGCGCTTTAGAATTGAAGAAAAAACATCCAAAAGCGAAGATTTTAGTCCTTGAAAAAGGGATGTTGCCGCAAGGAGCGAGTACAAAAAATGCAGGTTTTGCTTGTTTTGGAAGCTTGTCAGAAATTATCGACGATTTAAATACGCACACAGAAGAAGAGGTTTTTAATTTGGTTGATAATCGTTGGAAAGGCTTACAATTATTACGTAAAAATTTAGGAGATAAAAATATCGATTTTCAACATCATAAAGGCTTTGAATTGTGCGATTCTGAAGACTTTTTTGAAGAGTGTTTGGCAAGAAAACAAGAAATAAATAACTTGTTAACACCTATTTTTAAAGAAGATGTTTTTTCTGTTTCTGATAATATGTTCAACTTTAAAAAAGTACATCATTCATACATTGTGAATAATTTTGAAGGTCAGATTGACACCGGAAAAATGGCAACGAAATTGCTTGTGAAAGCTCAAAAAAACGGAATTAAGATATTGAATAATATTTTCGTAGAAAGCTTTGTTGAAAACGAAGATAATATAAACATAAAAACCAATAGACTAGATTTTTATACTAAAAAATTATGTATAGCAACCAATGGTTTTGCAAATAAATTACTCAATGAAAATGTGCAACCTGCAAGAGCGCAAGTGTTAATTACAAAGCCAATTAAAAATTTAAAAATTAAAGGTACTTTTCATTTAGATAAGGGGTATTATTATTTTAGAAACATAGACAATAGAATTTTATTTGGAGGTGGTAGAAACCTCGATTTTAAAACTGAAGAAACTGCCGAATTTGGTGAAACGACCATCATACAAAATGAACTGGAAAAAATTTTAAAAGAAACTATTTTACCAAACACAAATTTCGAAGTGGAGCATCGTTGGAGTGGGATTATGGGTGTGGGAAATCAGAAAAATGCCATTGTAAAACAACTCTCTAATCATGTTTTTTGCGGAGTTCGGTTAGGAGGAATGGGTATTGCTATTGGCAGCTTGGTAGGTAAAGAATTGGCAGAATTAATAGATTAGAAGAATAAACCTCTCGACTGGGTCCGAGTAGACATTAACATACATGAAAAACGAATTCGAAATTATAATTATTGGTGGCGGTTTAGCAGGATTGTGCAACGCAATTCATTTATCAAAATTTGGTAAAAATGTGATACTGATTGAGAAGAATTCATACCCAAAACACAAAGTTTGTGGCGAGTATATTTCTAACGAAGTGTTGCCTTATTTACAATTTTTAGATATGAATCCGTTCGATTTTGGTGCGGTAAAAATTGATCAATTTAAATTATCAACCACAAATAATAAACTCATTTCAGCAAAATTACCTTTGGGTGGTTTCGGGATTTCGCGGTATACGCTAGATTTGGAACTCGCAAAAAAAGCAACAGAAAACGGTGTTACCATATTGCAAGATGAAGTTATAAACGTTGATTTTAAGAACGATATTTTTTATGTTGAAACCAAAGAAAATAATGGTTTTTCCTCAAAATTTGCGATTGGTTCTTTTGGCAAACGTTCTTTGCTAGATGTAAAAATGGAGCGTGAGTTTATCCAAAAAAAATCGCCTTATTTAGGCGTTAAAATTCATGTAAAAGGAGATTTTCCAGAAAATTTGGTAGCACTTCATAATTTTAAAGGGGGGTATTGTGGTGTTTCTAAAGTAGAAAATGATGCCATTAATTTATGTTATATCACGAGTTTTTCAGCATTTAAAAAGTATAAAAATATTGATGATTTTCAAGAAAACGTTGTTTTTAAAAATGATTTTTTAAAGAAAATTTATCAAGAAACAAAACCTGTTTTTGACAAACCGTTATCGATTAGTCAGATTTCTTTTGAAACCAAAAAACCAATTGAAAATCATTTGATGATGTGTGGCGATTCTGCCGGAATGATTCATCCGTTATGCGGAAACGGAATGAGTATGGCAATGCAGTCTGCACAAATTGCATCTAAACTGATTCTAAATTATTATGATGGTAAAATAGCATCTAGAAGTGAGTTGGAAAAGCAGTACCTTAGATTGTGGAACAAACAGTTTAAATGGCGTTTAAAATCAGGACATTTTATAGCAATGTTGTTCAGAAATGATCAAATAGCAAATGTTTTATTACAAATTTTAAGAAGAATGCCTTTTTTATTACCCGTAATTATTAAGCAAACGCATGGTAAATCAATAAAATTATAATGGATTTTTTCATCAGTACAAAACAAAGAACAGACAAAGAAGAATTGATGGATGATTTTTCTATCGGCGGTGATTTTTTAAGAGATACGTTAGATAAATTAGAAAATATAAACCGTTGGTTAGGAGGGAATAAAGTAACCGTAAATGGCTTAAAAGTCATTTTAGAAAATCACCCAAAAGACAAAGAAATTACGATTGTAGATGTGGGTTGTGGTCATGGAGATATTTTGCGAGATGTGGCTAAATTCGGAAGAAAAAATAACTATAAATTCAAATTGATTGGGATTGATGCAAATCCTACAGCAATTGAATATGCAGATGAATTATCAACAGATTTTCCGGAATTGAGTTTTGAAACCCAAGATATTTTTTCAGAAGAATTTAAAAATAGAAAGTTTGATGTAGTTTTAGCGACTTTATTTTTACATCATTTTAAAGAGCCAGAACTAGTTTCTTATTTGAAGAATACCCTAAAACAAACTAAAATAGGAATCGTTGTAAACGACTTGCACAGAAATAAAGTAGCCTATTATTTGTTCATGTTGTTGTCAATATTTATAAGTAATAAAATGATTATTGAAGACGGATTAACATCTGTTTTAAGAGGATTTAAAAGAACCGATTTACAAGAAATGTCGGCGAAAATAAAAGTTAAATCCGAGATTTCATGGAAATGGGCATTCCGTTTTTTGTGGATTTTAAAGAATTAAAAAGTTGAAAGTTTTTAAAGTTGAAAAGTAGATACATTGTCGTCACAATTATCAGTAAAAATCTGTGAAATGCGTGTCAAATAAATATAGATAAAATACTCCGTGAATCTCCGAGAAACCCCCGTGAATCGCTGTGTAACCAAAAAATATGAAAGTAAAAATAACCTCAGTTGCAAAACAACTCCCCAAATATTACAGAGAAACAAAAGATATTATTCCGTTTGTACAACTTTGGATGCAAGATCAAGATACTCGCTTTCAAAGAAAAGTAATCAAGCTTTTTGAAGGTGCAGGTGTTGATAAACGCTATTCAATTATGGATCCTGAAGAAGTTTTTATAGCTACCTCTTTTGAAGAAAAAAATAATATTTATGCAAGAGAAGTAGTCATATTAGCAGAACAATCTCTTAAAAAATCTTTAGATAAAGCCAATTTAAAAGCAACAGATTTAGACTATATTATAACGGTAAGTTGTACCGGAATTATGATTCCTTCTATGGACGCGTATTTGATAAATTCTCTGGGAATGAAGCAAGATATCGTACGTTTACCCGTTACAGAAATGGGCTGTGCAGCCGGAGTTTCTGGCATTATTTATGCAAAGAATTTTTTAAAATCGAATCCTAATAAAAGGGCTGCCGTGGTTGCGGTAGAAGCACCAACAGCTACTTTTCAATTAGAAGATTATTCGATGACAAACATTGTAAGTGCCGCTATTTTTGGTGATGGCGCATCGGCCGTTATTTTGTCTTCTTATGAAGAAGATAAAGGTCCAGAAATTATAGACGAAGCGATGTATCATTTTTATGATGCAACACATATGATGGGATTTAATTTGGTAAATTCTGGTTTACAAATGATTTTAGACAAAGAGGTTCCGCAAAAAATATCCGATCATTTTCCTGCGATTATTCATCCATTTTTAGAGAAAAATAATTTGACAATTGAGGATATTAATCATTTGATTTTTCATCCTGGAGGAAAGAAAATTGTACAAACGGTAGAAGATTTATTCGGCGTTTTAGGTAAAAATATCGATGATACCAAAGAGGTTTTACGTTTGTATGGCAACATGTCTAGCGCAACTGTTTTGTATGTTTTAGAACGATTTATGGATAGAAATCCTGCCAAAGGAGAACGTGGAATTATGTTGAGTTTTGGTCCTGGGTTTTCTGCGCAGCGGATTTTGTTAGAGTGGTAAAAGAATTCAAGACCTCACAGGTTTTTATACTGAATCAAGTTCAGCACAAGAACCTGTGAGGTCTGATAGAAATAACAAATTAGTATGAAATATGAAGTTTTAATAGAAGATTCTTTTTATCATCTTTATAACTGTGGAAACAATAAAGAGAACATTTTTATTGAAGAACAGAATTATATGTATTTTCTAAAGTTATCAAAAAAGCATCTTTCTAAAACTTTGGATATTTTAGCGTATTGTTTATTAAAAAACCACTTTCACCTTTTGATCAAAACGAAAGAAAATAGTACTACCAAAGAACTATCTCAATCATTTTCAAATCTATTTAACGCATATTCAAAAAGTATTAATAAAAAATATGGAAGGAGTGGAAGTTTATTCAAAGACAGGTTTTCACGAATAAAGTTAGATAATGAAGCGTATCTAAAAAATTTAATTTTATATATTCATTTGAATCCAACGCATCATGAATTTGTTAATGACTTTAGACTTTATAAACATTCTTCCTTTAATTCAATAGTATCTAATAAGCCAACAAGTTTGTTAAGGGAGTATGTTTTAAGTATTTTTGAAAACAGACAAAATTTTATTGACGCTCATCAAATAAGGGAAGTACATATTTTAGAATCTATAACTTTAGAGTAATAAATAAAGACCTCACAGGTTTTTAAAACCTGTGAGGTCTGTTAAACATAACAAATGAATCAAACAGAAATCATAAAAAACCTTCCTTACCAAAAGCCATTTTTGTTTGTTGATGAACTCACAGAAATTTCGGAAAACGGAATTACAGGAACTTATACATTTCAAAAAGAAGAGTTTTTTTATGAAGGTCATTTTAAAGATAATCCGATTACGCCAGGGGTTATTTTAACCGAAACCATGGCGCAAATAGGGGTTGTTTGTTTAGGGATTTATTTATTAAAAGATAAAATATCAGCAGCAATAAAACCACAAATTGCACTCACATCAAACCAAATTGATTTTTTTTTACCTGTTTTACCCAACGAAAAAGTAACAGTAATTTCAGAAACAGTGTATTTTAGATTTAACAAATTAAAGTGTAAAGTGAAGATGTTAAATGCCAAAAATGAACTGGTTTGTAGAGGTACAATTTCTGGAATGATCGTAATTTAGTAAGCAGGCCTCACAGGTTTTTAAAACCTGTGAGGTCTATGAAAATAACTAGATGTATATCAGTGAAAATCCGTGTCAAAAATTTAGCATAAATGAAAAACAGAGTCGTAATTACAGGGTTAGGTGTCGTTGCTCCAAACGGAGTAGGATTAGATGCGTTTACAAAAGCAATTAAGTTGGGCACATCAGGAATTACATTTCATCAAGAATTAAAAGACAAAGGCTTTTCTTGCTGTATTGGCGGAATTCCAGAAATATCCGAAGAAAAAAAAGCAGAATATCTAACCCCTTTGCAACTGCGAGGATTTAATAGTACAAGTATTTTATATGGTTGTATGGCAGGAATTGATGCTTGGAAAGATGCTGGTTTTTCTGTGGATGAAAACTCAAAGTTGGATTATGATTCGGGACTAATTTTTGGAACAGGAACATCAGGAATTGAAAAATTTAGAGAAGCGATTTATAAGATTGACGACCAAAATGTGAGACGTTTAGGAAGTACATCTGTAGTACAAACCATGGCAAGTGGTATTTCTGCATATTTAGGTGGCATTTTAGGATTAGGTAATCAAGTAACCACAAATTCGTCTGCTTGCACAACAGGAACTGAAGCTTTGTTGTTGGGTTTTGAAAGAATCAAAAACTGCAAAGCAAAACGAATGTTAGTAGGCAGCTCTAGCGATAGTAGCTTATATACTTGGGGCGGTTTTGATGCCATGCGTGTGATGTCTTATAAACACAATGAAACTCCAGAAAAAGGTTCTAGACCTATGAGCGAAACGGCATCAGGATTTGTTCCAGGAAGTGGATCAGGAGCACTCGTTTTAGAATCTTTAGAAAGTGCTTTAGAACGAAAAGCTACGATTTATGCGGAGATTTTAGGAGGGAATATTAATTCTGGCGGACAAAGAAATGGCGGAACATTAACGGCACCAAATGCAGAGGCGGTTCAGAAATGTATTACGGACGCCATTTTAGATGCAGGAATAACATCCACAGAAATTGATGCGATTAATGGGCATTTAACAGCGACATCAAAAGATAGTTTAGAGATCGAAAATTGGACGAAAGCGTTACAAAGAAAAGGTGCAGATTTTCCTTATATCAATTCATTAAAATCTCAAGTTGGGCATTGTTTGGCTGCTGCTGGTGCCATTGAATCTGTGGCTTCTGTGTTGCAAATTAAAGATCAATTTGTGTTTCCGAATATCAATTGCGAAGATGTGCATCCAGAAATTTCTGATTTGATTTCTTTAGCTAAAATTCCGACTCAAATGATTGAAAAACCTATTAATATTGTAATCAAAGCGAGTTTTGGTTTTGGAGATGTAAATGGGTGTGTTATCTTTAAGAAATATAATTAATACAAAGACCTCACAGGTTTTTAAAACCTGTGAGGTCTGAAAACTTTAATATTAAAATGACAAAAGAAGAAATAATAAATAAATTAACAACGATTGTAAAACCTTATGTGCAAAATGAAGAAGGGTTTAAAAACATATCTGAAGACACAGACTTTATCAAAGATTTAGAGATAAACTCTGCAAATTTGGTAGATATTATTCTAGATGTAGAAGACGAATTTAAGATAGAAATAGACAATGATTCTATGGAAAAAATGTTGTCTGTAAAAGCTACTGTAGAAGTTATTCAGGATAAAATGAACGCATAATGGTTGGCAATGATATTGTTGATTTAAATTTAGCAAAAATTCAAAGCAATTGGCAGCGTAAAGGTTTTTTAGAAAAACTATTTACGGATGCGGAGCAAAATGAAATTGTAAATTCAGAGAATCCTTTTTTACAAGTTTGGTTGTTTTGGTCTATGAAAGAAGCTGCTTATAAATGCTATACTCAAGAATGGCAGCGCAGATTTTTTGGGCCGAAAAAATTTGTTTGTGAAACAATAACAAAGTCAGAAGGTGTTGTAGAATTTGATCATCAAAAATATAGTGTAAATTATCAAATATCAGATAATTATGTTCATTCTATAGCTTTTAAAAAGGAATCAAAAGAAATGGTTTCTGAATTATTTTTGATTGATAAAAATGATTGTAAAACTAAAATAACCAATCAAAATTTATTGGCTTATTTCGGTTTTAAAACTGAACTATATAAAAATGAATTTGGAATTCCTTATTTGTATCAAAATAACCAAAAACTACCGGTTTCTATTTCTACTTCTCATCATGGAAATTACGGCGGATTTGCATTTACTTTAAAAAATGAATAGACTTATAACATTAAATAGTACGCTTTTTGTATTGCTTTTTTTTACGTTGACAGGTTTTTCGCAAGAGTCAACTAAAAATAAGAATAAATCAGCAATTACTTTTATAATAAAGAACTTTGGTTTTAATGTAGATGGCAATTTTAAAACGTTTAGCGTTTCAAGTAATTTTGACGCACAACGGTTAAAAGAGTCTTTTTTTAATGCGGAAATTCAGGTAAATTCAATTTTTACAGACAGTAAAAGTAGAGATGCACATTTATTAGAGGAGGATTATTTTGATGTTAAAAAATACCCGAAAATGATATTTCAATCTACAGCAATTGAAGAAATAGCAAATTTTAAATATATTCTAAAAGGTTTTATCACCATTAAGGGAATTAAAAAACGTGTAGAAACACCGTTAGCAATTACAACGTTAAAAGAAAGCACAGTTTTTAAAGCTAATTTTGAGCTAGATAGAAAAGATTTTAATGTTGGAGGCAGCAGTTTAGTTCTTTCTAATACAGTGGATATTAAGATGATTTATGTTGCAGATAGAAATTAAAGAAGCCCTTTTTAAACAATGTGAATTGTTTGTGAATAAACGTGCAGAAACAGTTCACGAAATAATTTCATCGAACCAAAAAGCGTTGCAATCAGAAACCAAAAGTTCTGCTGGTGACAAGCATGAAACAGGACGTGCAATGTTGCAGTTAGAAATGGAAAAAGCAAGTCAGCAATTAGAGGGAGTTGCTATTATGAATCAGATTTTATCAAAAATAGATAGTACTGATACTACTTCTGAAGCTGCGCATTTAGGAAGCATTATCATCACCGACAAAACAACTTATTTTTTAAGTATTTCTGCAGGACAACTTATAGTGGATCATAAAAATTATTTTGCTATTTCTGTTTCTTCGCCAATAGGAAAATTGTTGTTAGGAAAGAAACAAAAGGAGGAGGTTTTCTTTAATGGAACTCAAATAAAAATCAATCAGATCTTATAATTGAAATAGAAGTTGTTGTTAATTTTTCTACATCACAAAAATGATTTAAAAATAGAGTTTGCTCTTCGAATTCTACCTCAATTAACCAATAATAACCCTTAAAATAAGAATTTAAAACAGTTGCCGTTATAGTAACAAAGTCTCTGATAACTTTAGAGTTCTCTACAATTTTGAGTTGATGAGGGTACAGTAAATACTCTTTATTGTTGATGGTAATTTCATTTACATCATCAAACAAAGCAGCAACATATTTTTTAGTAGGATTTTGGTATATTTTCTTCGGATTATCATTTGCTAAAATTTTATGATCTTTGATGATAAGTAAGGAGTCAGCAAAAGAGAGTGCATCATTTTTATCGTGCGTAGCAACAACACAAGCAATGTTTTTTTCTTTTAAGTAACGGAATAGATTTCTACGAAGCGCATTCTTTTTAAAGTTATCTATTTGTCCGAAGGGTTCATCAAGTAAAATTAACTCTGGCTCATTTGCCAAAGCTCTGGCAATGGCAACACGTTGTTTTTGACCACCACTTAAATTTTTTACTTTAGTGTTTGCAAAAGCGCTCATTTCTATAACCTGAAGCAATTCTTGTGTGCGTTTTTCACTTTCTTCAGGATAGAAGCGAGACAGAAATTTTTTAATATTTTCTGCCACAGAAATGTAGGGCATCAAATCAAAATCTTGCGCAACATATTTAAAGAAATCCATGCCAGGAACTAGATGATTTTTAGGACCTAAAACTGGGTGTTCGTTCCAGAAAATAGTGCCTTTTTTCATGTCTAACAGACCGTAGATAGCTTTTAAAAGGGTCGATTTTCCACAACCACTTTCGCCCATAACGCACAAATGTTCTCCTTTTTGTAACGTAAAATTGAAATTTTTTAAAACAATTTTCTTTTTAGAATATCCAAAAGTGATGTTGTTTACTTGCAGCATATAAATTTATAAAAAACGGTTGTACCAGCTTTCTTCAATGGGTACTTCCCAATTATGTTTAAAATCGTTGTTATTTGTAATTAGGTTGTCAAAAACAATGGTTTTAGCCGTAACAGCTCTCTTTTTGACCAATTTCTTAAAATCTTTAAGTTCTTTGTATTGCACAAATTCACCTTGTTTAAAACAAACATTCATTTTATCTAACAACTCAACTTTATAGGTTTCTTGAAGTTCTAAAATAAAAGATACAGAAGTATCAATATCTGTATTTGTAATGCTTGTTTCTCCGGCATCCGCAATTAAGACAATAAAACGATTGTACAAAAATTGATACGAGACTTTAAAGTTTTCGTCCTCTTTTTTCCAACTTTCAACAAATACTTTTACTTTTTGCTCAATTTCAGGGATTTCAGTAGCGTAAAATTTTCTACTAGAAGGATATACCCAAACTTTAGCATCATCAGAAATCTCATTATAGTCAACAAACATTTTTATATATTTTAGATTGCAAAGATACCAAAAGAAAAACCGCAAACTTACTTTCAAATTTGCGGTTTTTAATAAGTTATGAAAGGATTAGACTTCTTTAGTCGCAGTTGAAGATACCAATTTTATAAAATCGTCTTGGGTACTTTTTCCTTTGTCTTTATTATACCAAACCTGTAAATCTTCTTTCAATTGCGCATCTAAAACTCCATGTTTTGCTTTGTAAGCGTGTACTAGTTTTGAAGCTTCTGCTGGTCTTGGTCCCCATGTATTTGATACGTTATGTTCTTTATCTAATACAAGTAATTTCGGAATAGATCTACCTCCATTGGTCAAAAATAAATCCATTAATTCTAGGTTTTCATCACGCAAAATCAATTTTAACTCAATATTTTCATTAAGTTCTGCCATTTTATGGATTACGGGCAAATTCTGTGCGGCATCTCCACACCAACCTTCGGTAAGCACCAACCAAGTTTGAGGCTCTTTTAAATTCTGAATTTCAGAGACGGTTTCGGCAGTTATCTTAATGGTTTTATCTAAACGCTTCATTCTTTTATCGTTCAACATACTATAATTCGTGATGTCTTCTGATTGATTTGGACCTGTAGATTTACCTTCTGCTAATAATTCTCTAACTAAATCTTTATATTCTTGGTACGTGTACGTGTTTTCTAAACTTTTTTTGATACGATCTTTCATAATGTTTTATGCTGGATTTAAAAATTTAGACGTTAATTAATCAAAAAACTTACAGTAATTATACTGGTAACTCTTTTAAGCTTTTAAGAATGTCTGCGGTCATTGCTTTTAAATCGAATTTATGTTGCCAATTCCAATCTTTTCTAGCTTGAGAATCATCAATAGAATTTGGCCAACTGTCAGCAATTTGTTCTCTAAAATCTGGTTTATAGGTAATTTTAAAATCAGGAATATGTTTTTTAATTTCTGATGCCATTTCTTTAGGCGTAAAACTCATTGCCGCTAAATTATAGCCATTTCTAATTTTTACGTCTTTAGCATCTGCTTGCATTAATTGAATCGTTGCGTTTAGAGCATCCTCCATATACATCATTGGTAAAGAGGTGTTTTCAGCGATATAGCATTCGTATTTTTTATCTTCTAGTGCTTTAAAATAAATATCAACAGCGTAATCTGTAGTGCCGCCCCCTGGTTTTGTTTTCCAAGAAATAATACCAGGAAATCGTAAGCTTCTCACATCAACACCAAATTTTTCGTAGTAATAATTACACCAAAATTCACCAGAAACTTTGCTAATTCCGTAAACTGTAGAAGGTTCCATTACTGTTTTTTGAGGCGTATTTTCTTTAGGAGTTGTTGGTCCAAAAACAGCTATAGAACTTGGCCAATACACTTTTTCTATATGTTTATCTTTGGCTAAATCTAATACAGCAAGTAAAGAATTCATATTTAAATTCCATGCTTTTTGAGGCATTTGTTCTGCCGTTGCAGACAACATTGCCGCAAGTAAGTATACTTGGGTAACCTTATATTTTTTGATGATTTTTAAAATGGTTGCTTTGTCAGTAGCATCAATAATTTCAAAAGATCCAGAAGACATTAATTCGGCACCTCCTTTTCTAATATCTGAAGCAATAACATTGTCATTACCATATATAAGGCGAAGTTTTTGGGTAAGTTCTGTACCTATTTGTCCGCTTGCACCTAAAACTAAAATAACTGTATTCATGTAGTAAAATTGTAATATTAACAAGAACAAAGGTACTTCTTTTTAGTATCCGTAAATAAGTTTCTTTAGAACAATTGTTTATTATTGAATTCAAAATTTATTCTCCTATATTTTTTATGCATCTCTAAAATAGTTCCCCTGTAAAAATTCCGTATTTTTACAATCTAAATGCAAAATTTTTGAAACACATACTTACTTTTTTAACGATTTTTTTGCTGTTTTCTTGTGATAAAAAGCAAGAAAAAGACGAACAAGCACAAGACGACTTCAAGCCTTTATTAAGTATTGTTAACGAATATTCGGCAATAAAAGAGATTGATACTGTTTTTAATAAAGATGTAGAAAACTGGGAAGAATTGCGAACAGTAGACGATTTTTTATCGAGATTTAAAAAAGTTTCTCCGAATGAAATTTTGAGTAATGCCATAGAGCTAAAAGATTTGGTAAAATCTTTAACAGATAGTTTACATCCTCAATTATTTAATACAGCGTCATTTAATGCCCGAATTAATATTCTTTATAACGAAACATTAAGGTTGGCAGATATGACCACAATTCCGTTAATAAATGCGGACGAGGTAAATGAGCAAGCCGAAAAAATTATTGATGCTTTTTCTGCGGTAAACTCTAAAGTAAACTCAATTTTAGCTAAAAAGAGATTTGAAGAAGCCATAGAAGTAGATGTTAAATTTATTGGTTTAGATTCTACGAAATTAGATAGTGTCTCAAAAAAATCAGTTAAAAGGGAATTGTTACAAAGACCATCAAATTAAAAATAAGTCTGAAAACAGGTGTTTGCTTTTGAAGCCTTTTTTTGGTCGATTTATCTTGGTAGACCAACTTAAATAAAATTACATGTTTATTTAAGTGCCCCTAAAATTACTTAAAAAATTAGTTGATTTTAAGTTTTACAAAAAATTAAATCAGGGCGAAAATGGTTTGCTCGAAATGTAGCTATAACACGTTTATCTTTTCTGCAAATTCGGATAATCTTTCTGTTAAAAGATCCCTTCTATGAACATCTTCTTAAATCACTAATAATTTACGATACAACTTCATTTACAACTTTGTAAACCAGTTCATTTTCGAAACCTTTTCGCATTAAAAAGTCAATGAGTTTTTTCTTTCTTTTGTAAATGTTAGGTTCAGAAATAACGGCATTCCTGTTTTCTGTAATTCTGTAAATAGTTTTTATATATTCTTCTTCATCAATTTCTTTTAAAGCAGTTTTTATATTGTAGGCAGAAATATCTCTAAATTTTAATTCTCTTACAATACGTGGTTTACCCCAGCTTTTAATTCTGAACTTTCCGCGTGCATAACTTTTAGAAAATCGTTCTTCATTCAAAAAATTATCTTTCATCAAACTTAAAAGAATCAATTCTCTGGCTTCAGGAATTAATTGATACTCCCACATTTTTTGTTCTACTTCTTTATGGCATCGATCTTGATACACACAATAGTTTTCTATTTTGGTCTTTATTTGATCTACGGTATACGATTTTTTCTTTTTTTCGAACATGATATCGAAAATACAAAAAGGGTTGAAAACATCACAGTTCTCAACCCTTTTTCTATAAAAATATTCTTAAATATTAAATCTGATTCTTCTCATCTATTCTTATGTCTTCACTAAAAGTAAGTTCGGTTTTCTCTAGTTGATGCGGTAACTGCCCTTTAATTCTCATTTTAAGCTTTGTAATTAAAAAGAATAAAATAGGAACAACAATTAAGGTTAAAAAAGTTGCGATTAAAAGGCCGTAGATGACTGTTTTAGCCAAAGGTCCCCAGAATATAACATTATCTCCACCCATATAAATATTAGCATCAAATTCGCTAAAAAGTGTAAAGAAGTTAATATTTAAACCAATTGCTAATGGAATCAATCCTAGAATGGTGGTAATTGCCGTTAATAATACAGGACGTAAACGTGCTTTTCCTGCTTTTACAATGGTTTCATATAAACTTGCTAGTGGTAAAAATTCTTCTTCAGCAATACCGTCTTGCAGTTTTCTTCTATCGATTAATAGTTGTGCATAATCTAGCAGAACAACACCGTTGTTTACTACAATTCCTGCAAGAGAAATAATACCAACCATCGTCATCATAATTACAAATGGAGCGCCTGTAATGACCAAGCCGCCAAAGACACCAATAAAACTTAAAAAGATGGCCAACATAATGATTCCTGGTTTAGAGATCGAGTTAAATTGGAAAATCAAAATAAAGAAAATTAATAGTAAACCTGTAATAAATGCGCCTACTAAAAACGTCATTTGCTTATCTTGTTCTTCAATTTGACCTGTATAATCTATTTTAATTCCGTTTGGTAAATTATTAAAACTCTTCATAGAGTTCTGAATTCTAGCAACAACTGCACCAGCATCTGTTTCTCCAGGAGAAAGTGCAGAATACACGGTTACTACTCTTTTTACATCTTTATGCTTAATGGCACTAAAACCAGAACTGTTGGTTTGAGAGGCTACGGCAGAAACCGGAATTTCTTTAATCTTACCAGATGCTTGATCTCTAAATGTTATTTTCTGATTAAAAACAGCACTTTTATCGTATCTATCTTCTTTGTTAAAACGAACATAAATATCATAATCTTCGCCGTCTTTTTTGTAAACTCCAGCTTTATTTCCAAAAATAGCAGACCTTAATTGTTGTCCAACTTGCCCTGTGCTAACCCCTAGTTCTCCTGCTTTTTTACGATCAACCAAAACTTGCATTCCTGGTTTCGATTTGTTTACATCAATCTTTAGCTCATCTACACCAGAAATACTTTGCGTGTTTAAATAATCGCGCATTCTTTCGGCAGTAAAAATTAATTCTTCGTAGTCTTCACCATTTAATTCGATGCTGATTGGGGATCCGGACGGCGGGCCAGCAGCATCTTTTTCTACGGATATTAGAACTCCCGGATAAATACCTACTAAAGCAGCCTGTACTTTTTGACGCAAAATCTCACTGTCTTCTCCACGTCTGTATTTATACTCACGCATAGAGGCTGTTATTTTTCCTTTGTGCGGCATTTCTGCGGCAGAACCTCCATCTGTTTGCGGATTTCCAGCGCCTTCACCAACTTGAGAAACCGTACTTTCTACCATAAAATTATAATCGCCATCTGTGTATTGGTCTTGATTTAAAACACCATATACTTTTTGCTCAATCTCTTTGGTAATTTGATTTGTTTTCTCAATATCGGTTCCTTCAGGGTATTCTATGTAAACTATAATTTGATTGGGTTTGTTGTCTGGAAAAAACTCAATTTTTGTTCTTTGTTCACCAACAGACCAGCCAAAACCTGCAAAAGCAATAAATAATAAAATAAAAGTACCAACAACTAAAAGATAAGGCGTCCAGCCAGAAAGAGAATTTTTTAAACGTCTTCCGTACCAGTTTTCTAAACTAACTAAAGTGTTTTTTTGAAAATAATTAGCAGCTCTTCTCAAGACAAGTCGATAAACCCACAACATAATTGCCGTGAATACTATTAAAGTTCCTAAAGCATTGTATGGACCTCCAAAAAAGAAAATTAGCAAGCCAATAGCTACCATAATACTAGTTAATTTTACGATGCTTTTTATGGGCATATCTTTATCTTCTGTGCTCATAAATTGAGAAACTAATACCGAGTTAAAGAAAATTGCTACAAATAAAGAAGAACCTAAAACAATGGATAGCGTAATTGGTAAAATAACCATGAACTGCCCCATAATTCCTGGCCAAAGCCCTAAAGGAATAAAAGCTGCAACGGTTGTTGCGGTAGAAATGATAATAGGAAAAGCAATTTCTCCAATTCCTTTTTTGGCAGCTTCTGTTCTTGTCATTCCTTCTTCGTCCATTAAACGATACACGTTTTCAACAACTACAATTCCGTTATCTACCAACATTCCTAGTCCCATAATTAGACCAAAAAGCACCATTGTGTTTAAGGTATATCCCATGGCACCTAAAATCATTAAAGACATAAACATAGACATCGGAATTGCAAAACCAACAAAAAGAGCATTTTTAAATCCTAGGAAAAACATTAAAACGATGACCACTAAAATAACACCGAAAATAATATTGTTCACCAAATCATCTACCTGACCAATTGTTTTTGGAGACTGATCATTAGCGATAGTGACTTTTAAATCTGGAGGAAAATGATTTTTTTTAGCATCTTCTACCATTTTGCCAATTTTATCTGCGGCAGCAACCATGTTTTCGCCAGACCTTTTCTTTACATCTAACATGACAACAGCTTCGCCATTTTCTCTTGCGTAGGTTGTTTCATCTTTATCTTTAAAGTTAATTTCTGCTACATTTTTTAAATAAATAGGATTTCCGTTTTCAGCCTTGATCACAAAATCGCCTAAATCAGAAGGGGTGTCAATTTCACCTATAATTCTAATGGTTCTTCTTTGTTGGCTCGTAATAAAATTACCCGCAGACATGGTTACATTTCCGCGATTAATAGCATTTGTAATATCGTCAAAACTAACTTTTGCCGCCATCATTTTGTAAATATCTACCGCCACTTCTACTTCTTTTTCTTGCGCTCCACGAATATCTACTTTTTTAATCTCTGTTAAATCTTCAATTTCATCCTGCAAATATTCTCCGTACTCTTTTAGTTTTGCAACCGGATAGTTTCCAGAAATATTGATGTTTAAAATAGGTATTTCTTCAGACATACTTAACTCAAAAACATTCGGTTTAACTTTTGCACCGTTAAAAGTTGGCCAATCTTCACCAGCAGTTTCTTGATCTATTTCATCTTTAACTTTTTGTTTTGCTTTATCTACGTCAATAGTTTCATCAAACTCTACGGTAATGATAGAATAATCTTCTTGTGATGTTGATGTAATTTCGACAACATTACTAATCGATTTTAACTTGTCTTCTAAGGGATCGGTAATTAGTTTTTCGATATCTTCTGCAGTGTTACCAGGGTATACCGAGCTAATATAAATTTTTGTTTCATTTATTTCAGGAAAATTTTCTCGGGGCATTGTAAAGTATGCCGAAATTCCTAAATAAAGAATTAGAAACATCAGTACATAAATAGTAGTCTTATTTTGTATTGCCCAAGAAGAAAGTTTAAATTCCTTATCTACTTGTTTATTTTTTTTTGCCATTTTCTTACTATTTGTTAATCACTTTTACAACCTGCCCGTTCGTTACGCTTCTTGCGCCTTCCATAATAATTTCTGCATTTGCAGCAAGATATTTGGTAACTTCAATAAAATCTCCTTGGGTTTTGCCAGTTTCTATAATTAATCTTTCTGCAATAGCTTCGTTGTTTTCTTTTTTATCTTTTATGATATAAATAAACTGCTCTCCTTTTGCATTTTCAGAAATAATACTTTGCGGAATTAAAACGGCATTTTCACTGGTATAATCGTTTAATTTTAATCTTGCTGTTAAATTTGGTTTTACGTTTCCTTTTAAATTAGGAACATCAATTTCAATTTTAAAAGAACGATTGCTTGGGTTGATAAAATTACCAACTTGTCTTACTTTAGAGGTAAGTGTTTCGCCAAGAACAGGGAAATTTACTTCTACCGTTTTGTTTTTTGTGATATCGCCAATATACGTTTCAGGTACTTCTGTTTCGATATACATGTTGTTTAGATTTACAATTCTAAAGATTTCTGCCCCAGCACCTGGAGCAACAACCGTACCTCGTTCTTGAAAAATAGCATCTATAATTCCAGAAAAAGGCGCTCTAATAGTAGCCTTTGTTAACTGACTTTTTAGCTGTGCTACCGCACTTTGTTGCGCTTCAAAAGAGGTCTTTGTTTGTAAAAACTGAATTTCTGATCCAATTTTTTGGTCCCATAATCTTTTTTGACGCTCGTAGGTTGTTTTTGCTAATTGCGCATTTGCTTCTAATTGTGCTATTTGTTGCGACATACCACCATCGTCAATTTTTGCTAAAACTTGTCCTTTAGAAACATTTTGACCTTCTGTTACAAATACACTTTGTAAAATTCCGGGCATTTCTGGGTATATTAAAATATTTTGCTTGGTTTGTACATTTCCTTGCAACTCGATAAAGTGCGTAAAAACTTCTTCTTTTACCAAGTAAGTAGTAATTAAAGGCATATTTTTATTAACATCTAAGGCGTCAATTTTATCGTTTAACTTTTTTAATTGAGCAGATAATGCTTGCTGTTTTGTGTTAATTTCTGTTTTTTTAGATTTTATTTGTACAAGGTCGTTTGTTGCCAAAATAGCTTCTACAGAAACTTCTTTTTTATTGCCGCAAGAAGTTAGTAAAAGCGTTATAAAGATTGATAAATATATGTTTTTCATGATAATTTTGTTATTTGATTGGTAAGTTTAGTGCGTTTTCTAGGCTAGCTTTATTTGAAATAACATCTAACATAGCTTGTATGTAATTTTGTTGTTGTGCGTATAATTGATTTTGAGCCTGTAACAAATCGAAACTAGAAGAGATGCCTTCAAAAAATTTAATTCGTTGTTTCTTTTCTATTCTTTCTGATAAACCAACATTCTTTTTTGAAGTTTGGTAATTTTCGATACTTAATTGATAATCGTTTTTTGCTTTTTCCGCTTGTAAGCTTAAACGTTGTCTAGTTTCCTCTAAACGTAAATCTGCAGTTTCTAAAGCTATTTTTGCTTGCGCAGTTTTAGATCTTCTACCAAAACTGCTAAAGATGGGTACATTTAAACTGATGCCTAAAAGAGAAGAATCAAACCAACGTTGGGTGTTCTCTAAAAATGTAAAGGAATCTGAAAAAGCTTGACTGCCATAATTTATAAAAGTACTTAAAGTTGGTAAGGCTTTACTTTGCTCTAACTTTACCATTAAACGATTGCCTTCTCTATTATTTTCTGCAATTTTAAAATCGATATGATTATCGACATTAAATTCTTCAGAAATTAAGTTAAGATTCATGTTTTGTATTGCTAAAGAATCTAAAGAATCTGTTAAAATCAATGCTGTATTTATAGGGTTGCCTAAAGAAAGATTTAGCATTTGATAAGCAATACCTTTCATTCTTGTTACGCTATTTAATTGATTTTTTAAGCTACCTAGTGTAATTTCTAATTGCTCAACATCTTCCTCTTCATTCAAACCATTTTCATAAATTTTCTTGGCATCATTATAATTTTTTTGAAGTATTTTAATATTTCTTTCTAAAACAGCAATGCTACTTTCTGCAACAAGTACATTTCCGTAAGCATTAATAACGGCCTCTCTAGTTAGGAGTTCTGTTTTTTCTTCGGCTTGTTCAGAAATTTTTAAAAATGTTTTAGCAGACTGCAATCCAACAAGGTAAGAGCCATCAAAAAGTAACTGTCTTAAAGTAACAGAGGCATTTACGTTTTGTTTGGTACCAAAAACAAATTCTTCATCAATACCATCACCATTGATATCGGCCACAGAAATAGGTTGTTTTAAAAACTTTTGATAGTCTACTTTTGCATCAATCTGGGGCAAACCAATAGTGGTTGTTTCCCAAACTTTTTCATTTGCAGACGCAATGTCATTTTTAGCTGCTTTTGTATTATAACTATTTTCTAGAGCAAAATTAATAGCTTCTTCTAAAGATAGTTGCATTGTTTTCTCTTGCGCTTTTAAAGAAATTGTAAAAGCGAAAAAAGAAAGTACATAAAGATATTTTTTCATTTATAATTGATTGTTTTCTAGTTGATGTTCTAATTGTTCTAAACCTTTTGTGGTGCTAATAGCTCTTAAATGATATTCTAAATAATAATTCATTAAAGTGTTCATAGAGTATTTTTTTAACGGAAATAATTGTTGGTCTTTTATACCAATCATGCCGTTAAAGTAAATTCTGCTTGTAAAATCGACATTCATACTAGCTCTAAATAGGCCAGAAGTAACACCTCGTTGCAAATTATCTTGAATAGTTTCTTGCATTACATGAAACTGTTTCTTTTTTAAAGAGACATATATTGCCGGGTAATATTTTTGAAGTTGATATAAAGGAGATGATTTTTCGTCTTTTAAATGCTCCATAACCACTCTTTTAATGTGAAACATTTCATCAATAGGATTCATTTTTTGCGCGCAAACGTTGTCTATACGGCAACAAATACTGTTAAACATATAATGTGTAACGGCATCAATTAAAGCGGTTTTATTACTAAAATGTTTATAAAGTGTTTTTTTAGAAATGCCTAAAGAGTTGGCTATTTCATCCATGGTAACACTCTTAAAACCTAGGTTTAAGAATAACTCATTCGATTTTTCTATAATCTTATCTTTCATAATACGGGTGCAAAAGTACAACAGGAAACTTTAGAAACAGTAAAAGTTTCCAAAGTTTTAATTATTTTTTAACATTTCATTTAGAAAGAAACATTTCTTTACATTATTTTTACAAAAAAATATAGATTTGGATATTTTACACTATCAAAAAGCATTTTTATCGTATTTAGAATCTAAAGATTGGGTACGTGAACCTAAAAATTTATACGAGCCAATAGATTATATTCTACAATTAGGAGGTAAAAGAATTCGTCCCGTATTAACATTAATGGCAGCACATATTTTTTCTAAAGATTTTGAAAAAGCGTTACCAGCAGCTTTGGCTGTTGAGGTTTTTCATAATTTTACTTTGGTGCATGATGACATTATGGATGATGCCCCTTTGCGAAGAGGAAAAGCAACCGTTCATGAAAAATGGGATATCAATACAGGAATACTTTCTGGAGATGCCATGTTAATTTTAGCCTATAAATATTTTGAAAATTATGATGCAGTTACTTTTCAAAAATTAGCAAAATTGTTTAGTAAAACTGCGTTAGAAGTTTGTGACGGTCAGCAATTAGACGTCGATTTTGAAACTAGAAGTGATGTAACGATTAGCGAATATATAAATATGATTCGTTTAAAAACATCAGTACTAGTGGCTGCAGCCTTAAAAATGGGGGCAATTGTTGCTGAAACCAATGATGAAAATGCGGATTTAATTTATGATTTTGGATTAAATTTAGGATTAGCCTTTCAGTTACAGGATGATTATTTAGACACCTTTGGAGATCCAGAAACCTTTGGAAAACAAATTGGTGGAGATATTATTGAAAATAAAAAAACGTTTTTATATTTAAAAACGCTAGAGGTTTCAGACATAGAAACAGGAAAGAAGCTAAAATATTATTACAGAAAAAAATTAAAAGACAATACAATTAAAATTACTGAAGTAACGAGAATCTATCAAATTAACAACATTCCGTTTTTAATTAAGGAAGAAATTGAAATGTATACCGAAAAGGCATTTGATACTTTAACTAAAATGAGTATTGATAAAGATAGCAAGCAGAATTTAAAAGATTTCGGATTGTGGCTCATGAAAAGAACAGTTTAATTATTATTCAATTTTATTTGGAAATAATTTAAAATTAATAGTACATTTGCACCCTTTATTATAGGTCTTATAGCTCAGTTGGTTAGAGCACCTGACTCATAATCAGGTGGTCCTTGGTTCGAGTCCAAGTGGGACCACGTAAAAAAACAAGCCTTGCAGAGATGTAAGGCTTTTTTATTTGCAGAAAATTATAGTTTTTGCTTCCTTTCTTCTCTAATAAACTTTATTATTTATCAGTAATGAGTAAAAATCTAATTTCCGTTTGATTAACAAAACTGTTTTTTTTAATTCCTCTATTCTAGGGTTAAAACTGAATTAACTTGTTCTTATCTTGTTCACGATACCATATTTTTTAGTTTTATATTTACTGATTGAACGCTTTTTTTGTTCTAAAGTATTTATGGAAAAACATTATATTGCTTTCAAAACTAAATTGATGATACAAACATTACTGGAATTTATGTACTTACAGACCAGACACTAGGTAGCTTTTTTTTTGGATTGAATTATTTAGAATCATAATACTTAAAATCAGTTGATTGATTTTTTATTTTCTGTTACGAACTTGATAAATAAAAATCATTATCAAATTGATTTGGCACGTCATGATCATAAGTTGTTAGGTTCAAATACATTTTACCATTTTAAGTGTTTTAAAATCACTCCCCCTTTTGGTGGATTTTTAATGGAAAATTAAGAGCGTTTTACATGCACTTATCTTTTTAATTCTTTTCCTTTTCCAACAGCTTCGGAAGCTCAACAAACCCCATATTAAACAAAGTAAATCCAAAAATATCTGCATATTGCTCAATTGTTTTTGCAATAGGTGTTCCTGCGCCATGACCTGCATTGGTTTCTATTCTTATTAAAACAGGATTTTCTCCTGATTGTTTTTCTTGCAACGCTGCGGCAAATTTAAAACTATGCGCTGGTACCACTCTATCATCATGATCTCCGGTAGTGATTAAAGTTGCTGGGTATTTTACTCCTTGTTTTATGGTATGCACAGGGCTGTATCCTTTTAAATAATCGAACATTTCTTTGCTATCATCGGCTGTGCCATAATCATGGGCCCATCCTGCGCCAGCAGTAAAAGTATGATAGCGCAGCATGTCTAAAACACCAACTGCAGGCAAAACAACTTTCATCAATTCAGGTCTTTGTGTCATGGTTGCGCCGACTAAAAGTCCGCCATTTGAGCCTCCACGAATTGCCAAATACGCTGAAGATGTATACTTATTTTCGATTAAATATTCTGCAGCAGCAATAAAGTCATCAAACACATTTTGCTTTTTTAGTTGCGTACCGGCATCGTGCCATTTTTTTCCATACTCGCCACCGCCTCTTAAATTGGGCACTGCGTAAATGCCTCCTTGTTCCATCCAAACTGCATTGGCGATGCTAAAACTAGGTGTTAAACTTACATTAAATCCGCCGTAACCATATAAAATAGTTGGGTTCTTGCTATTCAATTCAATTCCTTTTTTATGCGTAATCATCATTGGTATTTTCGTACCATCTTTTGAAGCGTAAAAAACTTGTTTGCTTTTATAGTTATCCGAATTAAAGTCTATTCTAGGTTGCCAGTAAACGCTATACGTTCCATCCGCAGGATTTAATTTATAAGAACAGCCCGGTGTGTTATAATTGGTAAAGGAAAAATAGATTTCTTTAGCCGCTTTTTTTCCACTAAAACCCTCGGCAGCACCTAGTCCTGGTAGCTCTATTTCTCGAATTTTATTTCCATTAAAATCATATTGTACAACTTTAGAAATAGCATTTACCATATAATTGGCAAATAAATAGCCAGCTCCTGTAGACGGACTTAAAACATGCTCTGTTTCTGGAATATAATCTACCCAATTTTTTGGACTTGGATTTGAAGCATCTACAGTCACAATTTTTTTGTTTGGGGCGTTTAAATTGGTGACTAAATAAATTTTACTTTCAATATTTTTAATAGGATAAGTGTCGCTTTCTGCGTGTTCTAAAATAGGTAGCAAAGAACTATTTGATTTAGAAAGATCTTTTAAAAACAGTTTATTTCCAGAAGTTGATATACTCGCTGTAATAAAAAGATAGTTGCCATCTTCAGATACAGAACCACCAACATAGCGATGCTTTTCTGAAGTATTCTTTCCAAAAACTACGATATCATCTTTTTGTGATGTTCCTAATGTATGATAATACAAGATGTGCTGATCTGTTTTTGCAGACAATTCACTTCCTTTAGGTTTGGGATAACTCGAATAATAGAAACCTTCGTTTTTGTACCAAGAAATGCCAGAGAATTTTATATCAATTAAAGCATCTTCTTTTATGGTTGTGGTTTCTACATCGATAATGATTACTTTTCTCCAATCAGAACCTCCTTCAGAAATTGAATAAGCAGCAGTATTACCGTCTTTAGAAAAACTTAAAGCACCGAGCGATGTACTGCCATCTTCAGAAAATGTATTTGGATTCAAAAAAATTTCTTCTTTACCTTTTTCGCCTTTTTTTCGATATACAATAGATTGATTTTGCAAACCGTTATTTTTTAAAAAATAAATATAAGCTCCTTCTAAATAAGGTGTACCAATTTTTTCATAATTCCATAAATCAGATAACCTATCTTTTAGCGCTTCTCTATAAGGTATTTTGCGCAAATAATTAAAAGTAACCTCGTTTTCTGCTTTTACCCAAGCTTCTGTTTCTTTACTCCTGTCGTCTTCTAGCCACCTATAATTATCGATCACAGTTGTTTTAAAAAATGTTTCTTTTACTGGTATTTTAGTAGTTTTAGGATATTTCAAAGTTCTATTTATTTTAAACTGTGGTCAAATTTAATACATTAATGGGGTGTTACGTTTCTTACAACAGATCATTTAACAATTTTATGGGTAAAACTCAATTTTGAAAATAGTGAAGCTATGAACTCTAAATTATAAGAAAAATTAATTCCACTTTGTATGTTAATTTTATTTCCGGGTCTGTTAGAATTTTGGGTTTAATTCGCATCTGTAAGGACATTCTTATTAAATCGACTAAATTTACAGCATTCAAAAACAATACAAAGATTTCTTTTTAGCTGCAAAAAACAGATTGATAAGAAAAACGAATTAAGAAAGTCTCAAGGAAAATGAGAAAAAACAAATTTATATGACAGAAAATTTAACAAAAGAAGCATTTTTAAAAAAAGTATTTAATTTTGAAGAAAATAAAGATTGGAAATTTGAGGGTGATAAACCGGTTTTAATCGATTTTTATGCAGATTGGTGCGGACCCTGTAAAGCATTAGCGCCAGTTTTAGAGCAACTTTCAGAAGAGTATGATGGCAAAATTGATGTGTATAAAATAGATACAGAAGCAGAACAAGAATTAGCGGCGGCTTTTGGTATTAGAAGTATTCCTTCTATGTTATTTTGCCCGGCAGAAGGACAACCACAAATGGCAAACGGAGCATTGCCAAAAGCAGAATTAGAGCGCATTATTGCAGATGTTTTAAAGGTAGAGAAGTAATTTACAATAAAATAAGTGCAATTATGTAAATATATAATTGCACTTATTTTACATTTTCTACTTTGTGAAATAAATTCAGAAATTCAGAAGAAGTATTAATCGATAGAATTCCCCGACGCTCTGCGTCTGTGGTCAAGAGGAAAGTTTGAAAACCTGAGTTTTCATCAAACTAAAAATAAGGTTTTTTTCCGCTTGATACCTCGATGGCTCTGCCTCGAGGTTGTTCATTTCTCTTATTATTTTTGTTTACCAGCATGAAAAAAAATCTTTGAGCACTCAATAAATTGTAGTAACTTTGTAATTACAAAATATAAGATTATGGAAACAGCAATTATAAAAATAGGAAATTCAAAAGGTTTACGTTTGAGCAAAACTATTTTAGAAAAATATAACATCAAAGATAAAGTCGAGATGATTTTAGAAAAAGGTCAAATAGTACTAAAACCGATCGATAGTCCGAGAAAAAATTGGGATAAAGCTTTTGAAAAGATGCGTGAAAATAACGACGATAGGTTATTATTTAATGATGTTTTTGAGGGCGAAAACTTTGAAGAATGGAATTAAAACAATATTCGATAGTACTAATTAACCTTGACCCGACTATTGGAAGTGAAATCAAGAAAACTCGTCCTTGTGTAATTGTTTCTCCGAATGAAATAAATAAGTTTTTAAACACAATAGTTGTTGCACCAATGACAACGAATTTAAAAAAATACCCGACAAGACTTCAAGTTGAGCATAATAATAAAAAAGGAATGATTGCAATTGACCAAATTCGGACAATTGACAAATCTCGAATTGTAAAAAAATTTGATAGACTATCGAAATCAGAAATACAAAAATGTAAAGATATTATCCGAGAAACATTCGTCGATTAAAGTTATAATTGGAGAACATTAAACAAGTACTAATGGCAAAACCATTTAAGAAGAATGACAACCCATTTTTCAAATCGTCTTTAATTTTCCTAAACATCAGACTTTCGTTATAATTTCTTCTATTTTTTTCAAACAAATCAGATAAAAATAACTTGGATTGTTTTAATAGTTCTTTCGCTATTAAATATAAAGTTATGAATAGATCGTTAATTGTTTTATTTCTATCTAAAAAAGTATGAATCGTTTCAAATTGATAATGTATCAAAGCTATTTTTATTAGTGAAACTCAATTTTGAAAAATAGCGAAGCTATGATTTCAAAATTGTAAGCTGAACTTACCTGTTGGGCAGGCAGGCCTGTCTCAGTATGGGTGGTCTTCCTTGCAATACCCCGACGTTCTGCGTCCAAATTATTAAAAGTATATTCCTTTTTGATACCTCGATAGGGCTGTTTCGAGGTTATACATTTGTAATCATATTTATCTGAAACTTAAGTTTTCGGGTTTTTTTATATTAAAAAAATAATACATAAGATTTAGATGCATCAAAAAATTATGTATATTTGATGTATAAGTTTTAAAGATAAATTTAGATTGTCAGTTCGAGTGGTTTTAAAATGAAGTGAAAACGAAATTTTAAAACGGTATCGAGAACAGAATGATTTTATATAACAAAACTTCTCGATACAATTTCGATTGAAAAAATCGAAATCACTCGAAGTGACATTGATCAAATAAATATTTAGAAAACTTAAGGCAACAGTAGTATATTTAAAATAATTACAACACTCCACATATATAACATGGGAAATCAAAAATTATACAAAGGTTCTTTACAAACCATCATTTTAAAATTATTAGCAAGTAATGATAAAATGTATGGGTACGAAATTACCCAAAAAGTAAAAGAGCTTACAAAAGGTGAATTACAAATTACAGAAGGTGCTTTGTACCCAGCATTGCACAAATTAGAAGCCGATGGTTTGTTAGATGTAGAGGTTGCAAAAGTTGGAAACCGTTTACGTAAATACTACAAGTTAACAGAAAACGGCACCAAAGAAACCGCTAGTAAATTAGCCGAAATGCAAGAGTTTTTAAAAACGATGCAACATTTGGTAAACCCCAAATTTAGTTTAGATTAAATTTTTAATGATGGAATTAACAACAACACAAATACAAAAAGTAGAAAAATATTTACAAATTAAAAACTTCGATTTTATAGATTTAAGAATTGAAATTTTAGATCATATTATTTCTGATATTGAAGGTTTGATGTTTAAAAATATATCTTTTGAAAACTCTTTTAAAATGACTACGTTAAAATGGGACAAACATTTTAAAGAAACTTCTAGTTTCTTTTTTGGAATGATGTATTCAGAATCTAAAATTGTCGTTAAAAAAGCAGTTAAAATGTTTAAGCCATTTTACTTTATCTATTTGGCAGCTTATATTTTACCAGTAGCTTTTTTAAAATTAGTTCCGTTGCAGTTTGATAAAAGCTTTGTTAATTTCATAAACGGATTTTTACTGACAATTGCTTTTTCAGCCATAATATATGTGTTATTTGTCATGATTAAAACAAAAATTGCTAAAGTAAAAACTACCTATTGGTTTATTTTAAAAACGCAATATTTTGGACTTATTTTATTAATTATGGGTATCGCAGTTGGGGTTTTTAATGAAAATGGCGAAATGAATCCTGTGTTTACTGGTTTTGTTTGCGGAGGTTTTGCAGTGGTTTTTATTTGTCATCATTTTTATAAAAAACATAACGAAGCAATTCAACAGTATAAAATTTCATAATTATGGAGTTATCAAAAGAAGAAATACAAAAAGTAGAACACTTTCTAAATGTAAAAGATATTGTTTATGTAGATATTCGTTTAGAGGTTTTAGATCATATTGTATCCGAAGTTGAAGAAAAAATGGATTCTCAAAATAAAAGTTTTCAAGAAGTTTTTGCATCGGTAAAACAAAAATGGAATTCGCAATTAAAAGAAACGTCAAGCTTACTTTTTGGAGTGGGTTTTTCCGCGCCAAAAATTGTGATTCAAAAAGCAAGAAAAGTATACTGGAAACATTATTTACTTTTATTGGCTTCATACTTTATTCCTTTCGTGCTATTCACTCATTATAATTTAAAAATTCAAAACCCTTCTAATTTTGATGTTTTTATAATCCTAAAAGGTATATTGATTGTAAGTTTTATTTCATTTTTTTATATGCTACTTGCTAAAAACAATAAAATTGAAACTACCTATAGTTTTATTCTAAAAGCGCAAAGTTTAAGTTTATTCATGGGTTTAATAGCCGTTCTAATAGTTTTTTCGGAGCTAAAAGAATTAAACGGAATTAATGTAGGTCTTTTCTGTGCTTTCATTTTCTCGACTGTTAATTATTTTCATTTTTACAAGAAACATAAAGTAGCAATTAAACAATATAAAATTTCATAAGCTATGGAGTTATCAAAAGAGCAACTTTTACAAATAGACAATTACGTTGTTGTCTGCGGCATAAAATATTATGATGTTAGAACAGAAATTGTAGATCACTTTGCTACTATTTTAGAAAAAAGGTTAGATGAAAATCCTGATTTAAGTTTTAAAACGGAAATTTTAAACATTCATAAAGATTTTAGTGATCGAGGTTTTAGTAAATTATTAGAGGAGAAAACGAAAGCTGTAAAAAAAAGATTTTACAAACAATCTTTGCAACATTTAACTACTTTTTTTAAACTTCCTAAAATAATTATTACTGGTATTTTTATTGTCTCATTATTTTTTGCCATGAATTATGTTGATGATAAAGATACGTTATTCGCTATTTTAGGTTTCGTTTTAATCTTTTTAGTATTTAGATTATTGTTTAATGTAAATATTAGAGACACAAAAAAAGAGTCTTTCTTGGTTTTAAATATGACAATGCATTTTTTTAATGTCTTTTATTTATTTGTGGCGACTTTTAACTTCTTTTCGGGCATAAGAGGTAGTGAGAGTTTGTTAAACGGAACGCATAATAGTATTCAATTAGGTGTTTTTGCGTTGTTATTATTATTTTACTGGTCTGGAGAATATGTGTACTATCAAAATAAAAAATTAGTAAAAGAACAATACTCAAACATACTTGTGTAATTATGGAACTCACCAAAGAGCAAATACAACACATAGACGATAGCTTTGTTAAAAACGGTATTAAATACTGGGATTTAAGGATAGAAATGATAGACCACATTGTTTCTGATTTAGAAAAAAATGCAGAGACGAATGATTTTGAAAAGGAATTTAAAAACTCATTAAAAAGAGTAGATTGGTTTGGTAATTTAAGGCATATAAATACAGCAGGTTGGCAGAACACAAATAAAAAATATAGAAAAGAATATCATAAAGGGTTTGTTAATTTTTTTAAACACCCAAAGAACCTTCTAGTTTTGCTGATTTTTGTAGGCTTTTCTTACGGGGCTTCAGAATACTTAACATTCAAATTATTTGAACGATTAAACTTTATTTTAGTAGCTATTTCTGTGGTTCCTTTCTTTTTTATAACCACCAAACAATGGTTTAAGAAATACGGTAAATCTGTAAATCTAGATTATGGAATCTTTTATTTTTCCCTTGCAATGTTGATGATAAATTTTCCTTTACAGCTTGTGAAAAACACATCCGAAGCAAATCAAAAAATACTATTGCTATGCATTATTCCCATTTATTTTATTGCAACATATTCTGGATACAAAGTGTATAACAAGGCAATGTTAAGGGTCGAAAAAATGAGAAAAGAATTATTGTCATAAAGAATTGTATGAATATGGAACTTACAAAAGAACAAGTACAATATATAGACCGCCGTTTAGAGAATGATGGCGTTATATATTGGGATGTTAGAATAGAACTATTAGATCATGTAGTTTCTGATATTGAAAAAAAATTAACGCTAAAAAGTTCTGAAAATGAGTTTGAAGAATTTGTGCAAGCATCTTTTGTTGCTATCGGTTGGAAAGAGAATTTTAACGGAGGTAATTTTGAGAGAATTTTAAAAGAAACTTTAAAAAACCTCGTAAAAAAGTACAGGAAACAACACAGAGAAACAGTACTTTCTTGTTTTAGAAATACAAGGTTTATGATAAAAGCGTTGTTATTAACGCTGTTATATTTTACACTTTCAAGCTTTACGAGTTCAAAACAATTTTTATTATTGAGTATTATATTATTTTGGAGTCCGATTTTGTTGGTGTTATATGAATCGTTAAAATTGTATGGAAAAAAAACAGGAAAATCTTTTAATAAAGAACAAGCATTCTCTTTTACAACAGTATCCTTTATGATGTTTCATGGTTTTTTGTATTTGATGCTTGATAGGTTTGGAGAATTTTCAATTCCAATTCAATATCACAAATCAATTCTTTTTATGATTATTCCGGTTCATTTATTCTTTTTTTACACAGCATATAAAAGTTATAAAAAGACGATTGTAGAAGTTGAAAGTGTCAGAAAGCAAATATTTGATTCGTAAATTGTATGAATATGGAACTTACAAAAGAACAAATACTACATATAGAAAATCGTCTTGAAAAAAACGGTATAAAATATTGGGATATTAAAATTGAAATTCTAGATCATATTGTCTCTGACATAGAAAAAAGACTTACTATTGGAGAACTTTATAAAAGTGCTTTAGAAAATTCATTTTATGCTTTGGGGTTTCATGGAGATTTAACAGGTTTAAATAAACGACGTTTATTAGGGATTAATAAAATTGTAAGAAAGCAGTATTTTACAAACATCAAAAGTCTCCTTACGAATTCTTTATCAGCAGTAACAATATTTTCTTTTATTGTTATTTATTATCTGTTCTTTTCCCTAGTATCGGTAACGGTTTTTAAAATAAGTGCGTTAATTTTATTGATTACACCAATTACTGTCGGAGCAATTTTACATTTTTCAGAATTTTTGAAAAAACGAAAATCGGGTTATTTAACTTACAGTAGTTTTTATATTTTCTTTGCATTTTTACTTTTAAATATGTTTATTCAGTTTGTAAAACCAGGCGGAATTATACCAGTATCTAAAGAGGTACAATTATGGGTTTGGTTTTTAGTTACTGCTGCAAATAGTGTTTTTTCTTATGCAGGTATTCAAGTTTATTTAAAAACGAAACGAAAAATTAAGAATTCTGCATTTAAACTAAAAAATTTATGAGGCTAACTCAAAATCACATAGAACAACTTTTTAAATTTACAAGAAAACATTACGTATATCATTATGATGTTCAAAGTGAACTTGTAGATCATTTAGCCAATGATATTGAAGACATTTGGGTAGAGAAGCCACTTTTATCATTTGAAGAAGCAAGAGATGCATCATTCAAGAAATTTGGTATTTTTGGTTTTATGGATGTTATTGAAGCCAAACAAAAACAGATGAATAAACGTTACAGCAAAATCTTATGGCGTTTTTTTAAAGAGTGGTTTACAGTTCCTAAATTGGTCACTACAATTACTATCTTTTTGGCTCTTTTCTTTATTTTAAAAATTCAATATGTTGAATATGTATTGCTAGGAGCTCTTTTTATTTTGTTTGTTGTTGATTTAATCAAACAATCGAAAGCTAAAAAACTACAGAAAGAAAAAGAAGTTAAAAAGGATAAAATATTTCTTTTAGAGGCTATGATTGGCGACACAAGACAGGGCTTTTCTGGTTTAGCACTCATTAATATATTTAATTCTATAAACTTTGTAAAAGTCCCTTTTAGTTCTCTAGAAAACCATTGGTTATTACTTATTTCATTTTCTGCAACTTTGCTACTTATTTTGTTTTACGTAACGGCTTATTTAATTCCTGAAAAAGCAGAAGAATTATTGCAAGAAAGCTACCCAGAATATAAAATTGTTAAAAATTTGTAACAAAATCTACCAATCAACTACTTATATAGCAACTAATCTACCAAACCTATGATTACAAATTTTTTAAATTTAGAATGGAAACAATATTTTAGATCTGCAAATTGGCAGAAAAGTGTTTTTCTAAATATTTTTTTAGTGCTCTTTGGGCTGTATTTTGCTGTTTGTTTTCTATTAATTGGTATCGGAGGATATTTTATTTTAAAGGAACAATTTCCCGAGCAAGATCCATTAGTTTTGGCAAACTCATTTTTATTATACGCTATTTTGGGCGATTTAATTTTTAGATATCTCATGCAGAAATTACCTGTTATGAATATAAAACCTTTGCTAACTTTATCGATCAAAAAAAGCAAAATCGTTCATTTTATATTGATAAAATCTTCTTTCTCATTTTTTAATATCATGGGGCTGTTTTTTTATATTCCTTTTGCAGTCGTTTTAATGGTAGAAGGTTATGAGGTTTCAGGAGTTTTGGGTTGGTTATTCACCATGATTTTTTTAATACAATCTGCAAATTTTCTGAATTTTTTAATCAATAAAAATACGATTGCTTTCGGAACTTTAATTGCCATTCTTTTAGGAGGTTATTTAGTACAATATTTTGAGTTTTTCGATTTACCCGGTTTTATTGGCACAGGATTCGATTTTGTGTATCAAAACCCAACAACAGTGGTCGTTTTTGCAGGTTTTTTAGCGATTCTATATATCGTTAATTATAAACAGTTGCGCAACGAGGTGTATTTAGATGCGCTGATATCAGAAAAAACAAAAGAGGTAACTGCTTCAGACTTATCGTTCACAGAGAAATTAGGTGATTTAGCACCGTTTATAAAAAACGATTTACGTTTAATGTGGCGAAATAAACGAACTAAATCAGGTATTTGGATGTTGGCTCTTGGTTTGGGATATGGTTTAATTTTTTACACAAACCCGATGTATGCAGAAATCGATGTCCTGATGGTTTTAGTTGGAATTTTTTCTACAGGAACTTTTCTAATCAATTTTGGTCAGTTTATTCCGGCCTGGGACAGTAGTTATTATAAAATGTTGATGAGTCAGAATTTTAAATACGAACGGTATTTAAAGTCAAAATTTACAATCATGTCTATTAGTGTTGTGTTGCTTTTCCTTCTAGGAATTCCGTATGTATACTTCGGATGGGAAATTTTAGCAGTTCATTTTGCTGCGATGATTTATAATATTGGTGTAAACACACATGTAATTTTATATGGAGGAACTTTTAATAGAAAAAAAATAAATTTAGATGAAAAAGCCGCTTTTAACTTTCAAGGAACAGGAGCCGTGCAGTGGTTAATTGGTTTTCCTTTAATGTTTTTACCAATGGGAATTTTTGGGTTGATCAACTGGTTAGTAAGTTTTGAAATCGCAACAATAACGATCGCTGTTTTAGGCTTTATTGGTGTTGCGCTGCATAAAAAATTAATGGCATCGATCACAAAAAAATATATTAAAAATAAGTACGTAATGATTCACGCATTTAATCAAGAAAACTAAAAAATAATGATACAAACTACGCAACTTTCAAAAAAATACGGAAAAGCAGAAGTATTACATATAGCATCGTTAGAAATCCCTACAGGTCAAAGTTTTGGATTGGTTGGTAATAACGGAGCAGGAAAAACAACCTACTTTAATATTTTACTAGATTTAATAAGACCCACTACAGGCGCAATTGTAAATCACGATATTCAGGTAAATGAAAGTGAAGAATGGAAATCTTTCACCGGTTCTTTTATTGATGAATCTTTTTTAATTGGCTATTTAACGCCAGAAGAATATTTCGAGTTTATTGGCGATTTAAGAGGCATGAACAAGGCAGATGTTAAAAATTTTTTAAGTCAGTTTGATGAGTTTTTTAATGGAGAAATTATTGGTAAGAAAAAATATTTAAGAGATTTAAGTAAAGGAAATCAGAAAAAAGCAGGAATTGTTGCCGCAATGATGGGCAATCCTCAAGTAGTTATTCTAGATGAACCTTTTGCAAACCTAGATCCTACAACCCAAATAAGATTAAAAACAATCATTAAAGAACTTACAGAGAACAGAAAAGTTACGGTGTTAATTTCGAGTCACGATTTAACGCATGTTACAGAAGTTTGCGAGCGAATTGTGGTTCTAGATAATGGAAATGTTGTAAAAGATATTGTAACATCTGCAGAAACTTTAAAAGAATTAGAAAGTTATTTTGCGGTATAATTATTGATTTTAATCTGATATAAAAAAATTATATGAAAAAGAACTGCTATGTATTACTTGTTTTATTATTTACATGTAGCTTAATTCAAGCGCAAGAGAACGATAAAGAAGAGAAAAATGAAAAAGAGAAAAAATCTAAATTTCAGCTTATTGGGACAGGAAATATTGGTTTTGCCATTGTTAAAAGTAATCATGAACCTACCTATAATTTGAATAGTAATGGTGGTGAAATTCTTTTAAATTATAAATTCTCTGACAAAAATGGAGTAGCTATTGGTTTTGGACACACAGAATTAACTGGAAACGGATTTAATACAGTTGGTGATTTTTATCACCAACGCTCATTTATAAAGATTCCATTACTGTATACAATGGAATATCAAATAGCAGAAAAAATTAAATACTTATCAAATTTTGGTCTTTACGCACAAACAATTGTTAGAGACGAATATCAATTTTTAAATAATACTCAAAATAATATTTATGGCGGTTGGAATTTCGGGTTAGAGGCTTCAATAGGCATTGTTTTTGAAGTTTCAGAAAAATTTAGCGCAGGTATAAATTTTAGCGGACAATTTGACTTTACAAAACTAAAAACAAATAAGAATCAAATAATAAACGATCAACAAAGAATTGAAAATCAAAATTCTCTTGGTTTGCTTTTATTGTTTGAATTGTAATTCATAAAATCAAAAATCTAATTTTAAACTCAAAAGAAAGCTTATCGCGAACTTTCTTTTTTTTATTACTATTTTTACGCTCTTATGTATACTATTTTCAAAAGAAATTAGTTGTGAACATAAGAGCATTTAGTTTTTAAAGAACCACTATTTAATTTAGATATATGCGTGTGAAAAACACTCAAAGAATATTTTTAATCCTTATTTTTTTTGGCACCATTTTTTCGTGTAGCACAAAAAAAGATACTGTAATCAGTAGAAATTTTCATGCACTTACCACAAAATTCAACGTTTTATTTAATGGTAAAGAAGCCTTTCAGCAAGGAATAGAAGAGATAAATAATAATTATAAAGACGATTGGTTTGGGCGTTTGCCCATAGAACCGATAGAATTTGAAGAAGACAAAATAATAGTACCAACTTTTAATAACGGTCCAGGAGCAGGCTTTGGTGGCGGAAATGAGAGTGAGGAAAAAAAAGAATTAACGACGTTTGAAAGAGCAGAAGAAAAAGCGGTAAAAGCGATTCAGAAGCATGGAATGAACATTAACGGCGAAGAGCGCAACAGGCAAATAGATGATGCTTATTTTTTATTAGGCAAATCGCGGTACTATTCGCAACGATTTGTACCCGCTGTAGAAGCGTTTAATTATGTAATTGCCAAGTATCCAGACGCAAGCTTAATTGCAGAAACTAAAATTTGGAGAGCCAAAACCAATATTAGAATGGATAATGAAGAAATGGCCATCGAAACCATGAAACTTCTATTGGTTGTTAAAGATACTTTAGAAGCAGATTTACCCGACGAAATTAAAGAACTTGGGCATACAGCTTTGGCCATGGCGTATGTGAAAAGCGATAGTTTACAGATGGTAAAAAAACATTTACAACTAGCCACAAGAACTTTAAAAAATAGAGCGCAATCTGCACGTAATTTATTTATTTTGGGTCAGATTTATAGCAACGAGGACAAAAAAGATTCTGCAAATCAGGTTTACAAGAGATTAATCAATTTTAAAAAAGCACCTTATAAATATAGAATTCACGCAAATATAGAATTGGCAAGAAATTCTACCAACGATTCTTCTTCAGTTGCTGTATTAGAAAGTTTGCAAAAGTTGATAAAGAATAGAGATAACAGACCGTATTTAGACGAATTATATTATCAAACAGGGGTTTTACATCAAGCGAATGACAGTACTCAATTGGCTAAAGTATACTATAATAATTCTTTAAGAGCCAAAGACGGTGGCGATAAGCAGAAAACATTTACCTATGAAAAATTAGGCAATTTGTATTTTAAAGAGTCAGAATATCAAAGCGCAAGTGCATATTATGATAGTGTTTTGCAGGTTTCTATAGACAGTTCAGATCTTCGAATACGAAGAATTAAAAGAAAATATAAAAATTTAGCTTCTTTAATTAAATTTGAAGAGGTAGTTGCTACCAATGATAGTATTGTTAAAATTGCAGAACTATCAAAAGAAGATCAAAAACTTTATTTTGAAGAGTATATCATAAAATTAAAAAAGGCAGATGAAGATGCGGCGCAGTTAAGATTAAATCAAATGGCTTTTGGTAATATGGGCGGCGGTTTAAAATCTGCGGATAAAGGAAAATGGTATTTTTATAACAATCAATCTTTAAGTTACGGAAAAACAGCATTTCAAAAAAATTGGGGGTCAAGAAAACTAGAAGATGATTGGAGATGGGCAGACAAAGCAACGATTGGTAGTGCAATAAAAGATTCAGCCCAAGTAACCAAAGTAAATGTAAAGTACGATTTAGATGCTTATTTAAGTTTAATTCCGACAGCAAAAGAAGCTATTGATACTTTAAAAATCAATCGAAATCAGGCCTTATACGAATTAGGCTTAATTTATAAAGAGCAATTCAAAAATCAAAAATTAGCAAAAGAAAGACTAGAACGGGTGGCTTCTTTAAAACCAGAGAAACCGTTAATTTTACCAATCAATTGGCATTTGTATCAAATTTATACCGCTTTAGGCAATGCTGTAGAAGCAGAAAAGTATAAGAATGTGATTCTTACAGACTATCCGAAGACAAAATTTGCGCAAATAATTCTAAACCCAAATACAGCATTTGAAGAAGAAATTGCAGTAAATGAAGTGGAAGAAGTTTATAAAGAAATGTATTACGATTACAAAGATTTTAAGTTTGAAGAAGTAATTACAAAAATTAATGATTTTGTGATAACGATTCCTAGTTCTGATTTAATTCCTAAGTTCGAGCTTTTAAAAGCTTTTGCAATTGGTAAGTTTAAAGATAAAGAAGCATATAAAATTGCTTTAGAATTTGTTGCTGTTAGTTACGGTAATACAGACGAAGGTAAAAAAGCAAAAGCAATTATAGCGCAATTAAACAAGTAAAAATGTTTAGTAAAGATAAAAACGAAACTCCTAAAACAACGAAGTTAAAGACAATGGAAAGAAACGTAATTGCAAAAAACACCACAATTAAAGGAGAAATAATTTCAGACGGAGATTTTAGAATCGATGGTATTTTAGAAGGAGAACTAAAAACCCAAGGAAGAGTTATTATTGGTGCTGGTGGTTTTGTTCAAGGTACAATACAAGCGCTAAATGCAGATGTAGAGGGTAGGTTTTCTGGAGAATTAAACGTAGAGAAAACGTTAACTGTAAAGGCTATTGCAAATATTTCTGGAGATGTTATTGTTGGTAAACTATCTATCGAGCCAGGCGCTACGTTTAATGCATCTTGTGTAATGAAAGTAGTGCCAAAGGAAGTAAAAAAAGAGGATGGAAAAAAAACAAAACAAGAACAGTAGCAACAAAAAGGAAACTAAAAAACCGCTACATAAAGTCATTCAACTTTCAGGCGCAGGTTTGCAAATGGGGCTTATTATTTATCTTGGTTTTTTAGCAGGCACTTGGTTAGATAGCGTGTTTAAAACTAATTTTTTGACAGAAACAATTACGTTAATTGCTATTTTTTTAGCCATGTACTCCTTAATAAAACAAGCCAATAAAATTAATGATTAAAGATCTTCTTTTTTACTTTTTAATATTTTTAGGTATCTTTTTAGTAAGTTTTTCTTTTCATGAAAATTATATCAATGAACAAGGGGTAATTTTACCGTTTTCTTTAAAGAAAGTATACCTGTTTCAAATGGGTTTTTCGCTACTAATTTGTGTAAATTTCAAGCTATTTTCAAATGTTGATAAGATTTTTTCTCAACTTGGTTTTATCTATTTAGGAACGCTTCTTCTTAAAATATTGCTTTTCTGCGCAGTCTTTTATCATCCTATCTTTAACGAAGAAAATTTATCTCAAACAGCAGGGGTATCGCTACTTATACCTACGCTACTTTTTTTATTAACAGAGGCTTTTTTTGTGGCTAAAATTCTGAACAAATAAGAATAAAAAAAAATCAATAAATAAATGTTTTATACTTTTGAATTATTACATACCTTTGCGCCGAATTTAGAAAGCGTATTTTAACAATGAAGGTTGCACAAAAAACAGTCAAATTTCTTACAACGGTAGTAATTGCCCTATTTACAACGATAGGCTTTGCTTTAGATTCTGACACAAAATACGATAGCTCAAACGATGGTGGGCGAGTAAACACAAAAACGGAAGTTGAAGAATATATTCTTCATCACTTAAAAGATTCTCATGATTTTTCTTTGTGGTCTTACACCAATGACGACGGAGAAAGAAAACATGTTGGTTTTCCGTTGCCCGTAATTTTATGGACGTCAGAAGGACTTGTAACTTTTATGTCTTCAGAATTTCATCATAATGATGATGGTCATGTAATTGTAGAAAAAAAAGGATTGAAATTTGCTAAAATTCATTCTAAAATTTATGAATTAGACAAAGACGCAACCGTTGCAGTTTTCGACAAGGAGCACCATGCAACCAATGCACAAAAAACTTTTGATTTATCAATTACTAAAAGTGTTTTTGGTTTATTGCTTATCGGCGTTTTAATGCTTCTATGGTTTTCTAAACTAGCAAGACAATACAAAACGAAGAAAATACCAACAGGTTTTGGTAGAGTTTTAGAACCTTTGGTTTTATATGTTCGTGATGAAATTGCAAGACCAAATATTGGTGAGAAGCATTACAGAAGATTTACAGGCTATTTACTAACCGTGTTTTTCTTTATTTGGATTTTAAATTTAGCAGGCTTAACACCATTAGGTTTTAATGTTACAGGTCAAATAGCCGTAACTGCATGTTTAGCTGCCTTTACATTGGTAATTTATACATTTAGCGGAAATAAAGAGTATTGGATGCACATGATTTGGATGCCGGGAGTGCCTGTTTTATTTAGGCCAATTTTAGCGGTAATAGAATTAATAGGCGCTTTAATTATTAAACCTTTTTCGTTATTAGTTCGTTTGTTCGCAAACATATCAGCAGGTCATATTGTGATAATGAGTCTAATTGCCATTATGTTCACCCTAAAAGAATCACTTGGTGTGGTCGGTGCAACAGGATTGTCTTTAGTATTATCATTTTTTATATTATTAATTGAGATTTTAGTTGCTTTTCTACAAGCGTATATCTTTACAATGCTTTCAGCATTGTTTATAGGTATGGCGGTAGCAGAACATTCAGAAGCTCATTAATGCAAATTTGTTTAATTTATTTTTAAATCATTTAACATGGTAACTTACAATTTAATTGGTGCAGGATTAATCGTAATCGGTGCAGGAATTGGACTAGGTCAAATTGGTGGAAAAGCAATGGAAGGTATTGCTAGACAGCCAGAAGCGGCAGGGAAAATTCAAACAGCAATGATTATTATTGCTGCATTATTAGAAGGTTTAGCATTTGGAGCATTATTTTTAGGAAAATAATCCAAACAAAAACAAAAGATAGCGTTCTGTAACGGTTGGTTACAGAACCTATTTTTAAGTACTCATTTTAATGAGCATTAAAAATTTAAAGGAAGTTTTAATAAGATTCTTTTAAATAAAACAATAAAATAAGAAATTAATTAGTTTATTTATAGAATGGAAACTTTATTAAACGACTTTTCACCAGGATTATTTGTAGTGTCTACAATATTATTGTTAGCATTAATTGCGTTGATGGTAAAATTTGCTTGGAAACCAATTTTAAATTCTTTAGAAGAAAGAGAATCAGGAATTAAAGACGCTTTAGCAGCAGCAGATAATGCACGTAAAGAAATGCAAAATTTACAAGCAGACAATGCAAAGCTGGTAAAAGAAGCAAGAGCAGAGAGAGAAGAAATGATGAAAGAAGCAAGAGAAATTAGAGAGAAGATGATTGCTGAAGCAAAAGAAGATGCTACAGAGGTTACCACAAAACTAATAGAAACGGCACAAGCATCTATAAAACAAGAGAAACAAGCAGCTTTAGCAGAAATAAAAAAGAGTGTAGCAGATTTATCGATTAGTATTGCAGAGTCTGTAATTAAAAGAGAATTATCGTCTAAAGAAGATCAACTAGAATTGGTTGAGGGAATCTTAAAAGATATTACTTTAAACTAAAAGAGAATGAAAAACGCAAGAGCAGCAATACGTTATGCAAAAGCCATTTTAAATCTTGCTAAAGATTCTAAAGAAGAAACTGCTGTAAATGACGATATGTTATTGATAGCCGCTACAATTTTAGAAAATGACGATTTTGAAGTAATGTTAAGAAGTCCTATTGTAAAGGCTTCGGATAAAATAAACGTTTTAGACGCTTTATTTAAATCTAAAGTAAACAATATTACGCTTGGCTTATTTCATTTACTACAAGATAATAAGAGAATAGCAATGCTACAGGCTATTGCGAAACAATACGGCGTTATTTATGCTTTTGATAAGCATATGCAGGTTGCTAAAGTTACAACGGCTGTACCTTTAACAAAAGCACTAGAAATTAAAGTTTTAGAGAAAATAGTTGCTTTAACTGGCGGTAATGCAAATTTAGAAAATGAAATCAATCCAGCTATTTTGGGAGGATTTATATTACGTGTAGGAGATATGCAATACGATGCAAGTATCTCTAACTATTTAAACGAATTGAGGAAAGAATTTGACAACAGTCATTATATTTCAAAAATTTAATTATACATCAAATTATAAAAGATGGCAAGTATTAAACCAGCTGAAGTATCAGCAATTTTAAAGCAACAGTTAACAAATTTTGAAGCAAAAGCTACTTTAAACGAAGTAGGTACTGTGCTACAGGTAGGAGATGGTATTGCACGTGTTTACGGATTATCGAACGTACAATATGGTGAGCTAGTAGCATTTGATGACGGCTTAGAGGGAATCGTTTTAAACTTAGAAGAAGATAATGTAGGTGTTGTTTTATTAGGTGCTTCTACTTCAATTAGAGAAGGTTCTACTGTAAAACGTACAGAACGTATTGCTTCTTTAAAAACAGGAGAAGGAATTGTAGGACGTGTTGTAAATACTTTAGGAATTCCTATTGATGGTAAAGGACCTATAACTGGTAAAACCTACGAAATGCCTTTAGAGCGCAGGGCGCCTGGAGTTATTTTTAGAGAACCAGTAACAGAGCCATTACAAACAGGTATTAAATCTATTGATGCCATGATTCCGGTTGGTAGAGGTCAGCGTGAGTTGATTATTGGTGACCGTCAAACAGGGAAATCTACCGTTGCGTTAGATACTATTTTAAATCAAAAAGAATTTTACGATGCTGGGAAACCAGTATATTGTATCTATGTTGCTATTGGTCAAAAAGCATCTACAGTTGCAGCAATTGCAAACATGTTAGAAGAAAAAGGCGCTTTAGCATATACTACTATTGTTGCAGCAAATGCTTCAGATCCCGCAGCAATGCAAGTGTATGCACCCTTTGCAGGAGCAGCAATTGGAGAATTTTTTAGAGATACAGGTAGACCTGCTTTAATTGTTTTTGATGATTTATCAAAACAAGCAGTTGCGTACCGTGAAATTTCTTTATTGTTAAGAAGACCTCCAGGTCGTGAAGCGTATCCTGGTGATGTATTTTATTTACACTCAAGATTATTAGAACGTGCGGCAAAAGTTATCAACGATGATAAAATTGCAAGTGAAATGAACGATTTACCAGATTCTTTAAAACCAATCGTAAAAGGTGGAGGTTCTTTAACTGCATTGCCAATCATTGAAACACAAGCAGGAGATGTATCAGCATATATTCCAACCAATGTAATTTCTATTACGGATGGACAAATTTTCTTAGATGGAGATTTATTTAATTCGGGTGTAAGACCAGCAATTAACGTAGGTATTTCGGTTTCTCGTGTTGGGGGTAATGCACAAATTAAATCTATGAAAAAAGTATCAGGTACTTTAAAATTAGATCAAGCACAGTATAGAGAATTAGAAGCGTTTGCAAAGTTTGGATCTGATTTAGATGCAGCAACAATGAACGTGATTTCTAAAGGACAACGTAATGTTGAAATCTTGAAGCAAGCACAAAATGATCCTTTTACAGTAGAAGATCAAATCGCAATTATCTATGCAGGTTCTAAAAACTTGTTAAGAGATGTTCCTGTAAATCAAGTAAAGAAATTCGAGAAAAATTATATCGATTATTTAAATGCAAAGCATAGAGATATTTTAGACGTTTTAAAATCTGGTAAATTAACAGAGGAAGCAACTTCTGTATTGGAAGCAGCAGCGAAAGAAATATCAGCACAATTTTAAATTAGAAGTTAGTGTTTAGTAGTTAGGTTTTAAGCTAACTACTAATAACTAATTGCTAACAACTAATTCCTAAAATATGGCAAATTTAAAAGAAATACGTAATAGAATTACTTCTATTAAATCTACAATGCAGATTACATCTGCCATGAAAATGGTATCTGCTGCAAAGTTAAAAAAGGCCCAAGATGCTATAATAGCAATGAGACCATATTCATCTAAATTAACTGAATTATTGCAAACTTTAAGTGCAACTTTAGACAGTGATTCTGGTGGTGTATATTCTGAACAAAGAGAAGTTTCAAAGGTTTTAATCGTTGTGATAACATCTAACAGAGGTTTATGTGGTGGTTTTAACTCATCGATTACTAAAACTGTTATTAGAACAATTGCAGAAAAGTATGCTGATAAACAAGTAGATTTATTTGCGATAGGGAAAAAAGGAGAAGCTACTTTGGCTAAAAAGCACACTATTTTTGCAAATAGAAATGATATTTATGACGATTTAACGTTCGATAATGTTGCTGTAATTGCAGAAAGATTAATGGATCTTTATGTAGATGGTAGCTATGATAAAATTGAATTGGTTTACAATCAATTCAAAAATGCAGCTACTCAATTGCCACAAGTAGAGCAGTTTTTACCAATTGAACCGATAGAGCTTGATGATTCTTTAACCGTTAATTCTGATTATATTTTTGAACCATCTAAAGAAGAAATTGTTTTAGCGTTAATTCCTAAATCTTTAAAAACCCAATTGTATAAAGCACTTAGAGATAGTTTTGCTTCAGAACATGGTGCACGTATGACAGCAATGCATAAGGCAACAGACAATGCTACCGATTTAAGAGACGATTTACTATTAACATACAACAAAGCACGTCAGGCAGCAATTACCAACGAAATTTTAGAAATTGTTGGTGGAGCGGAAGCTCTGAAAAATTAGACGAAGCTTTTGCGGAGTCAAATTTTACAACTGCGGAAGCTCTGAAAAATTAGACGAAGCTTTTGCGGAGTCAAATTTTACAACTGCGGAAGCTCTGAAAAATTAGACGAAGCTTTTGCGGAGTCAAATTTTACAACTGCGGAAGCTCTGAAAAATTAGACGAAGCTTTTGCGGAGTCAAATTTTACAACTGCGGAAGCTCTGAAAAATTAGACGAAGCTTTTGCGGAGTCAAATTTTACAACTGTGGAAGCTCTGAAAAATTAGACGAAGCTTTTGCGGAGTCAAATTTCTTAAAAAATTACATACATGTTGAATTATCAAAAAGATAGACAACTTACTATAAAAAAAGCGAATCAACAGGATTCGCTTTTTTTTTGTATCCTGGAACACATAAAAATACCAAATGCATTTTTTTATATCTTGGCATAACAATTGAATTTGAGTAAAAAACCACGCTATATGAAAAAAATAAAAATGGGATTCATAGTATTGATGTTTGTATTATTTTTCCAATGTAGAAGTTTACAATTCGATCAAAATCCTCCATTTAAAATTACATCGGCTGTACATCAGTATTGGGTTGGTGGTCAACCCGGAATAAAAGGTGTGAATATTATAATTGGTTATTCATCAAAGAAAAAGATTGAATTTGATAGTATTTTTTTTGATAAGAGAGTCGCGAACTTACAATCTAAAAATTCAGAAACAGAAACAGAGACATTGGTCGTTGGTTATTTTATAGTAAATGAAAGAAAAGAGATGATTCTTGATGAAAATCCGGTGAAAGAATTTCAGAATCCTATTCCAATTATAAAAAAATTTCCTTTTCAATTAAAAGAAGATGAAGCCGTTATTAGCTATAAAATTCAAGGAAAAATTAAATATTTTAAGATCGTATCTGTAAAAAAGGAAAAGGAGCTAAATTTTCCTTCATTACCCAAATAATTTAAAACCATATAGTTAAGCTGGTTTTTTAAGTAGGCTTATTTTTTTGGCATACATTTTGAACATATATGTATGTAACCATTAAACGTAAAGCTTATGAAAACGCTAAAACTACTTTTAATTATAGCCATTACAGGAACACTATTTAGTTCGTGCTCATCGGTTTACAATGACTCTTTGGATACGTACCAGCCTACTTTAGAAAACGTGGTTTCTGGTTATGATATTTGGTATGTAGATTACCACAGAACTGTTGGAGATGGAGATATTCCGTACGTTTCAAGAGCCTTTACCTTATCTTTTATTAATGGAATTTTATATGCAAATAATAACATTGTAGACATTGGTAGAACAGGAAATGGTTTGGGCATCGATGTAGGAACTTACAACGCGTTTAATGGCTTGTTAGAAACGAACCATGATAGAGATGGTGCTCATGATTTTGAAGTGACTGTTTTATCTGAAAACGAAATAAGGCTATATAATTTTAGACAGAATGTAAGTTATTATCTAATAGGCTACAACACTAATAATTTTGATTATGATCAACTGTTTTATGAAAACATAGAATATTTTTTACAAGAATATAGAGCTTGGGGGAAAATAGAAACAGTAGGTGGCACTCCAAATGCTTTTGATGAGGAAAATTACTTACAGTTTACACTAGATAATATAACAACGTTTTATAGTTCTCAAGATAACTTTGGCACACAAGTTGATTCTATACAATGGGATTATGAAGGGGCTTATGAAATCTTCGATGTTGCAGGTTATGAAGATCTAAAAATATTAACATTGAATTATGATAACGGAGATAATGAAGAGTTTGAATTGAGCGTTATAAATGACGGAAGGGTTCGCTTATATCATATTAAGTCAGACACAACCTATGATTTTTCTGGAAAGATATTTATACAGCTATTAAAAAGTGAAAAAACTGTTAAAAGTGCGAAAGACCTTGTAAGAAATAATAACAGAAAACGTACTAAAATAGAACGTAAAACAAAGATTAGAAGAAATTTAAAATAAAGTTTGGTTAGTTGATTTTTGATTGGTTATTTTTTAAAAGTAATCAATTGAAAGGGGAACCGTCTTGAAGAGGACGGTTTTTTCTTTGTGTAAAACCTTCTAAAATCCTAGATTTTAAAAAAGAAAAAATAACACTAGTTTTTATAGTTTTATATTTGTGAAGTTGGTTCTGTAGTAAGTTTGATGTTTCAGACAAACGATCATAGAATCGGTATTAAAACTAAGAAAAAATTAAATGGTAAAAACAGCATTCATAACAGGAGCAACGTCAGGAATCGGAAAGGCAACAGCAGAAATTTTTGCTAAAAATAACATCAGATTAATTCTTTGCGGACGCAGAAAGGATCGTTTAGAAAATATTCAAAAAGAACTTTCAAAATTAACAGAGGTAACTACATTACAGTTTGATGTTTCTAAAAGAGATGAAGTTGCAAAGGCTATAAAATCGCTTCCAGAAAATTTTAAACAAATAGATATTTTAATCAATAATGCGGGTAATGCTCACGGTTTGTCTAGCATACAGGACGGAGATATTGATGATTGGGATGCGATGTTAGACATTAACGTAAAAGGATTGTTATATGTATCGAAAGCGATCATTCCTCAAATGATAGAAAATAATAGTGGTTTTATTATTAATATTGGTTCTATTGCAGGTAAGGAAGTATACCCTAACGGAAATGTGTATTGTGCATCAAAGTTTGCGGTGAACGCTTTAAACAAATCTATGAGATTAGATTTAAATCAATATAACATTCGTGTTGCTGCCATTCATCCTGGTTTGGTTGAAACCGAGTTTTCTGAAGTACGTTTTAAAGGCGATACAGAAAGAGCAAAAACGGTTTACAAAGATTTTAAAGCTTTGCAAGCAGAAGACATTGCAGATATTATTCATTTTGTAATTACAAGACCGTATTATGTAAATATAGAAGATTTAGTGGTGTACCCAACAGCCCAGGCAAGTGCTACGATTTTGAATAAAAATAAATAGTTTTACTTTAAGTGAATATTAATCCTTTGCAAAAGAGTGATATCAAATTAAAATAAATAGTAAAATAGCGCACTCAACTTATAACTTTAGAAGAAATTACAATGACAAAACTATATCTCCTTAAAGGAAAAATTCAAAATTATGCATGGGGCGGCTCTGATTTTATTCCGAATCTATTAGGAGAAAAAGCCACGGAAGAAAAATGTGCTGAATATTGGTTGGGTGCGCATGATAACGCTCCGTCTGAAGTACTCATCGACCAAGAAACAAAACCTTTAAATAATTTTTTGAATACTGATTTAAAAGAGAAATTAGGGCAAAAAATAGCGAGTAAATTTGGACGATTATCCTTCTTATTTAAAGTTTTAGATGTAAAAGATGTGCTATCGATACAAGTACATCCCACTAAAATAGCGGCAGAAAAAGGTTTTAAGGTAGAGAATGAAATGGGCATTCCGTTAAAAGCGGCGCACAGAAATTATAAAGACGACAATCATAAACCAGAGATTATGGTTGCGTTAGGTGAATTTTGGTTACTTCACGGCTTTTTGCCAGAAGATAAATTAGTAGCCACATTAAAAAACATTAAAGAATTCACCCATTTACTGCCTGTTTTTAAAGAACAAGGTTATTACGGATTGTATAAAACAGTGATGGAGCAGTCTGACGAGGATAATAACCGCATCTTACAACCTTTAATAGACAAAATTTTACCCGCATACAAAGCAGGAAATTTAGAAAAGTCGAATCCGGCGTATTGGGCGGCCAAGGCTGTTGATTCTTCTACAAACACAAAAATTTTAGATAAAGGAATTTATTCAATTTACTTTTTTAACGTTGTAAAAGCGAATAAAGGAGAAGCTGTTTTTCAAGACGCGGGTATCCCTCATGCCTATTTAGAAGGTCAGAATATGGAGTTAATGGCAAATTCAGACAATGTTTTACGGGGTGGTTTAACGCCAAAACATGTAGACATACCAGAATTACTAAAACATGTAGAGTTTAAAGCAACGGTGCCTAATGTGATGCAAGGCGAATTACAGAAGGATGGCTTAGAACGTATTTATAAAAGTGCTGCGCCAGATTTTGAATTAAGTCAGATTACGTTAAATGCAAATCAAAACTATAAATCAGAAACAAAAACAGCTCAAATTTTAATCTTATTAGAGGGCGAAGCCACCATTAAAGAACAAAATACCAGGTTACATCTTAAAAAGGGAGCAGCGGTGCTAATTCTTGCAAATGCTTTTTATGAAATTTCGACTTCTAAAAATGCTATTTTATATAAAGCTACTGCGCCAGATTAACAATAATATTCAATTGAAAAGAACCTATTTTTAGAAACAACTTTATAGTGTTGTTGCGTATTGAAAGTTGTGGTTTTGTGAATGAGAAATTTTTAAAGAATTTAAAAAGTTTGCAAAACCATAACTAATTTTACAAGTATTAGAATGCTACAATTTTTAATATATGTTTCTTTGCGATGTGATTTTAGTTTAAAAAACCTTCTTTTTTCAATTCGTCTAATTCTTGATCGTTAAAATATTCTGAAATTAAATTCATTTTATCGGTGTTTGTTTTCTTACTATAGACCCAACCATATAGTTTTCCCATATTTTTTCTATAATCAAACCATTTGCCCGTAGGATTTACTTTTTCATCATATCTAAAATTTTTCCAGTTTTTAATTTTATCAAGAACTGTTTCAGGTTTTTCCCATTTCCGAATGTCACCAAATTTCATTTTCCAAATGCTATTTAGTTCTTTAATTTTTTGTTCTTCTAAGAATTCTTTTTTAGGTAAAAGATAAGAATTGAACCTCGTGATATAATGCTGTTTATTCGGTTTATTATCTGTGGAAAGTTGGAACGTAAATTTTTCTAAATAAGCTACAGGATTTTTACTATGCATTTTAAAATTGACCCCTAAATTTTCAATTTTTCTAATTAATTCTGTATTTTGTTTTCTTTTAGAGGATACTAAAAAAGTTCCTAAATTTTTACCCTTGTATTTAAATAGATGGCTTACTCTAATTTGAACACTTTCTTTAATTGCATTTTCTAATAATGCAAGCCATTCATTTTCATTTTGTTTTCTTTTAGATTCCATTTGAGAAAGGTAAAGATAATTTTATTAATAAATTCTGGTTTTTTTGAGATATTTCTGGCGCATGACGCACAACGTTTTTTACAAAGAGTTCTAGTTTGTTTAATTTTGTAGCTATTAAAAACGAATAAAAATTGGCACTTATATATTGCATGTAAGGATTTAGTTTGAGTCAAGCAGCGAGCCAAATTAATCTGAATATTTTGTTAAATTCTGAAAAAAAAGTTTTATTATACTCAATACATTTAGGTTTTCGGGAACATAAAATTTCATGGTGTAATTATTGATATTAAATTACTGTTTTTCAGTTATTTAAGCACTATATTTTTGTTATTTTGAGTAATATTTAGTATCTTTATATTGTTGATATTCAGATGTATGACTATAAAATTATCACAAGAAGAGAAAATTACAATTAAACAATTACACCGTAATTGTAAACAAAGAAAACATGCCGATAAACTAAAAGCTATTC
>NZ_VORR01000090.1 GCF_007997085.1 Polaribacter sp. IC066
TAAGGCAGAATGTCTTGAAGTAAGATTACATCAAAGGCTCATCGCATTACTTATTGCTATTCTTACCATTGTGGAAGAACTATTTCCCGAGGTAGATTCTCGAAAAATGATGACTAGGATGATAGCTGATTCTGATTATTTTCACAGGATCAAAAGAATTTTTGAGCCAGATCCTAACTTAAAACTAACCGAATAGTAGCTTGAAAAGTTAGTTTTGGAACAAAAGCAATAAACTTTTAATGATCAAGTGTTTAACTTACTTAAAGTCACTCAAAAAAAAATCTAAATCTCAATGTTCTTACGTTCTTTGGAGGTGCGAAACTTGAGTATTATCTATTAAATCTCTATATTTTTTTTCACTTCCTTGCAGTAACTGCTGATTTATTTTAATTTCGGTAATATCTTCTTGAATAGCGAAAAAATTAATTGTTTTTCCGTTTTCATCAAAAACAGGCTGACCTTTTAATTTTACCCAATACCCTTTGCCCGTTTTGTTATAATTATAAACTTCACATGAAAAAGGTTTAGAATCCTTAATTTGTTGCCTCATATAAGCAATTGTCTCTAAATCTGTTTCTTTTCCTTGTAAAAAAGAGCCAGGAGATTTACCTTTTATATCATGAAAGGTATAACCAGAGAACTCTTCGAAAGCTTTATTTACCCATTCTATGTTTCCTTCAACATCTGTAATAATAACAGCATTCATTGTTTCTTTAACAATGATGGATAGCTTCTCTAATTCTTGTTGATATTTTTTTTGTTTGGTAACATCTCTGGCATACATATTAATATAACCCTCTTTATGAAACGCTAAACAAACAAAAGAATAATCTTTTCCGTTAGCACTGCCTTCAAAACTCCACTTTTCTTTTTTCTCATCAATTATAGCGGCAATTAATTTATAGAATAAATGAATAAGATATGTTTTACCTTCATATGTAATAAATTCGAGATGTGAAGCTGCAGAATTAGAATGCATTAAATCTCCCTGAAAATCAATCCTTATATTAGGATCAAGACTTTGTTTAGAAAATAAAGGACGATCATAATCATCTTTATTTTCTACTTTTAAAAGGCTATTCTTCTTTTCTAATTTCGCTAACACCTCTTCATCCTCTACAAATCCCTCATTTTTCGGGGTATTATTTTGCGCTCCGTAAAATAAATCAACAAGCGGATCATTCTTTGCAAAATCGTCAATTGCTAAATTATTTTCGGCAATTTGTTCTATTGAGCTAAAACAAGGAGAGCCTAAAAATAATATTTCATCGGTATGCTCCATATATTCCAACTGACCGCGTAAGATCAAGTTTTTATCCGAAGATAAATTTATAACAATCAGTTGGTCTTGTAAAGAAATTAAATCATTAAACGACTTTATGCTTGTTTGTGGACTTGAAATGGAGAAGAATTGATTGATATTTTGTGGTTTGTGAAAATCACACAATTTATTCAGAGATTTCCCTAAAGCAATAACATTTAAATATTTATTTATTAAAATGTAAAAAGGAAATAGTCTGTTAATTTGAATTTCGTTAAAAGATTGGGGGCTTAACATCATTTTAATTATTTTATCCAATGGGGTTTATATTGTCACAGCTTTATAATTATTTATTTTCTTGGTATTTTACTATTTTCATTAGAGCACAATATTTTTTCAAGAACAACTTCACTACATAATTTTATTAAAACTATTTCGACATTTTACAGCTGACAATGGATTTTTTTAAGCGCATAAAAATTTAGTTTTAAAATTTTTAATTTACTTATCAATATAAAATTTGTTTGTTTTTAATATTATATCAAACAAACTTATGCTAAACAATCAAGAATGTTACGAAGATAACTCAAAAGAAGATTAGCACGGTAAAAAGAAGAACCAGGGTAATATATGGGCTCATTAGAGAACAAATGTAATTTTTTAAAGAATAAGTGTTTTTTTTCTTTAGTGAAACTAACATCAGGTTTTCTGATTAAATTTTATAAAAGCAAATACTTATTTTCGTAATAGCTATTCAATATGTAAAGTTAATTTACTGAAAATTTTAAGCTTTCAAATACTTTTCAAAAGCGTAAACAAGAAAGTAAACGAAAGAATCTCTATAATTTATATTCGAAAGATAGCAAAATCAGTAGTTTATTAAGCATCAATTATATTCGCTTTAAAAAAAAGACAGTTTCACAACAACAAACCCCGTTTTCAACAGCGAGATTGTGGCTTGAATTAAATCGTCATACAGCTGCAAATAATTTGAATAAGTTGTTCTTCATTAAAAGGTTTCGACAAATAATCATTCATGCCAACAGCCAAACACTTTTGCCTTTCTTCTTCTGTATCGCTTGCTGTTAAAGCGATTATAGGTAGCTCTAACTTTAATTTTTCTCTGATGATTTCTGATGCTTGATATCCGTTTAATACAGGCATTTGTAGATCCATCAAAACTAAATCACATATGTTATTTTTTAAATAATGTACTGCCTCTTCGCCATCACCAGCCTCTACAACAACTACTTGATACTGGTTTAAAATAACATTTGCTACCATTCTATTCATCATATTGTCATCCACCACAAGTATTTTTTTTTCTTTTAAATGATCAACCTGAAAAGCGATATTATTTTTTTCCTCCATACTTTTTTTTATTTCCTTATGCTGTTACTTTTGCATCCATAAAAAACCATGTTTTTTTTTGAATTAACGTTAATTAAAATTCAGATTTTTTTGTAAAAATTTAATAATTTCTATTTTTTATTTAAATAGAATATCAAGTATTTATTTACATAGATTAGAAAAAAGCTCTGTTCTATTTTTTTAAAAATAGGCTATCATCAGATGCAATTCGATTAGATAGAATTCTAAAAGTTCTATAATAGTTGCACAAAACTTTAATCTAATCTCTTTAATTTTTACAAATTAAGAACTTCTAGTTCAAAACAAAAATAATAAAATATATTCTCTTTAAGTCAACTTTAAGATGCAATTTAAAACTTAATTGTTTGGTTAAACGTTGTCATTTAAGCAATTTAAAACGGAGTGATCCCTATGACAAAAACCCTTTTAACATATGATTATCAGTAAATTAAATATTTACACTCTTTTAAACATACCTGCTAACAAAGCAAATCTCAAAACAATTATTGCCAAGAAAAACAAATACATAAAATTAAATACGTCATATCAATTATTAAAATATCTATAAATTATAACTCATAAATTATTCATATTTTGTATTTTGATAATCTTACTTTGAGATATTTTTGTATATTTAGAATGAATAAAAAATCCAAAATTAAAAGGTATGAAAGTTACGATTGTTGGAAGCGGGTATGTTGGTCTAGTCACTGGCGCTTGTTTTTCTGAAGTAGGTATTAATGTTGCTTGTGTGGATATAGATCAAAAGAAAATAGAAAATTTAAATAATGGAATTATCCCAATTTATGAACCTGGTTTAGAAGACATGATTACCAGAAACATGAAAAAGGGGCGTCTTAGTTTTACAACTAATATAGCCGAAGCTCTAGAAGATTCTGAAGTATTATTTATTTCGGTTGGCACGCCACCAGATGAAGATGGCAGTGCAGATCTAAAATATGTACTCGCTGTTGCAAGAGATTGCGGAAAACATATGAATGACTATATGCTTGTTGTAACTAAAAGCACCGTGCCCGTAGGAACCTCTAAAAAAGTAAAAAAAGCACTTCAAGAAGAATTAGACAAAAGAAATGTTGCTATAGAATTTGATGTTGCCTCAAACCCCGAATTTTTAAAAGAAGGAGCCGCCATTAATGACTTTTTAAAACCAGACAGAATTGTTGTTGGTTTAGATAGCCAAAGAGCAGAAGACCTAATGAAAAGTCTATACAACCCTTTTACTATGAATGGTCATCCTGTTATTTTTATGGATATTATTTCTGCAGAAATGACTAAATATGCAGCAAACGCGATGCTTGCTACCAAAATTAATTTTATAAATGACATTGCTAATTTGTGTGAAATTGTTGGTGCCGACATTAATAAAGTAAGAAAAGGTATTGGATCAGATTCTAGAATCGGACCTAAATTTATTTATCCAGGAATAGGCTACGGAGGTTCATGTTTTCCAAAAGATGTACAAGCTCTTATAAAGACTGCAAGCGAAAATAATTATGAATTACAAGTACTAAAGGCGGTTGAAGCTGTTAATAAGTATCAAAAACTTGTATTATTTAATAAGATAAACACTTATTTTAAAGGAGATTTAAAAGGTAAAACGATTGGTATTTGGGGCCTTTCCTTTAAGCCACAAACAGATGATATGCGAGAAGCACCATCCTTATATATTATCGACAGCCTTTTAAAAGCGGGTGCAAATGTAAAAGCCTACGACCCTGTTGCAATAGAAGAAGCTAAACATCATTTTGGTGATACTATTACGTATTGTGATGAACAATATGAAGCCTTAATTGATGCCGATTGTATGGCAATATTAACGGAATGGCCAGAATTTAAATTCCCGAGTTTTAAAATCATAAAAAAACTATTAGTCAACCCTGTTATTTTTGATGGTAGAAATATTTTTGATAGAGAACAAATTAATAGAAATGGTTTTGAATATTTTTGTATTGGTGTTAATAATACGGAAAATAACGAATCTTTAAATTTAAACTAAATCCATAATGATTAGAAAAAAGATTCTTGTAACCGGCGGCGCTGGTTTTGTTGGTTCGCATTTATGTGAGCGTTTATTAAACGAGGGAAATGAAGTTTATTGTTTAGATAATTTTTTTACAGGGCAGAAAAAGAACGTTCTGCACCTGTTAGACAATCCTTATTTTGAATTAATTCGTCATGATGTTACATCGCCCTTCTTTATTGAAACCGATCAAATCTACAATTTAGCGTGTCCGGCTTCTCCAGTTCATTATCAATATAACCCCATAAAAACGATGAAAACATCTGTTATGGGAGCTATTAATATGTTGGGTTTAGCAAAACGAGTTGGTGCTAGAATACTGCAAGCTTCTACAAGTGAGGTGTATGGAGATCCTTTAGTGCACCCTCAAAACGAATCTTATTGGGGTCATGTAAACCCAATTGGAGATCGTGCTTGTTATGATGAAGGAAAAAGATCTGCAGAAACGCTTTTTGTAAATTATCACAAACAAAATAAAGTAGATATTAAAATTATAAGAATTTTTAATACCTACGGCCCTAATATGCATCCTAATGACGGTAGAGTTGTTTCTAACTTTATTGTGCAGGCACTTCAAAATCATGATATCACCGTTTATGGTGAAGGAAACCAAACGCGTAGTTTTCAGTATGTTGATGATTTAGTGGAAGGTATGATTAGACTTATGAATTCTAGAGATGGTTTTACCGGCCCAGTAAATGTTGGCAATCCTCATGAATTTACGATTCTAGAATTAGCCCAAAAAGTAATAGAACTTACTGGCTCTAAATCTAAAATTATTTATAAGCCATTACCATCAGACGACCCGATGCAAAGACAACCTGATATATCATTGGCTAAAAAAGAATTAGATTGGTCTCCTAACGTACAATTAGAAGAAGGTTTAACAAAAACAATCAATTTTTTTAAGACTGTTATTTAACTTTGGTTTTCAAATCAATCAAAATATAAAAGTTAGATAAATATAGCACGGTTCAGCCAATATTAGATAAATGTTACTCCGATTTCTTAAAAGGCATTAAAACAGCTACATAAAAATCGGAATAACTTTATTTTTTTTCTGTATGCGTAAGCGTTCATTAAGCAGATTAGATTTTTCAATATGCATACTTTTTAAACTTGTTTAAAATGTGCTAGTCAAATAAAAAAGTTTTGAGAGAAATTTAAGTCACTAGACCTACAATTTTAAAATATTCGTTAACTATTTATTCGTTTCTAAAAAATAAAGCTTTGCTCTAACTTTAAAATTAATTTTAAAAAAATAATTTATGTTGATTCATATAAAAAACTAGTCTTTACAAAGCTTAAAATATTACAATTTCATAATTGGGTTTATCCATTTATAGTATTTATGTAACTATTCAGCGGATGTTTAGTGGTTGTTAACAATTTGATTTATTTTATCCACAATTTTTTATTTTTAGTCATTCTATTTCAAAAAAAGCAGTTGTTTATGCACATCGGTTGATAAGTGTGTGAT
>NZ_VORR01000091.1 GCF_007997085.1 Polaribacter sp. IC066
TTACTCGATGATTCCATTTAGTTAAATTATTGATTATCAGCATAATATACGAATAATTAACAACTTAAACAACTGTAAATCAATTAAATAAATAATTTAAACACAAAAAAAGTATGATTCTGCCCTGTTCACTCAAAATCAAAATTGCGGAATTTCGGAAGCAGAATTTGTAGTCGATTTTTTTTTTGCAAAAAGTGTTTTAAAGTTAAAATGCAGGAATTTACTCAAATGCTGAAAAGTTGAAAACGGAATCTAAATGTGTTTACTCTTATGTTTCGCAAAAGAGCCTAACAAAGTATAAAAAAAATTGCTAAATTAGTGCTTTATCAAAGTTCGTTGCATTTTTGCGTACTACTGAATTTCCGTTGGAAATTCCTCGCACACAAAATCGCAACTTTCTTTATACACAAACGTTAGCAAACATTGAAAACACATCAAATCCATATAACAGAAGAAAGAATAAAAGTTCTAACCGAATTAATCGGAAAAGAAGTCTATATTCTTTTTGCTCCAAACCTTTCTATTTCTACAGAGGAAAATATAATGACTTCAAGTTACTTTAATATGAATTTCTTGTCACGAAATAAGTTAGGAATTAACACGAGTAAAGTCTTTAAATTCAGAACTAAACCTTTCGAGGAAAATGATATTGATTTTTATAAAATTGAATTCGCTATCAAAAAAGAGGAAAAACAATTAAAAGATAATTTTGACCAATATGTTTTTCAGAATCTAAATTCAATAATATCTTTCGCTCCTTCATCAAAAATAGATAAAATACAAGTTTTGAATTATAAATATGTTTTCAATTCTGAAAACCCTAATTTTGAAAATACAGAAGTTGATTATGACGATGGAATTTTATTTTTTCAAGAAAACGGGAAAAGGTTTTTATTTTCCTGCTATCATTCACTCACAGAAGAATCTGAATTTATAAGAGATGAAAAATCAATAAAAAAACGAATAAAAGAATTGAAAGTCCGGAAAGAAATAAAAAACGTTGGCTAACACCGTGTAAAAAAAAATTGCTGGTTTTAGCCAACTTACGAAAATCCTCGCGGATTTTCTTGGTTCGTGATTTATTTAGTAACTTTATTACTTGAAACACGCAACTTTCCTTACACAAACACGTTAGTAGCCATTTGAAAAAAAATATTGCGTTAAAATTAGAAGTTGATAAAATCAAAAAAGTTCTATATTTAGAACAACGTAAGTCACTCGCTTAAAGAGATAAAGCTTCAATTACAAACGAGTATTAGGTTTAAAATGATTACCCAAAGGGAATATTTTCCGCCCCAGCTTTTGTAAAGTTGGATAATTTCATAAATAACAAAATTATGAAAAATGTATTTTTTGCACTAGCCTTTATGCTAGTAGGAACGTTTGCTTTTGCTAATACTGCAAATGAATTATCATCAATTAATAGTGATGAAACAGTTAAAATTATCAACTCATTAGAATTGGTTGACAATAGTGAAAATTCAAAAGTGTTGAATAATTTTGAATTCTTTGGAACTTGTTATGTAACCATTGGTTTCTATGACTCTGATGGTAACAAAGTAGCTGAAAGAACACTTCAATTTAACAATGTTGATTCTGAAGCTGAATGTGATGGCTTAGCTGATGCAGTTGGAGAGGCGCTTGAGAATCTTTAAAATTTTATGTAGGTTGTAAATTTATTTTTGCAACCTACATTTTTATTAACGTAAAAAACACAATATGAAGTTTGTAATATTATTTTTGTTTCCAATTATAGCGTTTTCACAAGAAAAAGATGTTTTAATAACTTATAAAGCAATTTATAATACAGAATTACCAACAGTAAAAAATGGATACCTTGTTATAAGTGCGAATCAAAAAGAAACAGTTTATTATACCGAAATAATTAAAAATAGAGATAATGAAGTAGAAAATGATGAAAACATTGATGCAACGGTTAAATTAAATTCAGGTAAAAACCAATATAATTATTACGACTACAATAAAGACACTTTAATAACTAGAAATGACGTTTTTAAACAAAGTAAACTTGTTAAAGAGAAAATTCCGAATTTTAATTGGGTACTTTCAAAAGAACAGAAATCAATCAATGAAACTATACTGTACAAGGCTACTTGTTATTTTAGAGGAAGAAATTATATTGCTTGGTATTCCCCAACCATAGCTATAAAATCAGGACCTTGGAAATTTCAAGGTTTACCTGGATTGATCTATGAAATTTATGATGAAACAAGAAGATATAATTGGTTACTACAAGAGGTAAAATCAACTAACTATGATTTCAACTCGATATATTTAGATTTAAAAAGTCAAGAAGTAATAACAATACAAGAGTATGCCGACTTAAAATTTAACAATAACGATTGGGATAAAAAACTATTAACTAAACTTCCTCGTGGAGCCAAGATTGTGAATCAAAAAAACTTTAGAACAGGTTTTGAAATAAAATTTGAATGGGAAGAGGAAGAAGTAACAAAAAAAGATTAAACTATGGTTTAATATTAATTATTATTCTGTTTTTTTATAATATAAGTTTTTCTCAAACTAAAATATCAGGCATTGTAAAAGATAGCTCTAGTACTTTATACTCAGTAAGTGTCATTTTGAAAGATAGCATATCAAAATCAATAGTTGCTTTCGCCTACACAGATGATAGAGGCAAGTTCTCACTTGAAACTAAGAATACAGGAGCGTTCAAATTAATATTTACCTCTTTAGGTTATGCACCTAAAACCATTTCATTAAATATAAGCAAAGAGCAAAAAGAACTAAAATTCAACGTTATCTTAGTTGATAAACCAATGGATTTAGATGAAGTTATAATTAAGGCGGATTTGCCTATGTCTATAAAGCAGGATACCATTTCCTTTAAAACAAAATTTTTTACAAATGGTACAGAGCAAACTGTTGAGGAACTTTTAAAAACAATTCCCGGTATTAATATAAATGATGACGGTACAATAAAAATTGGTAATCAAGAAATTGAAAAATTAATGGTAGATGGCGATGACCTATTTGAAAAAGGATATAAAATTCTGTCTAAAAATATGCCAGCATACCCTATCGAAGCTGTTGAAGTTTTACAAAATTATTCCAATAATCCTTTATTGAAAGGTGTTGAGGAAAGTAACAAAGTAGCTTTAAATTTAAAACTCGACGAAAATTCTAAACGTATTTGGTTTGGTAATATTGAAACTAGTATTGGCAACGATAATTTCTATCAGCTAAAAGGTAATTTAATGAATTTTGGTAAAAAAAATAAATACTACTTTTTAACTAATCTTAACTCAATTGGCTATGATGCAACAGGAGACATAGAAAACCTAATTCGACCTTCAAGAAGAAACGAACCAGCAAGTATTGGAGATAATCAAAGCGTAAATTCGCTACTAAATTTATCGCCAGACAACCTTAATTTCAAGCAAAATAGAACCAATTTTAACAACGCTGAATTAGTATCGCTAAACGCTATATTTAACCCAACTGAAAAATTAAAAATTAAAACCTTAGGCTTTTTTAATTGGGACGAAACAGACTTTTTTAGAAATAGTATTGATGTTACAGATGTTAATGGAACAAATTTTACTAATACTCAAAACCTTGAACTAAGAAATAAAAATAGAGTTGCTTTTGGCAAACTAGATTTCACTTACAATATTTCTAAAACCAAAATGCTAGAGGCTACTACAAAATATAACAACGGAGACTTCAATGATAATTCCAATTTAATTTTTAATGGAAATTCAACCATTGAAAATCTACAACATAAAAACACACTTTTTGACCAAAAAATAAGCTATACAAATAGATTTAAAGACAAAAAAGTCTTTCTACTAACTGGACGTTATATCAACGAAAAAACACCGCAAAACTATTCTGTAAATCAATTCTTTTATCAAGATTTATTTCCGTCTTTTAATAGCGCAAATAACGTATCTCAACAAAGTACAAATCAAATGCAATTTGCAGGAATTAATGCACATTTACTAGACCGTAAAACAAATGGTCATTTATTAGAACTTCAAATTGGTAATGAATACAGAAAAGATAAATTATCAACCACGTTTTCACTTTTACAAGATAATTTAGTTTTAGACAATCCAACTGATTACCAAAACCAAACAGCATATCAGGTTAATGATTTATATCTTAAAGGTAAATACCGTTTAAAAATTAAAGATTTTGGAATTGTTGGTAAGCTAAACGTCCATCAACTATTTAATCAACTAGAGAACAATGGAATTATAAGTAATCAAAGTCCATTTTTTGTAAATCCAAGCTTGGGTTTAGATTGGAAGATTAACGATAACAACAAAATAATATCTTCCTATTCTTACAACACAACAAATGCCAGAGCACAAGACGTGTTTAGTGATTTTGTGCTTACAGGTTTTCGCTCATTCGCCAAAGGAACAGGAGATTTTAATCAATTAGATGCTTCAAGTTTCGTTTTCAACTATCAACTTGGGAACTGGAGCGACCGATTTTTTGCAAATACATTTATATTATACAGCAAAAACCACGACTTCTTTTCAACAAACACAACTTTAAATCAAAACTTCACGCAAGCTGAAAAAATACTAATCCAAGACCGTGAGTTTATAAGTGTTAATTCTAAATTAGACTATTATTTCAAATTTATTTCTTCAAATTTAAAAATAGACTTAGGCTATACTCAAAGTGAATTTAAAAATATTGTAAACAATTCAAATTTAAGACAGGTAAAGTCTAATAATTATAATTACGGTTTAGAACTGCGTTCTGCTTTTAGTGGTATTTTTAATTATCATATCGGTACAATATGGAGTACAACGGAAATAGAAACTACTATAAATAATTCATTTACTGACAACGTTAGTTTTTTAGATTTATCTTTAGTGTTTAATGAAAAGCTAGATTTTCAATTACAATCAGAACGCTATTATTTTGGAAATTTACAAACAGATAATACCTATTACTTTTTAGATTTTGATGCGAGATATAAGTTAATTGAAAACAAACTGACTTTAGGTATTACTGGAAAAAACCTATTCAATACTGAAAGATTTAGAAATTTCTCAATAAGCGATATTGGAAGTTCTACAACGGAATATAGACTACTGCCAAGATTTTTACTTTTGAAATTGGAATATAGGTTTTAAAATTGGAGCGAAAAAACGGCTACTAACAACGTATATATCTCATAGCTAGGTAGTTATTTAATAGAAGTTAAGGCATATTTACGAGTCCGCCAAATTTTTAAATTTGACGATTTAGATAAAAAAGATAAATAGTAAAATTTAAAAATTCGGCTCGTGCTCAATCCGAAACTAATTGTTTAATTTACACGCTACGAGCCATATACAGAGACGTTAGCAAAAACTGGCTGATTTTCTAAATTAGAAGCTAAAGTCATTTAAAAAAACATTTTGCTTTAAAGTTTGAACCCCAAAATCGGAGAAAAAAATGCGGAACGTGGAACACTCTCTCGCTAATCAGAATTTTGGAATTTCAGCTTTTTGGTGGAATTACAAAATTGCGGAATTTAGCAAAGTTATGAATTCCTAAAATGTGAAAAACACTCAAACTCTGAAAATCTTAATTGCGGAATTAAGCGAGATTTAAAAACGAGCAAAATGCGGAATTTTTACTCTTGCATAAAAACGGAACTTATAACCAAAATTGCGGAAATGAACAACCTCGAGGCAGAGCCATCGAGGTATCAAGCTGAAAAAAACCTTATTTTTAGTTTGATGAAAACCCAGGTTTTCAAACTTTCCTCTTGACCACCGACGCAGAGCGTCGGGGAATTCTATCGATTAAAATCTTTACGAAATTATTACATTCAAAATATTCCAAAAATGGAAAAATAGTGAATTCGGAAAATAAGAATGGAAATATAAAACCGCATTTGCTAACACCGTGTATAGAAAATTGCTAAATTAGTGCTTTACCAAAGGCAGTTGCATTTTTGCGTACTTCAAATTTTCCGTTGGAAAATCCTCGCACACAAAAACGCAACTTTCCATAACACAAAGACGTTAGCAAAAACTGGCTGATTTTCTAAATTAGAAGCTAAAGTCATTTAAAAAAACATTTTGCTTTAAAGTTTGAACCCCAAAATCGGAGAAAAAAATGCGGAACGTGGAACACTCTCTCGCTAAT
>NZ_VORR01000092.1:2500-5907 GCF_007997085.1 Polaribacter sp. IC066
CACTCGGTTTCGCGTCTACTACTACTAACTAAAGCGCCCTATTCAGACTCGCTTTCGCTACGGCTCCATGTCTGAAACATTTAACCTTGCTAGAAACAGTAACTCGTAGGCTCATTATGCAAAAGGCACGCCGTCACCACGCCGAGGCGTGGCTCCGACCGCTTGTAGGCGTACGGTTTCAGGATCTATTTCACTCCCTTACTTAGGGTTCTTTTCACCTTTCCCTCACGGTACTAGTTCACTATCGGTCTCTCAGGAGTATTTAGCCTTACCGGATGGTCCCGGTGGATTCATACAGGATTACTCGTGTCCCGCACTACTCAGGATACCACTATATTAACTTCGCTTACTTTTACGGGACTATCACCCTCTATGGTTTGTCTTTCCAAACAATTCTAATTCACTAAGCTTCTAATCTCGTGGTCCTACAACCCCAATATTGCCGTAACAATATTGGTTTGGGCTAATCCGCGTTCGCTCGCCACTACTAACGGAATCACTATTGTTTTCTCTTCCTCCGGTTACTTAGATGTTTCAGTTCACCGGGTTTACCCCTATTGCTAGGTGACCACACTTCATGTGGACGGGTTGCCCCATTCGGATATCTACGGGTCAAAAGGTATGTGCCCCTCACCGTAGCTTTTCGCAGCTTATCACGTCCTTCGTCGTCTCTGAGAGCCTAGGCATCCGCCATACGCCCTTACTTAACTTATTGTACTTTTTGCTGTAGCATTGCTGCTACAATGAACTCTTTTATTCTTAATAAAAAAATTATTTATGTGCCTAGAATATTGCTATTCTAAACATCTCTATCTATTTGATTCTTACGATATCATTTTACCAATATGTCAATGAACTGTGGCGAATCCTAAATGATAAATTAATACCAACTTTGATTCTTCAATACCCAAAAAATAATAAATTATCTCAAAGCATTGCCTGGTGGAGAATATCGGAGTCGAACCGATGACCTCTTGCGTGCAAGGCAAGCGCTCTAGCCAGCTGAGCTAATCCCCCATTATGAAATTCAGAATTATCAATTCAGAATTATGAATGTTGAATCCTCTAACTTCCAGAATTTCCTTAATATATCTAACCTTTGTAGTCCCGGGCAGACTCGAACTGCCGACCTCTACATTATCAGTGTAGCGCTCTAACCAGCTGAGCTACGAGACTATAATAGCTTAAATATACTTGTTTTTTAAAATTAACAGCAAAGAGTAAAATTTCCTTTTGTAACTCACCATCTTTCTCTAGAAAGGAGGTGTTCCAGCCGCACCTTCCGGTACGGCTACCTTGTTACGACTTAGCCCTAGTTACCAGTTTTACCCTAGGCGGCTCCTTGCGGTGACCGACTTCAGGCACTCCCAGCTTCCATGGCTTGACGGGCGGTGTGTACAAGGCCCGGGAACGTATTCACCGGATCATGGCTGATATCCGATTACTAGCGATTCCAGCTTCACGGAGTCGAGTTGCAGACTCCGATCCGAACTGTGATATGGTTTATAGATTCGCTCTCTGTTGCCAGATGGCTGCTCATTGTCCATACCATTGTAGCACGTGTGTGGCCCAGGACGTAAGGGCCGTGATGATTTGACGTCATCCCCACCTTCCTCGCGGTTTGCACCGGCAGTCTCGTTAGAGTCCCCATCATAACATGCTGGCAACTAACGACAGGGGTTGCGCTCGTTATAGGACTTAACCTGACACCTCACGGCACGAGCTGACGACAACCATGCAGCACCTTGTAATCTGTCCGAAGAAAACTCTATCTCTAAAGCTGTCAGACTACATTTAAGCCCTGGTAAGGTTCCTCGCGTATCATCGAATTAAACCACATGCTCCACCGCTTGTGCGGGCCCCCGTCAATTCCTTTGAGTTTCAGTCTTGCGACCGTACTCCCCAGGTGGGATACTTATCACTTTCGCTTAGTCACTGAGCTAATGCCCAACAACTAGTATCCATCGTTTACGGCGTGGACTACCAGGGTATCTAATCCTGTTCGCTCCCCACGCTTTCGTCCCTCAGCGTCAGTACATACGTAGTAGACTGCCTTCGCAATCGGTATTCTGTGTAATATCTATGCATTTCACCGCTACACTACACATTCTATCTACTTCCATATGACTCAAGTCAACCAGTATCAAAGGCAGTTCCGTCGTTGAGCGACGGTATTTCACCTCTGACTTAATTGACCGCCTGCGGACCCTTTAAACCCAATGATTCCGGATAACGCTTGGACCCTCCGTATTACCGCGGCTGCTGGCACGGAGTTAGCCGGTCCTTATTCTTACAGTACCGTCAAGGTGGTATACATACCACGGTTTCTTCCTGTATAAAAGCAGTTTACAACCCATAGGGCAGTCTTCCTGCACGCGGCATGGCTGGGTCAGAGTCTCCTCCATTGCCCAATATTCCTCACTGCTGCCTCCCGTAGGAGTCTGGTCCGTGTCTCAGTACCAGTGTGGGGGATCTCCCTCTCAGGACCCCTACCTATCGATGTCTTGGTAAGCCGTTACCTTACCAACTAACTAATAGGACGCATAGCCATCTTTTACCGATAAATCTTTAATTACAAAATGATGCCATCTCGCAATACTATGGGATATTAATCTTCATTTCTAAAGGCTATCCCCCTGTAAAAGGTAGGTTCTATACGCGTTACGCACCCGTGCGCCGGTCGTCAGCGGAGCAAGCTCCCTGTTACCCCTCGACTTGCATGTGTTAAGCCTGCCGCTAGCGTTCATCCTGAGCCAGGATCAAACTCTTCATTGTATATTGTAAATAATATTAATGAATAAGTTTCAAAAGAATTTAACTTAATTAAAAGTTATGGTTATTCTACTCTTTGTTTACGCTGTCAATTTCAATATTTTCAATGAACTTTTAAGTATCGCAATCTCATCGTGAAATGATCTCTATAATCCTTAATTTGTAGAAATGTTAGACTCGAACTAACTGACCTTTTTAAATTATCATTCCAAAACCTCTCTGAACGTTTTCACTATCTCTGTTAGCGGGTGCAAACTTAAAACTTATTTTTTAATTGACAAGCAAATAAATGATAAAATTTTAATGTTTTTTTAAACCCCTAAAACCTGAACTTACTACCCGATGTTTTGGGACTGCAAACATACTACAAGTTTTTAATATCAACCTAATAAAATGTTATTTATTTTTTAAGAATTTTAATAATAAACCCCTAATAATAAACACTAATTAAATCAATGCCACTAACCGAAATCTCAATGAACTTCACTAACATATTTCCGTTAGCGGGTGCAAACATACAACTACTTTTTACTTTATAAACTATCTTTTTTGAAGTTTTTTGTGTTTAATTCTTAAAGCATTCAAAATAGGCTCTTTATCACAGAAATGTTTTTTTGAAAACAATGCCTTTATTT
>NZ_VORR01000093.1 GCF_007997085.1 Polaribacter sp. IC066
GCACAATATTTTGCTAGAATTAGAGGATATATTACAACGCTCAAAAAAAATAAACAAAAAGTACTAGAAAATATTCAGCTTGCTTTTAGCAAAAATCCGTTCCTACCGGAAATGGCTGAATAGTTACGAAAGAAATATAAATTTGTTTTTTTCTCCTGAAATAAATAATCTTTTAAAAAAATAAATATGAAATCGATACTTACAACCAATTTAATAAAATATACGCTCACAACTTTAGTACTCGCAATTATATTTAGAGTTGGATTAAGTGCTTCAATAGCGCATAAAATGATGATAGCCGTTATTGCATGCGCAATAGTGTACGCAATTTTAATGTGGTTTAACGGGAGTTACTTCGGCAAAAAAGAATATGAATATTTGCCAATTTTTGATATCTGATTTAGATTTCATTGTGCAACGTTTCTAGTACACAATCTTGTTTCAATGGTATGGTTCGCTTCTAAATTTCAATCAAAATATGAAAGTATAGATGTTATTTATATTACAGCATTAATTTGGGTCATCTTTTTGATGGCACATTTTATTTATTATCTTTCGGTTAGAAAGTTATCTATCAAGAATCTAAATAAAGAAGACCTTTTTGAGTAAAAATAATATGTATATTGGTGTAAAATTTCTTGCTTGTTTAGGCAAATACCATAGCTTTGGCTGATTTTTATACAAAAAAAAATAGCCCAAATTGGTTTTAAAGACAGCTGGTGCTTTTTTTTAAAATTATGTTTACACTACAATATCAGTAAATTAATATCTCTAAAAGGCAAATCAAACCAATCGGCAACGGTTCTATTCGTTAAAATTCCCCGATAAAAATACATACCATTTCGCAGGCTTTTATCAAAACGAGCTGCATTTTCAAAGCCACCCTCTTCGGCAATATCTAACAAATAGGGTGTAAAAATATTACTGATAGAAACAGAAGCCGTTCTTGCATATCGAGACGGAATATTGGGCACACAATAATGGATTACGCCGTGTTTAACAAAGGTTGGTGAGTTATGAGAAGTAACGTTAGAGGTTTCAAAACAACCACCTCTATCAATACTAACATCTACAATAATAGCGCCTTCTTTCATTTGTTCTATCATGGTTTCTGTAGCCACAATTGGCGATCTGTTTTTGCCTCTAATAGCGCCAATAGCAACATCGCAGCGCATTAATGCTTTTGCTATTGATTTTGGTTGCAAGGTAGAAGTGTAAATTGGCGCTGGCAAATAGCGTTGTAAATTTCGTAATTTAGAAATAGAATTATCAAAAACTTTTACTCTAGCTCCTAATCCTAGTGCAGTTCTTGCGGCATATTCGCCAACAGTACCCGCCCCAAAAATAACAACACTTGTTGGTGGTACACCGCCAATGTTACCGAACAACAATCCGTTTCCTTTATTTACGCCACTCATTAATTCACCAGCAATTAAAATAGAAGCGGTTCCTGCAATTTCACTTAAAGATTTTACAACGGGATAGGTATTGTGTTCATCTTTTATATAATCAAAAGCAACTGCTGTAATTCTTTTTTTAGCCAAACACTCAAAATATTTTTTAGATTGTGTCTTTAATTGAAGAGAAGAAATTAAAGTGGTTTGCGGATTTATATAATTAATTTCTTTTTCTGACGGTGGTGCAACCTTTAGAACAATATTGCATTTAAAAGCTTCTTCAGAATCGTAAGAAATCTTTGCGCCTGCATCAGAATATTCTTTATCAGTAAAATTAGCACCTTTACCAGCCCCAGTTTCTATAACCACTCTATGCCCGTGAGCAGAAAGTGCTGTAACAGCATCTGGGGTTAAGCAAACGCGTTTTTCCCCAAGATACGTTTCTTTAGGAAGACCGATAAAAAGTTCTCCTTTTCTCTTTTTAATTTCTAGCATTTCAGTCTGCGGTAATAACTCTTCTTTACTAAAAGGAGAAAATTGACTCATAAACAAAGTTTTATTTTATTTGGATATTACGCTGGTCATCCCCTATAATTGTAAGGTGAATTGCAACAGCGTTTAAAGGTAATAAATTTTCTATGTTTTCTGGCCATTCTATCAAACACCAATCATTATTATCAAAATATTCTTCGATACCCATATCTAAAGCTTCTTCTTCATTTGTAATTCGATAAAAATCAAAATGAAAGACGGTTTCATTTTTTGAAGTTTGATATTCATTTACCAATGAAAAAGTAGGAGAGGAGATGGTATCTAAAACGCCTAATTTTTTGCAAATTTCTTTAATAAGTGTTGTTTTACCAACGCCCATTTCTCCATAAAACAAAATAGTTTTATTTTTTGCTGAAGAAATAATTTCAACAGCAATTTCAGAAAGGTTTTCTAAAGAATAGTTTTTATGCATGTCGCAAAGTTATAAACTTTTAAAAAAACTATTGTGGAATTGATAATAAATCTAATCAAAATCTAGATTTATTCAAATATGCCTTTAATTGTTTGATTTTTGAGCTGTGTTTTTTGCGTTTGTCGTTTTTTTTAAGTTATTTTAATTAAAATTAAACTAAATAGAAAGTATAGGTGTCCATTGTAATGTGATATATCTTTTCTAGTTTAGGTGAATTTTATCAAATTTAGTGTTTAAAATGCCCAATTCCTACGCCATTTAACAAACGCAAAGTACCATTTACTTGTCTTTACAAGGAAATGATCTTTAAATTTATCTTAAAACATTTTTTTAATTATATATTTTGATTGATCATAGAATCAATGAAAAATTCAGAATAATGCTTTCTTTCGCTGAAGGCTTAAAAATATTTATGTTAAAAACACCTATATATAGGTATTGTATAAGCACGACGCTAAAACTATTTTTACCAAATAAAACCAAATAAAATTAAACTAATTCAAACTCATTCAAACAAAAATTAAGGCCAAACCAAAATTAAATTACTATGAATTCAAAAAAAAGCGACCAACTAAAACTAAAATTATGAAAAAACTATTTATTGCAACAGTAATGAGTTTATTCTTCTATGGAAGTATATATTCTCAAGAAACAATTGAGGAGACAGAAGAAGAAACAATCGAAGAAGTATCTGAAATGAGTATAAAAAGAAAAAATGCGATAGGATTTTCTTTAGGTACTGGCTTAGGGATTGATTATTCTAGAGTATGGAAACCCAATAAACTTTATGTAACTGCAGGTTTTAATGCGCTAGTTTTTTCGATAAACAATATCGAACAAGAAATTAGTGGAGAAAATTTATTAGTAGACACGGAATTAGATTTTAAAAATTTTGAAATGAAAATAAGTTACCACCCTTTTTCTAATGCATTTAAACTTGTAGGTGGAGTCGGTTTTTTCGCGTCAAGTAACACTAATGTAAAAACCACCTTTAAAGACAATATTGTTTTTGGTGAGGTAGAGTTTAATACCGATGATTCTGGTAGTCTAGATATCGATGTAAATTGGTTTAGCGTAGCGCCTTATTTGGGTTTAGGTTTTGGTAGAGCTGTACCTAATAAAAGATGGGGTTTTGCTGCCGATTTAGGGACTTACTTTTCAAGTTCTCCAAACATTACACTAGATGCAACAGGTATTATAGAGCAGTCTAAAAACCAAGAGGCGTTGCTAAATGAAAGCTTTGAAAGCTTTAAATTTATACCTTATGCTACCTTACGAGTATCATATTCATTTTAAATAAAAAAGACATGAAAAAAATAATAACATTTATAGCCATATCAATCATGCTGACTTCTTGTGAGTTTGGTAAATTAAGTACAATACAAGATGATTTTGTGATAACAGTGGCCGCAGAGCCCGTACAAAGTTATATAAATTTAAATATCTTTAATTCTAAAGATGGTACAAACATTCCAGAAAGTGTTTCGATTAGTTTTTCTGGGCCAGATGCAGATCAAATATTTACCGCTAGTGGAACTAGTGATTTTAAAATAGAAAATGGTTTAATTACTGTTGGGGTGAACAGAAATTATGTTTTATCTGCAGATAACCCTTTAAATGTTACTGCAAATTTTAGCGCAGTAGGTTATTTAACTGCACAAAGAACTATTAGTTTCGATGGTTCAGATATTCGAGAAGAGCAAGTGGGCCTATTAGAAGAAGAAAATCTGCCTAAATCGATAGTTTTTAAATCGGCTTCAGAAGTTTTAACGGGTAATAAAACAACTACAGATATTACAGTAGAAACTTCTTCTAGCACAAATGCAGAAGAAACAATTGATTTTGTAATTCCTGCAGATACCGAGTTTTACGATGAAGATGGTCTTGTATTAACTGGAACTGAAATAACAGCAGACTTTCAAACTTTTGATCCTACAACGCCTGATTTAGACGCATTAACAGTTTCAACAGAGAATCCAGAATCTCTTCCTGCTGGGTTTAACGAATTTCCTGGAAGTATGGAGATTGGTGCTGATGCTTCTAATAAATCTTCTTCAAATAAAACAAAAATAAATCAAGGGTATTTAGTGCCAATTGCTTCACAATTATGTCTTTACTATTATGTAAACGGAAAAAAAGTTTGGGGAACCTCTAGACCCACTAGAATTAATGCTTGGGCTTGGAGAGGTTTAGTTAATCCAAATACAAATCAACAAGTTAAAGCGGGAGATATAATTGCCGTATATAGAAACGTAAATGGTTCTAATGTAAAATTAGTTGATGTTCCTTTAGTATCCTATAGAGGCTGGTTTAGAGCTCAATTTACTGCTCCCGGACCTGGTATTTACTCTTATGGTTTTGAGGTATTTCCTTCTGCTAATTGTTCTGCAAATAGTACTATCAATTCTGTTAAATTTAACAACACAGGTCGTAGATCTTTTTACTTTTATAGTGTAGCAAATAAATACAATCCTAACAGACCTATTAGATACGGGTACATGTATTTTGACGGAGTTTATGAAGTAACCAACAGAAGTTCTAGAAGGTGGAGCAATAGAGCTTTAGCTCTACTTGAAGATGATATGGTACTAAAAATATATAATTATAGTTATGATGAAAGACGTTTTAAAGTTGTTTACAATAAGGAGGTCAGTAAATGTGAGTTAGACGGACAAACAACCGATATTAGCAATACAGATTGTTTTGCCCAAAGAAATATGGATTTAACTGTAGATTGCCCAGACGCTACCTATCGTTTAAATAACACCTATGTTTATTACAAACCAGAGGGTAGAAGATGGTATAGTTATTTTGATAGAGTTATAAACTCTCAATTAAATGGTAAAACTCCTTGTCTTGAGGCTGGTATTAAATATCAATTCGGTTTTTGGTATAATGGATGGAAAGAAACGCCACCGTTAACGGAAGTAGAAATGATAGATTTATATAAAAACTTTGATTTAGATTTAATTTGTCGTGAAATTAGAGCAAATAGATAAAGGTTTTATGTAGTTTTTTATGAAGTTTGGTAAAACGAGTTAATTTTTAATTGACTCGTTTTTTTGTGCAATAATTTTAGAGGATAAATTTGAATAACTTAATACACAAGTATCCACTAAAAATATTTTAGTTCTAGTTAACTGCGTAAAACACCAACTATTACACATAAATTGTTGGGTGTAGATTTGAGTTAGATATTTTAATTATGAATAAAATTGTACTATAAACTGTTCTTTTTGTAGTTTACACGTCACTCAAATATACTCATTACAAATAGGATCCCGAAAAATTAGGTTTAATAATTTGAAAATTATCTGTTAGGATATTTTTGAATTCCTCATTTTTCCAAGAGTGACTTTCTAAGAATTCGATTACCTTTTCTCTAA
>NZ_VORR01000094.1 GCF_007997085.1 Polaribacter sp. IC066
CCGTACAAAATTAATTGCTTTGTCTTGGTTTACTTACGAAAGTCCTCGTGGGCTCTCTTGGTTTGTGTTTTATTTAGTAACTTTATTGCTTAACCACAGCAACAAATCTTGTACAATTACGTTGGCAACAATACCAAACAAACCTATGAAAAAAGCATTTATATTATTTTTAATAACAATATTTACAATTAATGTTAATGCACAAAAGGATTCGCTTTCTCTTACTAAACTGCAATCAAAGCAAATTGAGTTAGAAAATAAAATTTCTCAAGTAAGACAAAATCAATTGAATTACAAAATTGAAAAAGATTTACTCAAAGAAACTTATTCTACTAACTATGAAAGAATTCAATCAATAATTACTCTAATTTTAGGTGTTTTTACAGTTTTAGGGTTTTTAGGTATTAGAAGTATTTGGAATCTTAAAAAGAACTATGAAACGGAACTGAATGATTTAAGAACACTAAAGACAGAGTTTGAAAATGACTACAATAATCTAATTGGTAAACAAAATACACTAGATAAAAAGATAGAGGCTATTGATTCTATAAATCAAGAACAGGATTTAAAACTTAAAATTCTTGATATTCGAGAAAAAACAGATGATTTAATTAGTAAAAGACAATATTTACAAGCATTAGAATACATTACAGTTGGATTAGAGATAGACTCAAAAAACACTGATTTAAAGCATTCTAAAGCATTTATCTTTTATAGATTACGGAAATACAAGGAATCAATTAAATTACATCGAGAAATACTCAAAATTGAACCTAAAAACACAACTTCTTTATTCGATTTAGCAGAATTACTTCTTATAATTAAACATAATGAAGAATTTAAGGAGTTTAGGAGTTCAAACGAAAATGAATTAGGGTTAGATTCAGAAAACCCTATAACTATATATCTAGATGGATTATATAACTACAACATACAAAAAACTGATTTACTAGAAAATAACATATCAACTATATTAAACTCAATGGAAACTGATGAACGCAAAAAACATTTAGAATGGGACTTCGCTGATTTAAGATTCGCTATTAAAGATGAGGAAAATAATAGTTTAAAAGAAAAAATAGTTGGGTTCACGAACTTATTAAGTGGCACTTGGACAAAAAAGAAATATTTGGAAAGTATTAATTAAAAATAAAGTACTGTTGCCAACACCGTGTATAAAAAATTGCTAAATTACTGCTTAACTAAAAGCTAGTTGCATTTTTGCGTACTAATGATTTTCCGTTGGAAAATCCTCGCACACAAAAATCGCAACTTTCAATACACAAACACGTTACCCAACATTAAATGAACTTAATAGAATTTATAAAAACCATTGAAAAAATTGATGAACAATCTATTCTTTATCTAAAAAGGATTAATGGACAGTTTACTTTCGAATCAAAAATTACAGTACTTAAAATATTAGAAGAAGATGAAGAAATGAAATCGAAAGATCTTGAAGTAACTGAAAAAGGTTTTGATTATTTTTTGGAAGTTTTTCTAATAAATGAAATTATTGAAGACTTGGAAAAAAACGAATCTGTGGAATCAAAATGTAAGAGATTAATTCATTATGCAGAATTCGATTGCTAACAAATAAACAAACAATTTGAAAAAAGAAAATCTCGAACAGGAATTAAAAGACGCAACTTCTTCCCTATTAGAAATGGTGAGAAATTCTTGTTGGAATAAAATTTCGAGCAATACGAGTTACATAATTTCGGAAATAATAAATGACGAGCAGATTTTTTTTGACAAACGAGTCAAACGTAAAAAGGAAAACGAAAAGAAAAAACCTGAATCGCTTGAGCAGATAACGGCTGAATTAAAAGACATTTATGAAAATCTGTACGATATAAACTTGTACGTATATAAAAGCAAAAATGAGAGTACAATAATTGAAATTCAGTACTATCCGAAATCATCACTTGAATCTGATTTTTACGAAACTGTAAAAGATAATAATCCAATGTTACATTGTAAAATCGGACTTCCACATTATCGGAAAAATGACAAAGAAAAATTTGATGTGAATTGGGAATTGGGTGGAATTCGTCACGAATGGAATAATTTTTTAGGGAAAATACGATATAAAATTTACGAATATAAACGTCAGAAAAACAATAAGTTGCGAAATAAAAACGTTGGGTAACACCGTATAAAATTAATTGCTGGCTTTTAGCTTATTTACGAAAGTCCAAACGGACTTTCTTGGTTCGTGTTTTATTTACTAAATTCACTGCTTAAAACACGCAACTAACCTTATACAAAAACGTTGGCAACTATAAGGGAAATGAAGCGTCCTGAAATAGGTTGACTAAAAATTAATCATTTAATTATAGTCACTTATGAAAACACAAAATGAACACTGGCGAAAAAAATCGTACCAAAAAGTAACACTCGAACTCAAATTATCTGTCGTTGACCAAATTAAAAATGGCCAAATTTCAACCAATTTTGCTTCCAAAAAATATGATGTTCCTAGAACAACTATAAACTACTGGCTCAAAAAATATAGTACTTTAGCTCTTCAAAATACTGGTATGAGTAAAAACAATGAAATTAAAAAATTAAAGGAGCGAATTGAAGAACTTGAGTTTGTCAAAGAATTTCAACAGGATATTATTGCTGATATGGAACTTATTACAGGAGTTGATATGGCAAAAAAGTCTTTACCCAAAACATTAGCAAAAGAGATAGAGCTAAAGAAGAAAAACCGTTTAAAAGAAAGTGGTTCTATGAATGTTTTGGGGTTAGTAAACAAGCCTTTTACAAAAGAGAAAAAGCAAAAGAAATTAAAGCAATAAACGACGATAAAATAATTATAATGGTCAAAGAATATCGTAAGAAAGTAGGCGCTAGAACTGGTGGAAAAAAACTCTACAAAGAACTTAAAAATCAGTTGATAGAACAAGAAATTGATATAGGTAGAGACAAGTTTTTTGATGTATTAAGACTTCATAATTTACGTGTCCCTAAACTCAAAAATTATGTAACTACCACAAACTCCAATCATCATTTTAAAAAATATAAAAACCTGATTCAAAACAAAGTACCTAACAGACCTGAACAACTTTGGGTAACTGACATTACATATATTAAAACAGAAAAAGGACACAACTATTTAGCAATTGTAACAGATGCATATTCTAAGAAAATTATGGGATATAAATTAGATGATAATATGAGGGTATCATTATGTATAGACGCTCTAAAAATGGCTCTAAAGAACAGAAAATACCCCTCTAAAAAACTGATTCATCATTCTGATAGAGGAATGCAATATTGTTGTACTGAATACACTCAGTTTGCTGAAAAAAATGGAATTATAATGAGTATGACTGAACAATATGACCCTTATGAAAATGCTATTGCTGAGAGAATCAATAGAACTTTGAAATACGAATATGGGCTTAGAAACTGTCTTAAAAATACCGATGTCGCTCAAAAAACAACAAAACAAGCTGTGTATATTTACAATAATTTAAGAACGCATTTTTCATTAGATCTTAAAAAACCCGAAGAAGTTCACAATAACCCAAATATTAAGTATAAATCATATAGAAAAAATAATGTAAATTTGACTGAACTAAAAATTTAAAACCAAAAGTAGTTCAAAATATTTTTTGCCTTCTAATCGGCTAAAAAAATAGTTTGAACGGTATAAAGTAACCTAAAAAAAGGTCAACCTATATCAGGACAATACATTCCTCCAAATCCTGTTTAAAGTAGGTTAAATAAAAAGCATCGAATAATAAGTTTAAATAATTTTCTTTATCTTTCATAATTATTAATTTCAGTAAATATAATAAAAATCAGTAAATTAACCGAAAAATTAAATATGGAAAATAACATTGGAATTGGGATTCTTGTTGCGCTGACATTTACATCAACAGTATTTGTCATAAACACAGAATACTATACGAAAAGTCAAAAAATAATATTGTATCTTCTATTCCTGTTTCCTCCTGCTCAATGGATTTTAGGTGCTATTTTACTATTATGGAACAAAGAGAATGATAAAACAGAAGGTTTTAATCTTTACAAATTTGATAACCAAATAGATGAACTCCGAAGTTTGAGGAATAAAGGGTTACTAACAGAGAGTGAGTATGTGTTAAAATCAAAACAAATTAGGGATAAAAAACAAACAATATTTTTTGAGCAGACCAAAGAATATAAAACTCTTAAAAAATTAAAAGACCAAAATATTTTAACAGAAAAAGAATTTCTAGAAAAAACAGAATTATTAAAATCTAGTTTGGGAAGTACTGTCGAAGCTAAAGAAGAATCACTTAAAGAAATATAGAAGTATGAAAGAAAAACCAACTTACGAAGAACTTGAAAAAATGATGGTTGAATCCGACAATAAAGCCGTAAAATTAGAGCAGTATGATTGAAGAAGATTTAGAGATTAGTTCATTATTCGTTGTAAGTTTATTTTTTGTTATAAGTTTATTTTTTATTTGGGTATGTTTAATTGGAGAGTCTTATTTACGTAATAGTTTGGAGAAAAGAACAAACTTTCTTGAAGATGAACTTAAAAGGCTCAATTCCGAAATAAGAAATGATAGAAGAAAAAATAACAAAAAGAGAGATACCTGTAATCTTTGAGATTTGTATTAATCTTTTAAAAAGAAATTCCCATCTTTCATTCGAAAGCTCTTTTACAAAACCCCCTTTATTCTCTATGAAAGAATTGCCTTTTGGTTTAATTGTCAAAAAATTGTCAAAGTTTTCAATATAATTCTCTTCAATTAAATAGTCACAAGACGAAATTAAGTATTCAAGAGAATAGTAATTGGGGTTTATTTTAACTGTGGCATATCTACCTAATAAAAACTCTTTAGAATCCCTTTTATATTTTTTCCCATTAATTTCTACGTGAAGTTTCTGAATATCTGTTTTAGGCTTATTTTTTAAAGTGTTGAGTATTTGATCATACTTATTTAATTGAGGATTTTTTGATTGAGTTTTCTTAAAGTAGTAATTTAAAATAGGTTTCCTAATTATATAATAAAGTCGTAAAAAGAATAATTTAATTTTCAACACCATAACTTGAATTTTTTAGCTAAATTAGTAAAATAAAGATGGAATTTAAAAATAGTTAAACATCGGAAAAGCAGAGAGTAAGAAAAACGTTTGCCAACACCGTATAAAAACAATAAGGGGTTCAATTGCCAACCTAAAGTAAAGGCATATTAATAAAAATCAATCGCACAACTAAATAGTAAGTTACAATCAAATCCCTTACTATTTTTATACAAAAACGTTGGCATACATTAAGAGGTAATATAAAATGACAGATAAGGAAATGACCATATTAAATTTAAAAATAAAGGAGGGTTTAATAGTTATTACGAAAGGTTAGAAAAAGACAAGGAAAGTGATATTGAGTTATCTAAAAAACAAAATGAAAGGCAAGTAAAAAAAGATAAATTATTAGATATTAACTTAAAAACTAAAAAGTGGATATTTATAATTTTATTAATAAATTTAATCATTACTATACTTGTGAA
>NZ_VORR01000095.1 GCF_007997085.1 Polaribacter sp. IC066
GATATAAAATTTAATCCGCCGTAAGCACTAATATTTTCTGTAGTTGTTGTAATTTTCACCTGTCAGGGTTTTCACCCAAGTTGGTGAAAATTATTGAGATGGAAAAGTCTTGTAACTACTATTTTTACAGGACTTTCCGTTTCTTTTGAATTGAGACCTGCGGAGTTAAGGTATTCTATATTTTTTCCGAAAACTTAAAAGTGTGCAAAGATATTTAATTTCGTACTTTTTGAATTCCAGTAGGATTTTCGCACGAGTACAAATTCCGCATTGTCATAAATTCCATAAACTTTGAAAATTCTATAATTTTGGTATACATTTCAGAATTTTTGCAACATTAAATTCCGATTTTACTTTTCGCAAACCTGGCAGAATTCCAAAATTCTGATTAGCGAAAAAGTGTTCCACAATTTTCAATTTCTCCCAATTTTAACAACACAATTTTTTTTACCTTATAGATGGCTGATTTTTCCATTTTGATTGGTTTCCGCAAACTTGCTTGACAATGAATGGCAACGTGTTTGTACAAGATTAGTTGCTGTGGTTAAGCACTAAAGTTAATAAATAATAACTGAATAAAAAGTCCGCGAGGACTTTCCTAAATAAACCAAAACAAAGCAATTAATTTTGTACGGTGTTGCTATTAGTGCTCTAACTTTAAGCTACATTAAATTTAAATTCATTCATTTCGACACTAAATCGAACGTTTGCTTTTAATGCTCCGAATACTTTCAAAATAGTTTCAATTGTCACATTTTTTGTATTCCGCTCTAATTTGGAAATTTGCGATTTTTGAACTCCAATTAATTCCCCGAGTTGTTCTTGAGTTAATTTTCGTTTTTTTCGGACAGATTTTATCATATCTCCAAGTACTTCCATTTTCAAGTCAAATTCATATTTGTCTCTTTCTGGAGTTCCAACTTTTCCGATGTCATTGTCCTTCATTTCGTCAAGTGTCATCATTTTCATTTTTTTATTTTTCGTTGCCATAATTTAAAGTTTATTTATCAAAATATTCAGTTCTAATTTTCAATGCTTTTTCAATTTGTGCTTTAGGAACTTTGCTCACTTTTTTAATCATTCCGTGTGTTGATAAAACAAGTGTTTCGGATTTATCAGTTTTATCCCAAAACGCAAAAAGTCTATATTGAATTCCTTGATATAGAGCTCTAAATTCCCAAATATCGTCCGTTAATTTTTTAAACAGTTTTGGGTCATTTTCAAGTTTCGCTTTATCTAAATTATAGTAGATTTTCTTTTTAGCTTTTATGTCTATTTTTGACATAAATTCAATAGCTTGTTCAAGAAAAATTACTTCAAATTTTAGTTTCATTCAATTTTTTTATTTAGTCCTTTTTACAAAGGTAATTAAAAAGTTGAATTATATGGAAACTTTCGAATTTATTTTTGGATTAATGACAACGAGTTGGTATATGGAAAGTAGCAGAATAAAAATGCTATTACTTTCAGTTTGTAAAACAAAAATAGTAGAAAAGCACAAACTTTGTAGTTTGCACTTTACTGCTATTTTTTATATACCGTGTTGGCAAATGTGCGTTTTACTAAATTAGCTTTATTTATTAATAACTATTTTTTTCAATTTCATTAAACCTTTACTAATAAAGAAGTTTATTTCCTCCATCTCTTAAAATTAAAGAAATTTCTGAGCTACTATTAATTCTTAATTTTGGGTTTTCTGAAAAAATAGTTGTGCCATCAGATAGCTTCACTTTAAAATAAAGCCTTTCTAATGTACCAAATTTACCAATCCATTTTCCAAACTCGCTTAAACCTTCTAAATCTCTAAATTCTCTATTACTTCTTATATATGTCCTTTGTTCTCCATTGGTAATTGATGAATATGGGCCTTCATCTTTTTTATAAATTTTAACGTTTTTACCAACCAAAGAATCTTTTTCTATAAATCTTCCATTTAATTCATCTCCAATATATAAAACAAATCCTGAATATTCTTTGTCTGTTGTGTTATAAATGTGAATTATAAATCCAGCACTACCTTCTTCTTCTTCAAAGCCAGAATGACCACATGCAGAAATAAACAATAAAAGAAGAGCAATAAATATTATTTTTTTAGTATCCATAATCATCATTATTAACAGAGAAATACACTAATCTATTTTTGTCAGCTTTTTTTATTAACCAATACACACGTTCTATTTCTGCTAAATATTCAGGTGTATTTTTATTAAAATTTTCATTCTTATAAATATATAATATATTATACATTTTTTCTTTAACCAGAGATTTTAATCTTGAATTACTAGGGTTTCTTATGTTATATGTTACTCCCGAAAAAGTTTGATATGTTGTGTCATCATCCCATATTTTTCTTCCAATAGCATTGTTATGATAATCCATAGCACTACTGTCTTGTTCATTACCACCGCATTTTTCATTCATATCTGCTACATCTTTAGCAAAATCTAATCTAGGTTTTTTAGCAGACATTGTATAATAATGGTTTGCTAATAGACCATTCCAAAATGTATGCCTAAAAGCATCTCTTTTTGTGTTTGCCTTACCTATTGAATAATATGATAAAGCAGCGTGCCATTTTGCGTATGCACCAGCTTTATAATAAGCAACATATCTTTTTACGTCCCACCAATCGATACTCAATTCCCTCAAAGTACAAGCTTCTGTATCTTCGTCACCTTGTTTAAGGTCTGTAATATCTGGCATTCTTGGCGGAGTAGGATTGTAATCACTACCACCTCCATAATCATAATCTACATCAAATTCTATAAGATACCTACTTGCAACCATATCATTTAGATTTCTTGAATAATATGAATCTATTTCTTCCGAATTAATAGCAATTTGCTTTTCGGATAAGGTTGGAAAATCTCTTTTAACCATTTCTAAATCAAATCCTTCTTCTTGTTAGGGAAAGTATTTAAAACTTTCGTCAACTGCCTCTGAAAATTTTTCAACGTCTAATGTTTCAATTCCTTTTCGCGCAAAATTAATACCTTTCTCAATTCGTTTTTCTTTTAAGACAAAATTAAATTTATCTGATTCATCTTTCTCTAAATTAACAATGCTTGTTTTAAAACGATGACTTACAGGTATTCCTTTAAAATAAACCAAGTTTGAGGTGTCAATAGCTGTTTCTTGTTTTTCTAGCGAATAACCTTCCTCGTTTTGACAAGAGCACATTAATAATCCAACAAAGATTAAGGTAAGTAATTTCATTTTTTGTAATTGTTTCATAATATTTCAATTTTTAATTAATATTCATTTTTCTGTAGCATTTTTGCCAACGTGTTTGTATAAGGTTAGTTGCGTTTTTGTGTGCGAGGATTTTCCAACGGAAAATCAGTAGTACGCAAAAATGCAACTAGCTTTTAGTTAAGCAGTAATTTAGCAATTTTTTATACACGGTGTTATCAAAAGTTGCGATTTTTTATCTATGATTTCGGTTTTTTCTAATTTTACAAGTGAGTGAATATTCCGCAATTATATTTTACACCTTTGAGTAATAATTCCGCAAATTTTTTATTTATTTTTTGAGTGAAAATTCCGCCATTCTGATTCTCCGCATTTTGCTAAATTCCGCAAACTTTCTTAATTCAACATTTGAGTGATAACTCCGCAATTTTGGTTTCAGAGTTTGAGTAATTTTTCACGCTTTTATAAAATCCACAATTTTGGAAAAATTCCGATTTGCGAGAGAGTGTTCCACAATTTTAAATTTCGTTTTTTCAGCTTTTAATTCGCTATTTTTTCCTCCGTTTGAGTGAGTGAGCAATTTTTGGTAACGTGTTTGTATAAGAATAGTTGCGGTTTTGTGTGCGAGGAATTTCCAACGGAAATTCAGCAGTACGCAAAAATGCAACTACCTTTGGTAAAGCACTAATTTAGCAATTATTTTTATACGGTGTTATCTTTTCGTTGTTTTTTCAGTTTATAATTCTGTTTTATTTCAGTTTTCTAATTTTTCAGAATTCAACTTTTGAGTGATTATTCCGCCAAATTTTCAGTTCAGAGTTTGAGTAAATTCCGCAATTCAGATTTTTCGCATTTTACTCAATTCCGCAAACTTTCTAAATTCAGCTTTTGAGTAAGAGTTCCGCCAAACTGATTTTCAGAGTTTGAGTAACTTCACACGTTTTATAAATTCAAATTTTGCTCAATATTCGCAAAATTTTCCGAGTGAGAGAGTGTTCCACATTTTTTAGTTTTTTCTTTAAAAATCAAGATTTTCAAACTATATATTCCATTTTCAGAATTTGAGTGGTCAATGAAAGCTAACGTATTTGTGTTATGGAAAGTTGCGTTTTTGTGTGCGAGGATTTTCCAACGGAAAATTTGAAGTACGCAAAAATGCAACTGCCTTTGGTAAAGCACTAATTTAGCAATTTTCTATACACGGTGTTAGCAAA
>NZ_VORR01000096.1 GCF_007997085.1 Polaribacter sp. IC066
ACAAAGTATAAAAAAAATTGCTAAATTAATGCTTTATCAAAGTTCGTTGCATTTTTGCGTACTACTGAATTTCCGTTGGAAATTCCTCGCACACAAAATCGCAACTTTCTTTATACACAAACGTTAGCTTTAATGCATTAGCAAGTTTTCGAAATCGGAATTCTAAAACAGAAAAAGGAATTTTAAATTACTAAAAAATAAAAAAATGGAAACAGATAAAAGAAATTTCATAAAAAATCCATCGATAAAGAATTTGGTTTTATTTACTTTATTGTGGTTTGTTGGAATATTATTACTGACATTATGCACAACTGATTTGTTTACTGAAAGTTTTTTTCGAAAAAAGTATGTTATGATTTACTTTTTAATGACAAGTTCAACAATAGCGACAGGGAGACTTTACTTTAATTATTGGAAAAATAAAAATCTGAATTCTCACTCAAATGCGGAATAAAAATCATGGCGGAGTTTTTAGCTCGTTTGTGGAATCGAAATCTGAATTGAAAAGGGCAATTTCACCCAATCGGAATTTGGCAAATTGAGGAATTGTTTACTCGTAATCTGAATTAAAAATATTACAGAGTTTGAGTACGTTTACGGAATGAAAATCGAGCTGAATAACACATAAAATGCGGAATTAAAAAGCAGATTGAAAAAAGAAAATAATAACGAGAAATTAATCGAAAAAAAAGCACTAAAAGCTAACACCGTACATAATTAATTGCTTGATAATCGCTTACTTTGGAAAGTCCTCGCGCACTTTTTATTCTGTAGTTATTTATTATCTTTAGTGATTAACCGTCGCAACTAACCATGTACAAACACGGTAGCCAATTTAAAAATGAGCCTAAATCAAACAATAATTTCAAATTTAGAAAGCCTATTTCTGAATAACTATAGAGAAATTGAACACGCTTCACTTTCTCAATGGATTGATTTACTAAAAACAGAAAACCCAGATGTATTTAGTATTAACGAACAAAAGACGGTTAAACTTTACGACGAATTTATAATTGAAAATTTTGAAAGAGCGAAAAAAAACACAAAACTTTTAGAATGTTATGAAAAAACAATTGAACTAAATATTAATGAAAATGAAATTATTGATAGTTTTTCAAAAGACCTAATATTATCATTTGAAAAAATCAAAAAAGGGATTAAAAAAATTGAAGACTCAAAGATTCAAATAATCATTCTTACTTATGACTTTGAGCCTTATGCTTGGATCAGTGGATTTGGAGAAGGTCAGTATCCAATTTTAGAAAAACCTGAATACTTTGATTTTAATTACAAAAAAGACTTCTTTGAGATTTTAGGACGTGTTGATTATTCTAAAGTTTGGAGCAACTTGATAGAATTAGAAAAATATTTGGAAGAAGCCGAAATATTTAATGATATTTTTGAAACAGATTTTTATCAAAATTTGAGAAATTCCTACATCTATAAAACCTATTTACTAATGAATAAGGCTTTTAAACAAAATCAAGGAGAACTATTTAGTGGATTGAACATTAAAAAACCATTATTTATTTATGGAAACGAGCACGATTGTGAGAAAATAAATATATACAGTTATGAATAAAAACTGGCTACAACACCGTACAAAATTAATTGCTTTAGTTTTGGCTTATTTAGGAAAGTCCTAGCGGACTTAATATTCAGTTATTATTTATTAACATTATCGCTTAACCACAGCAAAAAATCTTGTACAACAACGTTATGTTTCATTGCTCGGGAAAATCTAAAGGCTAATTAAACTTGAATGAAAAACAAGAATTTAAACTATATAACATCTGAATTCTTGCCAGCATGTTGAATAGAAAATCTCTGCGGAATTTGAGACCGTTTATGAAAACTGAATTGCATGCTGAACAGTCTCTCGCTAATTACCAATCAAACGGAATTTAGCAAAGTGCGGAATTGAGAATCTACCGGAAGTAAAACGTGTGAAATTACTCAAACTTTAAAAAGCGGAATTTTTTCGGAAAATTTTTCATAAATTAGTGTTTTAAAATTAACAATGTAGGAATTTACAAAATTGCGGAAAATTTGAAAGCGGAATTAAAACGTGCTTACTCAAGTGCCTCGCAACAAAACATAACACTATATAAAAAAAATTGCTAAATTGGTGCTTTAACAAAGTTTATTGCTTTTTTACCAACTTCTGAATTTCCGTAGGAAATTCCTCGTTGTCAAAAAATGCAACTATTTTTATACACAAACGTTATATGCAAGGCAAAAAAAACTTTAGTACTTCAAAAAAGATATGACAAAATCAGCACATTTTAAAGTCGACCCTAAACTAGCCGAATTATTAGGCGAAACATATCGTTCAGTTGAAGAAGCTACAAAGGAATTAATAGACAATGCCTATGACGCGGACTCTGAAAATGTCAAAATCATACTTCCCGATGAATTAACGCCTGACCCTAAAATTATAATAGAAGATGATGGTTCTGGAATGAAAGAAATGGAAGTCCGAAATGAGTACTTAAATATCGCAAATAGCAGAACTTCTCGAAAAGGTAATACGACTTTTAAGAAAAAAAGAAAAGTCAAAGGGCGGAAAGGAATTGGTAAGTTTTCAGGTTTAATGGTTGCTAGTCAAATGACTATTGAAACTTTTGTCAATGGTAAAATGACTTCTTTAACAATCAATAAAGATGACTTATCAAAAGCTGGATATGATTTAGAAAAAGTTCCGCTTCCTATAAAAGTTTCTGATTGTGACAAAGCTAAACACGGAACCAGAATTACTCTTGAGGGAATAAATCAAAACTTCAATTTTCCAAATCCAGAAAGATTAAAAGAAATACTAATTCGTGATTATGGTCGTGAAATGGATTTTAATATTACGATAAATGGAGAAGATATTGGTGTTTTAGACCTTCAAGGCAAATCATATTCAGAGAGAATTGAATTACCGAATGGTAAGATGGCCACATTAAATTATACCATAACTGAAAAACCTATCAAGCAGTCCGGCATTGCTATTAGAGTTAACAATAAAATAATTGGAAGACCTCAAAACTTCCTTTCAGAAGATGAAATAATTCCTAAAAAATTACAAAATCGAGTTTACGGAGAAATAGTTTGTGATGATTTAGAGGATGATTTAACAGCAGATTTTGGTGCTGTAATTGATAATAGTAAACTTTATAATTCACTTACTGCAAATACAACAGAACAGTTAAGAAAATCAGTTGACGAAGTTTTTGTTACAGATATGAAAATGGCAAAGGCTCGTTATCAAAGAAAAATAAACAAAGAACTCGAAAAGCTTCCAGAATATAAACAACCTTTTGCAAAGAAAGCCTTATACAAAGTTTTAGAAAAATTTTATGGAGAAACAGAAGACAGAATAAATACAGTTATTTCTGTTATGGTTTCTGCAATGGAAAAAGATTATTATTGGGAAATCGTGCAAAATATTGAAGAGACTAGAACTGGAGATGTTGAAAAATTTGCAGAAGCACTATCTGATTTTGGTTTTTTAGAAATGAGCATCATTACAAATCAGGCAATTAATCGATTAAGATTTTTAGATGAACTTAATATTTTAATCGAAAATCCAAAAACGCTAGAATCAACAGTTCATACTGCATTTGAAAAAAACACTTGGCTTTTTGGAGATGACTATTCTGTAATATTTTCAGACCAAGGTTTAAAAAGCTCAATTGAAAAAGTAATTAATAAAACCTATAAAGGAGATAAACCTGATGATAGACCTGACATTCTATTTGGTAGAAATATAACGAGGTCTTTAGTTTTAATAGAGTTTAAAAGACCGAGTTTTACTTTAAATAGAGATACTGAAGCACAAGCATTAAAATATCGTGATGAATTAAATGTATATTTTCATAGTCAGAAAATAGAAATTATACTTTTAGGTGGTAAGGTAAAAGGTATAATCAGTTCGCATAATGAACGTGGAGATGTTCTCTATCGTACTTATGTTGACTTGATAAGTGTAGCTCGACAAAAATTGAATTGGCTTTTAGACGAATTAAAAAGTGCGTAAAGCCCTGCATATAACAACGTATATAGCTCATAGCTAGGCAGTTGATTAATCGAAGTTAAGGTATATTTGCCAGTCCGCCAAATTTTTAAATTTGGCTTATTAGTAAAAAAAGATAATAAGAAAAATTTAAAAATTCGGCTCGTGCTTTATCCGAAACTATTTGTTTAATTTGCACGCTACGAGCCATATACAGAGACGTTAGCAAAAACTGGCTGATTTTCTAAATTAGAAGCTAAAGTCATTTAAAAAAACATTTTGCTTTAAAGTTTGAACCCCAAAATCGGAGAAAAAAATGCGGAACGTGGAACACTCTCTCGCTAAT
>NZ_VORR01000097.1 GCF_007997085.1 Polaribacter sp. IC066
CAATTAAGATTTTCAGAGTTTGAGTGTTTTTCACATTTTAGGAATTCATAACTTTGCTAAATTCCGCAATTTTGTAATTCCACCAAAAAGCTGAAATTCCAAAATTCTGATTAGCGAGAGAGTGTTCCACGTTCCGCATTTTTTTCTCCGATTTTGGGGTTCAAACTTTAAAGCAAAATGTTTTTTTAAATGACTTTAGCTTCTAATTTAGAAAATCAGCCAGTTTTTGCTAACGTTGTTGTATATGGTTTGTTGCGTGTTTCAAGCAACTAATTTAGTAAATAATTACCGACCAAGAAAGTCCGCGAGGACTTTCGTAAATAGGCGAGAAGCCAGCAATAAATTATATACGGTGTTGTGCACTGTTATTTTTTTCAGAACGGAAGGTCTTTCCATTCCTCAACTGTTTCTTTTTTTTCTTCAGTTTTTGGTTTTTCTATTGTTTCTAAAAATCTGATTACATTAGAAACATTGTTAAAAATTAATATGCTTTCATTATAATTCAATATTTGATTATCGTGTGCGAAACTTTGATTATTTCTTACTCCATTAAAAGCCTCTAAAACAGAAATAGATGATTTCAAAATCCTTTCAGTCATTGTAGATTCCACAAGTCCTTCTTTCACTATTTTTTTGACATAACCTCCAAATAGACTATGAAGTGGTGTTTCTTTCTCATAAGAAACTTGATGATTTTCACATAATTGTCGAACGTATTTTATTGTAAATGTATGAAGTCTATCTAATGCTTTTTCAGGTTCATTTTTTGTTATACTTTCCCTTACTGATTCCGCTAATATATTGAATGTTCTGTCGTCCGTATTCGCTTGAATAGCATCTATATTTTCGACTGGGTTTTCGGCTTTTATTTTTTCAACAATTCCTGTGCAATCTTGATAATTATTTTCGTCTGCTCGGTCATAATTAATTTCTCCAGACTGTGCCTGGTCAAGCCAATATTCCAATAATTTTGCTAATAGTGTCCCAATATTATAATTCGATTCTTCGCTCCAAAATCCACGCAATCTGTTTGCTTTTGAGCCACTTCCATAATTATATTTTTCATCATAAATGTCAATTCCAACAGCATCTCCAACAAATTCTTGGAAAGTTCTGTCCGTAAAATCCATAACAAATCCAGTTTTCATTCCGAAAAGTTTCTCAAATTTATTTTTTTCAATGAATGAAAGTTTTGTCATTTAGTTCAGTTTTTAATAGTGCACAACGTTGTTGTATAAGAAAAGTTGCGGTTTTGTGTGCGAGGATTTTCCAACGGAAAATCAAAGTACATAAAAATGCAACTGCCTTTGGTTAAGCACTAATTTAGCAATTTTTTTTATACGGTGTTAGCTTTTCGTTGTTTTTCAGTTTATAATTCTGTTATATTTTTCTTTTCTAATTTTTCAGAATTCAACTTTTGATTGATTATTCCGCCAAATTTTCAATTCAGAGTTTGAGTAAATTTCGCAATTCAGATTTTTCGCATTTTACTCAATTCCGCAAACTTTCTAAATTCAGATTTTGAGTAAGAATTCCGCCAAACTGATTTTCAGAGTTTGAGTAAATTCGCACGTTTTATAAATTCAAATTTTGCTCAATATTCGCAAAATTTTCCGAGCGAGAGAGTGTTCCACATTTTTTAGTTTTTTCTTTAAAAATCAAGATTTTCAAACTAGATATTCCATTTTCAGAATTTGAGTGGTCAATGAAAGCTAACGTGTTTGTGTATTGAAAGTTGCGATTTTTGTGTGCGAGGATTTTCCAACGGAAAATCAGTAGTACGTAAAAATGCAACTAGCTTTTAGATAAGCATTAATTTAGCAATTTTTTATACACGGTGTTAGCAAACGTTTTTATTCATCTATTTTAGCAATTAATTTATCCCAATTCAACAATTCCAAAGGTTGAAAATATCTCGGGTCAAATTGTCTGACTGTCGAATCATTTCTTATTTTTTCGTTTTTTCCTGGCTTTGACAACCAATCTCTATGACCATTGTAAATGTTATCTGCTAATACTTTTGAATGGACAATTATAAATTCAGGTTGTAAATTTATATCAGCAGGTATATTTACAAATACAAAATATTTTTTTTCAGAAAATTCAGCTTCTACTTTTTTAGATAAAATCCATTTTCGTTTATTTTGGGTACTTTTTACTTGAATTGAAAAAAGTTTATCTCCATCGATGTTACTTACTAAAATGTCCACTCCATCTGAATTCCGAAGAGTTATTGCTGCTAAATAACCTCTTCTTGATAATTCCGCTGCTACATAATACTCTCCAGCGATTCCGGATAATTGTTTGTTTAATTTCAAACTTTAAATGGTTTTAACTTAAATTAGATTTCACTGATATTGGTCTATGAGCTTTGTGTCCTTTTGGTGTTGGACTTGATGGTAATGCCACAGGAATATCAAATTTAACTGTACTAACAATTTGGTTAGAATTGTCAGTAGACGTTTGTGCACCACCAGATAATATTCCAGTTACAATTCCAATTCCAGCTTTTCCTCCTTCTTTTTCGAATGCTGTAACTCCAACGTTTATTTCGATATTTTGTACGTATCTCCATCCGTCAGTTCTCAAATATTTATCTCCATTTGAACTTGTTGCTAATCCTGAAGGGTTAACTATCATATCACTTCCTTCAAGTTCCGCTTGAGCTTCAATAATAGCTTGAGATATTTGTGTTATGGTGGTTTTGATGAATTCTTTTAATTCCATATGTGAATTTTTAGTTGGTTTTCGCAGTTTTTTTTCAAATGTTTGCTAACTTGTTTGTGTATTGAAAGTTGCGATTTTTGTGTGCGAGGATTTTCCAACGGAAAATCAGTAGTACGTAAAAATGCAACTAGCTTTTAGATAAGCATTAATTTAGCAATTTTTTATACACGGTGTTAGCAAACGTTTTTATTCATCTATTTTAGCAATTAATTTATCCCAATTCAACAATTCCAAAGGTTGAAAATATCTCGGGTCAAATTGTCTGACTGTCGAATCATTTCTTATTTTTTCGTTTTTTCCTGGCTTTGACAACCAATCTCTATGACCATTGTAAATGTTATCTGCTAATACTTTTGAATGGACAATTATAAATTCAGGTTGTAAATTTATATCAGCAGGTATATTTACAAATACAAAATATTTTTTTTCAGAAAATTCAGCTTCTACTTTTTTAGATAAAATCCATTTTCGTTTATTTTGGGTACTTTTTACTTGAATTGAAAAAAGTTTATCTCCATCGATGTTACTTACTAAAATGTCCACTCCATCTGAATTCCGAAGAGTTATTGCTGCTAAATAACCTCTTCTTGATAATTCCGCTGCTACATAATACTCTCCAGCGATTCCGGATAATTGTTTGTTTAATTTCAAACTTTAAATGGTTTTAACTTAAATTAGATTTCACTGATATTGGTCTATGAGCTTTGTGTCCTTTTGGTGTTGGACTTGATGGTAATGCCACAGGAATATCAAATTTAACTGTACTAACAATTTGGTTAGAATTGTCAGTAGACGTTTGTGCACCACCAGATAATATTCCAGTTACAATTCCAATTCCAGCTTTTCCTCCTTCTTTTTCGAATGCTGTAACTCCAACGTTTATTTCGATATTTTGTACGTATCTCCATCCGTCAGTTCTCAAATATTTATCTCCATTTGAACTTGTTGCTAATCCTGAAGGGTTAACTATCATATCACTTCCTTCAAGTTCCGCTTGAGCTTCAATAATAGCTTGAGATATTTGTGTTATGGTGGTTTTGATGAATTCTTTTAATTCCATATGTGAATTTTTAGTTGGTTTTCGCAGTTTTTTTTCAAATGTTTGCTAACGTGATTGTATAATATTAGTTTGCGTAATTTACCGACAACTAATTAAACAATGCAAAAAAGAAAGGCGACACGGACTTTCGTAAGTATGCTAAAACCAGCAAATTAATTTTATACGGTGTTGGCGTACGTTTTAATTAATACGTATTTATATTCAAATTATGTCAGATTCAGATGATTGTAAACATAATTTCTCGCATTTAGATAACGAATATACTCAAGAGGAAATTCAACGGATTGAAACTCTACCAAAG
>NZ_VORR01000098.1 GCF_007997085.1 Polaribacter sp. IC066
TTAGAGAAAAGGTAATCGAATTCTTAGAAAGTCACTCTTGGAAAAATGAGGAATTCAAAAATATCCTAACAGATAATTTTCAAATTATTAAACCTAATTTTTCGGGATCCTATTTGTAATGAGTATATGCAATCGATGACTCCACTCTTTAAAATCATCTTCTTTAGAAAAACGAATGGCAGAATCTGCGGGAAAACGAGTGGTTGCTATAACCGTTGCGCCAGAACGCAAGGACATTAGCGTAATATGATACCCTATTTTTAAGCGAGAACCTGTAATGATGGCCACTTGATCTTTTAAATCTGTGGTTTGAAAACGCTTTGCATAATTTAAATCACCACAATTTGAGCACATGGTATCATAAAAATGATGCAATTTGGTAAAAACAGCTTTACAAACATAGCAATTTCTTGCAGATTCTAATTCTGGAGTATCTTCTGAAATAGTAGCTGCTGCTAATAGTTTTGGAGCAACAAACAAAGCCGATTCTCTAGCAGAACGAATACCAGTAGATTTTCTCGCATGCTTATCACTTTCAATTTGTTTCCGCTTTGCTGCTTTTTTTGCATCTTTTCTTCTGCGTTGAAATTCATCTCGATTTGGTCTAGACAATTCTCAGGCAACTTTAAAAAGTGCAACTCTTTGTGCTTCCGGAATTTCAAAAAGCTGATTGGTATCCTCCAATAAACCTTGCATCGTTTCGATGCAAGAAGTAATGTCTGGATTGTTATTTTTATCACTCATAAAAAAAATACACTATTTTCTATCAATTCTATTATTGATGCTTTCAAAATAAACAGAATTATTTTCAAACATTTATTATATAGGTAAATAGAATTCAAGGCATTATATTTTCTATGTACCTAACTGGTCAGGTTTTTTATTTTATTTGATAAAACAAAAAATTATCTCTTTTTCTTTTTATAATCTTCTGGTTTTGAAATTTTAGAATTAGCCTGATTCAAATAATCTGCCAACACTTTTTCGATCAATTCTTCTTTTGTTAAATGATGAAAAACCGTTCTTACTTTCCTTTTAAAATCTTCAGAAACCGTTTTATTAGGCCTTGTTTTAAATATTTTTTTCGCCCATAAAAGTCCGTTATTTTCTTCTATGCTTTCTGCATCCGCTTTTTTATAAGCGTTAAATCGAATACCTAACTCTTTTTGAAAATCTGCAATATCTGCTGTTTCTTCTTTTTGTAAGATGGTTAGTGAAAGACCTTTTGCTCCTGCTCTTGCTGTTCGTCCACTTCTATGCACATAGGCATCATAAGTATCTGGTAAATGATAATTAACAACGTAAGCAATTTCTTTTACGTCAATTCCTCTTGCGGCTAAATCTGTAGCTACAAGAATATCGATATGACCTTCCCTAAATTGGCCCATAATTCGATCTCGAATTCCTTGGGTTAAACTTCCGTGAATTGCACCTGATGAAAATTTATTAATCGCTAAATTCTTTGCTAATTTATTAACTGCCGCTTTTGTTTTACAAAAAATAATTCCTCTTTGTCCTTCTTTAGAATTCAAGAAATGTAACAAAACTTCTAATTTTTCTATCGGTTCTACAACTACATATTGATGCTCAATTCCTTGATGCCCAACTGTAGCCATATCTGCTTCTATATGAATAACTTCACTAGACATATAGTTATTTACCATTTGCTTAATGCTTCCGGGCATTGTTGCCGTAAACAGTAATGTTCTTCTTTTTTTCGGAATTTCTTTTATGATACTATCCAATCCTTCTTTTAAAGCACTTACCATCTCATCAGCCTCATCTAAAATAAAATAAGAAATGTTTTTTATGTTGATCGCTTCACGATTCACTAAATCTGCCAAACGGCCCGGTGTTGCAACCACAATATGCGTGGTGCTTTTTAACCGTTCTATTTGAGGCTTAATAGGGATTCCGCCACAAATAACAGCAATCGATAGTGCAGGGCTATTGGTTGCAAAAGATTCTAAATTAGCATGAATTTGTTGCCCCAGTTCTCTTGTGGGCGCTAAAATTACAGCCTGAATATTGGTGTTTTCGGTATCAATTAACTGTAACAAAGGCAAACCAAAAGCAGCTGTTTTTCCTGTTCCTGTTTTTGCCAAAGCAACTACATCTTCCTTTTTATGTAAAATTACAGGAATCACTTTTTCTTGAATATCTGTGGGTACAGAAATTTTTAAAGCAGTTAAGCTCTGCTGTAATTGTTCGTTAATTCCTAAATCAGAAAAGGTTTTTGACATATTTTAAATTTCTACAAAGGTAACGACACTTTTTAAAAGGAAAAACGTCAAACGATTTATAATTCTATTGAATCTATTTTTTTATTTGAAATACAAACTTATTTCCTTGTTTCATCAACATTCAAAGTCTAAAAACTAGCATTAGGGTTATCTTTCTTAAATTTTGATAGCGTATTCCAACTTCCTAAAAGTATGTTTTTTTCATATTTTTTTACTTCGTACAAACTTCCTTTTTTATAGCGTAAACAATATCCTTCTTTTCTGCCATTTACATATGCTACTTTTTCTATTAAATCTTCTGATGTATGAATTGTCCACCAAGAATCACGCTTATTATTTTTATAATACCCTTCTGCTTTTAAATTATTTTTAGCATCATAATAAAACCAATATCCATCTTTAAATCCATTTTCATAGTTCCCTTTTGCTTTTATCTTACCTGTTGAATGGTAAAAACGCCAGTAATCTACTTTTTGATCATTCGCTACCCAACCGGCTGCTATTATTTGATTTTCAGCATTGTATTGATATGTATAGGTTTTACTTGCTTGGTAAAAATAGATTAGAATAAGAGTGCTGTACATAAATTTAGAAATCATTTTTTTAATTTTTATCGATTAAAAACAATTGAATTGTTCTCCTTATTTATACGAAAAAAACTTGTTTTTGGTTTTTAATTTAATTTTACGAAAACCAACCTTTAAATTTTCTCGTATATGTTTTTAAGAATAACACTTAAACTAAATCAAATTATGAAAGTTACATTAAAATTACTTGGCGGATTGCTTTTTATGCTTCCTCTAACAATGACAGCTCAAAGTCCTATTAGTGGATTTATGAAAGCAAAAGGAGAGGGTAGTATTACAGTTACCCAATCTCGAGAAGATTATAGTGATGTTTTTTTAGTGCCACAGAAAGTGAACTCTGTTCCTGTATTTAATGAAGTTACTACTAAAAGTATATCGCTTTATGCAGAATACGGTTTTAGTGATCGTTTAAATTTTGTTGTAAGTCTTCCTTACATTAAATCTATTGGGCAAGCAACTCCTGCAACAATGGCAAACAATGGTTTTGAAAATGAAAGAAGCGGTATTCAGGATTTAAGTGTTTATGGAAAATATAAAGTTAAATCTATAGATATTATGGGTGGAAATTTAGATTTCATTGGTGCATTAGGTGTTGAAGTTCCTGTGGGAGATTACAATGTAGATGAAGGTTTGCAATCAATTATTGCAATTGGTAACCGTTCTACAGACATTACAGGTATAGCAATTGCGAATTAAAAGCATACTTCAGGTTTTTTTGCAATTGGTCAATTAGGCTATAGTTTAAGAAACAACGAAGTACCAAATGCCGTAATTAGTGAATTAAAATTAGGCTATGCTGCTTCTGTTATTTACGGAGATATTTATATTGCGAATCAACTTTCTGGTAGCGATGGCCTAGATATTTTAGCTGATGGCTTTACAGGTTTCTTCCCTGCAACACGTGTAAATTACACACGAATAGGCGCAACCATGTTTGTACCAATTGCTGGAGGACTTGGAATTATTGGCGGAATAAACACCTATATAGAAGGGCGAAATTTAGGAGCATCTACGGGAGCTTATAGCGGAATATCTTACTCATTTTAATCAAACAAACTAAAACTGTAACTATTCAGCCTAGATTTCAAAAAAGAGCTAGTTATTAACAATTCTATCCTTGCTTTTAGGAAAAAGAACGTTCTTGTTAACATTTGTTAGTTACTAGGTAACAATTACATGTTTGATTTTTAG
>NZ_VORR01000099.1 GCF_007997085.1 Polaribacter sp. IC066
ATCACACACTTATCAACCGATGTGCATAAACAACTGCTTTTTTTGAAATAGAATGACTAAAAATAAAAAATTGTGGATAAAATAAATCAAATTGTTAACAACCACTAAACATCCGCTGAATAGTTACCTTTTAACATAAATCCTGCCTTGATGTCTGTCTATTAGTTCTTTACAAATAACTAACCCCTTGCCAGTACCTTCTTCATTTTGCGTGCCAAAGGTTGTTGCGTTTGTAGAATTAGTGAAAATATTTTTAGCTCTTTGTGGTTCTATTCCAACACCATTATCTTTAACCTTAATCACTAGCTCACCTTTTCTTAAAAAGGAATCGATACTAATTTTACCTCCGTAATTTGTAAACTTAATGGCATTAGAAACCAGATTTCGTATAACTATTTTTAGCATGTTTTTATCTGCATAGACGTCAAGTTTTTCTGGAGCGGTGTAATTTAAAGTTATTTTTTTTGCACCTGCAAATAATATTTCAAGACCTAAAACTTCTTTGATAACCTCTGATACAGGGAATAGAGTTGGCTTGAATGTTATTTCGGTTGACTGAAAACGTACCCAATTTAGTAAATTATCAACTAAATCTAGTGTTTGTTGGCTTGATTTATGTAAAATATTGAGATACTTTTCAGATTCGGCTATAGATAAGCTAGCTTCTTTTATGTTGTCTACCAATATTCCGCTAAATCCTATAATCTTGTTAAAGGGAGCTCTTAAATCATGGGCAAGAATTGACATAAGCTTGGATTTTGTGCTACTTGATTTTTCTAATAGAAGTTCATATTCTTTTGCTGCTGTTATATCTATGACCACACCGTATAGTTTAAATAAATTACCATCTTTATCAAAATGAACATTACACTTTACTTTTACAAATTTTAAATTGCCCAATTTAGTGAACACCCTATATTCAATGTTTAATGGTGCTTTACTGCTAATTAATTTTTGGCACGCTAAATCAACACTTTCTCTATCTTCCTGAAATATATTTGCCATCCAAGATTCATAGGTAACTTCAATTTCTTGTGGGCTAAAGTCAAATATTCTGTACATTTGGTCAGACCACCAAATGGCATTTTTTGTAGCATCGAATTCCCAGGTTCCATAATTTACAAGTTGCTCTGCTTCGTTTAAATTTTTTAGATATTTTTCTGTTTTATTCGCTGCTTGCGTTGGTCTATCTAGTCTTTTTTCATCATTTTTAAAATGGGTGTTTACAGTCGATTTGAGGTCTTTGTTTTTCTTTTTAAGGATAAAGATTGATTCTTTTAATTCTAAATATGGGAGGGGGGTTTTCAATTTTTTTTCTTTTTTAATTAGTTATGAACTATTTTTATTTACAATTTACCTTGTATTGAAATTTGCTAAATAATTGACTTCACAAAGGTATTGGTTTACGTATGCACAGAGTTTTCAAGACGTTAATGCTTAGTTAAAAGACTAAAAGGTTAAACAACTCTAAACTATTATAAAAATATGCAAGTTATTTTACTTGTTTATTTAATAAGTAATAATTGGCAAACACGTTAGATAAGTAAGCTAAAATAGGAATAACTGTAACTATGAAGAGTATAAGCGGCGATAAAATTAACAGTGCATGTTTGTGTAACATAATGCTGATAAAGATATTATTCTAACCCAATATTACCGCGGTAGGCTCATTGTATTTTACCTTTTGTTTAGACAATTTAGTGTAGCGCAAGCTTTGTTTATAAAGTCAAAAATTATACATCTATATTGTAGATTTTTGTTGCTCAATAAAGTTGAGTTTGAATTTTGTGTGAATGACAATCTTTAGTAAAATTGCTGTTATTTTAAAGATAAAAATTTACGGAATTCTTCTAAACGTCTTTTGGCTATCGGCAAAGTTTTGGTGTTTTTAAGTAAACAATAGTGCCCATCAGTTTTATAGATACTCTCTGTTTTGCCAATATTGATAATATATTTATGGTGTATTCTAAAAAATTTATTTTTGGAAGTATATCCGTATAGCTAACTATATTTCTAGAAACCATTTTAGAAGAAGCATTGGCTAAATGAAAAATAGTGTATTTACCATCTGCCTCGAGGTACATGATATTGTCAATATCTAAAATTTCTATTTTTTCTACATTAGATATTGCGATCACATTTTCCGCTAAATTTTCTATAACTACAGAGGTACTTAAAGTTTCTTTTTGTTTTATTCTTTCTTTTAGTTTATCAAGCGCTTTTTGTAAACTTAAAATATGCAAAGGCTTCAGACATAAGAAGAAATATTATGTTCATTTAAAGCATTTATAGCAAATTCTTCAGAAGAACTTGTAATAACTATTTCGGCTTCTATTTTAGTGAAATTGCTTAAAATATCTAAAGAGTTTCTTTCTTCTTGCAGGTCTATGTCTAAAAAGATAATATCTGCTTTATTTAGCAATAATAAATCGATAAATTCGGCTGTATTTGTTGCTTCTCCTATAAACTCAATATCAGGAGAACATTTTTTAACAAGTAGCTTAAGAAGTTCTATGTTTTCAAGATCATCTTCAACAATATAAGCTTTTAAATTTTTCACAAATAGGGATTGTTTTGCGCAAATATAGCGTAATGCTATTGTTTTATAGTGTTTTAGGATATACTATATTGTGAATTAGACTTAAACAGCACAAGTGGGCTCTATGCTATATAGCCGGAAGCATAAGGATGTAAGTGGTGTTTGTAAAGCGCTGTTTTACTGAAAAAAGTATGGTTTCTATAACGTATAGCGTTTTAGAATAGGTGAAAAATATGTTTTGAAGATTTGTAAACGCAATGCACCTCTAAAAAGAATGTAAAGAGGCTCTTTTAGAAGCTGAATTACTCCTGTTTTTTTTTAATATAAAGTTATTGAAAGAAAGTTTTTTTTACTTATCATATACCATGTGTGTCATAAAACTATTTAATCTAGAAAACTTAATTTTGAAAAATAGCAAAGCTATGAATTCAAAATTGTAAGTGCTACCTGCCCGTAAGTCCGGTAAACTTGTTTCAGTATCTAACAGGATCTTGGGTTTAATACCCCAACGTTATGCGTTAAAATATTAAAAAGAAATTCTTTTTTGATATCTCTAGTAGTTGTTCATTTTTATAAACTAAAAATTGGTAAACAAAGCGAGCAAATAACCAATTAATTTGCTGTTTTTGAGAACCAATTGGTACACTAAACGATGCAGCTATTTTAACCCAAATAAGCTAGTTAGTTTAAGAGTCTGAAAGCTTAAATATTTATGTTGACAAAAAGAACACCAATATCTTTTAGATGGAGGTAGAAATGCTCTCTGAAAAAAAGTTCTAGATATTCTAAGTGGTAATTTTGTTTCCTTTTTACACTTTTTACAAACCATATCCTTAAATTATTTAATAAAATTTTAATTTTTATCAAAAGTATTTGGTTTTAGATTCTTAATATTCTAGTAATTAACAAGCGGTATCTAAAAGGAATAAGTGACCTTAAATAGGGTTTTGTGAAATAGCATAATCGCTAAAATCTTTCACTTAAGAGGGCTCTGTTATAAAAATTGTTTTTGAGCCAAAAAGAGATGTATTCAATTACAGGTTAAAATAATTTTTTAAATACTGATGTTGGTTGATATATTCTCATTTTAAGGAAGTCATTGCAATAAAATATTTTTAAATGTAATACTGATTTAACTTTATAAAGTCCGGAGAAAATAAAACTCAAAAAGTCTATTTGAGTTGATCGAAGCAAACTAGTATATTGTCGAGAAATCTTCTACAAGCTCAATTTTACAAACGTTGGTATTCTTAATATAAGAAAAAAAACATTAGTGTTCGATTAAAAATAGTGTAAGCCAGGGCAGAATCATACTTTTATATTTAATATTTTGAGCAAATAGTCTTCATTCCATCCAGCTTCAAGCCTTTTACTTTTTACAGATAGTTTTTTAGAGTTTTCATTTTTCAGTAAGTTTAAAGCAAT
>NZ_VORR01000009.1 GCF_007997085.1 Polaribacter sp. IC066
TAAGGCAGAATGTCTTGAAGTAAGATTACATCAAAGGCTCATCGCATTACTTATTGCTATTCTTACCATTGTGGAAGAACTATTTCCCGAGGTAGATTCTCGAAAAATGATGACTAGGATGATAGCTGATTCTGATTATTTTCACAGGATCAAAAGAATTTTTGAGCCAGATCCTAACTTAAAACTAACCGAATAGTAGCTTGAAAAGTTAGTTTTGGAACAAAAGCAATAAACTTTTAATGATCAAGTGTTTAACTTACTTAAAGTCACTCAAAAAAAAATCTAAATCTCAATGTTCTTACGTTCTTTGGAGGTGCGAAACTTGAGTCATTTACTTTAAGAAATGCTCTAGAAAATGCTTACGCAACGAGTGTATTGGTAGCAAGTGCTGGTAATGACGGTGTTTGTATTGGACCTGGGCCATTTTGTGCGCCATCATATCCTGGAGCTTATACTTTTGTAATTGGAGTGCAAGATGCTGCAGGCTATTCTAATAATGACCAAGATGGCCCTATTTTCTCTAAATATGATAACTTATTAAACTATGAAACAACTGCCCCAGGAACAGCTATTATGAGTGCCGTGCCAAATGGTGGTTACCGTAAATTAACAGGAACTTCGATGTCTAGTCCTTTATTAGCGGGTGGTGTTGCATTATGTCTACAACAAAATCCAGACGATAGCAAAGAATTATTATTTGGTAATTTAATTAACACGGCTGCTACATTTGTAGATATAGAAGCAGCAATTACAGTGGTGCCAGAACCAGAATTAAGGGTTTTATCAGCATTAGTTTTAGATACTATTAATGGCCAAAACGGAAACGATTTTATAGAACCTAATGAAACCATTGAAATATTTCCTCTGGTAAAAAATTACTGGGGACCAACAGAGGATGTAAGAGTAGGTATTGAATTTGCAGAATTTGAAGACCAAACCAAAGCTACTATTTTGGAATCTGAAATTGCTATTGGTTCTATTTCTGCGTATGCAAATTTGCAAGATTTAACAAAATCTTTAAAAGTTGAAATTGCAGAGAATGTTGCTAATAATGTAAATATTAAATTCAATTTAAAAGTTTGGTCTGGCCCAGATAAAGAGTATTTAACTTCTACAGAATATGTTATTAATGTGAAGAACTCTGTTTTATTGTTTGGTGTTATTAGCGAAGACTTAACGCTTTATCCAGATAAAGAATACTTAGTATCAGACAATTTAATAATGAGTGGAGATGCTACTTTATTTATAAAACCTGGAGTTATTTTAAAAATTGCTGATGAAAAAAAGATAAATTTATTCGATACTTCTCGCATTGAGGCAGTAGGCAAAAAAGATTCTTTAATTGTTTTTAGAGCAGAAAATACGTATTGGGCGGGTATAGGTTTTACAAGTTCTAACACTAATAAATCCATTCTAGAATATGTAATTTATAGAGATGTTAACAACCGTCATATCTTTCCAGATGCTGATAATTTAAAATTAAAAAACTCTGTAATAACAGGATGTTATTCTTTTTGGCTTTTAAGGGATACTTTTATTACTAAATACAACAATAATATATCATATCACAACAATTTTTATGAGAATAAGACCATTTATTTAGCTATGGATGGATATTCCTCTAAAGCAACAATATCTCAATTTTATAGTAATTATATAAATAATGAATCAAGAAATAGTAGTTCTCCTTCAGGGATACGCTTTAACTATAACAAAGCTTCTTTTGAAAAAATTAATATATTCAATAATGTGGTTTCTTTTTCCTTTTATAATAATGGGAGTTCAGAACCCTTTAAAGCATACTTAGGGTCGGGATATGAAAGTAAATATAGAAATGTAGTAAAAGATGCTCTAAATGATAGTGATCTACCAGGTTTATTTAATTCTGATAGTATCTCTAAAACCCCATACGAAGAGGCGCATAGTATTGTTTGGAAAGTATTAGTAAACGGTAAGGATGCTCAAGATGAATATGATTTAATGGATCCTGTAGGAGTTGGTACTCATAAATTTGATATCTATTTCAATAGAGAAATGGACAAAACGAAACCACCACAAGTTAGTTATGGGGTAAGAGAACCATATAACCAAAAAATTATTTCAGAAGAAGGTACTTGGTCTGCAGATGGTAAAATATACGCCGTTACCCACGAGGTAAAGATTGGAGCTGCAGATGGTATCAATAGAATACGGGTGCAAGACGCTAGAGATTTAGATTGGTTTGATATTCCTGTAGAAGACTCTCGATTTAATATGTTGGTGCAATCCGCAGGGTCTGCATCCACAGGTTTTTTAGCAACGGCAGGTTTGGGAGAAATTGCTTTAGAATGGGTAGAACCATCTGAAGATGAATTAGAGGATGTTTTGGGCTATAATATGTATCGGTATGAAGCCATTACAGATACTACTTTTACAGCATCTCAAAAGATAAATGAAAACTTAATTTCAGGCGTAACTTTTGAAGATTTTGAGGTAGAAGAAGAAGTAAAGTACTTTTATCAGTACAAAATTTTAAGAACAAATTTTGAAGAAACAGATTTCTCTACAACAGTTACAACGCAGCCACTAACTTCTAAATTGGGAGATAGTAACGGAGATTTTGAGGTAAATGTAAATGACCTGCTACAAAATGTAGATTATATTTTAGGTAGCAATCCAACACCTTTTATTTTTAATGCAGCAGATGTAAATAAAGATGCTACTATAAATGTTTTAGACATCTCTGGTACTGTAGATCTTATTCTAAATCCTAGCTCAGATAAAACAGCAACCAAAGGTGCTAGTAGTATTAATTACTATAGCAACGATGCTGTTGGTGATGCCACTTTTTATTGGGAAGGAAATGATTTATACGTAACGTCTGAATATGAAATAACAGGTATTCAGTTAGCATTTGATAAAGATTTAAAACACACGATTAATGAGGATTTACCAAATTTTGAATGGTTAAATTATGAGCAAGAAGGGTATAAAGTTACCATGATGTATAGTTTTGGAGATGTAAGATTACCAGCAGGTAAAACAAAACTGTTCACCAAAACAAGTGCAGCAGAAAATCTTTTTAATATTGACAAAGCAGTGGTAGCAACTACAAATGGAGGCAAGCTAACTGCTTTATATGAAGATAAAACAGTTTTAGGCATCGATGCACCAGAACAAGGTGCTGTATCTAAAATATTTACAGTAGGTCCAAACCCAACAGCTGGTTTGTTAAATGTATTCTATTATTTACCAGAACAAATGGATAAAGTAAGAATGGCTGCCTATGATTTACAAGGTAAAGTTATCTGGACAAATGATTCATTTAAAAACACGTCCGGCCAAACAAATACTGCTGTAGATCTATCCTCTTTACAGAACGGCATTTACTTTTTAGTTATTGATGTAGTGAGAAGTACTGAAATTAAAAAAAGAGAAGTTAAAAAAATTATAATACAAAAATAATGAAAGCATTTTACACAGTAATTGCTTCCTTCTTTTTGGTGTTTATAATACAAAGTACAGAGGCTCAAAATAGCATTGTATTTGATACTAAAGAAATAGGCACAGCAACCAATTTCGATTTTGATATTTCACTAAACAACGCAGACGAAATAGCGGGACTACAATTTGATATTACTTTTAATGCAGCTGTTTTTGAATTGGTCAACGGGCATCAGTTAGCAAGTAGAGCGGATTCTCATACACTTGCCGTTAGTAATCCTTCTGAAGGCGTTATTAGAGTATTGGTGTATTCAGATGCTAACGCTGCTATTCGTGGCAATTCAGGTGTTATCATAAACTTAAAGCTAAAATCTAAAACTTTACCAGGTACTTTTAATGTCAATGATGATGCATTGGTAGTGTCATCTCCAGAGCAAACAGCAGTATCTGCAACGATAGAAACAGGAGCTGTAAAAGTATTAGGTCCTATTTTAAACATTACGTCTTCAGAAGTAAATTTTGGCAGAGTTCCTATTGGTAGTGGACCTCAAAGAACAGTATCTATTAAAAATGACGGAAATTTAGATTTAGCTCTGACGGGAATAAACACCATTACGCCTTTTAGTATTCAAGAAAGTTTTCCAATCAGCATTGCGCCAAATAGTAGTAAAAACCTAACCTTAAATGTAAACAGTGGTTCTAAATACAATAGCAGTGAAACGGTACGTTTTCAGAACAATGATGCAGACCCTCTGAGGAAAATAAAGACGGTTGTTTTAAAAGCAGAGGTATTTGCTGTGAATGAAATAAGGATTGGTGCTGGGAATGGAGAAATAAATACCGCCATAGAAATTCCTGTAGTCATAGAAAATATGGAGCCTTTTAATGGGTTTCAGTTTGATATAAAATTACCAAATGATATTACTTATGTTGAGAATTCACTTGTTTTTTCTGATAGATTAGATGGGCACAGCGTCAGCGCTAGTTTAATAAATCCTACGACACTTCGTTTTTTAGGATATTCTTCATCAAATAAAAATTTTAAAGGAACTGCAGGAACTGTTTTTAGCTTTCAATTAAAGCCAAATGTTTCATCAGGAAATTATCCACTTAGAATTGAAGAAGCGATCTTAACACATACTTCTTTGGGGGATATTCTTTCAGATGCATATAATGGTGCAATACAGATAAACGCACCTAATTTAAGTTTAAGTACTTCTTTAATTTCTTACGGAACTGTGCCGATAACAGAAACAAGAGAAACAACAATTAGACTTTCTAATTCTGGTAGTGCAACACTGAATATAAATGAAGTTATGTATGATGCTACAGCGCTTAGCTTAGATGTGAAACTGCCTTTAGTTATTGAAGCAGGACAGTTTGAAGAGGTGAAATTAACTTTTACCCCAAAGACTGCAGGAAATTTTTCCAAAGCAATCTCTTTTAGACATAATGGAGCTGACGTGCAAAATGTATTAAATGTATCTGCAACCATTTTTTCTCCAAATTACGTATTGGTAGAAAATGTAAAAAGTTACAAAGATCAAATAAATAAGATTCAAATTGTTTTAAAGAATAATGACGCTGTAAAGGGGGTTCAGTTTGATGTTGAGTTACCCATAGGCTTTCGTATGGATGTTGATGCTATTCGTAAAACGGAAAGCACAAGTGATTTTTCTTTAGTGGGTTCTCAGCAAAACAATACAGCGTATAGAATTATTCTTTACAGCTCGGATAATAGTATCATAGCCACAGGAGACACAGCAATTATAGAGTTGCCAGTTTTTATTGAAGATACTGTTGCTTTAGGTGATTATGAGTTTCAATTTTTGAATACTGTTATAAGTGATGTAAATAATAAGAACATAAGTAGTACTATCCTAGAAAAAGGGTTGATTATCGTTGCATTGAAAGATTCAGATGGAGACGGTGTAGCAGACGATGAAGATACTTGTGCAGATACACCAGCAGGAGAAACTGTTGATTCAAACGGATGTGCTACCTCTCAGGTTGATTCAGATGGAGATGGCGTTACGGATGATAAAGATACTTGTGCAGATACACCAGCAGGAGAAACTGTAGATTCAAATGGATGTTCAGATACCAGTTTAAGGGTAAAAGATGAGGTGTTTGATGAATCTATTTTCTTATTTCCAAACCCAGTGTTAAATATATTGTCTATTGAATCTGAAGTCTCACCTATCTTGAAAGTTCAATTTTACTCTATAGTTGGAGAAAAAGTTAAAGAAATTAAATCAAACTTCAACTCAATTATCACAAATGATTTATCTAGAGGAATATATCTATTACAGATTTATTCTGATAAAGGAATCACAAATAAAAGACTAATAAAGAATTAACCAAAGCTATCGTTATTTCTTAGCTGATTAGCTGAACAAACAGTGAAAAATGTTGGTATCAGTATTATGGATATGAGGTGATACAAACTAACAATAATTCTTTTAAATCCAAAACAATAGCAGTAACAGATTTTGATAGTGATGACGTTTTTAATGTTTGGGAAATAGACCAATATAAAAACTTAAAGGAATTGGTGAAGGAATAACATGGGGCAATTGGAAGCTGCATTAGCCAATAGACCTTATACCCTATTTAATGGTCATTTTCATTCGTTTTCACATCGTAAAAGATTGGGTAGGGATTATTCAATATTGGTTACAACTGGTGGTTCTCAAAATTCTAAAGACTCGATGTCTTTTGATCATGTTACGCTAGTAAGAATGGCAAAAGAGCCTGTTGTAAACCATTTAAAAATGGAGGGAATTTTAGATGAAACTCGTAAAGTGCCCATTGTGTTGGATAGTTTCCTGATTGTAAAAGAATAAAACGAGCATGGTTTAATATCCCTGCATAATTAGTTTCTTGGTTAAGGATAGCCAGCAAATAAAACACGAAAGTATTTTTTTAAGTAGCCTAAAAACAAGTACTTAATTACATAAGGTGTCAGCTTTTTGTTGGTTATTCGATTTATATTATTTGCTTTTCACAGCTGCTTACCTAGCTAATTTTTCCAGTACTTAATAAATAAATCATTAAAATCGCACCAATAGCAAAGCCAATATAAAATGTTTGTGTGAACAGTTTTTTATTATTCCGATAAAATAATTTTAAATTATTCATAGTTCGATGGTTTTTATTTTGATTTTTCAATTGTAAATCTAACGATTTTTTGTTTTTAGATTTGAGTTTGGTTTAAAATTTTAACAATTATTTAAATTTAGGTTTTGCTGAAAATTTTGTTCAGATAACTTTATATCTTTTATAATTTTCAGTTCGATTTTATTTTTCAATTCAGTTTTTAATTTTGCTAACTGGTTAATAAACATAGCTTTTTTATCTCTATTATTTTACAAGATTTTCGTGATGATATTTTTAGTTGGTATGCTCATTTTTTATTTCCTTTTTTGTGGAGCTTTAGATTCTCATTTGTTAATCTATTAAAATAATGTTTTTCTTTCTTTTAGTGATTTGAAATTCAGTCAAATTTGATTCATTCTCATAATTTTTAACTTTTGATTTATCCCTTGATGATGCACTCATAAGTTTTATTTTAACGTTCTGTGCGAGCGAATGGCAATATCAAGTGTAATTGATTCTTTTATGTAAAGCCTTCTTTAGCAAGTTTGCAAGAATTTTTTATAGGTGGTACAATATCTAACACTCGCAGTTAAGCACCTAAATAGATGGCATCAGCATGGCGTACAATCCGAAAAAAATAGAATTCCGAAGAAAATCGCAGTTTGTATGGAAGGCAGTAGCTAAAACCTAAATTTTTAATACAAATTGCACTGGTAATTAAAAGGGGAGTGTCTGTCTTGAAAATAAAATGCTCGATTCTATGCAGTTAGTGATTAAAAAATAAAATTTCTGTTGTTTTAAAGGTGTTGAAACTATTTTTAAGGTAGTTTCTAGTGTTCGTTCAACTACTTTAAAAAGTAAGTACTTTTCTTTACTTTATTTATTTTTTGTAAACATAAGTGTTTACTTTTTAATATATTTGTAAATATATTAGTTTACAATTTAATTTATTTGTAAACTTAAATCGTTACAGATAATGAGAAATAAAAGAAAACTTCTAATCGATCAATTAGACCAGAAACTAAAACCTTATCAGAAAATAGAAATGGTTCTAGTTCCAAATAAAGGATGGATACATACAATTCGGACTGCCTTTAATATGACTATGGCGCAACTTGGAACCAAACTTCAAATTACTAGACAAGGAGTAAAAAGTATTGAAGAAAGTGAATCAAAAGGGTCAATATCAATTAATTCTTTAAAAGAAGTGGGAGATGCATTGGATTTAAAGTTTGTGTATGGTTTTGTTTCTAAACATGGAACCATTGATAATTTAATTAATATAAAGGCTGAAAAATTGGCTCAAAAAATAGTGTTAAGAACCAATCAAAATATGAAGTTAGAAGATCAGGGAATTGGTGATGAAAAAATTATTGAAAACATAAAAGAATTGGCTATTGAAATAAAAAGAGAGATGAAAAAGTCGTTATGGGATTAGCATTAAATTATAAAGATGGTCAAACACCTTTGGATGAAGAAGAAAAGGATGGGCTAAAGATAAAGTCAATAACAAGCCAAGGAGAATTGGATGAATTTGAACAACTAAATATAGAAAAGGCAGTTGAGTGGACTATTCATGCAAATTTAAAACAAGAAAAATTGCTCACGGAAAAATTTATAAAAGACTTACACAAAAAAATGTATAGTGATGTTTGGAAATGGGCGGGAGAATTTAGAAAAACCAACAAAAATATAGGCGTAAACTGGACTCAAATTAGGGTAGAATTAAAAAATCTGATAGACGACACTAAATACTGGATAGAAAATAAAACGTATTTGCCAGACGAAATTGCGATCAGGTTTAAACATAGAATTGTTGCAATTCATTGCTTTTCAAATGGAAACGGCAGGCACTCAAGAATAATGGCCGATATAATTGTTGAATCTATTTTTAAAAAAGAAATTTTTAGCTGGCATAAGTCAAATATGGTTAAAGCTGATGAAACAAGAAAGGAATACATTCTAGCATTAAAAGCAGCTGATCATGGAAATATAAATCTTTTAATAAAATTTGCTAAAAATTAAAAAACTTCTACAAACAGCTTGATTAAAGAATTTCAAGTATAACAAGATGATGTTTAAATAGGTAAGAAATTTTAATTTGCCTTTCCATAAAAATTAAAAGCGTAAAAGGTTATTTACATAAATGTTATTGCTTGTTTTTAGATGCTATTTAAAAGGAATTAAAAATTATAGGCTGTTTTTTAGAACAAAAAAAACAGCATCAGTTCACAACTTCGTTTTAAATAGCATCACATTTTTTGATTAAAGTAATTAGCTACTTTTAAGAAGCTAAAGGTTTTGAGTCGTTTATTAAATTTTATGATTCTAAAATAGATGATAAAAGTGTAACTTCTTAAGTCAAAATTATTTTACTGACACTTAATACATTTATTTGTTTTTCAATCTATTAGGTTTAGTTAAAACGAATAACGGAATTAAAAATATAAAAACATGAAATTAGAAAAGATATTAGACAAACTTGGCTCATTAGAAAAGAATTCGTTTATAAAAATTATTGACAATATCATTTCAAAACACCCTAAAAACAGCAAAGAAATTGACAAGATTTTAAGTTCGACAAATAAAGGGTTAAAATCGGTTGACAGTCAAAATATTGCTAAAGTTTTTGCTTTAACTTCAAAAGAATTTCAAGAACACATAAAATGTGAGTTTCAAGAAATCACTTCACAACTTGATATTTTAATTGATATTATAATTCGTGACGGAAATTGCATCATGAAGCAAGATTGGTTTTCGAGATTATACGAGAATGAGATAAAACAACTAAAGAGTAAACGAAATATTTTAAACGCAGATTTTGAAAACGAAAAATCAGAATTAAGCGAAACAAGGAAAAGAGATTATAAGATTTATAAATCTTGTTTGCATACAGCCTATTACAATGATCAGGAAAATAATAGAGAGGCCAAAGTAAGTGCTGACGAACTTTCAATAATTCTTACTCTTTCAAAGCAACTTGGGCTTTCACAAGAGGAAGTTAAGTTAATTAATTATTCGATTTTACCAATTAAAAAAATTGATATTCAAGAAGTGATAAAAGGACTTAAAAATATTGGAGTAATTTTTTATTCAAATAAAGAGAGTACGATTTATGTTGCTGACGAAATGGTTCGGTTTTTACGAAAAATTCGCCAAAAACAAATCGCAGAAAAATTTTATCGTAGAACTTTAAAACTTTTAAGAGAGCCTATTATCAATCAAATTTCAAAAGATCACAATATTGACCGAAAATTAACGTATTCTCAAAAGATTGAAGAAATCATTGACGAAGGTGTTTCATTTACCGACTTATTATTGTCGGATATTTATAAAGCAGGAAGTACATTAACAGAAAAGAAGAAAACTTTAAATGAACTTTGCGAAAAAGGACTAAATATTAATAGCTTAAAAGGCAGTACACTAGAAGATAAAATCAGTAGCTTAATTGTGTATTTTGAAACTATTGAGCGTGACGAAAAAGTTGGTATTTCTCTTGATGGTTTTGATAAACTTTTATCGGAATTAAATGTTTCGTTACCCAAATTAAACAACCAGATTCGTGAACAATTTGAACTTCAAGACGAATTTGTGTTAACAGCAGACTTTCTGCTTGATTACAACATAAAACCAAGAGATATTTTAGATTTACTAATCAAAATAGACAGAATTAAATTTCTTAAAGACAATGGAATTAAACAAAGAGGAGATGATGTTTTAAATATTTTAGAACATTATAAAGATGTTGAGAATTTGTATTTAGAAAACTACGAAAATGTAGCTTATAGAAACTTAAACTTACTTAAAGAAAACGGAATCACAATAAAAGAAAGTGAACTTGGTTTAAAGTTTGAGGAACTTACAAGTGTACTTTTTAAAGGAATTGGCTTTAATGTTGATGATAAATTTAAGAGTCAATTAAATACAACAAAGGATATGATGGATATTCTTTTAAATTTAGGAAATCAAGAAATTATAATTGTAGAATGTAAAACGAGTAAAGAAAGAGGCTACAATAAATTTAGTTCAGTTTCAAGACAATTAAAGTCGTATCAAAATTTAGCCTTAAAAAATGATTTAAGGATTGTAAAAATATTGCTCGTCGCACCAGAGTTTAGTGATGATTTTGTTACAGATTGTGAAATGGATATGGAAATGAACTTGTCTTTAATTACAGCTTCTACGCTATCGAATATTTCTGAAGCATTTAAAAACTCAAAATACACGGAATTTCCGCATGTCTTATTTAGAGATATCGTAATTAATGAGGAGAGAATAATAAAAGCATTAAGTAAGTAATAAGATTGGCTCATACTCTTTGTTCAGTAATTAATAGTTTTATTTAAATTAGGAACTGTCTGCAAACTTTCTCTCTTTGAATTATTTACTAACTTTAGCTTTCAAACATGCAGCCATTAATAACTCAAAAAACATAACTATTTAAAAAAACAACGAACAATAAATTATTAAAAAAGATAAAACTAACTCAATTTTTGACAACTAAAATTGAAATTTCGAAAAACGAATTTGTATCAAAATTTAAAGAACAAGTAGACGAAGGAAGCACAGGAATATTTTCTAATCCGTTTAAGGTTTTTTCTTCTAGTAAAAACGAATACAAAGGATCTGTAAGGTTGGATGGCTTCACAATCAAGAGGAGAAAAAAGTTGTTTGACATGAATATAAATTTAGCCATGGCTAGCAGAAATTACAAACAAAATAACGAAAATATCATCATCGAAACTGAAATAAATGGGTTCAATGGCATGATCATTCCTGTGTTATTTCGAATTAATCACGCTCATTAAAACACAAAAGCTAGCATTTTATATCCAGAAGAAAAACTTTTTTTTGAATACAAATAATCCATATTCAATCTTTCTAAAAACAAAAAACATACAAATTTTAATTGCTGATGATGGTATTCGTTTTGATATGAAGAACGTTAAAAAAGTAGATTCAGTTAGAGATATGCGATTGTTCTTAAAGGAAGAGCGTTTAAAACTAATTGATGGAAAACTTTTTATCAATGCTGAAAAAGAGAAAGGAACTCGAATTGTGCACTATGTATTTAATTTACGAAATAAAAAATGTCCATACTTTCTGTGCTAAAGAAAATATGGACAGTTATAATTTAAACTATTTTAAGCAGAATTTCTACTCGCATTAATATTACCAAATAAAGAACGCATCACCATTTTTTCAAACACTTCAATCTCTTCAGCGTTTCCTTCGTTTTTTTGTAATTCTTGAATTTTCTTCAACGCATATTGCTGAATGGTTAAAAGGGGTAATACGATACTCTCTCGCATTTCTATAGAAGCTTTACCCACAGGGTAATTCTCCATGAGTTCTTTATGACCGGTTAGCTTTAATAATAAGCGTTTTGTGGTTTTATATTCCTCGTAAATTATGGTCCAGAATTCACCGAAAACTTCGTCGTCTGCCATATAAGCCGTTAGGGCAAAGAACGATTTAGATAAACTCATCATACTATTTTCTAGTAATGTTTTAAAGAAATCAGACGCATTGTAAAACTCAATAATCTCATCAAAACGGTCAGCATCTTCATATTTCTTTAAAGCGGTTCCTACTCCGAAAAACCCTGGTACATTTTGTTTTAACTGACTCCAACTACCCACAAAAGGAATGGCTCTTAAAGCAGAGAAATCTAGGGTATCAGAATTAGAACGCTTGCTTGGTCTACTACCAATATTTGTTTTTGCATAATATTTTAACGTACTCATTTTTTCTAAATACGGCAAAAACTGCGGATGATTCTTAAAGGCTACATAGGTTTTATAACTTGTTTGTGCCAAATCATCAATAATAGTTCTGTGCGAATCGTTTAATTGATCTTTTGTGAAAACTTCATTTTTAATACCAGAACTTATCAATTGCTCTAAATTAAATTGAGAAGAATTTAGAGTTCCGAAATTAGAGCTAATTGTTTGCCCTTGAATGGTTAACTGAATTTCTTTGTCTTCAATCGTTGGGCCTAAAGAGGCGTAAAATTGATGGGTTTTTCCTCCACCTCTAGCTGGTGGTCCTCCACGACCGTCAAAGAAAATAACTTCAATATCAAATTCTCTAGAAATTTTTGTAAGCGCTTCTTTTGCTTTAAAAATCCCCCAATTTGCCATTAAATAACCACCATCTTTGGTTCCGTCAGAAAAACCCAACATAATAGTTTGTTTATCTCCTCTTTTAGAAAGGTGATAACGATAGGTATTATTGCTGTATAAAGTGCGCATCACATCGCTAGCATTTTCTAAATCATCTACCGTTTCAAAAAGCGGAATTACATCTACAGGCAATCCGTTTTCAAAACCACATAAATTTAACATGGCAAAAGTTTGCATCACATTTAATGCAGTCTGATTGTTACTAATAATATATCTATTTGCGCCGCGTTCTCCATTTCTTTTTTGAATGGTTTTAAGCGCATAAATAGATTCTATGGTACTAACCGACATTTCATCTGACAAAATGCTAGGATCTATATCTCCTTTAACAACAGCCAAAACATCAATTTGATCTTTTTCATTTAACTGATGATAATTTTCAGGAAACGTAGTGTCTCCAGAAGCTAATAAGTCATTTACAATTTGGGTAAAAGCCTTGTGGTGTACTCTACTGTCTTGTCGAATATCGAGCGTAGCAAAGTGAAAACCGAAAATTCTTACTTTATTAATAAAGTCATTTAATTCTTCAATAAATAAAGAATTATGGTTGTTAATAACGATTTCTCTAGCCGCATATAACTCTTCTAATAATATTTTTTGAGAAAAATTAACCTTCGAATAACTTCTGATAACATGTTTGTAAAGTCGTTTTTCAATTTGAGCTAAAATTTCTTGAACTCCATCAAAAGTAAAACGTCGTTTTAAGCGCTTCACATCTCTGTAATAGCTTCTTAAAATAGATTGACGCAGCTTTTCTGCAACATCTAGGGTTATTTGTGTGGTTACAAACGGATTTCCATCTCTATCGCCTCCGGGCCAAAACCCAAGATCTATAATTTCATTTTCAATAGGATGACCGTCATATATGTTATGCTGAATATAGTTGTATATTTTAGGAACAGAATGATAAAATACGTTTTCTAAATACCAAATTAAACTGATCGCTTCATCGTAAGGCGTTGGTTTTGTTTTTTTGTAGAAAGGTGTTTTTCCTAATTGAGCCAACAATTTCTTTATCAACAGTAAATCATCATTTTGTATGGCTTTATCTAAATCTGTGATAATCCCTAAAACGGAACCAGGGTAAAATTGTGTAGGATGCGCTGTTAAAACAACACGTACTTTAAAGTCTTCTAAATGTTTTTTGAGCTCTTCTTTTTTATCACTTAAAATGGCAATTTCTTTAGAATTTCGAAGCGTACCAATACCATCCATGTTGTTTACAATAGGAAAAGCGGCATCTTCAACAGCATCAAATAAAACTACTTGGCGTTCTATGTATTGAATAAATTGAAACAATAAATCTTTTTTATTCTTATCTTCTGATGCGTCTAGATATTTTGCAAAAAACTGTTCTACAATTTCGGTAGGATTGTTTCCTTGTTGAAAACCTTTTTCACAAATTTTATGAAATAGCGGTAATAATACACCTGTATTATCGATGGTATCAAACGGAAGCGTGATAAATATGCTGTTGTAAATTTGATATTTAGACAACACATTGTCATTAAATCTTGTTAATTTTGGTAATACAGACATATTTTATATTTTTAGTACTGTGAAATTACAAAAAACCAAAAATAAAGAAGCTAGGTTTTCACGAATAATGCCTTATTAAACTACGAAAACGATAGAAATTAAGCTATTTATTGTGCAAATGTTTAATTTCTGTAAAAGTGAATTGTTTTAAGATTACTCATAAGGATGTAAATTGGGCTGTGGGCATTGTAAATTCCAATAACTAGGATCATTTTTTTGTATAAATCCTTTTAATAAATTTTCATTGCGATACTTTTCATAGTCGTCGTAAATATAAGTAGTCGGATTTTTACCTAAATCATCAAAATTAAAAGAAAAAGTATTGGTATCAAGATCAATTAAATCTACATAAACAAAATTGAAATTGTTTAATTTTAATTTTTTATGGATGGTAGAAAAACTGTTGTTCGCATTCAATACATTAGAAATTGTATAAATACTTGTAGGTTTCGTTGCGGTTTTCTTCTTTGCTATTTGAGCGTTTAATGAAATGCTAAAAATAAAAAATGTAACAATAAAAAAAAGTCTATTTTTCATAATGCTATTCGTTTAAGTATAGCTTAAAGATACAATTAATCTTTTTTAATATTGTCTAATAAAAGAAACATGTGCGCTTTCGTTTTGGAACCATCCTACCGCAAGCAGAGAACCAAGACTAGAGTTGAACGATCTTAAAATTAGATAAAAAAAGGTGAGTTTTTTATTTCAAAATTAAGTCTGCAAAACAAGTTTAAATCCTTTATTTTAAGGCGATTTATGAGCTTGTACTATTTTTAATCGGACACTAATGAATCTTTATTAAAAACGAGTAAGCCTTCTTGAAGCCAATCATAATAAGTATCTCTATCTGTATATTGTTGTGCGTTATTTAAGATTTCTAAATCCGGACTTAATAAAACATAATAAGGTTGTGACGCATTTTTAAAATTGATCACCTGAAAAGTAGACCATTTATCCCCAACACTTCTTATTTTTTTTACTTTACCATTTTGTTTTAAAAAATCGAATTGTTGCTCCGTTGGTAATTGCTTTTTATTATCATCTACATACAATGAAATTAAAATATAATCTTCTTTTAACAGTTGATAAATGTCTGGTTCGCTCCAAACATTTTCTTCCATTTTTCTACAATTCACACAAGCCCAACCTGTAAAATCTAATAAAATGGGTTTGTTAACTTCTTTTGCTTTTGCCAAACCTTCTTCAAAATCTTTATAACAATCTAAACCTAAAGGACAATCGCTTTCTTGTTCATATAGGCTATAAAATTGAGGCGGCGGAAAACCACTTAACAAACTTAAATTCCAAGTTGGGTTTTTTAAAACTCCGGGCGCAATATAAATGACAAAAGCAATGACGAGCGTTCCAAAAGAAATTCTTGAAAAGGATAATTTTTTAATCGGAGAATCATGCGGGAATTTTAGTTTCCCAAATAAATACAAGGCCAATCCGATAAAAATAATAACCCAAATTCCGATAAAAACTTCACGTTTTAAGAAATCCCAATGTGCTACTAAATCTGCATTCGATAAAAATTTAAAAGCTAATGCCAATTCTAAAAATCCTAAAACTACTTTGGTGGTATTTAACCAACCACCAGATTTTGGTAAAGAAGTTAACCAACTAGGAAACAAGGCGAATAAGGCAAAAGGCAATGCCAAGGCCAATCCGAAGCCAGTCATACCCGCAGTTAATTGCGTTGCGCCACCATCTGAAGTTAATGAACCTGCCAGTAAAGAACCTAAAATAGGGCCCGTGCAAGAAAAAGAGACAATTGCTAAAGTTAATGCCATAAAGAAAATACCGATAAGACCGCCAACCGAAGAGGCAGAATCCATTTTATTTCCCCAGGAACTTGGTAAGGTTATTTCGTAAAAACCAAAGAAAGAAAAGGCGAAAAATACTAAAACGGCAAAAAAGAAAATATTTAACCAAATATTTGTTGAGATGGTGTTTAATATCTCTGGATCTAAATTATCTAAAAAGTGAAAAGGCAGACTCAATAAAATGTAGATCAGCACAATAAAAAATCCGTATAAAATGGCATTGAAAATTCCTTTGCTTTTATTTTGAGATTGTTTCGTAAAAAAGGAAACGGTTAAAGGAATCATCGGGAAAACACAAGGCGTTAACAGCGCCAATAAACCACCAACAAAACCAAGAAAAAAGATATTAAATAATCCGTTTGAACTCTCTGAATCAGTCGTATTAGAATTGTCTAAAAGCGACGTGTTTTTTAAATCTAATTGCAGATTTTGCGTTAAAGTTTTACTTTTTTCATCAATCGTTATATCTTCTATAATGACTTTACCCGTTAAAGAAATCGTGAAGTTTTCATCAAAATTTATACAAGCAGTTTCACAAACCTGGCCAAAGAAATTTAATTTTACACTGGTAATTTTTTTGTTGGTTAATTGAATTCTCTGTGTAATAATCGCCTTCTCTTTAAAAACAATTTCTTCTAATCCCCAAGTTTCAGAATACTTTTTAAACGTATCTTTTTCAACCGCTTTCCCTACTAATTTGTAACCTGTTTCTTCTTCTTGAATGGTTATTTCTAAAGGTAGCGAAGCATCTTCTGGATTGTATTGTGAGTATAAATACCAACCTTTGTAAAGCGATGCGTTAAAAATAATATCATATTCTGTATCTGATATTTTCTTTACAGCTGTTTTAATTTTTATAGGTTCATTTTCGGTTTGTGCTTGTACATATAAAGCCGATAAAAAGAGGAATAATGTGATGAATTTCTTCATGATATGCATGTTATTTTTAAAATATTGTCACTATGTTCTTTGGATGAAAAACGGCTATCTTGTCTGTGATTCAGTACCCAAATAATTTCGTTATTGGCAGTGCAAAGTAGCCAAGTATTTTCTTTTTCTAAAAGAGAGAATTTTTCGTCTTTAAAATATTTACTTAACTTCTTTTTGCCTTGCATTCCTAGCGGATAAAGATAGTCTCCATTTTGCCGTTTTCTTACAAGTAACGGGTACTTTAACAAACCTTTATCAACGTAAATGCTGCGTTTATTTTCTGTTGATTTTTGCCTAACAGCTTCAAAATTTATTTCGATAGGACTTGTAATAAAATTCTCGTTTTCTTGAATAAAATACTCTTCTAATTGCTTATTTTTAAGATCGGTTTTGATGCTTAAAAGCAAGAATTCTCTGTCTTTTAATAAACGATGGGTTTTAGAAAAAACTTGTTTTCCTGATTGCGCAGAAAGTAAATGATACACATCGTTCCATTCAGTAAAATTATAGTCTTTTAAAAATTGATACAAATACGCTTTCGGATTTGAAAGTTGCTGCAATTTTTCAATATGAATTTTTGTGATTTGCAAATCATCCGAGGAACCCTTTTTAATGATATCTGTTATAACATCTTCAATACGATCTTCTATAATTTGCTGACTTTCTTTTAAATTATCAATCGTCTTTTCAAAAGAACTTAACAAACTAGGGTTAATTTCTTTTAAAACAGGAACAATTTGATGTCTAATTTTATTTCTGATATATTTTGTGGTGGCATTGCTAGCATCTTCTCGCCATGCTATTTTATTTTCTTTTGCATATTCCATGATTTCTGCTCTAGAAAATGGCAAAATAGGTCTAATAATATTTCCGTTAATTTCCGGAATGCCTGTAAAACCATCTAGTCCAGATCCTCTCGTTAAATTAATTAGAAATGTTTCTAAATTGTCATCTGCATGATGTGCTGTTAAAACAAAATTAAAATTGTGTTCTTTTATAATTTCTTGAAACCAAGTATACCGCAGTTCTCTTGCTGCAATTTGTGTGGAACTTTTATTTTCTGTGGCATATTTTTTTGTTTCAAAATTTTTTATAAAAATCTGATTAGACGTTTTTTGTGATAATTTTTTTACAAATTCTTCGTCTAAATTACTTTCTATTCCTCTTAATTTAAAGTTGCAATGGGCTAAAGAAATGGTGTAGTTTAATGCAGAGAAAAGATGGGTTAAAACCACAGAATCTAATCCGCCAGAAATGGCAATCAGTAGTTTTTTATCCTTTAAAAAAGGAAAATTAGCGTTGATATGTTCTGAAAATTTTTGAATCATTTGCGCATCAAAAATAACAAATTTAATGGTCTATTTCTCTTTGTGCACTAGGTTTCTATGATGGACTTTATCTTGGCGCTATTTTTGATGAAAAAAGTGCACATTTATAGTGTTTTAGGTCGATTATAGCGTTCTTTAAATCAATTATTTTATACAGAAGCAATATGTAAATTACAGTTGAGAATTTAACCAGTTTACAACATCTTGTAGCATTTCTTCTTTGCACAAATCGTTTTGTAATTCATGGTAGCCACCTTCATACAATTTTAGAGTTGCTTTGTCTGTTTTATCGGCAAATTCTTGTGTTCCTTTATAATCGATAATGCTATCGGCAGTGCCATGCAATAAGAATATGTTCGTGTTTAATTTGCGCGCATTTTCGATGGCCCATGCTCCGGTTTCAATAAATTTGATAGAATAATTAGGACTTATTTTAGCGTGAATTAACGGATCTTCCATGTATTTTTTTACTTCTTCTTTATCCCGAGAAATCGCATTTATATCTAATTCGTTTGCCATTGTTAGGGAAGGAATCATATTTTGAAGCATTTTGCCAACAAATAACTTAATAGCAGGTGGTTTAAAAGCTAATCTTAAAAACGGACTTGTACCAACAACTCCTTTTAATTCATGCTCTTGTCGAATGGTATAATTGATCACCGTATTGCCACCCATAGAATGACCATATAAAAAAACAGGCTTGTTCGGGAAGAGCTTTTTTGCTTTTTCTATGGTCTTTGAAACACTTTCTAAAACGGCTTCAAAATTAGGATTATGACCTCGTTTTCCAGTTGTTTTTCCATGACCAAAATGATCAAAAGTAACGACAGAAAAATCATTATCAGTTAGTTTTTTTGCAACATGTTGATAACGTCCAGAATGTTCACCCATTCCATGGACCAAAATCACAGCGGCTTTTGTGGTTTTTGCCTGCCAATATTGCCCGTAAAATTCGGCGTTGTAAAGAGTAAAGTTGAATTCTTTATGTGTCATAATTGGCTGTTAGTGTATCTTTTTTCTGATGGAATAATCCTATAAAATAAATTTCCTGATGATAAAAATACACTTTTAAAATGACTTCAATGCGCTGCATTTAATTGTGAATATATTACTCATCAACCGAACCAGCACTTGGAGAAAATAACAAATCAGTAGGATTGTCAATATCATATAAATACTGATATCTTTTAGATTCTTTTTTACAGAAAGGTTCTAAAAGTTTTACCATATTCTTATAACCTGCCATTGTAAGTACACAAAAAAAAGTTTCGTTGTCTTTTGTAAGAATTCCTTCATCAGATTTGAACAACCCGAAAATCAAATTGCAGTTACGTGGCGTTATAAAATCGACTTGCCCTAAATCTAGTTTTTGTTTTTTGTCAATAACAGTGTCTATCAAAAGACCTCTAAACTTTATTGCTTCTGCTTTGTCAAAGTTATAAAGGCGAACAATATTTTCGTCGAGACCATTAAAATTTTCTATATAATCTAATTCCATTTTTTGTTTTTAGTGAAGCTTATTTTTTTTTAGTAGCAAAGTTATGAATTCAAAGTTGCTATTTGAGCTAATCTCACTTCATACGCTGAATTTTTTTCATTATTTTGAAGCAGGTTTGATTTAATCGATAGAATTCTTCCTTCTATAAAATAGTTTTTCCTAAAATTAACAAGAAGCTTTTTTCGTTTTTATAGCTTTTTTTGTGATGCGAATTTAATACAAACAGGTCTTGATTTTGATTGGTGTGTGCCTAAAGTTACCAGAGCAAAGTTAATTTTTTTGAGTCTAGAAGCAAATCAATGAAGCTTCATAAAAAAGGAATTCATAGGTTTGGAATTCTGTTTTTAGGTTGCTTTTAACTAATTAGAGTTTAATCCGATGTCAACTTCTCAAGGAACACACATTTTAAAAGGATCTATAGTTTCTAATTTTTAACGATTCAGATGGTTTTATTTTTTTAAAGTGGATTGGTCAGCAATGATTTTTATTGAAGTTCTTAAATAATGAGCTCCAGGAAACTTTATCACACAGACAAGAAAATTATCTTTTTTTTATTCGCTGATAAGATGTGATTGTTTTATTTTTATCGAAATAACTCCCCGAGGCTTTGCCTTAGTTGTAGTGAATAGATTCAAGATTTTTAGAATCAAGAATCAAGACAAAAAAAGCTTGATTCTTGAAACAAATCGTTCTTATTTCTATTACTTTTATGGCTCTTTTAAATAAGTTTATGTATCACTTAAAACCATATTGTTAACTTTTTTTCGAAAAAGAACCAACTAAAAATATCGGAAACTTCGTAAGCATCGATTTGTTATTTATGAATAGCTTCTGGCTATTTTTTTGTATTTTATATACGCACTATCGCCGTTAGAAAGGCATTTATATTAAAAATAGTATATTTTTTTTTTACTAAAAAAGGAAAATAAGCTAGAATAACTTCAATAAATTTTCTGGAGCATTCAGTTTTGCAAAAATAAATTCGTTGTCATTTTTTATGATCCTAGCAAGTTACTTTTAATTCTTCGGGCATTCATTTCTGCGATATTGATGATCGAAATACTTTCGGGGCATTCTACTTCGCAGGCACCCGTAAATGTGCAGTTTCCAAAACCTTCTGCCTCCATTTGATAGGTCATTTCTGCAACACGTTTATGTTCTTCAGCTTTTCCTTGAGGCAAACTGTTTAGGTGATTAATTTTTGCTGATGTAAATAGAGCAGCTGATGCATTTTTACAGGTCGCCACACAAGCACCACAGCCAATACAGGCCGCTGCATCCATGGCGCGATCTGAAATAGCTTTGGGTACCGGAATTGCATTTGCTTCTGGCGCAGTTCCCGTTTTTGAACTAATATAGGCACCCTGTTCTATAATTCTATCGAAAGCAGAGCGGTCTACAACTAAATCTTTAATGATCGGGAATGAAGTTGCACGCCAAGGTTCTACCACAATAGTATCGCCGTCATTAAAACTTCGCATGTGCAATTGACAGGTCGTTATGTTATCATGTGGGCCGTGTGCACGACCATTGATAAAAACACCACATTGGCCACAAATACCTTCTCTACAATCGTACTCAAAAGCAATGACTTTTTCGTTTTTAAGAACGAGTAATTCATTTAAATGGTCTAAAGCTTCTAAAAAAGACATGTCTTCAGTTAAACCTTCTACTTCGTAATTCTTTATGGCTCCTTTATGTTTCGGACTATTTTGTCTCCAGATTTTGAATGTTATTTTCATGATATATTATTTATAGCTTCTTACGGAGGGTTTTACAAATTCGAATTTGAGTGCTTCTTTATGTAATTTAAAATCACCTTTATCATATTCCCAAGCAGAAACATAAGAATATTCTTCATCGATACGAACGGCTTCGCCTTCTTTAGTTTGAAACTCTTCTCTAAAATGTGCGCCGCAAGATTCTTCGCGCTCTAACGCATCGGTACACATCAAAATTCCTAATTCAATAAAGTCAGCTACACGCAATGCTTTTTCTAATTCTGTATTCATTTCTTTGTCATCTCCTGTGACTTTTACCTCTTTCCAAAACTGATTTTTAATCCTTTTAATTTGAAAAATAGCTTTTTCTAAACCCAACTTATTTCGACTCATAGCGCATTCTTGCCACATGACTTTACCGAGTTCTCTATGAAAATGATCTACTGTTTTTGTTCCGTTTATAGCTAGTACTTTATCTATATAAGCTTTGGTTTCTTTTTCAGCTTTGTCAAATTCTGGGTGATCTGTTGTTGGATGGTCTGTTTTAATTTCAGAAGCTAAATAGTTATTAATGGTATTTGGTAATATAAAATAACCGTCAATACTTGCCTGCAATAACGAGTTTGCTCCAAGCCTATTAGCGCCATGGTCTGAAAAATTACACTCTCCGATGGCATATAAACCAGGAATGGTGGTCATTAATTCGTAATCTACCCAAAGGCCACCCATCGAGAAATGTGCTGCTGGCGAGATTTGCATAGGTTCTTTATACGCATCAATACCTGTAATTTTTTTGTACATTTTAAAGAGGTTTCCATAGCGATCTTTTACGGTTTCCAAGCCAAATGTTTGAATAGGATGCTTAAAATCTAAATAAACCGCATTTTTTAAACGCCCTACTCCAAAACCGGCATCAATGCGTTCTTTTGCAGCGCGTGATGCAATATCTCTAGGTGCTAAATTACCAAAGCTTGGGTACCGTCTTTCTAGGTAGTAATCCCGCTCTTGTTCAGGAATATCGTTGGCTTTTCTTGAATCTGCTTTTTTTGTCGGAACCCAAATACGACCATCATTACGCAGAGATTCAGACATTAATGTGAGTTTAGATTGTGCTTCACTAGATTGAGGCAGCGCTGTTGGATGAATTTGGGTAAAGCTAGGCGCTCCGAATAAAGCACCTTTTTTATGTGCTTTCCACAAGGCACTGCCGTTACAGCCAATGGCTAATGTAGAAAGTCTAAACACACGAGAGTAGCCTCCTGTTGCTAAAACTACGGCATCGGCAGCAAAACGTTTTAATTTACCAGTAACCAAATCTCTAACAATAATGCCTTTTGCTTTTCCATCAATCACCACTAAATCTAACATTTCGCTGCGCGGAAACATTGCTACTTTTTTAGCGCGCACCATTTTATACAATTGAGAATACGCTGCTAAAAGCAATTGCTGGCCTGTTTGTCCGCGAGCATAAAATGTACGTTGTACTTGAACACCTCCAAAACTTCTATTGACTAAAGTACCGCCGTATTCTCTTGCAAAAGGTACACCTTGTTGTACAAAATGATCAATAAGTGGTGCAGATAATTCGGCTAGTCTATAAGTGTTTGCCTCACGCGATCTAAAGTCACCACCTTTTAAGGTATCATAAAACATACGATACACACTATCGCCGTCATGCTGATAGTTTTTTGCTGCGTTGATACCGCCTTGAGCTGCCACAGAGTGCGCTCGTCTTGCAGAATCTTGATAGCAAAAACATTGCACATCATAGCCTAATTCGGCCAAAGTAGAAGCTGCACCAGCTCCAGACAATCCAGAGCCAACCACAATAATATTCAGTTTTTTCTTATTTGCTGGGTTTATTAATTGCGACTTCACTTGATAGTTACGCCATTTCTCTTCTAGTTTTCCTTCTGGTATTTTTGAATTTAATTTCATTTTCGAGTTATTTTAGGTACACAATAATAGGAATGATGCCAAAACCAACTCCCATAATAACAGCATATATTAAGGCTATTTTTGCTATAATTTGCAAACCTTTTTTATGGTAAAAACCTAAAGTTTTAAAGGCACTTTTTAAGCCGTGATGCAAATGCAATGCCAACGGAATAGAAATCAATGTATAAAAAAGAACAAAGTAGATGTTCTGAAAGAGACTGTAAGTTACTTCGTAAACATCTTTATGTCCAAAAGCATCCATACCAACTTCTTCTCCTAAACCAAGTTTGATGCGTGCCCAAAAATTAGCAAGGTGAATAATGATAAAAATTAAGATAAGCGTTCCTAAAATCCCCATGTTTTTTGATGCCCAAGCACTGTTTTCTTTGGAGTGATTTAAAACATATTTTTGAGGTTTAGCCTTGCGATTTTTTAGTGTTATTAATAAGGCATAAAGTGCGTGAACAATAATAGAAACATATAAAATGTAGGCTATAATTTTGATGAACGAACTTTCTCTTAATGTTGTTGAATAGGAGTTGTATGCATCTCTAGCAATATCTTCTGGTAATAGTAAAATGCAATTTGCAGAGAGATGTACAACTAAAAAAACACATAGAAATAAACCTGTGAGTGCAATGATAGATTTTTTGAAAAACATCTGTTATTTATATTTTTGAATGGATGTGAAAACTACGAGTATCATTTATGTGTTGTTTCTTTCGTTATAAATAGATTCTTAAAATCAGTTAAGCATGGACTAAACTAAAAATTAGTACGAAATTTTCAGAAAAGTGTAGCACTAGAAACTGCGCCTAAGCATTATTATAAAATTGTTCATAGAGCAATGATGTAAACTTTTTCTATGACGCATCTTTATCTATTTCATTTGATATCAAAATTGATTAAAAAGTATAAAAAAGGTGTCTTTTGGTATTTCCTAACTTGTACTTTTTAATCCGCCAGACAATGCATTTACTAATAATAAAAGCATTAATAATAATTTATTTTCCTCTTTTGAGTCACTGTTTTTATGCGCTCTCCATTTCTTGAGCGATTGGATTTGAATAACGTGTAACACACCTAAAGCCTCTTTTCTTAACTTGTTATTTTCTAGTTTAGAAACTCTTCGTTCTGCGACCAATCTACTTAACAGGTTTTCAATCTGTTTTAAACAGAGCTCGTAATCGGTTACTATAAGTTCCATCAGCGATGTTTTAACTTCAGGATCATGAACCAAATCAGCAAAGGCTTTCATAATTTCAGTATCTGAATTCAAAAGATTCGTCTCAATTTGAATCAGATCATATTTTAGGAAGCGCCATTCTTGTGCCAAAGTTTTTAAGTACTTAAAATCATCAGGGTACTGTTCTTCAAACTTACCAAGTGCGGCGCCAGTTCCAAACCAACCCGTAAGATTAAATCTTGCTTGGTTCCAGCTAAATACCCACGGTATAGAACGAAGATCATTGAGAGACCGTTGTCCCCTTCTTCGTGCGGGTCTAGAACCTATTTTGCTTTGTTCTAAAACATCTATTGGGGTAGCTTGGCTGTAAAATTCTATAAACTTGGGATGATCTAACAACTGTCTGTAATTATTTCGAGACATTTCTACAAGACGGTCCATTATATCATATAATTTTTGGTCTTTAACTTCGTTATTTGCTATCATTGTTTGACGAGCGGTGCTAGAAATCATCATTTCTAGATTATAACAAGCGTTGATGCGATTGGCAAATTGATCGGCAATGGTTTCACCCTGCACCGTCATTTTAATATGGCCACTCATAGAACCCGGTGGCATGCTTTCTAAAAAACGATGGATTTTTCCGCCTCCTCTACTGATAGTTCCGCCACGACCATGAAAAAAACAAAGTTGAATTCCGAGTCTACGGCCTACTTCGGTAAGATTTTCTTCTGCTTTGTAAATAGTCCATCTACTAGTTAAAATACCACCATCCTTGTTACTATCGCTATACCCTAACATCACTTCTTGAACAAAGGTTTCTTTGCGCATTCGTAAGTTTTTAACCGTTGAATGAGTCAAAAATGCTTCTAGGATATCAGGACCAGCAATCAAATCATCAATAGTTTCTAATAATGGTACAACAGGTAAATTAGAATCTTTAAGACCTACCTCACGCAAAAAGAGAAAAACAAGAAGTAAATCACTTAAACTTCTAGTCATGCTTACAATTACAGCTCCAATACCATTGCTTCCATGCAGATCTACATATTCTTTGACTTCCCTAAAATATCCAAGTAGATTATCTGCTTCTGGTCCGCATAAAGTTCCAGCCACCAGAAAAGGACGATTGCTTAATAATTCTTGATTGATAAAGGACAGTCTTTTTTCTTCATTCCAACTAGAATAATCAGTGTCTATGGCGCCTGAAGCTAGAAGTATTTGACGAATAGCTTTTTCATGATATTCACTGTTCTGCCTAATATCTAGCTTTGCTAAATGGAAGCCAAAGCAATCAAGAGATCGCTCAATAGGAAGCAGGCATTCTTTGTTTATTCGGTTTGCTCCGAGGTCAACTAAAATAGTTCTTAGTTTTTTTAATTCTTTAACTAAATCTTCTGGCCGGTGGTAATAGCATTCTTTGTCAAGCTTAAAATGTCCATCTAGCGTATTTTGCAAACGCACAATTAACAAGTTAACGAATTGACGCAAAGGTTCAGACGGATTGCGTTCTAAAGCCTTTTGACCAGCTTCCCCTAATTTTTCGGCATTTGCTTTAAATTCAAGAACAAAGTTCGATGGAATCTCATTTAAGTATTCTGAAAAACTGAGTTCTTTGGCTAAAAGAACCAACTCTTTTTTTATGATTTTCAAGGCTGAATGCCGATGCAGTTTCAGCGTAGAGGCAGTAAATTCTGGAGTAACGTATGGATGACCGTCTCGATCTCCACCAACCCAACTTCCAAACTCAAGTTTAGGAAATTGTTCTGGTCGTTCTAGATTTTTTTGGGAAAACCTCATGTATTTCCAAGCATTTAGTAAACGTTGATCTGCCAATCGCAAAGCTTCTGGGAATACATTTTCAAAGTAGTGCATTACGTTACTGCGTTCATCTTCTAATCTTGGTTTTTGTAGATAAATTTCTCCTGTTCGCCACCAACGCTCTAGTAAGCTTTTAATTTCTTGTCTTAGTACTGCGCGTTCTGAATTAGACCAAAGTGGATTCTCATTTTTTACTAATAAAATATAAAGCTCTCGGTGAATATCTAATACCGTTAACCGTTTTGCCTCTGAAGGATGTGCTGTTAATACAGGCGTTACTTTAATTTTTGGCAATAAATCGGCTATTTCTTGCTCCTTAATTCCTGATGTATGCCATAATTTCAAGGTTTCTCCCCAAGATCCACGGATACTTTCCAATCCGAATTCAGTTTCTATTTTTCTACGAAATTGAGTGGCAGCGTTTTCTTCTACAGAATTAAGGAGTTCAAAACAAATTCCGATTGCTTGTGCCACTTTTTCATTGGGAATTTCGTTGTAATTGAAGTTCAATTGATTATTTTCTAAAGGAATCATCGCCGCTAGTTTTTCTTCGCCGAGTGATTGCAACATTTCTTTGAAAGCAGACATGAGATAGGTGAAATCTACTCTAATCTTCTGTGAGCCTTGTAGTTCAAGTGTTTTTTTTTCCATGCAATTAATTTTTAATCAAAAATAAAAAAACACGAGGCTTTTTTTTATGATTTATGTCATGTTTTTAGATGATTTGAATGGAAATAAATTAAAAAGTAGGGAGGTTAAGACTAAAAAAAATAGAATACATATATTTTAAGTCGTTTCTAACCGATTAGAATCAATACCAAAATAGGTATTCAAAAAACTAATATTTTAAAAGCATGTAAATTTTGTTAAATAAATAACAATGAAATAGCAGTCTTGCAAAATAGCGAATCTGTAGGATGGTCAATATCATAAAAATACTTAATAGATTATTCTTTGCAAAAAGGGGCTAAAAGGTTTGCCGTATTTGCAATTCTTTTTTCTAGTAAAATACTAGAAAAAAGAATGGTTCTTTGTAGATACTTAAAATTTAAGCTTATCAAGTAATAAAAATAATGAAGACTAAAAGGTCTTTTTATTTGACGTAAAAGCTGTGTTAGAAATTGCTAATTTTAATGCGCTTCTAACCAATTAGAACCCACATCCATCTCTACATCTAAAGGAACGCTCATTTTAAAAGCATTTTCCATTTCGAACTTAATAATTGGTTGTATGGTTTCTAATTCGTCTTTATGAGCGTCAAAAACCAATTCATCATGCACTTGCAAGAGCATTTTCGATTTGAAATTTTCTTTCTCAAAACGTCTGTGAATATTAATCATGGCTATTTTAATAATATCTGCAGCAGAACCTTGAATAGGAGCGTTCACGGCATTTCTCTCTGCAGCACCTCTAACAATTGCGTTTCTAGAATTGATATCTTTTAAATAGCGACGTCTGTTTAAAACCGTTTCTACATACCCATGCTTTCGTGCAAATTCAACTTGACTCGCCATGTAAGCCTTCAACTTCGGGTAAGTTTCGTAATACGTGTCAATCAATTCTTTGGCTTCACTTCTGCTTAAATCCGTTTGATTGCTCAAGCCAAAAGCAGAAACCCCGTAAATAATTCCGAAATTTACCGTTTTAGCATTGCTTCTTTGTTCTCGAGTTACCTCTTTAATATCCACATTAAAAACTTTTGCAGCTGTTGAAGCATGAATATCTTCGCCATTTTTAAAAGCATTCATCATGGTTTCTTCTTCACTTAAAGCGGCAATAATTCGCAATTCAATTTGACTATAATCCGCAGCTAGTAAAACATACTCCTGACTTCTCGGAATAAAGGCTTTTCGAACTTCACGACCACGTGCTGTTCTAATGGGTATGTTTTGTAAATTCGGGTTGTTAGAACTCAACCTTCCCGTTGCCGCAACCGCCTGCATATATTGTGTGTGAATTCTTCCTGTTTTTTGGTTGATTTCATTCGGCAACGCATCTACATAGGTGCTTTGTAATTTTTTATATTGACGGTATTCTTGAATATCTCTAATAATTTCGTGGTCTTTTGCCAAATAGGATAAAATATCTTCTCCTGTTTTATATTGACCTGTTTTGGTCTTTTTTGGTTTCTCAACCAACTTCATATTTTCGAATAAAACAATTCCTAACTGTTTTGGTGAAGCAATATTAAATTCTTCTCCTGCCAATTCATAAATGTTTTTTTCCAATCGGTTGATGTCATTCGTTAGCGCTACAGACAATTCGCTTAAAAATTCTGTGTTTACGTTTATTCCTTCAATTTCCATAGCTGTTAATACAGAAACCAAGGGCAATTCTACATCTTTAAATAATTTGGTTACATTTCCATTTTCTAATTCCGTTGTAAAATGTTCTTTTAGTTGTAGCGTTATATCTGCATCTTCAACAGCATATTCTGTTTGCTCTTTTATCGGTACAACTCTCATAGAAAGCTGATTTTTTCCTTTTTTACCAATCAATTCTGTGATCGAAACGGGTTGGTAATTTAAATAGGTTTCTGCTAAAACATCCATTCCATGGCGCATATCTGGGTTAATGAGGTAATGCGCAATCATGGTATCGAATAAATTCCCTTTTACAGGCATTTTATAATTCGATAAAACTTTAATATCATACTTTAAATTATGCCCAATTTTTTCGATGTCACTCTCAAAAAATGGTCTAAATTCCTCTAAAATTGTTTCGGTTTCTTCTTGATCTTCCGGAAAAGAAACATAGTACCCTTTGCCAGCTTCAAAAGAAAAAGCAATTCCGATTAACTCAACTTCTAACGCTTTTAAGCCCGTTGTTTCTGTATCAAAACAGACAGAAGTTTGTTGCATTAATTTTTGCAACAATAATTTTCTTGAAAAAGGAGTATCGATATGTTGATAAAAATGATTGGTATTTTCTATTGTTTTAAAGCCTGATGCACTGTCTGCCTCAGAGAGGCTTCCTGAGCCAGGAGCTGCAAATAAATCAAATTGTCCTTCTACAATAGGAGCCACTTTTTTAGCCCTTGCTTTTTCATCAGTATTATTTTCTGCTGAATTTACAGCTTCTTCAGTAGCAAAAATTTTAGTAAAACTGGGTAATAATTTCTTAAACTCTAATTCGTTAAAAAGTGCTGTTACTTTTTCTATATCTGGTTGATCGAGTTCAAAATCTTTTGCATGAAAAGTTACCGGAACATCTAACATGATGGTTGCTAATTTTTTTGAAAGCAACCCTAACTCTTTAGCACCTTCAACTTTTTCCTTCATTTTTCCTTTTAGCTCATGTGTGTTGGCTAATAAGTTTTCCATAGAACCATACGTAGCTAAAAATTTCTTTGCGGTTTTTTCTCCAACACCGGGTAATCCCGGAATATTATCGGCAGAATCACCCATCATTCCTAGAAAATCGATGACTTGCTCTGGTCTTTCTACACCGAATTTTTCTTGCACTTCAGGAATTCCCCAAATGTCATAACCACCACCAAAACGAGGTTTGTACATAAAAATATTTTCAGAAACCAGTTGCGCAAAATCTTTATCTGGCGTTACCATAAACGTTTTATAGCCTTCTTTTTCCGCTTGTTTAGAAAGTGTCCCAATTACATCATCCGCTTCAAAACCTTCTTTTACCATAATGGGTATGTGCATGGCTTTTAAAATTTCTTGAATATAGGGCACCGAAATTTTAATTGCTTCTGGTGTTTCATCTCTGTTGGCCTTATAGGCTTCAAACATTTCTACTCTGTCTGCACTTCCGCCTTTGTCAAAACAAACTGCTAAATGATCTGGTTTTTCACGTTTTATTACATCTAAAAGTGAGTTCATAAAACCCATAATTGCAGAGGTGTCTAGTCCTTTAGAATTAATCATTGGGTTTTTAATAAAGGCATAATATCCGCGAAAAATTAATGCAAAAGCATCCACTAAAAAAACTCTTTTTTGATCTGACATTGTGAAATTGGATTGAATCTATAAAATTACAAAAACTTCTGCATTTAGGAGTTTAGATTGAATTAGAAATTTAAAAATATATGAGCACTATAACTTCGAACGATTTTGCTTTTTTGTCGAACTGTATCTAGCAGTCTTTTGATGAAAAGCTGATTTATAAACTGTATTTTTGAACTCTAAAATTTAAACAATGAATACTTTTTCAATTGCCATTCATGGCGGAGCAGGAACTTTAGTAAAAGGAATGATGACTGCCGATTTAGAAGCACAATACAAATCAGTTTTAAAAGCAGCCTTAGATACCGGTTATGCTATTTTAGAAAACGGAGGAACTTCTATTGATGCCGTGGAAAAAGCCGTGATTATTTTAGAAGATTCACATTTGTTCAATGCCGGAAAAGGTGCCGTTTTTACTGCGGATGAAACGCACGAAATGGACGCTTCAATTATGGATGGTCAATCTTTAAATGCGGGTGCAGTTTCGTTGATATCAGGCATAAAAAACCCAGTTTCTTTGGCAAAAGATGTGATGGAAAAAAGTGAACATGTTTTTTTAGCAGGAGAAGGCGCCATGCAATTTGCAAAAATGAACGCTTATAAAATTGAGGATGTTTCTTATTTTTATGATGAATTTCGTCATAATCAATGGTTAGAAATAAAAGATACAGACAGTTTTCAATTAGATCATGCTACTAAAAAAGATAGTAAATTCGGAACCGTTGGTGCTGTTGCTTGTGATCAAAACGGAAATATTGCAGCTGCAACTTCAACAGGTGGAATGACCAATAAAAAGTTTGGTAGAGTAGGAGACTCGCCAATGATTGGTGCAGGGAATTATGCCAATAATAAAACCTGTGCAATTTCTTGTACTGGAAGTGGAGAGTTTTTTATTCGTGGCGTTGTGGCCTACGATGTTGCTTGTTTAATAGAGCATAAAGAAATGTCTTTAGAGGAAGCAGCCAACGAAGTTATTCACAAAAGAATTTTAGAAATTGGCGGCGATGGTGGTTTAATTGCTGTGGATGCAAAAGGAAATATTGCCATGCCTTTTAATACAGAAGGAATGTATAGAGGTAGTAAATCTTCTAATGGAGCTGAAGAGGTATTGATTTATAAATAAAAAAAAAAGACACGAATTTCACGAATTACACCGATTTTTAGTTTTTTATTCTTACGAAAAAACGAACTAAATTAGCGAAAATTCGTAAAATTTGTGTCTAAACTATTTCTAAATAAAATCAGCATCAATATCTAAAACGCTTACTTTTCTGTTTTTAATGTCATACGTATCTCCATTAGAAAGCACGTGAATAATAAGATTTGCCATGGTCATTGGAGTTCCTTCTTCTAAAATTTTTTCGTTGTTGTGAGTCAATTTACTGCCGTCAAAAACAATGACCATTCCAGAACCGATTACTGTACAATCGTTTCCGTTTTTAATGATCATCCCGGTGTCTTCTGCCAAACCTAATCCAATTAAATTTGGATGCTTTGCAACGGCTTCAGATTGTCTTCCAAACCGACCACGTTTTATAAAATGGGTGTCAATAATTAATTCAGGAATTAAATTTAATCCTTTATACATGGTTACTGCGCCTTTAATAAAGGCTTCAGAAGCAGAGCCGCCAGCAATCATTTCATTAGCCATTGCCATTGCACCAGCACTTGTGCCTGCAATTACAAAACCTTTTTCGTTGTTGTAGCGATTGCTTAAGATTTGATGAATCGTTGTTCCGCCAATTTTATCGGTAATTTTAGATTGATCTCCTCCAGAAAACATGACACAATTTGCGTTTTTAATCAGCCTAATTGAAGCTTCTTTTTCAGAATCTTTTTTACTTCTAATATCAAGAACCGTTACGTTTTTGCAGCCTAGCTTGGCAAACGCATCCATATAATTTGCTCCTACTTCAATCGGAATTCTAGATGCAGTGGGTATTACCACAATATTTGCTTCAATACCACCCGCTTCTTCTACAACGTGATATAGAATTCCATCATCAATAAATTCGAGTGTATATTGCTCACTTTCTTCAATTCCTTTGTCTTCATTCCCCCCAATCGGTATTAATGTACCTTTTATCATCGTCATATTCTTTAAGTTTAAAATAACTGAACAGTTCTACAAAAGTAAAATTAAAAACTCGTCTAGGCGTTTTTAAATATAATATAATTTTAATCGTCAAATTCCCTATTTTGTTTTATATTTCGCATGATCCTATAAATTTAACCAAACAAAAATCAATAAAAGATGAAAATTAGAGAAATAAATGCAATGCGTGGTCCAAATTATTGGTCAGTTCGTCGTCATAAACTAATTGTAATGGTTTTAGATTTAGAGGAAATGGAAGAATTTCCTTCTAACAAAGTAAACGGATTTTCAGAACGTTTAAAAACAATGTTTCCAACCATGTATTCGCACAGATGTTCAGAAGGTTGTGCAGGTGGATTCTTTATGCGGGTAGATGACGGAACTTGGATGGGACATATTATAGAACATATTGCGTTAGAAATTCAGACGCTGGCAGATATGGATACTGGTTTTGGTAGAACTCGTGGTTATGGAGAAGAAGGCGTTTATAGTGTTGTTTTTTCTTATATCGAAGAAAATGTAGGCAGATATGCAGCAAAAGCAGCTGTTAAAATTTGCGAGGCTTTAATTGTAGGAGAAGCCTATGATTTGACGGATGATATTCAAGAAATGCGAGAATTAAGAGAAAGCTCGCGTTTAGGACCAAGTACAGGTTCTATTGTAGCAGAGGCGGAAGCTAGAGGAATTCCTTGGTTTCGGTTAAATAAATATTCGCTTTGCCAATTAGGGTATGGTGCCAATCAAAAAAGAATTCAAGCTACGGTAACTAGTGAAACAAGTAGCATTGGTGTAGAGTTAGCGTGCGATAAAGAAGACACAAAATACTTGCTAGAACAAGCAGAAGTAGCGGTACCAAAAGGAGATATCATCCGAAGAGAAAGCAGTTTAGAAGATGCTTGTAAGTATGTTGGGTATCCTTTAGTGATTAAACCTGTAGATGGGAATCACGGACGCGGAATTACAGTGGATATCCAGAATTATGAAGACGCTTTAGAAGCTTTTGCACACGCAAAAAATAGTTCTAAAAGTGGCGCAATTATCGTAGAGAAGTTTGTTGTTGGTCAAGATTATCGATTATTAGTGATTAATAATGTGTTGGTTGCGGCGGCTAAAAGAACGCCAGCTCATGTTATTGGTGATGGGATATCATCGGTAGAAACATTAATCGAAGTGGTTAACAAAGATCCAAGAAGAGGCTACGGACACGAAAATGTATTGACTAAAATTACCATTAACGACTTAACAGAAACCATTATTAAAGATGCGGGTTATACGGTAGCGTCAATTTTAGAAAAAGATAAGATGCTTATTTTAAAAGATACAGCAAATTTAAGCACAGGCGGCACAGCAGAAGATGTAACGGATATCGTACATCCGGCAAATGTTGCTATGGTAGAGCGTATTTCAAAAATTATAGATTTAGATATTTGCGGAATCGATATTATGTCAACAGACATTTCTAAATCACTTTCAGAAACAGGAGGCGCAGTTTTAGAGGTAAATGCAGGACCAGGATTTAGAATGCATTTGGCACCAACAGAAGGTTTGCCAAGAAATGTTGCCGCGCCTGTAATCGATAAATTATTTCCTCCAGGAGCAACTTCAAGAATTCCAATTATTGCTATTTCTGGGACCAACGGAAAAACCACCACCACGCGTTTAATAGCCCACATGGCAAAAATGAAAGGCTATAAAGTTGGCTACACAACCAGTGACGGTGTGTATATTCAAAACCGTTTATTAATGGAAGGAGACTGCACGGGGCCTGCAAGTGCAGAATTTGTATTAAGAGATCCAACAGTAAATTTTGCGGTGTTAGAATCTGCAAGAGGCGGTTTATTAAGAGCTGGTTTAGGTTTTAAAAATTGCGATATTGGTATTGTTACCAACGTTGCAGCAGATCATTTGGGCTTAAAAGGAATTCATACAATAGCGCAATTAGCTAAAGTAAAAGCGGTAATTCCGGAAACAGTTTCACCAGAAGGAACTGCTATTTTAAATGCTGATGACGAATTGGTGTATGCAATGCGTAAAAATGTAACGTGTAATGTTGCGCTGTTTTCTTTGGATGAAAATAATCCACACATAAAAGCGCTCCAAAGGGTGGGAGGCATCTCTGCGATTTATGAAAACGGATACATTACTATTTGTAGAGGAGAATGGAAAATTAGAGTTATCAAAGCCGTAAATGTGCCTTTAACCTATGGCGGAAAAGCAACATTTATGATTCAGAATGTATTGCCAGCAGTGGTAGCAGCATATATAAGAGGATTTTCTATCGATGATATGAAAATGGCTTTAGAAACCTTTATTCCTTCGGCAACTCAAACACCAGGAAGGCTCAATTTATTTAAGTTTAAAAATTTTCAAATTTTACTAGATTATGCTCACAATCCGTCAGGCATGAGAGCGTTAAAACAATTTACAGATAATATTGAGGCAACTGTAAAAGTGGGAATTATTGCAGGAATAGGCGATAGAAGAGTTGAAGATAATAATGAAATGGGCGCAATTGCCGCAGAAATGTTTGATGAAATTATTATAAGACAAGACAAGCAATTACGCGGTAAAACAGAAGAGGAATTAATTAAAATGGTAAAAGATGGTATTTTAAGTCAAGATCCCAATAAGAAAATTAAGATCATTCCGTCTGAAAAAGAAGCCATTTTATATGCTGTAAAAAATGTAAAAAAAGGCGCTTTAATCGTTTTAAGTAGCGATGTAATTCCGGATGCCTTGAACTTGGTAAAAGCACTAAAAGAGAAAGAAGCAAATGAACTCTATGAGTTTACAAATGACGATATTCCGAACCGTCATTAAAGATCAAAAAAATCGTCTAAAATTATTTTAGGCGATTTTTTTTTTGCTTCTATTAGTGTTCATCAAAAAAAGACAAGAAAATTATCCTTTATAAACGGCGGATTTTAAATTCCTTTTAAAAGGAGCTTTCAATTGATATAAAATATCTTCAGATTTCTCTGCGTCTAAAATATCCACCCCATATACAATATCTTCGGTATTCTTATACGTAAAGGTTCCAAAAATACGATCCCAAAAAGAAAAGATATTTCCGAAGTTTGTATCCGTCCAAGGCATTACATGGTGATGATGGAATTTATGTGTATTTGGCGAAATAAAAACATAACTAATTGTCTTATCTAGCCAAAGAGGTAATTGAATATCTGCATAAGAAAAATAGGTGAAAAGTACCGTTAAAATTCTGTAGATTAAATAGTAAGAAACAGGCAAGCCAGCTATTACAACACTAAGTAACGCAAAGGTTTCTCTAAAAATAAAATCGATAGGATGATGTCTGGTTCCTGAAGTAACATCGACATGCGTATCGCTATGATGCACAGTATGAAAGCGCCACATAAAAGGTATTTTGTGCAATAATACATGAACAGCATATTGTGAGGTGAAATCTAAAATCATAATGGCTAAAATAATTTCTATCCAAACAGGCCAATTAACCATGTTTAGCAGACCAAAATTAGTGGTTTCTATCCACAAGAAAACACCTATAGTAATTAACCCAAAAACTACATTAATTATCATGGTAGATACCAATAGAATTAAGTTTGGTTTAGCATGTTTCCACTTGTTGTATTGATGTTTTTTTAGAGGATAAATGCCTTCTAAAATCCAAAAGACAGACAAACAGCCAACAACCCAAATTAGCTTTTGTATGCTGGTTAAATTTTCGAAAAAAGTAACTATTGAGTCCATTATTTTAATACGTTCAAGATTTAAAATTACTAAAAACTTTTAACAAGATGTTAAAAATCATTCATTTTTTAACAGCTACCTTTGTCAACTTATAAAAAATATACTACATGTCTCGTTGGTTATTCCCGATTCTTATTTTAATTGTTTTAATTGTTATTGTAGAAATTTACACATTTCAAGCCTTTAAAACCATTTCTAAAAGTAAATTAATACCGTTTTCTTTTTTAGCTTTGAGTATTGGTATTTATCTCTATTTTTTCATCACTCTTTTAACGTATGACAGAGGGAAAGGGCAAACGCCAGAATTTCAAATGGCAGTGGGTGTTTTGATTACCTTTTCTATTCCGAAATTAGTGATCATTTTAGTGCTGTTTGGAGAAGATATATATCGATGGATTTTAAAATTAATTTCTATAATTTCTAGTGACGAAACAAGATCTTTAGTGGGGAGAAGAAAGTTTGTTTCGCAAATAGCATTGGGTTTAGCAGCGATTCCATTTGTTTCTTTTATCTACGGAATTGTGCAAGGAAAGTACAATTATAAGGTTATAAAATATCAACTTACTTTTGATGATTTACCAGCGGCATTTGATGGGTATACCATCACACAAATCTCTGATATTCATTCAGGGAGTTTTACCAATAAAGAAAAAATACAATATGGCGTTGATTTAATTAATGAACAAAAATCTGACTTAATGCTGTTTACAGGTGATATTGTAAATAATAAAGCGGATGAAATGGATGATTGGATTGATGTTTTTGACAAGTTAGAAGCCAAAGAAGGAAAGTATGCAATTCTAGGAAATCATGATTATGGTGATTATATGGATTGGAAAACACCTCAAGATAAAATTGATAATTTTAAAAAAGTAAAAGAGATTCATCAAAAAATAGGTTTCGATTTATTGTTGGATGAGCACTGTTATTTAGAAAAAGACGGACAAAAAATTGCACTTATCGGAGTTGAAAATTGGGGAAAAGGATTTAATCAGGCCGGAGATTTGCAACGAGCTTCTACTGGTATTCAAAAGGAAGACTTTAAGATTTTAATGTCTCACGATCCAAGTCATTGGGAAGAAAAAGTAAAAAATGATGATTTTAATTATCACCTTACGTTAAGTGGGCACACGCATGGTTTCCAAATGGGGATTGAAATTCCGGGTTGGATAAAGTGGAGTCCTTCTCAATTTGTTTACAAACAATGGGCTGGTTTATATGAAGAGTTTGGTAGATATGTTAATGTAAATAGGGGTTTTGGGTATCATGCTTTTCCTGGAAGAGTAGGTATTTGGCCAGAAATTACCGTTATAGAATTGAAGAAAGCTTGATAATCAGGTTATTTAATAAGATTTCTTATCTTTGTTATCAAAAAAATATAAAATAAATTTTCCCCCTTTAAAAACAGTGTATTATGACAAAATTTGGAGAATTAATTGGTGCAGACAAGCCTGTTTTAATTGACTTTTATGCAGATTGGGATGAGGTTGAAAGTAGCATTGATACCTTAAGAGATGTTGCTGCTGCTTTGGGTGAGAGTGCCAAAGTAATTAAGATTGATATTAAGAAAAACGAAACCTTGGCAGATGCTTTGCGTGTAAAAGGAAATCCTACGTTTATGATTTATAAAAATGGTGAAATGAAATGGCGCCAGACAGGTTTTCAAGATGCCAATACCTTAATTGGTCTAGTGAAACAATACTTGTAGCATTCTTTACAAGTTAGTTATATACAACCTAAAAAAAATAATTTGTAACATTTTGAAATTCCTTGTATCTAAATGAAAACTAAAAGGAAACAAAATGAAAAAAACACTATCAGTATTCGTATTTATAGTATCTACACTCGTAGTTAACTCTCAAACAATTTATTCAAAAGCATTTGGCAATCCAAATGATAAGCCGCTGCTCTACCTTCACGGTGGACCAGGATATAATGCTGTGGGTTTTGAAGCAACAACAGCTAAGGAACTTTCGGAAAATGGTTTTTATGTCATTTCTTATGACAGACGAGGTGAAGGAAGGTCGCCAGATAAAAATGCAAAATTCACTTTTAATGAAACTTTTGATGATATAAATTTAATTTACGACAAATTCAATTTAACATCAGCAACACTAATAGGACATAGTTTCGGTGGAGTAATTGCAACCTTATATTCAGAAAAACATCCAACTAAAACCAAAGCTATTATTCTTGTTTCTGCACCGCTGTCCATGCAAGAAACGCTTTCAACCATATTAAAATCATCAAAATCAATTTACATCAGCAATAAAGACTCCGTAAATCTTAACTATATAAACATGCTAGAGAAAATGGATAAAAATTCTATTGAGTTTAGTTCATACTGTTTTAGTCACGCTATGCAAAATGGATTTTATTATCCAAAAGAGCCAACAAAAGAAGCTGTAAATATATATTCAAAGTTTAAAACAGATAGTTTGCTTTTAAAATATAGCTCAAAAATGACTTATGAAGCACCAAGAGGGTTTTGGCAAAACGAAAAATATACAACGCTAGATTTAAATGAAAATCTAAAACGAGTAGTAAAGAATAGCACTCCTGTTTTCGGTTTATATGGTAAAGATGATGGTTTGTTTTCAGAAAGTCAAGTAAGAAATATTGAAAATTTAATTGGGGAAAATAATTTGGAATATTTACACAACTGTTCTCATAACCTCTTTATAGACCAGCAAACCAAATTTATTAGCGCGTTAAAAAAATGGACTGAATAATGAATTTTGAAACTATTTATAAAACATATTGGCAAAAGGTTTTTAGGCTATGTATGGGGTATGCAAATGATACAGATGCCGCGAAAGATTTAGCTCAAGAAACATTTATTAAAGTATGGAAACAATTACCCAAGTTTAGAAACGAATCTTCTATTGGAACTTGGATATTTAGAATTGCATCCAATACCTGTTTGCGTCAAATTCAAAAAGATAAGAAGATGCCTAAGTCTGAATTACCATTGGAGATTAAGGATGAAATTTTAGAAACAAACATAGAGAAGGATATACAGTTTTTATATCACTGTATTTCAGAACTACAAGAAGTAGAACGAATCATCATCTCATTGGAACTAGAAGATATGAATCAAAAAGAAATAGCTGAAATTGTTGGTTTGTCTGAGGGTAACGTTCGAGTTAAGATTCACAGAATAAAAGAAAAATTAACACAAAAATTCAAGAAAAATGGAAACTAATATAGATTTAAAAAAAATATGGAATACACAAAAGATAGAAACTCCAAATGTGGAAATTCTTTATACCAAAGCAAATAAACTAAAAAGTAGAAGCTTATTAAAGCTACTAGTGGTCAATATTTCACTTTTACTAACCATTATATTTATTGGCTTTATTTGGTATTATTATCAACCTGAATTAATAACTACTAAGATTGGTATCCTATTAACTATTTTAGCGATGCTTATTTTTTTACTACCTTTTAACAAACAGTTTTCTTTACTGACGAAGAATAAGACAGAACCCAATAGTAAGGAATGCCTTCAACAACTTATAAAGTTAAAAGAAATACAAGTATATCAACAAACTACAATGTTAAGTGTCTATTTCATACTTCTTTCTTTAGGAATTGGGCTATATATGTTTGAATATGTTTCTAAAATGACAATTACTTGGGGAATAATCACCTATGCAATCACCATATTTTGGTTTGCGATAAATTGGTTTTATTTAAGACCTAAAGCAATTACGAAACAGAACGCAAAGCTTAATACGTTATTAGTTGAATTTGAGAAATTAAATAACCAAATGATTGACTAAAAGGCATCATATAGCGCTGTGTATAAAAAATAGCGGTCTAAGTGCTGAAGTGAAAATGAATTTTATAAATTTAAAATTTGTTTTTAACTGAAAAGTTAGCACCATAAAATGCGTTATTTTTCATTTAATAAACCCTGTATTTTTGCTAATCTTCACAAAAGCCAAAAAAGTTGCTTGTTGTTTCTAATTCTTTAAAGTATTTAAGCAAGGCTAAATTTGTTTGTGAATCTTTTTTTTTGTCACTTCGATGGTTTTACTTCAGGATGTTGTTCATTTCAAAATAGATTTATAATGGAGTTAAGAAACAATTTAAAAAGGCTTCAATACCTGTAGAAAGGGATTTTTATTTTAAACTATTTTTTAAGCTTTTATGAGCGCTACTTTTCTAGTATTTGTAAGCAAAGAAAAACGTCAAATATAATTTCGAGAAAATTCTCATCATTATATTTGACGTTTTAATATTTGCAGTTGTACTTTATTTTTTCAAGAGATCTAATTCTGTAGGATCTATTTCCTCTTCTTGAGGAATAATATGTTGAAATAAATTTAAAGTTTCATTAAATTCATTTTCTAGTTCTCTAACAAAAGTTTCATCAAGGTCATACTGTCTTACCTGATCTAAAATACCTCGGTATAAATATCTAAAGGTCATATCGAATTCTTCAAAAACAAGATCAAACTCATCCGCAGGAAACGTACTGAACCAAACTAGTTTCTCTTTAAATAAACGTATTAGATCTTCAGCAGTTGCCCTCGCTTTGCCTTGCTCGCCAAGTTGGTAATACATTTCTGGGTATTCCATAGACAGGCTGTAATGATCAAAATCTTCAATAGCTAATTTGTCTAGAGATAAATCTAGTACTTCAATGGCTTTTAAGGTGTCTCCTTCTTCTGCAAAAGCATTAGATAAACGCATTAGACTATTTCGTAAAGAAATTGAATTCCGTTTGGTTTGTTCATCTAAATAAATTTTACCATCATTAATATTTCTCCAATCCCACTTTTTAACATTTTTATACATTTTCTCTGGATCAATTCTGCCTAAATCGAACAAGCTTAACTCACGTTGTAGTTGACCGTTTTTATCATAAATTTTAGTGGGTGTTTTAATAGGTACCAGTTTAAAAGCAACACCATCTAATTGTAAATAATCTTTCAACCAAATATATTCGCTGTCAGCATTAGAGCCACCTGTAAAGTATATAGGACGTTTCCATTCAAAATTATTTAATATATCTAACATTAAAATAGTGTTTTTACCAAGCGCTCTATCTATGGTAATATCTATATAAGGCACAATTTTATCTGCATCTTTTTGCGCTACAATTCCGTATTTTAAAACATTTTCTTTGTTTACAGGAATTCTAATTTTGTTGGTAGGTAATATTTTTTCTGGATTCCCGTCATCATCTAAATCGTAAAAAGTACGTTTGCTATCACTTCGGATCCATTTCATAAAATTATCTAAATCAAGAACAGAATCTTTTAATTGAGGAAATAATTCTTGAAAATAATAGGCAACATCTAAAGTGCCGTATTTGTATTCTTCATGTGTTAGTTGAGACGGAATAGGAGCAGCTTCATAGGTTGCACGCTTCATTTGATCGATGTACCAATCTGTCTGAAAAAGACTTGTATTTATCAGTTTAATATCCGTTCTAATACCTTCTACTTCTTGCATATACCAAAGTGGAAACGTGTCATTATCGCCAATCGTAAACATAATTGCATTTTGGTCGCAGCTTTCTAGATATGCTTGTGCGTTTAAACGAGTTGTATATCTGTTAGATCTGTCATGATCGTCCCAGTTTTCAAAGGCCATTAAAGAGGGCACTGCCACTAAACAAGTTAATGTAATTATAACGGCTATTTTTTTTCTAGATCCTAAATGTTTTAAATATTCGTAAAGTGCAAGAACGCCAAAACCAACCCAAATAGCAAATATGTAGAAACTACCCACAACAGCATAATCACGCTCTCTTGGTTCAAAAGGTTTTGGGTTTGTATAGAAAATGATGGCAAAGCCAGTGAACGCAAAAAACAGGAATAAGGTAAAGAAGTTTTTCTTATCCCATTTTATCTGAAAGAATAGTCCTATTAATCCTAATAGTAAAGGAAGAAAATAATAAGTGTTTCGTCCTTTATTGAGCAATACTTGCCAAGGTAATTTGTCTTGAGAGCCTAATCTTGCCTCATCAACAACATCAATACCACTTAACCAATTGCCATTAAAAATATCTAAATTCCCTTGAATATCGTTCTGACGGCCAACAAAATTCCACATAAAATAACGCCCATACATGTACCCAAACTGATAGCTCATCATAAACTTGATGTTCTCTGCAAAAGTTGGTCTACGTTTGCTATTTGCCGGAATACCAGCAATAGATTTGTACATTTTTTCTGAAGCAGGATTTACCATTCTTGGTATAAAGCCTTTATGTTTGTCAGACCAATTTGGCAAAACATCTTTGTAAGTATTTACAATTACATATTTACCATCTATCTGTTCATATTTGGGTTTATCATCTTTAGTAGGGTTTTTTGCATCTTGCTCTCTACTGTGGGTGTTAGAATAATAGGTGTCATAAAAAACATTGGCATCGCCATACTGTTCTCGTTCATAATACGCTAATAATTCTCGTGCACTAGAGGGGTTGTTTTCGTTAATAGTGGTATTTGCATTGGCTCTTATGGGCAACATCATCCAAGAAGAAAAGCCAATCATTATAAATAATAGCGAAAGAATTAATGTATTTGCCGTTAAGTTTTTCTTTTTTCTTGTGTAATTTAATCCAAAATAGAACAATACAACTAAAATAATAGCAGCAATAATACTCCCAGAATTATAAGGCAATCCAATAGAGTTGATAAAAAATAACTCAGAAGCACTAAAGAATTTTAAGGTAAACGGGAATATAAATTTAAAGACTAAGATTAAGACAAATACAGAAATTACAGTCGCAATTGCTGTTGTTTTTATATTGATGTTTTTATAGGTTTTAAAGAAATACAGCATTACAATGGCAGGAATCACCAATAAAGATAAAATGTGAACGCCAAAAGACAAGCCAACGACAAAACTGATTAAAACTAACCATTTGTTGCCTCTTGCTGTATAAATTTCGTTTTCCCATCGTAAACCTAGCCAAAATAATAAAGCCATTAAGAAAGAAGACATGGCGTACACTTCTCCTTCTACAGCACTAAACCAAAAACTATCAGAAAAAGTATAGGTTAATGCACCTACCAAACTACTCCCTAAAACGGCAATACGTTTTCCTTTAGAGATGTTTCCTGTTTTTGCAGACAGTTTGATGGCCAAGTTACTAATAGTCCAAAACATAAAAAGAATGGTAAATGCGCTTGCTAAGGCAGACATAAAGTTCACCATTTTCGCAATTTCACTAATGTCTGTAGAAAACATGGCAAAAAATGCGCCTAACATTTGAAAGAGAGGTGCTCCTGGCGGATGCCCAACTTCTAGTTTTACGGATGTTGCTATGTATTCGCCTACATCCCAAGAACTAACCGTTGGTTCGAGTGTTAATGTATAGGTAATTAGGGCTATTACAAATGTCATCCATCCTAAAATGATGTTCCATTTTTTAAAGTTTCCTGCTGTCATAAGTTCCTTAATAATCTGTGGGCGAATTTACTAATAAATATGAATAAAAGTAAGCTCTTGGTTTTTTTCTGACGAAAGAATACCTCACAAAACTTTGTTAAAGATAAAAATTGTAAAAAAATGTTTGTGAATATAAAAGAATGCACTAAATTTGCACCCGCAGAAACACAGTGGCCTATGGTGTAATTGGTAACACACCGGTTTTTGGTACCGACATTCAAGGTTCGAGTCCTTGTAGGCCAACTTTAAAAGCTTATAATCATTTGATTATAAGCTTTTTGCTTTTTAAGTCTTTTTTTGATGCGGTAATTGTGTTTATTTCTTTTCGTTTTCATCTTTTATAAAAAAGTTCTCTTATTTCGCTTAAAGTTGCTTTTTAGTGCGTTTAAATTGGATTTAATTAAAAAATCATTATTTATGGAATAGTGTTCAAAATACAATTTTAGGCACAAAAAAACATAGATAAATTATTGATTATTAGTTTTTTATTGCTGTTTAAGTATTGGGCTAGATCGGTTTGGCTGTAATTCGCTTTTAAAAACAACGCTTTTAAGATTTGTTTAAAATGATAGCCGGCATAAATTTAACAAGGAGTTCGAGTATTTGTTTAGACATAAATGCAGTGAGTAAAAAGTTTTCTGAATGCTCCTAATTCTTTTTAAACAGAGATACTCCAAAAAATAGATTGATTGTCTAAAAAGCCAACTACTTTATTTCGAAACTAGTTTAGTTTTTTTAAAATTACGAAATTTTGGATATTTTTAGTCGGTACGATTGGTGCTGAAAATAATTTCTTTTGAAGAATCAGAAAGAACTATTTTTTTATTGCAGTATCCCCTAATTTATGGAAGTGGCTTTCTGTTTTCATTGCGTTCTTCATCCTAAAACGCTCAATGCAAACTATGGGTCATTCAGTTTTATTTAAAACCGGAAGAGTTTTAGCAAATTCAATTTTTTTAAGAGGAGAAATCCTAAAACAGGTTTCTCCTCATTTTTTATGTATAGCATTTAAGAAAGCTGAAACTACTTCATCAAAAATGCTTTTAAATCTTCGTAAGAACTTGCCTTAATAGCAACTTTCTTGTTATTGATAACTTTCTGAATTTGTTCAGGAATTGCAACTTTTACAGGCAACGTACTTTCAACAACATCTAAAAACTTTACAGGATGTGCAGTTTCTAAAAACACGCCAAATTCGTTTTCTTGTAAACCATATTTTTTTAAACCTAAATAACCAACGGCGCCATGCGGTTCTGCAACATAACCAGACGAATCGTATATTTCCTTCATGGTTTCTCGAGTTTCATCATCCGTAAAACTATACGAAGAAAAAGATCTTTTTAAAGCTTCTAAATCATTGTTAAATAATTGTTGAATTCTGATAAAATTACTAGGGTTTCCAACATCCATCGCATTAGAAATAGTTGCTTTTGATGGTTTTGGTTTGTAAATACCATCAATTAAATAATTAGGAACTGTATCATTTACATTCGTAGAAGCTACAAAATGTTTAATTGGTAAGCCTAATTTTTGCGCCATCATTCCGGCACAAATATTACCAAAATTACCACTAGGAACAGAAAACACCAATTCTTTATTTAGTGACTTTAATTCTTTATAGGCAAAGAAAAAATAGAACATTTGTGGCAACCAACGAGCAACATTTATAGAATTCGCAGAGGTTAAAGTTTTGGTAATTTCTTCATCTAAAAAAGCAGTTTTCACCATTTCTTGGCAATCATCAAAAACCCCATCAACTTCCAAAGCCGTAATATTTTGCCCTAAAGTGGTGAGTTGTTTTTCTTGTACATCGCTTACTTTTCCTGACGGATATAAAATAACCACATTTACGCCTTTTGCACCTAAAAAACCATTGGCAACTGCGCCACCAGTATCGCCAGAGGTTGCTACTAAAACCGTAATTTCTTTCTCATTATCTCGATTAAAATATTCCAAACATTTCGCCATGAATTTAGCGCCAACATCTTTAAAAGCCATGGTAGGGCCATGAAATAATTCTAAAGAAGCAATGTTAGCATCAACCTGTACCAAAGGAAAATCAAAACAAACTGTTTCTGCAATAATTTCTTTTAGTTTAGCTGTCGGAATTTCATCACCTACAAACTGCTTAATTGCTTTGTAAGCAATTTCATGATTTGAATAATCAGCAATATTTTCAATAAACTCTTTTGAAAGTGGTGTAATTTTTTCTGGAAAATAGATTCCTCTATCTTTCGCAAGCCCTTGAATAACAGCGTTTTTAAAAGTTGTATTTGGTGATTTATGGTGTAAACTGTAGTAGTTCATTGTTTTAAATTTTGCTCTATGCTTTAGGCTGTATGCTTTAAGCGTGAGTATTAATGGTTTTGCATAAAGCCTATAGCTTAAGGCTTAAAGCAATTATAATATTTTCATTCCTTTAGAATTCACTTTCGAAATAAACATTTCAAATTTAATTCTGGTATTGTTACTAGAACTTACAAAGACGCTGTCACATCGAGTGAATTTGATTTTTTCAATCAAATTTGTATCGAGATGTTTTTTATGTACGTTCAATAATTTTCATTCCTTTAGAATTCACTTTCGAAATAAACATTTCAAATTTAATTTTGGTATTATTACTAGAACTTACAAAGACGCTGTCACATCGAGTGAATTTGATTTTTTCAATCAAATTTGTATCGAGATGTTTTTTATGTACGTTCAATAATTTTCATTCCTTTAGAATTCACTTTCGAAATAAACATTTCAAATTTAATTCTGGTATTATTACTAGAACTTACAAAGACGGCTGTCACATCGAGTGAATTTGATTTTTTCAATCAAATTTGTATCGAGATGTTTTTTATGTACGTTCAATAATTTTCATTCCTTTAGAATTTACTTTCGAAATAAACATTTCAAACTTAATTCCGGTATTTTTATAACTTTCATCAATGGCTTTGTAGACATTATTGGCAATTTCATCACCCTTACAAAGCGCAAAAATTGTGGGTCCAGAACCAGAAATTCCAGCGCCCAAGGCACCAGCACTAATGGCACTTGTTTTTACAATATCAAAAAAAGGAATTAACTTTTTACGATACGGCTCTACAATAATATCGACTAAAGAATTGCTAATTAAATTATAATTATCGGTGTATAAACCGCTAATTAAACCACCCACATTTGCCCATTGAATAACGGCGTCTTTTAACGGAATTTCTGCTGGTAAAACTTCTCGAGCATCTTTTGTTTTCACTTCTATTTGCGGATGAATTGCCACAACTCTTAATGCACTTGGTACGGGTAATTTTATAATTTCTAGAGGTTCGTAACTTCTTACTAAAACAAAACCACCATAAATTGCGGCAGCAACATTATCAGCAATCGCAGAACCACAAGCAATTTCTTCGCCAAACATAGCGAATTTGGTAAGTTCTAATTCAGAATATTTATTTTCTAAAAATTGATTTACGCCAAAAGCAGCGCCGGCAGCACTTGCAGCAGAACTTCCTAAACCACTTCCAGGAGTAAAACCTTTGTGAATTGTTAATGCTAATCCAAAATCGGCATTGGCTTTTAATAACATTTTTTTCACAACAGCACTTGCTGCATTTTTATCAACATTATACGTTAAAGCTGCACCAGTAATTTTCATTATTTTTACGCCTTTTTCTGCTGTTTTTGTAAAAGTCATTTCATCACCAACCGCATCTACGGCAAAACCCAACGAGTCAAATCCGCAAGAAACATTGGCAACAGTTGCAGGAGAAAATATTTTTAAATAATCCATTTATTTTGGTTTGTGGTTTGTAGTTTTTCGTTTTTAGTTCAGATGAGAACCATAAACCAACAACAAGCAACCCATAACTATTTATTAGCAATTCTTATTACATCCGCAAAAATACCAGAAGCAGTTACATCTGCCCCAGCACCAGCACCTTTTATAATTAAGGGGTTTTCAGGATATCTCTCCGTGAAAAATAACACAATATTATCACTTCCGTCTAAATTGTAAAAGGGATGGTCTGAAGCAATGTGCTGCAAACCAACATTTGCTTTGCCGTTTGCAAATTCGGCAACATATTTTAAACGACACGCTTTATCATCTGCTTTTTTATAGAGATTTTGAAAATGATTTTCATGTTTGGTTAAAGATGTATAAAATTCAGTGTTATTTTCGGTTGCTAATGTTTCTTTTGGTAAAAAAGAATTGTTTTCAATGTCTTCTAGTTCCAATTTATAGCCACTCTCTCTAGCTAAAATTAAAATTTTCCGAGCAACATCGACCCCACTTAAATCAATTTTTGGGTCTGGTTCTGTAAAACCTTCTTTTTGTGCTTGAGCAACGACATCATGAAACGTGGCTTGTTCATTATAGTTATTAAAAACAAAGTTTAAACTGCCAGATAAAACTGCCTGAATTTTATGAACTCTATCTCCAGAGTTAATCAAGTTTTTAAGCGTGTCTATAATTGGCAAACCTGCACCAACATACGTTTCAAAAAGAAAAGAAGCATTGTATTTTCTTGAAACTTCTTTTAAGGTTTTATAATTCTCGAAATTAGAAGCACAAGCAATTTTATTACAGGTTACCACAGAAATACTTTCACGTAAATATTGTTCATACACTTCAGAAACTCGCTGATTTGCAGTATTGTCTATAAAAACGCTATTTCTATGATTGCATTTTTTTACTTTTTTGTAGAAACTTTCCAGCGTTGTTGGTTCTCCATTTTCTAGACTTTCTTTCCAGTTTTTTAGGTTGATACCATTGTTATCAAAAAACATTTTTCTCGAATTTGCAATTCCGATAACTCTAATATTAAGTTTTAAGTTTTCTTTTAAGAATTTTTTCTGTTGCTGCAATTGTGCCAAAAAGCGTTCGCCAACATTACCAACACCTGTTACAAATAAGTTTAATTGTTTTATTCGTTCTTCAAAAAATTGTTCGTGTAACGTATTTAAGGCTTTTTTTGCATCCTTTTTATTGATGACCGCCGAGATATTTTTTTCTGATGAACCTTGGGCAATGGCTCTTACATTCACGTTGTTTCTTCCCAAAGCGCTAAACATTTGTCCGCTTAAACCTTGATGGTTTTTCATGCTTTCTCCTACAACGGCAATAATTGCAAGCTCTTTTTCGATGCTAATAGGTTTAATTCTTTTTCTGTCTATTTCTATGCTAAAAGTTTCGTCTAAAAGTTCTTTGGCTTTTTGGGCATCATTTTCATAAACGCCCACGCAAATGGAGTGTTCAGAAGATGCTTGTGTTATAAAAACAACGTTTATAAATTGTTGAGAAAGTGTTTCAAATAAACGTTTCGAAAACCCAGGAATTCCGATCATTCCTCCACCTTCTAGCGTAATTAAGCTAATATCTTCGATATGAGAAATTCCTTTTACACCATTACTATTCTTCGGATTTTTACAAATTAAAGTTCCAAGACTTTCGGGGTCAAACGTATTTTTAATTCGAATCGGAATTTCTTGTCTTAAAGCAGGTTGTATGGTTGGTGGATATAGCACTTTTGCCCCAAAATGTGACAATTCCATGGCTTCTTCATAAGAAATTTCGTTAATAGGAAAAGCTTGTTTTACAACTCTAGGGTTTGCTGTAAACATGCCACTAACATCGGTCCAGATTTGTAATTCATCAACCTGTAAAGCAGCAGCATAAATAGCAGCAGAAAAATCTGAACCACCTCTACCCAATGTAGTTATTTCGATATTATTAGAAGAAATAAAGCCCCCTAAAACAGTAATCTGATGTTTGTTCTTATCAAAAAAATCAATAATATTCTTATTGGTAATTTTAAAATTTACTTGTGCATTTAAGTAATTATCGTTTGTAAAGATAAGGTCGCTACTTTCTCCATGCGTTGCATCTAACGTTTCTTTTGCAGCATTAGCAATGATAAAAGAAGAAAGTCTTTCGCCAAAACTAGAAACTTTGGCTAGGGTTTTATCAGACAATTCTTGTAACAAGAAAACGCCTTCATAAATAGATTCTAATCGATTAAATAAAATGTGAACTTCTTTAAGAACTTCTTCTTTGTTTTGGGTGATTAAAGCATCAATTACATTAAAATGTAGTTCTTTTATCGTTTCTAAAATTTCTTTAGAAAGGGTAATGTCTTCTAAAGCTTTATGCGAAGCTGATAATAGTTGGTCTGTGGTTTTGCCGAAAGCAGAAACAATAATGGCAACTTTATCTTCTTTTGATGCGTTTTCAATAATTGCTAAAACCTTTTTTATGTTTTCTGAATTGGCTACTGATGAGCCTCCAAATTTTAATACTTTCATTCTGAATGATCGTTATTGATGTAACTAAATTGTTGTGAGTTCGTTTTGATGTTGTTCAAAACAAGAGATAACCTGAAATTATATGAATATAAGAAAACCCCTAAAGGGTTGTTGTGGTCGTAGTGCGAATAATTTGACGAGCATACAAACAAACCACAGAAGTGGTTAACGTAGTTTTTGTATTTTTTTTTGTCAAATTCACTTTGTAAATGTAGAAATATTATTTATTTTGATAAATTTTAATAAGAATTATTTTGAACTATTCTTCAATTAATGCGATGTTCGTAAAATAAAGTAAACAAAATATAATAATATTTATTTTTTTGTGCTATTATTTATTTTTTCTTTAATAATTAAAGAGATATGTTTATTTTAGATACTTCTTTAAATTTATCGGGCGTTTTTTATCATTCCAAAAGAAGACAATAAAAATTGAATCTGTTTTTTCATCAACTTGATACCAAATTTTTGTCTGTGTTGATCATACAAATTGTCTGTGCCCTTTATAATCTGATGTTTCCCTAAATATGGATTTTGTTGCGGTAAAATTAGAAATTCTTCAACCAAAACTGAAAAATTTAATGCTTCTTTTGTATCCCATTTTTCTATTATAAATTCGATTTCATCTTCAACAGATTCAGTAGCTAAACCAATCCATTTAATTCTTATTAAACAAGGTTGTATTTATTTCTAACGCTATTTATCACTTCTTCAGTAGAATTCGTTTTTCCTTCATTGATTTGCTGCAATCCTTTATCTAAAACCTTTTTTAAATCGTTAGGAATTTCTTCTTCAAGAATTTCTTCTTTTAAAAAAAGCTCTAATTTTTCTATCTTTTCAATACTGGCAATTTTCATAAATTGCTCCATAAATTTATATTTTCTGTACACTAAATCCATAACACAGTATTGTTTTAAACAAATATAATAAAAATTACTAAAGTATTTAAAAACCTTATGTCACAGAAACTAGATATCTATTTTTTACCATTGTTATTCATTTTTTCTTTAATAATTAAAGCGATGGGTTTGTTTTGAATCTTGCTTTCTAACCAAGATAAAATATCTAAATATAAAAAAGCTCTTTTTTCATAAGGATGATTTTCAAACTTTTTTAATTTCTTGTGTATTTTCTTAAACTCATTTTTTATTTCACTCGGAAAAACATCACTCAAATCTCTAATAGAAGTTAGAAACACTTTCTGTACTTCTTGTAAATTCTCCATTTTTAAAAGGAACTTATAGGTGTCTAAAAACTGTCTTTCTAAATCATAATCCAAACCACATTCATAATGCGCTATTAAGTTTAAAACCCTCGCAAAACATTGTAAATCTTCTGCGGAACTTAAGTTTTTAGATTTGATAATCTTTTGTAAATATTCGATACAAATTTCGTTTTTACCCATTCCGAAATACAAACAGGCAATTTTGTAATACAGCATTACAATATAATGATGGTCTAGCCTATTTTTATATTTTTCAATTTTTTGATTGATGATTTCAACCAAATACTCACCTTCAGAAAATGAGGCTTCTAAAAAATGTAAATGAAGCTTATTCGCATACAAATACTGAAAAATTAGCAGCTCGGTATTGGTATTTAACGGAATAATATTTTGCTCAATTTCTTCTTCAAACAAAAGTAATTCTCTTTTAAAAGTGGTTGTTTTTTGTACAAAAAACGAAGCTTCTAATAAATAATTTTTTCCTTTTAAATAGAAAACCGGATGTTGAGAAATGTGCTTTTTATCTTCTTTAAATAAATCTACCCATTTAGTAGCGTATTTGTAACTCTGTAAAAAATTCTGCGTTAGAAAACTAAACCATAAATACGATTTATACAACCATAATTTTTCTCTAAAACCCAAATCTTCAAAATTATATTCGGGTAATCGAGCATTAAAATAAACATTGATAAATTCTAGTTCTTCGTTATTTTTCACATACCCATTTTGTAGCAAATGACTATACAATTGTAATGATAAATTAGAGAGTTTGCTCGCAATAACATTTTGCTGACTTAATGTTTTAGCTTGCACCGAAAGCTGATCTGCTCTATTGCTTAAACTTCTTGTAATATATTGTGTTTCAATTACTTTTTCGAGTTCAACAATTTCGTAAGCAATGTTTTTTTCTTCATTTTCTAATGCTAAATTTTTCGCTTTATCTAACAATTTTAAACTCTGTTTATACAAACCTTTTTGATACAAAACAGTGGCAAAATCTAATTGTTCTCGAATTTGAATTCTGATATTTTTGTGGGCAGGATTTAAACGAAGACTAATTAAAATCTGTTTGTATAAATGTGCTTTTAAGTTTGATAATTGCTGTTTTGAAACAATACCACTTTTAATAATAACTTTTTCATCGTAGGTCTTTAATTTCTCTAAAAATTTAAAAAGAGAGAAGAATTTTGCATCAATATTACCACCTAATCTACCTACATATAAATTAAATTGTCTCTTTTCTGACTTAGTTAAAGACTTAATTAAAACAAAAAGAGCATCATTTTGTTGACTGGCTAATGTAACAATTTTACTCATAAGTACTTGATAATTATATAATTAAATTTTTTAATGTGAAGCTAGAAATCGTGCAAAGGTCGTTAAATTCATAAGAATTGAAGATGTTATTTATAAATTTGATTCACATTAAAGATAATCTTTTCATTATGATGCAAGACAACAAAGTACAAATTTTTGATACAACCTTAAGAGACGGCGAACAAGTTCCTGGCTGTAAATTAGACACAAAACAGAAATTAGTAATTGCAGAAAGGTTAGATTTACTGGGCGTAAACGTAATCGAAGCGGGTTTTCCTGTTTCTAGTCCTGGAGATTTTACCTCTGTTTCAGAAATTGGTAAAATTGTAAAAAATGCTACGGTCTGTGGTTTAACAAGAGCTGTTGAGAATGATATAAAAGTTGCTGCAGAAGCGTTAAAGTATGCTAAATATCCAAGAATTCATACAGGGATTGGTACAAGCGATTCTCATATTAAATTCAAATTTAATTCTACAAGAGAAAAGGTAATAGAAAGAGCGGTAAGGGCCGTTGCGTATTCAAAAACTTTTGTAGAAGATGTTGAGTTCTATGCAGAAGATGCCGGTAGAACCGACAATGAATTTTTAGCAAGAGTTTGCGAAGAAGTGATTAAAGCAGGTGCAACTGTTTTAAATATTCCGGATACCACCGGGTATTGTTTACCAGAAGAATATGGCGCAAAAATGAGGTACTTACGTGAGAACGTAAAAGGAATCGAAAATGTGATTTTATCATGCCATTGTCATAACGATTTAGGCATGGCAACCGCAAATTCAATTGCCGGTGTAATTAATGGTGCACGTCAAATAGAATGTACAATTAACGGAATCGGAGAACGTGCAGGAAATACTGCGCTAGAAGAAGTGGTAATGATTTTAAAACAACATCCCTATTTAAATTTAGAAACCAGCATTAACACTAAATTATTATACGATACAAGTATTTTAGTTCGGGAAAGTATGGGCATGCCGGTGCAACCTAACAAGGCAATTGTAGGTGCGAATGCTTTTGCTCATAGTTCAGGAATTCACCAAGATGGCGTTATAAAAAATAGAGAAACCTATGAAATTATGGATCCTGAAGAGGTTGGGGTTACCGAAAGTGCGATTGTCTTAACCGCAAGAAGTGGCAGGGCAGCACTAGCATACAGAGCAAAAAAAATAGGCTATGAATTGACTAAACTTCAACTAGATACCGCTTACGAGTGCTTTTTAGAAACCGCGGATAAACAAAAAGAAGTGAAAGATGAAGACATCCATATAATTATGGAAAAAGTGAATAGAACTTCTAAAATAATAGTTGCTTAAATAACAGCTGATAAATTTTGTGTTTATCGGTAATTTAACTAATATTGGTCAGCATAAATAGTAAGAATTTGAACACATGAAATATACAATTGCAGTTATTCCTGGAGATGGTATCGGCCCCGAAGTTACAGATCAAGCAAAAAAAGCTTTAGATGCAGTAGCAGAGGCTTACGATCATATTTTTTTGTATAAAGAAGCGCAGTTAGGAGCTTGTGCTATGGAGATTGCAGGCGATCCTTTGCCAGATGAAACTGTAAAAATATGTAGAAAAGCAGATGCTATTTTATTTGGTGCTATTGGTGATCCAAAATATGACAATAACCCGAGTGCGAAAGTGCGCCCAGAACAAGGTTTGTTTCGTTTGCGAAAAGAGTTAGATTTATACTGCAATGTAAGACCTGTAAAGGCGTATGATAATTTAATTTCAAATTCTCCTCTAAAAAGAGAAGTGATAAAAGGAACAGATTTCGTTATTTTTAGAGAATTAACTGGCGGAATTTATTTCGGCAAAAAAGAATTGAGTAAAGATCAACAATCTGCTTTTGATGTAAGTTCGTACACCGTTGCTCAAATTTCTAGAATAACACATTTAGCGTTTAAAGCAGCTCAAAACAGAAAGAAAAAAGTAACTTTAGTAGACAAATCTAATGTGTTAGAAACTTCACGTTTGTGGAGAAAAACAGTTACAGAAATCGCTAAAGAATATAAAGATATTAAGTTAGATTATTTGTTTGTAGATAATGCGGCCATGAAGTTGATCTTAAATCCGAAACAGTTTGATGTCATCTTAACCGAAAATCTTTTTGGAGATATTATTTCTGATGAAGCAAGTGCAATTTGTGGTTCTATAGGTTTGTTAGCATCGTCATCTATTGGCGATGAAAACGCAATGTTTGAGCCTATTCACGGTTCTTATCCAGAAGCAAAAGGTAAAGACATTGCAAATCCGTTAGCGTCTATTTTATCTGCGGCCATGATGCTAGAGCATTTAGGGTTGCATGAAGAAGCCGATGCTATTGAAAGAGCAGTAGAAAAATCAATTACTTTAGGGATTACGACAAAAGATATTAAACGCAAAACACAATTTTCTGCTTCCACATCAAAAGTAGGAGATTTTATTGCAGATTATATTAAAAATCAAGACGATAGCAATATGAATTTTCAGAATATTCATATGGGGCAGAGTACTATTATTTAAAAAAAAGAACCGTAAATAAGTAAAGGAAAACACACGTTTCATAAAGAGTTTGTTCTAAAATTATTTATCAATTTTGTTAGCTGAAATGAGTTTTTTTTTTGAAGCTATTTCCAGCTTTCATTACTCGCTTTTTTTATGTGAAATAGAAATAACATCTTCTAATTATCCACAGGTAATCTTATTGTAAAAAGAGATACCTAATATTAAAACATAAAAAAGAGCTCAAACAGGCCATTCAATCTGGGCTAAACTTGTTTGCGAACTTTCACCAATAAACAGAAAGTAAAGGCTTGTTAAATCGCAAAAATTCACGTTCGGCAACCGTAAAAATTTTACAATCTTCAAAAAACTTTACGTGATTTTATAGTTTAATAAACAACAAATACAACCTTCCTTAAAAAAGAAGGTTTTTTTATGACTTTATTTCAAAAATTGAATATCATAATTTTATATACTTAAAAAACTGAAAGTAAATAAGTTAAGTATACATTTTAAGACCTGAATTTAAAGAACTGTATGGTGTTTTGTGTCACAAAAATCAAGATAAAGAGTAATTTAGACAAAGAATAGAAGAAAACTGTACATGGAATTAAATAGACACAGCAAAAGGTTAACGCAAGACGAATCTCAACCAGCATCTCAAGCAATGCTGTACGCAGTTGGTTTGACAGATGAAGATATGAGCAAGGCGCAAGTTGGTATAGCAAGTACAGGTTATGACGGCAATCCTTGTAACATGCACTTAAATAATTTGAAAGAAGAGGTAAAAGTGGAATGTAATATTGCAGGTGTCGTTGGTTTAGGGTTTAATACCATTGGGGTTTCAGACGGAATTTCTATGGGAACTTCTGGTATGAATTATTCGTTAGTTTCTAGAGATATCATAGCAGATTCTATAGAAACCGTTATGAATGCACAAAGTTATGATGCAGTAATTGCAATTGTTGGTTGTGATAAAAATATGCCAGGATCTGTAATTGCAATGTTGCGCTTAAATCGCCCAGCGATCATGATGTATGGTGGCTCAACGGCCTCAGGAAGTTACAAAGGAAAAAAATTAAATATTGTTTCTGCATTTGAAGCTTTAGGGCAAAAAATGTCAGGAGAAATTGATGAAGAAGAATATAGAGAAATTATTAAAAGAGCAATTCCTGGTGCAGGTGCTTGTGGTGGCATGTACACCGCAAACACTATGGCTTCTGCTATAGAATGTATGGGTTTTGCATTGCCGTATAATTCTTCAATCCCAGCAGAAAACCCTAATAAATTATCCGAAGCAGAAAGAACCGCTTTGGCAATAAAAAATCTATTAGAATTAGATTTAAAGCCTTTAGATATTATTTCTAAAAAATCTTTAGAAAATGCCATTGCTCTGGTAAATGCTTTAGGCGGATCTACAAATGCAGTGTTGCACTTTTTAGCAATTGCGCATGCAGCAGATATCGAATTTACGTTAGAAGATTTTCAGAGAGTTTCTGATAGAACGCCATTAATTGCAGATTTAAAACCATCAGGAAAATACTTAATGGAAGATGTGCATGGCGTTGGAGGTACACCAGCAATCATGAAATATTTATTACAAGAAGGGTATTTGCATGGAGATTGTTTAACCGTTACAGGAAAAACATTAGCAGAAAATTTAGAAAATGTTGAAGCAATGGAATTTGAAGATCAAGATGTAATTTACCCAAAGGATAAAGCATTAAAATCGTCAGGAAATATTCAGATAATTTACGGAAACCTTGCAACTGAAGGAGCTGTTGCAAAAATATCTGGAAACGAAGGATTGCTTTTTGAAGGAAAAGCGGTGGTTTATGACGGTGAGCAAGCAGCAAATACAGGAATTGCAAACGGAGAAGTAGAAAGAGGAGATGTCGTTGTCATTAGATATGTTGGCCCAAAAGGAGGACCAGGAATGCCAGAAATGCTGAAACCAACTTCGCTAATTATGGGCGCAGGTTTAGGGAAATCTGTCGCTTTAATTACTGATGGGCGTTTTTCTGGAGGAACTCACGGTTTTGTTGTCGGTCATATTACACCAGAAGCACAATCCGGAGGAACTATTGGAATTTTAAAAACAGGTGATACCATAAGAATTAGTGCAGAAGATAATTCTATAAACGTTTTAATTTCTGATGAAGAAATTGCAGAAAGAAAATCACAATGGGTTGCCCCAGCATTAAAGCACACAAAAGGAATTTTATACAAATATGCAAAAATGGTTGCATCTGCTTCAAAAGGGTGTATTACTGACGCGTAGGTTTTAAAAGAATTAAGAAACAAGATAAAAGAAATAAGAAACAAGAAAAAAGAGATAAGAGGAAAGATGGAAACGTCTTTATTCTATTTTCTCTATTCTTTCATCTCAAAACAGGAAATATGGAAACTCAAACCATAACAAAGAAAGAAATAGTAACAAAAGTTACCGAGAGAATTTCTGGTAGCGAGGCTATTGTTAGATGCTTAATAGCTGAAGATGTAAAAATAATTTATGGATATCCTGGCGGAGCAATTATGCCAGTGTATGATGAACTATACAAATATCAAGATAAAATTCACCATGTTTTAGCGCGTCATGAGCAAGGTGCAACACACGCTGCACAGGGTTTTGCAAGAATTTCTGGAAAAGTGGGTGTGGCAATCGCAACTTCAGGTCCAGGAGCAACCAATTTAATTACGGGTATTGCAGATGCTCAAATAGACTCAACACCAATGGTGTGTATTACTGGGCAAGTTGCATCTCATTTATTAGGAAGTGATGCGTTTCAGGAAACTGATATTGTAGGTATTTCTACACCGGTTACAAAATGGAACTGTCAAGTTACCAGAGCGGCAGATATTCCAATTGCTTTAGCAAAAGCGTTTTATATTGCAAAAAGCGGAAGACCAGGGCCCGTTTTAGTAGATATTACAAAAGATGCACAGTTTGAAGAATTTGATTTTTCATACGAAAAATGCACGAAAATAAGAAGTTATGTTCCGATTCCGAAAACAGTAGCGGGTACTTTAGAAGCTGCGGCAAAATTAATTAATGCTGCAAAAAAACCACTCATAGTTTGGGGTCAAGGAATTGTTTTAAGTCAAGCTGAAGAACAATTTAAAGCGTTGGTAGAAAAAGCGGGAATTCCTGCTGCTTGGACAATTTTAGGGGCTTCTGCTTTGCCGACCTCACATCCATTAAATGTTGGTATGTTGGGCATGCATGGAAATTATGCGCCCAATGTTTTAACAAACCAATGTGATGTTTTAATTGCCATCGGAATGCGTTTTGATGATCGAGTTACAGGGAAATTAGAGGAATATGCGACCCAAGCAAAAGTGATTCATTTTGAAATTGATCCTGCAGAAGTAGATAAAAATGTAAAAACAGATGTGGCGGTTTTAGGGGATGCAAAAGCAACTTTAGCAGCTATTTTACCACTAATTAATGAGAATTCTCATCCAGAATGGCATCAGCAATTTAAAGATTTATATGAAATTGAATATGAAAAAGTAATCAAAGGGGATCTCCATCCAACGAAAGAAGGGTTAACAATGGGTGAAGTGATTAAGGAAATTAATATTCAAAGTAAAGGCGATGCTGCAATTGTTACAGATGTTGGTCAACATCAAATGATTGCGTGTAGATATGCAGAATTTAATAAAACGAAAAGTAATATTACTTCTGGCGGATTAGGAACTATGGGTTTCGGGTTACCAGCAGCAATTGGTGCAAAAATGGCAGCTCCAGAACGAGAAGTCGTTTCAATTTCTGGTGATGGGGGTTATCAAATGACCATCCAAGAATTAGGGACTATTTTTCAACAAAAAGCGGCAGTTAAAATTGTCGTTTTAAATAACGACTTTTTAGGAATGGTGCGTCAATGGCAACAGTTGTTTTTTGAAAAACGATATGCATCCACAGAAATGGTAAATCCTAATTTTGTGGCCATTGCAGAAGGGTATTACATCAAAGCAAAAAAAGTGACAAAACGAGAAGAATTAGCAGGTGCCGTTAAGGAAATGATGGAAAGTAAAGAAGCTTATTTTTTAGAAGTTTGTGTAGAAAAAGAAGGTAATGTGTTTCCAATGGTTCCTTCTGGAGCAAGTGTTTCACAAATACGATTAGAATAAAATTTACATAAAAGAAAAGAGAGTAAGAGTGAAGAACAAAGAGTAAGGGTTTTAGAAAAATAAAAATAATAAATGTCTATTTTCTAACATCTTTCCTCTAATAGCTTTTAAAATATGAGTACAGAAAAAAATCTATATACGATATCAGTGTATACTGAAAACAATATTGGATTGTTGAACAGAATTTCAGCAATTTTCCAGAGAAGGCATATCAATATTGAAAGTTTAAACATCTCGCCTTCAGAAATTGAAGGTGTTGCCAAATTTACCATAGTTGTAAAGATGACAGAGGTAAATGTTAAAAAAATTATTGGTCAGATCGAGAAGCAAGTGGAGGTAATTAAAGCTTATTTTCATAATGAAGAGGAAACAATTTATCAAGTTTCTGGTCTTTTTAAAATAAAATCTGAATTGTTGTTTGAAGAGCCCCAAATTCAGAATATTATTAAAGACAGTCACGCAAGAATTGTTACGGTAAATACAGCTTTTTTTGTGCTAGAAAAATCGGGTAGAAAAGAAGAGATAGTCCAATTATATAATCAATTAAGCGTTTTTGGTATTATGCAGTATACGCGTTCAGGACATATTTCAGTTACCAAAGAAGAAATGAAAATATCGGCTTTACTAGAAGCATATAACAACTAAAAATAGAGTAAGAAAAAAGATAAGATAGAGTAGGTGAGAGATACACCTTAATTTTTTTTCTAGAATCAACAATCAACAATCAACACGCAAAAATAAACAACAATGTCAAATTATTTCAACACATTAACATTAAGAGAAAAATTAGAACAATTAGGAAAATGTCGATTTATGGACGCTTCAGAATTTGAAGACGGCGTAACGGCATTAAAAGGGAAGAAAATTGTTATTGTAGGTTGTGGGGCACAAGGTTTAAACCAAGGTTTGAACATGAGAGATTCTGGATTGGATATTTCGTACACTTTAAGACAGGCAGCTATTGATCAAAAAAGAGCTTCTTTTGTAAATGCGAGTTCAAACGGGTTTACAGTGGGCACCTATAAAGAATTAATTCCTACGGCAGATTTAGTGTTAAATTTAACTCCAGATAAGCAGCATACCAATGTTGTGAATACCATAATGCCACTAATGAAAAAAGGGGCAACATTATCGTATTCTCATGGTTTTAATATTGTGGAAGAAGGGACTAAAGTTCGTGAAGATTTAACAGTAATTATGGTGGCACCAAAATGCCCAGGTTCTGAAGTTCGTGAAGAATTTAAAAGAGGATTTGGAGTGCCAACTTTAATAGCTGTGCATCCAGAAAATGATCCAGAAAATAAAGGTTGGGCGCAGGCAAAAGCATACGCTGTTGGAACAGGAGGTCATAAAGCAGGTGTTTTAGCTTCTTCTTTTATAGCTGAAGTAAAGTCTGATTTAATGGGAGAACAAACCATTTTATGTGGTTTGTTGCAAACAGGTGCTATTTTATCTTATGATAAAATGGTTGCGGAAGGAATTGAAGCGGGTTATGCTGCAAAGTTAATTCAGTATGGTTGGGAAACCGTTACAGAAGCTTTAAAGCACGGAGGAATTACAAACATGATGGACAGGTTGTCTAATCCTGCTAAAGTAAAAGCCTTTGAAATATCAGAAGAATTAAAAGACATTATGCGTCCGTTGTTTCAAAAACACATGGATGATATAATGACAGGTCATTTCTCAAAAACCATGATGGAAGATTGGGCAAATGATGATAAAAATCTATTAACATGGAGAGCTGCAACTGGAGAGACAGCTTTTGAAAAACAACAAGTGACCAATCAAGAAATTTCTGAACAAGAATATTTTGATCACGGAACTTTATTGGTTGCTTTTGTTAGAGCGGGTGTAGAACTTGCTTTTGAGTCAATGACAGAATCCGGAATTATAGATGCATCGGCTTATTATGAGTCTTTACACGAAACACCGTTAATTGCAAATACAATTGCAAGAATGAAATTGGCAGAAATGAATCGTGTAATTTCGGATACAGCAGAATATGGTTGTTATTTATTTGATCATGCGTGTAAACCTTTATTAACCGATTTTATGCAAACAGTTTCTACTGATGTAATCGGTAAGAAATTTACAGATTCTAATGATGTTGATAATAAAGAATTAATTCGAATTAATGCCATTATTAGAAATCATCCAGTAGAGATTGTAGGCGCAAAATTAAGAGCATCTATGACCGCTATGAAAGTGATAAAATCTGCGTAATTTTTTACGATTTTATGGTTGCGCGCAGTCGAAACCTAATTTAAGTATAGTTAATTTTTAATTTATAAAAACCTGTCAGTTATTAATTGCTGACAGGTTTTATTTTTATAGTTGAGCAATGCAAACAACAGAAATTTATTTCCCTAGTTTAGAAAATATAAAGGCAGCCGCCAAAAAATTAGAAGGAGTTGCTTATAAAACACCTTTGAATAAAAATAGCAATCTTTCTAAACAGTTTGATGCTACTATTTTATTTAAAAGAGAAGATTTGCAAGTTGTACGTTCTTATAAAATTAGAGGAGCTTATAATAAGATGTCTTCTTTAACTTCGGATGAAAAACAAAGAGGAATTGTGTGCGCTAGTGCAGGAAATCATGCACAAGGAGTAGCATTGTCTTGTAAACTATTACGAATAAAAGGCACTATTTTTATGCCTTCTCCAACACCAAACCAGAAAATAAACCAAGTAAAAATGTTTGGTGAAGATTTCATTGAAATAGTAATAGAAGGGGATACTTTTGATGATGCCTTTAACGCTGCAAAGCTAGAATGCGATTCAAAAGATAAAACCTTTATTCATCCTTTTAATGATAAAAAGGTAATTGAAGGGCAAGCAACGGTTGGTTTAGAAATAGTAGAGCAATCAACCGAAAAAATAGATTATGTTTTTGTTGCAATTGGTGGTGGAGGTTTATCAGCTGGTTTGTGTGGTGTTTTCAAAGAATTATCACCAGAAACAAAAATTATTGGGGTGGAGCCAGAAGGTGCTCCATCAATGTTAACATCCATAAAAAATAAAGAAATTATTGCTTTAGATACAATTGATTCTTTTGTAGATGGCGCAGCAGTAAAAAGAGTTGGTGATTTAAATTTTGCTATTTGCCAGCAAAAATTGCACGACATGATTACGGTTCCTGAAGGGAAAATATGTCAGATAATTTTAGACCTATATAATAAAGACGCCATTGTAGTAGAGCCCGCAGGCGCTTTAAGTATTGCTGCTTTAGATTATTTTGCGGATGAAATAAAAGGAAAAAATGTAGTTTGTATTGTTAGTGGCAGTAATAACGATATTACAAGAACCGCAGAAATTAAGGAAAGAGCATTATTGTATGCAAATTTAAAGCACTATTTCATTGTGAAATTTCCACAAAGAGCCGGAGCTTTAAAAGAATTTGTAGCAGAAATTTTAGGCCCTAATGACGATATTACATATTTCGAGTATACAAAGAAAAATAACAGGGCAAATGGTTCTGCTATTGTTGGTTTAGAGCTGAAATTATCGTCAGATTTAGAGCCAATCATTCTTAAAATGAAAGAAAGAAATTTTTATGGAGATTATTTAAATAATAAGCCAGATTTGTTGCAGCTTTTGGTGTAATTATAATTGAGTGGAGCGAAACTAAATAATTGGCTCTATTTATATTCGAAATAAATTTCACCTTTGCGGGCAAACTAAAATGTATAGACAATTATTTATAGTTAAATTTGATGTCACATAATGCGATGATTAATAATTTATTAGTTCTCTATTTTTATATAATTTTTTAAATCCAATTTATGAAAAGTACTTTTAAAGAAATACCCGATGAGTATAAAATCACTTCGCTTGTCAACCAAAATACATATTTAATTGGTGGTGAGCTGAAAGAATGGAAAGGTGCAAATGCAGCCGTGTATTCAACAATTTCATCAACAGAAGATTACAAGCCAACCTTGTTAGGTACAGTGCCAGATTTAACCGAAGATGAAGCTATAGAAGCTTTAAATGCGTCTTCGAAAGCCTATGGCAGAGGGCAAGGCTTATGGCCAACTATGAAAGTAGAGGGTAGAATTGCAGCCATGGAGAAATTTGTGGTTCAAATGAAAACCAAAAGGACAGAAATTGTAAAGCTGTTAATGTGGGAAATTGGAAAAGCCTTACCAGATTCAGAAAAAGAATTTGATAGAACAGTAGATTATATCTACGACACGATAGAGGATTATAAACAAATGGATAGAAATTCTGCAAAGTTCGAAAAGAACAGCGGAGTTCATGCACACATTAGAAGAGGTCCGTTAGGGATTGTTTTGTGTTTAGGTCCTTATAATTATCCTTTAAACGAAACTTTTGCCCTGTTAATTCCTGCTTTAATCATGGGAAATACGGTCATTTTTAAACCTGCAAAGCATGGTGTTTTGTTGCTATCTCCATTATTAGAAGCATTTCAAAATAGTTTTCCTGCTGGCGTTGTAAATATTATTTATGGTAGAGGAAGAACCTTGGCTACACCAATAATGAAAACCGGTTTGGTAGATGTTTTAGCATTGATAGGAAATAGTAAATCGGCAAATGCGATTCAGGCAAACCATCCGCAGAAAAATAGATTGCGATTAGTTTTAGGTTTAGAGGCTAAAAACCCAGCAATCGTTTTGCCAGATGCAGATTTAGATTTGGCGATTGATGAGTGTATTGCAGGGACAACCTCTTTTAATGGTCAGCGATGTACAGCGCTAAAAATAGTCTATGTGCATGAAGAGATTGTAGCGGAGTTTAACAAGCGCTTTGCAGAAAAAGTAGATGGGTTAAAGCTCGGGAATCCTTGGGAAAGTGGTGTAACATTAACGCCTTTACCAGAGCCAGGAAAGCCGGCATATATTCAAGAGTTAATTGATGATGCCACTGATAAAGGGGCGAAAATAATTAATAAAAAAGGAGGAGAAACTACAGAAAACTATATTTTTCCGGCAGTCTTATATCCTGTTTCAAAAGATTCTAGAGTTTTTGACGAAGAACAATTTGGTCCCGTAATACCTATTGTTTCTTTTAAAAATATTCAAGAGCCTTTAGATGACATGGCAGCTTCTAATTACGGCCAGCAAGTAAGTGTTTTTGGTAGTGAGGTAAAAACTTTAGCACCCTTAATAGATACTTTAGTAAATTTAGTATGTAGGGTTAATTTAAATAGTTCTTGCCAACGTGGGCCAGATGTATATCCTTTTACAGGAAGAAAAGATTCTGCTGTTGCTACTTTGAGTGTTCATGACGCGTTGCGTTCATTTTCAATTAGAACTTTTTTAGCGTCTAAAGATACCGCTTATAATAATGCCATTTTGCAAGAATTGTTAGATAAAAAGTCGTCTAATTTTATTAGTACAGATTATATTTTATAGTCATTTACCAATTGAGGCAATTAAAAAAAACATCAGAATTTTAAAATTCTGATGTTTTTTTTGTTACTAGATGATGGTAAGATTAGGGTAATAAGGTTATTTTCCTAAAGGGATAACAATCAATCCTGAAAATTTTTCAGAGAAATTAATCACGGCTTTATCTGCCTCTAACTTCGTTTTGTAATTTCCAACCAACACTTTCCAGTCAGGCTTATTATACTCAAGTTTCGTGTAAACATCAATAAAAGTAAGCTTAAATTTATTTTGTAAACTTCTAGCCTTGCTTTCGTTACCGTAATAAATTTGAATTCTATATCCATAGCCAAAAGAGCTATTGTAAGCTCTTTTTTTTGTAATTAATTGTTTAATTTCAATGCTGCTATTCGTCTTGTTTTGAGCTAAAAAATCATGGGTTCCAAAGATTAAAAAGAAAAACAAAAAGGTTAAAAAAGGGTTCTTTTTCATAAATAATATTTTTGCAAAAATAACGAGTACATTTAGATTTTAGTGCAAAATTACGTTATTTAGAACTGATATAAATTAAAATTTATCGGTCTTTTCCTTTTTAAAAATTTAGCAATAAGTAGTACTTTTGTCTGACTGTTCAAAAAGCGTTTTTTGAGCTATTTTATACACGATACTAAAAATAGTTTGTAAATATGAAAAGTGTAGCGTTACACAGTAAATTAATCAAAATTCTTTTAAAGAGTCTTGCAATCATTCTTTTTTTTGGTTTTAGTTTTTCATCTCAATCGCAAGATTTAGACGAAACTAAACAAAAAGAAGGGAGAAAGTTATTTAAATCATTATGTGCCTCTTGTCATAAATTAGATAAGAAACTAGTAGGTCCAATGCTTGGAGGCATTGAGGAAAGAAGAGAAAATTCTTGGTTACTTGCTTGGATTAAGAACAATGCTGCCTTAAGAGCGTCTGGAGATAGAGATGCCATTGCCGTTTATGAAGAATACAATGGTTCTGCAATGTCTGCTTTTCCGCAATTAAGCGATCAGCAAATCAATGATATTTTATATTATACCACAGTTGGTGATCCTGTTAAGAAAGTTGTTGCAGGCGCTCCCGTTGCTGGAGGTGTTGGAACTGATGGAGGAGGTTCTCCAAAATGGATACTTTATTTATTGGCAGGTGCCATAGTTGTTGCTTTTTTAATGATTGCTGGTTTACTGAAGCAGGTAAACGAGTTGAAAGGAAAGGCGAAGCCAGAAGTGCAATCTAACTTAAAAAGAGATTTACATGAGCTCTGGGAAGGTTTAAAAGCAAATACATTTTTGCAGGTTTTAGCAACACTATTTGTTCTATTGATGGGTGCTTATGTAGCTTTTGGAACGATTTTTAAAGTTGGTATAAATGAAGGGTATTCACCTTTACAGCCAATTGCATTTTCGCATAAAATTCACTCTGGTGAAAACAAAATCGAATGTCAGTATTGTCATTCATCGGCTAAACATAGTAAACATTCGGGAATTCCTTCTGTAAATGTCTGTATGAACTGTCACATGAATATTGCTGAAGTAGCGGAAGGTACGGTTGTAGAATGGGATGGAATAACATACGGAAAAGAAGAACTAGACAAAGAAATAGCTAAAGTTTATGTAGCTGCTGGTTGGGATCCTGAAAATTTAGTGTATACTGGAGATACACAGCCTATCAAATGGATTAGACTTCATAATTTACCTGATTTTGCTTATTTCAATCACTCACAACACGTTAAAGTAGGAGGGTTAGAATGCCAAAAATGTCATGGTCCTGTGGAGGAAATGGATGAAATGTATCAGTACTCTCCATTAACAATGGGTTGGTGTATTGATTGTCACAGAGAAACTAAAGTGGATTTAAAAGGAAACGAGTATTACGAAAAAATCCATAAAGAACTGGCCGAGAAATATGATGTAGAGCAAGTTACTATTGCACAATTAGGCGGTTTGGAATGTGGTAAATGCCACTATTAATAAAAAGATTCAAATATTAAAAGATTCAGAAAATTATTTTTTAAATTTTTTAATCCTTAAATAACAAATAAACAATGGCTTCAAACAAAAAATACTGGAAAAGTGTTGAGGAACTAAAAGGTAGTTCTATTGTTGAAACGATGAATAAAAATGAGTTTGTAGAAGCGATTTCAACAGATCAATTTTTAGGTGATAAAGAAACGTTAGAAAATTCTTCTACTTCACGTAGAGACTTTTTAAAATACGTTGGCTTTACAACCGCTGCTGCTTCTTTGGCTGCTTGTGAGGGTCCTGTTAGAAAATCGATTCCCTATGTAGTGCAACCAAATGATGTTATTGCTGGTGTGCCAGATTGGTATGCAACTTCAATGGCAGACGGGTATGACTTTGCAAATGTGTTGGTAAAAACACGTGAAGGTCGTCCAATTCAAATTATGCCAAATAAAGAGGCAAACGGAACGACAAGCGCTAGGGTACAAGCATCAGTTTTATCTTTGTATGACGAGAAATTACGTATTAAAGAGCCAACAAAAAATAAAGAAGTAATTGGTTGGAATCAGGCCGAAGACGAAATAAAAAATTCTTTAACTGATTTTAAAGACACGAATAAATCTGTCGTTTTATTAACAGGAACAATGGCAAGTCCTTCAACTGCAAAAATAGTAGAAGATTTTATTGCTGTTTATCCAAATGCAAAGCATGTAATATATGATGCGGTTTCAGAGTCTGCTGCCGCTGACGCTATGTTGGCAATGCACGGTAAGCGTACTTTACCAAATTATCACTTAAATAATGCAAAAACAATTGTTTCTTTCGGGGCAGATTTTTTAGGTGATTTTCATGGAGGTTTAGAAAAAGGGTATATTAATGGCAGAAAACCTGCTACTGGTCACATGTCTTACCATGTTCAGTTTGAAAGTAATATGTCACTAACTGGTGCAAACTCTGATAAAAGAGTGGTTGTAAAGCCCTCTGATCAAGTTTTTGCTTTGTTAAATTTATATAATGCAGTTACAGGTGAAAATGTTTTATCCAAAGCAACTCCTGTAGATGCAATCGTTAAGAAAATGGCTTTTGAATTAAAGAAGGCAGGCTCTAAAGGTGTTGTTCTAACAGGTTTAAATGATAAAAACGCGCAACTTATTGCTTTATCCATAAACAAAGCAATTGGTAGTGAAATTATTGATACGGTTAATACCTTAAATATACGTCAAGGAAATGACACCGCAGTTGCTCAATTAGTTTCAGATATGAAAGCTGGTACTATTGCAGGATTAGTTTCTTATAATGTAAACCCTATATATTCACTAGCAAATTCATCAGATTTTTCAGAAGGATTGAAAAAGGTTACTTTAAAAGTTGCTTTATCAACGGAAAATAATGAGACGGTTGATGCAATGGATTATGCATTGCCAACCCCACACTTTTTAGAATCTTGGGGGGATACGCAATTCGATCAAATTACTTATGGTTTAATGCAGCCAACAATTCAGCCATTATTTAATACACGTCAAGCGCAAGATATACTTTTAAATTTATCAGGTAGTTCTGTAAACTATTATGATTATTTGAAAGGCTTTGCAGCTGAAAATATTTTAAACGGAGCCTCATGGAATAAAGCATTGCATAATGGTTTCTTTAAAAGAGATGTTGTTGAAGAAGTAGCTCAAGAAAATGTTGAGATGGCACCTGTTTCTATGAATGCAGTTGCATCCGCATTAATGGGTAGTGTAAAGTCTTCAGGTTTTGAATTAAATTTGTATACAAAAATAGGTTTAGGAGATGGTAAGCAAGCGAACAATCCTTGGTTACAAGAATTTCCGGATCCAATAACAAGAACTTCTTGGGATAATTATTTAACTATGTCTATGGCAGATGCCAAAGAGTTAGGTTTTGAAAATCCTGTACAAGATAATGGTGCAATTAATGGAGATTATGCGAAGTTATCCATAAATGGTAAAGAGGTAGTTGTTCCGGTAATGGTACAACCAGGTCAGGCAAAGGGATCTGTTGGGTTAGCTTTGGGTTTTGGTAGAACTTTTGGTTTAAAAGAAGAAATGCAAGTAGGTGTAAATGCATATGCATTGTACATGAACGCTAATAATATACAGTACGGAGTAAAAGTAGAAAAAGTAGATGGGACGCATAGGTTTGCTTGTACGCAAGTACAAAAAACAATTGCAGGCCGTCATGATATTTTAAAAGTTGCTTCGTTAAAAGAATACAATACTGTAGCTCCTAAAGACCATGATAATGGTTGGAATAAGCCTTCTTATGTTTCTTATGATCATAAGGAAGTAGAGGCGAACACAATTGATTTATGGGATGAGCATAATAGAGAGATGGGGCATCACTTCAACTTATCTATTGATTTAACATCTTGTACCGGTTGTGGTGCTTGTGTTGTTGCTTGTCATGCAGAGAATAACGTGCCAGTTGTTGGTAAAGATGAAGTAAGAGTTGGTAGAGATATGCACTGGTTGCGTATTGATAGATATTATTCTTCGGAGGTTGAAACAAGAGAAGATGCTAAAGAATTAGGATTGGGTATTGCTGCAACGTATGAAGGTTTAGAAACAGAGGCAGAAAACCCAGAGGTTACTTTTCAACCAATGATGTGTCAACATTGTAATCACGCTCCTTGTGAGACTGTTTGTCCTGTTGCTGCAACAACGCACGGTCGTCAAGGGCAAAATCAAATGACTTACAACAGATGTGTCGGTACAAGATATTGTGCAAACAACTGTCCTTATAGAGTTCGTCGTTTCAATTGGTTCAGATATGCAGACAACAACGAGTTCGATTTTAACATGAATAACCAATATGGTAAAATGGTGTTAAATCCAGATGTAGTTGTTCGTTCTAGAGGAGTTATGGAGAAATGTTCAATGTGTATTCAATTAACACAGGCAACAATTTTAAAGGCGAAAAAAGAAGGAAGAGCAGTGAACACTGATGAGTTTGAAACAGCATGTTCATCTGCTTGTACTACAGGTGCTTTGGTTTTTGGCGATATCAATAATAAAGAAGATCAAGTAACTGCTTTAGTAGAGGATAAAAGAGCTTACAATGTATTAGATTACTTACAGACGAAACCTAATGTAATCTACCAAGTGAAAATTAGAAATACAAACGAAGCGTAGTTAAATTTAACCTATAAAATATGTCTCATTACGAATCACCCATAAGGGAACCTTTAGTATTAGGTGATAAAACTTATCACGATATTACCGAAGACATTGTTAAACCTATAGAGGGTAAGGCAAATAAGAATTGGTACATTGCGTTCTATATTTCTTTAGCAGCAATGCTTTGGGGATTTGGATGTATCTTTTACACTGTAGGAACAGGTATTGGAGTTTGGGGATTGAACAAGAACATTGGTTGGGCTTGGGATATTACAAACTTTGTATGGTGGGTAGGTATCGGTCACGCGGGGACTTTAATTTCAGCGGTACTTTTATTATTCCGTCAGAAATGGAGAATGGCGATTAACCGTTCTGCGGAAGCAATGACAATTTTCGCGGTTTTTCAAGCAGGATTGTTTCCAATTATTCACATGGGAAGGCCTTGGAATGCTTATTGGGTTCTACCACTTCCCAATCAATTTGGGTCTTTGTGGGTAAACTTTAACTCTCCTCTGTTGTGGGATGTTTTTGCAATTTCGACGTATTTATCGGTATCATTGGTTTTTTGGTGGACAGGTTTATTGCCAGATTTTGCAATGATTCGTGATAGAGCTGTAAAGCCTTTTCAAAAGAAAATTTATGCTTTACTATCATTCGGTTGGTCTGGTAGAGCAAAAGATTGGCAGCGTTTCGAAGAAGTATCTTTAGTTTTGGCTGGTTTAGCAACACCACTTGTACTTTCGGTGCATACAATTGTATCGATGGATTTTGCTACATCAATCAATCCGGGTTGGCACTCAACAATATTTCCACCTTATTTCGTAGCTGGAGCAATTTTTTCAGGATTTGCAATGGTGCAAACGCTGTTAGGAATTATGCGTAAGGTTACTAATCTAGAGGATTATATTACTCGTATGCACATCGAATATATGAATATTGTAATTATTTTAACAGGGGGTATTGTAGCAGTTGCATATGCAACTGAATTCTTTATTGCCTGGTATACAGGTTCCCCTTATGAAAACTATACGTATCTATCTGTAGGAGCAGCAACAGGTCCTTACGCTTGGGCATTTTATTCATTATTGTTCTTTAATATTCTTACGCCACAGTTATTATGGTTTAAGAAAATTAGAAGAAGCTTTATGTGGACATTTGTCATATCAATAGCAATTAATATTGGTATGTGGTTTGAGCGTTTCGATATAATTGCAATTGTATTAAGTAAAGGTCATTTACCTTCTACTTGGTGGCGTTTTGAACCAACGTTTGTTGATGTTGGTATTTTCATAGGAACAATAGGATTTTTCTTTGTGTTATTTTTATTATATGCAAGGACTTTCCCTGTAATCGCGCAAGCAGAAGTAAAGACAATATTAAAGTCTTCGGGCGAATTTTATAAGAAGAGAAGCGAACAAGGTATTCCTACAAAACCAGCAATCGTTCTCTTGAATAATGATACAATGGAAATTAACCCTGATAATAATAAAAAAGAATAAGTATGGAATCATCAAAGGTTATTCATGCGTTTTATAATGATGATGAAATTTTGCTAGATGCAGTAAAGGCTGTGAAAGCAGAACATCATCAAATAGAAGAAATTTTTTGTCCATTTCCAGTTCATGGTTTAGACAAAGCAATGGGATTAGCACCAACAAGATTAGCGATCACGGCTTTCTTTTATGGTTGTACAGGGTTAGCATTCGCTATTTGGATGACAAATTACATGATGATTGAAGATTGGCCTATGGATATTGGTGGTAAGCCAAGCTTTTCTTGGATAGAAAATATGCCAGCTTTCGTGCCAATTATGTTTGAGTTAACAGTTTTCTTTGCGGCGCATTTAATGGTAATTACGTTTTATATGAGAAGTAGAATTTGGCCATTTAAAGAAGCAGAGAATCCAGACCCAAGAACTACAGATGATCATTTTTTAATGGAAATTCCTGTAAAAGATAATGTAGAAGAATTAACTGCATTATTAACGAAAACAGGTGCTGTAGAAATTAATGTAGTAGATAAGCACTAATATATAGAGGATGAAAAGTTTAAAATTAATTATCGCTTTGCTAATTTTTGTAAGTTTTATTTCTTGCAATAATAAAAGAACTCCGCAGGTTGAATACATGCCAGATATGTATGTTTCAATTCCGTATGATGCAGATGATGCTGAAGGATTAAATGGAAACCCTGTGAATAGTAAGCCGGTAGGAGGAACTATACCAGTTGGAGGCCATCCTTCTTATGATATTGCAGATACTCCTGAAGGATATGAAAAAGCAAAAATTGAATTAAAAAATCCTTTAGCTTCTTCTGAAGAGAATTTAGAGAACGGAAAAGCAATGTATGAAATATATTGTATTTCATGCCACGGTAAGAAGGGTGACGGAAATGGATATTTATCCCAAGCAGAGAAATTTGAGGGGATCCCAAATTATAAGGATAGAGATATAACTGCAGGTAGTGTTTATCATGTTCTTATACATGGTAAAAATTTAATGGGCTCTCACTCGGGTCAATTAACGTATAACGAACGCTGGCAAATTATTCATTATGTGGAACAATTGCGTGCAGATTTATTAAAATAATAACATAAAGATAGAATACGAAAGATATGTATCAATTCTCGGGTAAATTAAAAATGTTATCATTTGCACTAATTATTTTTGGGGCAATAGGTATTGGTGTAGGCTTTTTAAGTACGCCAGGTTCTGTTGATGACGTAAAGGAAATGTTGTCACAAGAGTCTTCTCAAGAAGATGGGCATGAATCAACGAATCAGGATGCTTCGGTAAACGATCACAATGAAAGTACCAAAGTTATAGGTTTAGATCATGGTGATGCTGTTCATGGCGAACATGATGATGAACATGCGGAGCATGTGTATCATCAACTTAAAAATAGACCTTGGTCAGCAGTATATGTTTCTTTATTTTTCTTTTTAGGAATTTCATTATTAGTGCTGGCTTTTTATGCTTCGCAGAGAGTTGCACAATCAGCTTGGTCAGTAGTGTTGTTTAGAGTGATGGAAGCGATAACCGCGAATTTGGTGCCAACTTCGATCATTATGGTATTAGTAATTTTGTCGGCATCAGTATTTCACTGGAATCACATGTTCGTATGGATGACAGAGGGTACATTCGATCCGACAAGTGAAAATTATGATGCGATTGTAGATGGTAAATCATGGTGGATAAATGCTACTGGATGGACAATTAGAGGAATAGTATATTTAGCGATTTGGAATGCTTACAGATGGTATATTCGTAAAAACTCTATTGCAGAAGATACTGCCAATGATAATAATAAAACATACAAAAAGAATTATAATGTATCAGTAGGATTTTTGTTTCTTTTTATGGTTACCGAAACATTGATGTCTTGGGATTGGATTATGGGTCTGGATCCACACTGGTTCTCAACATTATTTGGTTGGTACATATTATCTAGTTTGTTAGTAAGTGCCTTAACGGTAATTGCTTTTGTAACGATTTATTTGCGATCACAAGGAGCTTTGCCAGGTGTGAATGATAGTCATGTGCATGATTTAGCAAAATTTATGTTTGGTTTTTCTATATTTTGGACCTACTTATGGTTTTCTCAATTTATGCTAATATGGTATGCAGATATTCCGGAAGAAACAACTTATTTTGTTGCTCGTTTTGAGGAGTACAAAGTACCTTTTTTAGCAATGGTTGTAATGAATTTTGTTTTTCCTGTACTATTGTTATTAAATAGTGATTATAAAAGTATTCCTTGGTTTATTGTTATTGGGGGTGTTGTAATTTTAGGAGGACATTATATCGATATTTTTGTAATGGTAATGCCAGCTACAGTAGGTGGTCAGTGGTATTTCGGATTTCCGGAAATTGGTGCCGTGCTTTTCTTTTTAGGAATTTTTATATATACTGTGTTTAGTTCGTTTGCAAAAGCGAACCCGATACCTAAAGGAAATCCTTTCTTAAAAGAAAGCGAACAATTTCATTACTATAATATAGAACACAGAGGAGAAAGTTCAGGAGATCATCATTAATAAATTAAGATTTAAATAATTAAGACAGTATATATATGTTAGCTCTATTTTATATTTTTATAGGTGTTGCGATAGGTGTAAGTTTTTGGCAAATTACTCGAATTTTAGATTTTAGAGGAGTTATCGCTAATGATAAAGACAACTCGAAACAAGGTAAGTATGCACTATATTTCATGGTTTTTTTATATGCCATGATGATCTATTGCCTAATAGCCTTGAACGTTTTAATGTTGCCAGAATCGGCTTCAATTGAAGGTGAACATGACGATAGATTATTTGATATAACATTTTGGTTAATTGGAATTGTACAATTTTTTATGCAGTTTTTAATCTTCTATTTTACTTTTAAATATAGAGGTAAGAAAACGAATAAAGCAAAATTTTATGCAGACAGTCACAAATTAGAGTTGATTTGGACGGTAACTCCAGCTATAGTTTTAGTTGTGTTAATCGGTTACGGTTTATGGCAGTGGAATAATATAATGGATTTATCTGATGAAGATGCAGTGGTGATAGAAGTATATTCTCAACAGTTTAGATGGGATGCTCGCTATGCAGGTGAAGATAATACATTGGGCAGAGGAAATGTCAATTATATCGATATCAATAATCTAAATACTATGGGTGTTGATATGTCTGATGTAAATGCGCAAGATGATATCCAAGTAACGGAACTATATTTGCCTAAAGGTAGAAAAGTCCATTTCCAGTTTCGATCACAAGATGTATTGCATTCGGCGTATATGCCACATTTTAGAGCACAAATGAATTGTGTTCCAGGAATGACTACCGAGTTTGGTTTTACTCCAAAGTACACAACCGAAGAGATGAGGCAGCAACCAGAGGTAATGGCCAAAACAAGGGGAATCAATAAAATAAGAAATGCAAAAGGAGAAGAATTGTACGAATTTGATTACATCTTATTGTGTAATAAAATCTGTGGGGCTTCTCATTACAGCATGCAAATGAAAATTACAGTTGTAGAGCAAGAAGAGTACGACAAATGGATTGCACTTCAACCAACTTTAGCTACAGTTCTCACAAAATAAAAAAAAAATTCACTACAAATAAATAGTATTATGTCAGAAAATCATAAAGAAACGTTTGTAACAAAATATATTTTCAGTCAAGATCATAAGATGATTTCTAAACAATTCCTTGTAACAGGAATTTTTATGGGAGTTATAGCCGTGCTCATGTCTATGTTATTTAGGTTACAATTGGCATGGCCAGACACATCATTTTCAATTATTGAAGCCTTTTTAGGACCGCATCAAACAGACGGTGTAATGAGTCCAGATATCTATCTGGCTTTAGTTACCATACATGGTACGATCATGGTGTTTTTTGTATTAACGGCCGGATTAAGTGGTACTTTTTCTAACTTATTAATTCCATTGCAAATTGGAGCAAGAGATATGGCTTCTGGTTTTATGAACATGGTGTCTTATTGGTTATTTTTTATATCGAGTATAATCATGGTGTTCTCATTATTTTTAGAAGCAGGACCGGCGTCTGCAGGATGGACGGTTTATCCACCATTAAGCGCATTGCCACAAGCAATTCCAGGATCTGGAGCGGGTATGACTTTTTGGTTAGTATCGATGGCGATATTTGTTGCCTCCTCATTAATAGGTGCGCTAAATTATATCGTTACGGTTTTTAATTTAAGAACTAAAGGGATGAAAATGACAAGATTACCATTAACAATTTGGGCATTTTTTATCACAGCGATTATTGGTGTGGTTTCGTTTCCTGTATTACTATCAGCGGCTCTTTTACTACTTTTTGATAGAAGTTTTGGAACATCGTTTTATTTATCCGATATTTTTATTTCAGGAGAGGTGTTGCATTATCAAGGTGGATCGCCGGTATTATATGAGCATTTATTTTGGTTTTTAGGGCATCCAGAGGTTTATATTGTATTGTTGCCTGCATTAGGTATTACATCAGAAATTATTTCTACAAATGCTAGAAAGCCAATTTTTGGATATAGAGCAATGGTAATGTCTATTATGGCAATTGCATTTTTATCAACAATTGTTTGGGGGCATCACATGTTTGTTTCAGGAATGAATCCATTTTTAGGATCGGTATTTACATTTACAACGTTGTTGATTGCAATTCCGTCTGCTGTAAAAGCATTTAATTATGTCACAACGCTCTGGAAAGGTAATTTACAGTTAAACCCAGCAATGTTATTTTCAATCGGATTAGTTTCAACATTTGTAACAGGTGGTTTAACAGGTCTAGTTTTAGGAGATTCTGCTTTAGATATAAATATTCATGATACGTATTTCGTTGTAGCGCATTTCCACTTAGTAATGGGTATTTCTGCAATATTCGGAATGTATGCCGGTATTTATCACTGGTTTCCAAAAATGTATGGTAGAATGATGAATAAGACATTAGGGTATTGGCACTTTTGGATTACCATAATTACAGCGTATGGGGTATTCTGGCCAATGCATTTTATTGGATTAGCCGGATTACCACGTAGATATTATTCAAACACAGCATTTCCTATGTTTGACGATTTAGCAGATGTGAATGTGGTTATTACAATTTTTGCTTTAGTTGGTGGGGTTGCTCAAATAATATTTTTAGCAAATTTCTTTATCTCGATGTATAGAGGCGAGAAAGCAACACAAAACCCTTGGAGGTCTAATACATTAGAGTGGACAACTCCAGTAGAACATGTTCATGGAAACTGGCCAGGTAAATTACCTGAAGTACATAGATGGCCATATGATTATAGTAAGCGGGTAGATGCCGATGATGATGACAGTGATTATTTACATGGTGAAGATTTTGTTTTACAAACAACACCTTTATTAGAGGGCGAAGAAGCTTCATAGTATTTTAAATCTTTCTAAATATAAAACCTTTTCAAATTTGGAAAGGTTTTTTGTTATGTAACAAAACTTACACAGCATCTATTCTATTTTCTATTATCTTTGTAGTATGAATGAAAATTTGAACCCAGATAACGATAATTTATCGAATGAAGATCTAGACGTTGAAAAAAAGTTACGTCCGTTATCTTTCGAAGATTTTTCAGGACAAGACCAAGCAATTGATAATCTAAAGATTTTTGTAGAGGCAGCTAATCAAAGAGGAGAGGCTTTAGATCATACGTTATTTCACGGTCCTCCAGGTTTAGGAAAAACAACCTTAGCGCATATTTTAGCAAACGAACTGCAAGTTGGTATTAAGGTAACATCAGGTCCGGTATTAGACAAGCCAGGAGATTTAGCAGGGTTGTTGACAAATTTAGACGAAAGAGATGTGCTTTTCATAGATGAAATACATCGATTAAGTCCTATTGTTGAAGAATATTTATATTCTGCCATGGAAGATTATAAGATTGACATCATGATTGAATCTGGGCCAAATGCCCGTACAGTTCAGATTAATTTAGAACCGTTCACGTTAATCGGTGCAACTACGCGTTCAGGATTGTTAACAGCCCCGATGCGAGCTCGTTTTGGCATTAGCAGCAGATTGCATTATTATTCAACAGAATTGTTAACCACTATTATCCAAAGAAGTTCTCATATTTTAGGAGTTCCTATTTCGATGGAATCGGCTATTGAGATTGCCGGAAGAAGTAGAGGAACACCAAGGATTGCAAATGCACTTTTACGAAGAGTTCGAGATTTTGCACAAATAAAGGGGGACGGAAAAATTTCTATAGAAATAGCAAAATATGCTTTAAAGGCTCTGAATGTAGATGCACACGGTTTGGATGAAATGGATAATAAAATTTTAGCCACAATTATCGATAAATTTAAAGGAGGCCCTGTTGGTTTGAGCACAATTGCAACGGCGGTTTCAGAAAATACAGAAACTATTGAAGAAGTATATGAGCCGTTTCTAATTCAGCAAGGATTTATCATGAGAACTCCGAGAGGAAGAGAAGTAACAGATTTAGCGTATAAACATCTAGGTAGAGAAAAAGGAAGAAATCAAGGAGAATTGTTCTAATACAGGAGTAAGCTTTAGGCGATAAGCATAAAGCATACTGCCCAAAGCATGTAGCCAAGAATGAATATTAAAAAAATAATACCAATTTTAGAATGGTTACCAAATTACAATAAATCGCTTTTTAAAGGTGATTTATTTGCGGGTATTACTGTGGGTATTATTTTAATTCCACAAGGAATTGCATACGCTTTAATTGCAGGGTTGCCACCAATTTATGGTTTATACTGCGCTTTAGTTCCGCAAGTAATGTATGCTATTTTTGGCTCATCAAGACAAGTAGCAATTGGGCCAGTAGCTATGGATTCTCTAATTGTAGCTACAGGAGTTTCTACGGTAGCGTTAGCGGGTTCAGAAAGTTATATAGCAATAGCTATTTTACTAGGTTTGTTAGTGGGTGCAATTCAATTTATTTTGGGTATTTTTAGTTTAGGTTTTATCGTAAATTTTTTGTCAAAACCAGTAATTACCGGCTTTACGTCTGCTGTAGCTTTAATTATAGGTTTTAATCAATTTAGAAATTTGCTGGGTGTAGACTTTATTCAGAGTGATCAAATTCAGGATATTGTTAAAGATATCTGGTTTCATATAGCAAGTTTTAATAAACACACAACGATAATAGGATTGATATCTGTGATCATAATCGTTCTTTTTAGGATGATTGATAAAAAAATTCCGAATGCATTAATTGTAGTTATTTTGGGTATTTTAATCATGAAATATTTCGGAAAAAGTTTTAATGACGTATCAATTGTAAAAGAGATCCCTTCAGGTTTACCTGTATTTGGTATTCCAGAATTTGATGTAGATCTTATTAGAGAACTTTTACCAATCGCCTTTACATTGGTTATGGTTGGTTATTTAGAAATTATATCCATCGGTAAATCTTTAGAGGCAAAACAAGATGAATACAGAATAAGACCCAACCAAGAATTAATTGCTTTAGGATTGAGTAATATGGTCGGTTCTCTTTTTAAAGCATATCCATCAACATCTAGTTTTTCACGTTCTGCAATTAATCAAGAAAGCGGTGCAAAAACAGGAATGGCTTCTTTGGTTTCTGTGGTAATGGTTGTTTTAACTTTACTTTTTTTAACACCTTTATTTTATTATTTACCAAAAACAGTATTGGCTGCAATTATTATTGTGGCGGTTTTTGGGTTGATAAACTTTAAAGAAGCTATCTTTTTATGGAGGGCAAATAATTTAGATTTCTGGTTAATGATGGCAACGTTTTTGGCAACGTTATTATTAGGGATTGAAAACGGAATTATGGTAGGCGTTAGTTTGTCGTTAATTGTATTAATATATAGAACATCAAGACCTTATGTAACAGAACTTGGAAAAGTGCCTCATTCTAATTTTTATAGAAACAAAAACAGGTTTGAAGAAGTACTAATTGATTCAGATATTTTAGTGTTTCGATTTGATGCGCAATTATTTTATGCAAATTCAAGTTATTTTAGAGATAAGTTAGATGAGATGGCCGATAAAAAAGGAAAGTCATTAAAATTAATTGTATTGGACGCAGAAAGTATTAATAGGGTAGATAGCACGGGTGTTGAGATGCTGAAAGAGCGAATTAGATTTTATCAAAAAAAAGATGTTAAATTTTATTTTGCAGGCGTTAAAGGTCCTGTGAGAGATGATTTATTTAAAAGCGGAATTTTAGAAATTATAGACATCAATCACTTTTTTATGAGAGCGAACCAAGCCGTTAAATTTTACAAAACAGGAGATAGAAAACATCAAGAAAAATATGCAAAATACATACATCAAGCATATAAATAAACTGATAATTATCATTTGAGGACCAATCCTTTAAATGTAATTTTAGCACGTAGTTATTCTTTTACAAACGTATACGCTGAACTGGTTTCAGTATCAAAAACTTGTAGAAACTAAATTTAAAAATATGATTATAGAACAAATTTACACAGGCTGTTTAGCACAAGGAGCTTATTACATAGAAAGTAACGGCGAAGTTGCTATTATAGATCCATTAAGAGAAGTACAAGATTATATAGACAAAGCCGAAAAAGCAAACTCAAAAGTAAAGTATATTTTTGAAACACATTTTCATGCAGATTTTGTGAGCGGTCATGTAACGTTGGCAGAAAAAACAGGAGCAAAAATAGTTTTCGGTCCTACAGCAAAAACAAATTTTGAAGCTACTATCGCCAAAGACAATCAAGTCTTTAAAGTAGGCAATATTACCATAACTGTTTTGCATACGCCGGGCCATACAATGGAAAGTTCATGTTATTTATTAAAAGATGAAAACGGAAAAGATCATGCACTTTTTAGTGGAGATACTCTTTTTTTAGGTGATGTTGGTAGACCTGATTTAGCACAAAAAGGAGCTATTACAGAAGAAGATTTAGCAGGTTTTTTATTCGATAGTCTGCGTAATAAAGTAATGTGTTTGGCAGATGATGTGATCGTATATCCTGCACACGGAGCGGGCTCTGCTTGTGGTAAAAATTTAAGCAAAGATACTGTGGGCACAATTGGCAATCAAAAAGAAACCAACTATGCGTTAAGAGCAGCTATGACAAAGCAAGAATTTATTAAGGAAGTCACAGATGGTTTATTACCACCACCTGCTTATTTCCCATTAAATGTAAAGTTAAATAAAGAAGGGTATCAAGATATAGATACCGTTATAGAAAATAGTGCAAAACCACTATCTGTAAAGGCTTTTGAGATTCATGCAAATGAAACAAATGCTTTAATTTTAGATGTAAGGCATCAATCAGAATTTATTAAAGGGTTTATTCCGCAATCTATATTTATTGGTTTGGGCGGTACTTTTGCACCTTGGGTTGGTGCTTTAATTAAAGACATTAAACAACCTATTTTATTGGTAACGCCAGAAGGAGAAGAAAAAGGAACAATTATTCGGCTTTCTCGTGTAGGTTTCGATAATGTAATTGGTTATTTAGATGGTAGTTTTGCTTCATGGAAAAATGCAAATAAAGAAATAGATACGTTAGAATCTATTTCTGCGGATGTTTTAGAGGATAAAATTAAAGAAGATGCCATTGTTTTTGATGTTAGAAAGCCAGGTGAATTTGAGAGCGAGCATATAAAAGTGGCACAAAGCACACCTTTAGATTTTTTAAATAATTATATTTCAGAATTCCCTAAAAAAGGTAATTTCTATGTGCATTGCGCTGGCGGTTATCGTTCTGTAATTGCATCTTCTATTTTAAAAGCAGGCGGGTTTCATAATGTTATTGATGTTTCTGGAGGTTTTGCCGCAATTAGAAATACAACAATAGAGAGAACCGCAGAAGTTTGTCCGTCAACGTTAAAATAAACAAAATGAAAAAAGTTTTTTGTCTTTTATTGATGAGTTTTTTCTTCATCAATTGTAGCTCGCAAAAAGAATTTAATTCGATAACCACATCAGAGTTAAAAGTTTTATTAGAACAAGATTACATTCAATTATTAGATGTAAGAACAGCAACAGAAATTGAAGATGGTTTTATAAAAACGGCAAAATTTGCGGATTATTTTGCTGAAGACTTTTACACAAAAGCAAGCAATCAATTAGATAAAGAGAAGACTGTTTATGTGTATTGCAGATCAGGCAATAGAAGTAGTAAATCTGCTAAAATATTGCAAGATAACGGCTTTAAAGTTGTGAACGTTTTAGGAGGATATAAACAGTGGGAAAAAGAAAATTAGAAATGAGGAAAGCAGAAATAGAAGTAGAAAATTTAAAATGTGGTGGTTGCGCTGCAACCATAAAAAAAGGATTATTAAGTTTAGAGGGCATCGAAGATGTTACTATTCATATAGAGAACTCTTTAGTTTCTGTAACTTCTAAAACAGCTGTTTTAACAGCAGTAAAAGAAAGATTATCGAAACTAGGCTATCCAGAAGTTGGTGATAAAAATACGGTTTTACACAAGGCTAAATCTTTTGTTAGTTGCGCGGTTGGTAAGATAGATTCCTAAATTAGTGTACTTCATAAAAAGAGCATAAAAACTTTATAAAGTAAGGTTTTTATGCTCTTTTTTTCATTATTTTAGGGTTATGAAAAAAATAATAATTGCTATTTTATTCATAGCTAATTTTAGCTATGCTCAAGAAAAAATCCCTTTTATCGATTATGCAGAAATAAAAGAACAAATTATAAAGAGTTCTTCTGACGAAGAGTACGAAAAGACGCTTTTGCTTATTGATAAAATCAATAAAAACGATTCGATATTCTATACACTTTTAACGTCTAAAGCATATTATTTACTACAACTAGAAAAGTATGAGGAGGCTATTAAAGTTGCCGAAAAAGGGATAAAGGATGTGCATGAAGATTCTAAAGTTTTTTTTTACGTAAATAAAGGCGTTGCCTTCACAAATTTAGAAAGATACGACGAGGCTATAGATACGTATAGTCAAGGTATTAAAATGTATCCTAAAAATTATTTGTTACACTTTAATAAGGCGGTAGTTTTAGAAACGCAGGGCAAATTAAATGAAGCAGTATTTTTCTACAAAGAGAGCATCATTTTAAATCCTTTGAATAGAAAACCTCATTTACAAATTGGTAATATTTATTATAAACAAGAAAGATTAACGCAGGCTTTGATGTGTTTTAATCTGTACCTTTTGCTAGAGCCCGATGCAGATGGTGCCTTTGAAGTTTTAAAATCTTTAAATAGTGCGGTGGTTGCCAAAAACCCTAATGAAAGAAATATTGATTTAGAACTCGAGGATGCAGATGATTCTTATGAAGATATAGATCTTGTTTTAAGTAGTAAAATTGCCATGAGTGAAAAGTATGAGACGGGCAATCTTATCAATATCGCCTTAACAAAACAAAATCATGCCATGATAGAAAAGTTGAAAAACTTTGATGGTATCGATAACTTTTGGACTCAAAAGTATATGCCAATTTATAATTGGATTTCAGAAAACAATCATTTTAACAACTTTGCGTACACAGTATCTTACGCTATAGAAAACGAAAAATACAAAAAGATTATTGAGAAAAATACTGAAAACATTACAGCTTTTTTAGGTGCTTTTAAAACGAAATGGGTGGAGCTCGTTTCTAAAAATAAGGTTGCCTTAAACGGAACAAAACAAGAAGTGTTTTCTGAATATGATGGCGATTTTGTAAATGCTATCGGAAAAAAGGAAAATGGAATTTCAGTGGGATCTTGGGAATTCTTTAATGAATCTGGACAGCTAATTGCAATTGGCAACTTTAATAGCGAAGAGAAAAAAATTGGCGAATGGACTTGGTTTAACTATCTGAATAAAATAAAAGAAACGGCTTCTTATAAAGATGGCAAATTAGATGGGAAGAATTTTATGTTTTATAATTCCGAAAAAAAATATGTAAACGCAAACTATAAAAACGATGAATTAGAGGGCGAATATGAATATTTTAACGATAAAGGAGCTTTAATGCAAAGAAAACACTTTGCACAGGGTATGTTAGAAGGGGTGTATACATCTTACTTTAAAGTAGGAGAAGATATCGCGGAGTTTATAATTCCGTACAAAAATGATTTGGTAGATGGTGAAGTTCAAGAATTTTATGCAAACGGAGATATGTATGAAAAAACAAATTATGTTGCCGATAAAATTAATGGAGTTGTAACAAAATATTATCACAATAATAAAATTTCTTCTGAAATAGAATATGTAGATGGCGATTTAAACGGAAGTTATAAAAGCTATTTCACAAGTGGTCAAATCTCTGAAATTGGTCAAAGTATAGATGGTTTTTATGATGGCGAATGGAAAACTTTTTATGAAGACGGAATTCTTGAAAGTGAATTTACCTATAAGAAAGGAAACCTTGATGATCTCTATAAATTCTACGATACAGATGGTAAATTGTATTACGAATACGTCTATAGGAAAGGAGAAATGATTTCGTACACGTTTTTTGTAAAAGATGGTGCTGTCTTAAAAGAAGGCAAAAAGAAAGGTGGCGCGTTTTTCTACGAGGGGTATTCTTCTAAAGGAAATAAAACTTCTGAAGGGCTATATGATATTTCTGGAGGAAAAATAGGAGAATGGAAATTTTATACCAATAACGGGATTTTAAAAGGAAAAGGGAATTTTGTAGAAAATAAAACAGACGGAGATTATTTTGAATATAATAAAAATGGAGAGATTGCTTCTATTACTCCTTATAAAGAAGATGTTTTAAACGGGTACTACGTAAATTATCACAGTACAAAAAAAATGAAATCTCAAGGCTGGTATAAAAATGGGGAAATGCACGGGGAATGGAGATATTATTATCAAGATGGTGCAAAAGAAGCAGTGAACTTTTTTCATAAAGGCAAATTACACGGAGTTCAAGAATATTATAGCGTAGATGGTACGTTAAGTTCTACTTCTAAATTTAGTTTTGGCGACCATTTGTTAGACACAATTTTTGATAAAGACGGCAATACCTTTCAAGAAATAAATTATACGCCCAAAGAGAATAATTTTATTGTAAAATTAAAGCACTTTAACGGAAATACAGAAACAGAAGTAGCTTATGTAAACGGAGTAAAACACGGCGGTTATAAGGGTTTTTATTATAATGGAAATAAAAAAGTAACAGGTGGTTATGTAAACGGAGAGCAAAACGGGGTGTGGACCTGGTACGCTGAAACAGGAGAAATAGAAAGTACAACTCCTTATTTAATAGGAAAAGTGAATGGTAAACTAATAAATTATTATAAAAATGAAGCCGTAGAAGCTGAATATACTTATGAAAACGGAGTAGAGGTAGGTACTGATATCAGGTATTATAAGAATGGTAAAACAGAAACTACCACTCAACTTTATAAGGGCAAAGTGCATGGTAGAAAAGAATTTTACGCGCCTTCTGGAAAACTACAACTGGTAAGGTTTTATAACCATGACCAGTTAATTGGTTATAGTTATTTAGATAAAAACGGAATAGAAGTTGAGATGATTGGTTTGCCAAACGAAACAGGAAAAATAACTGCTTTTTATGATAACGGGAAACCTTCTAAAATTATGGAGTATAAAAACGGAGATATAATACATAATTATAAATCTTTCTTTTATGCCGGTAATTTAGAGGAGGAAATGACGTTTTTAGATGCTGTTTATAATGGTGAAAAAACAGCGTATTTTTTAAACGGAAAATTAAAAGAGGTTTCTAACTATGTTCAGGGAGATTTATCAGGTAAAACAACCATTTACTATGACAACGGTAATAAGAAAGAAGAAAAAATATACCTAAATAATTTACAACACGGAGTATCAAATTACTTTGATGTAAAAGGTAAATTAGCAAAGAAAAAGGAATACATAAATGGAAAAATATACAAAGTTGAAACGTTTTAAACTATCGTTATTAATCGTATTTATAGGATTAATTCCTGAAATACAAGCGCAGTATTCTCAAGATTTTAATACGTACAGTACATTATATCCAGAGTCTACAAAAGTTAGGTTACAGCAAGAAATGGTCATAACAATTACTGCGGATAAGGGCGAAATTAGTATCAAACAAGAAATTTTAGAAGAAGATTTGTTTTTAAATGAATCTGCAACGTATAACTCTAAAAATAGTTTGAATTTTTCATCGTTTTTTGAATTGGATAAAATTGAAGCTTCTTCATATTCTTATGAAAACGATACGTATGTAGAGACAGCAGTAGAAAAATTTACAGAAAAAGACGAATTAGATGAATCTTTTTATGACGATTCTACAACGTTAAGTTTTATTTATTCGAATTTAAAAAAAGGTTCTAAAGCAAAATTAAAATATTCACAAATTATTAAAAATCCGCGTTTTTTAAGTCCTTTTTATTTTGGTGATTATTTTCCGGTGATCAAAAACAAAATTACCATTATAGCAGATAAAGATATTACGCTAAATTTTAAAGAGTTTAACATCAAAGAAGGCGCTATTAAATTCACCAAAGAAGAAAAGCGAAAAAGCATCATTTATATTTGGGAGGCTAATAATAAGGATAAGTATGAGTTTGAAGTTGGCAGCCCAAGTTATAAAACCTTTTTACCACATATTGTGCCTATTATTACTTCTTACAAAGTAAAAAAAGAGACAAAAAAGGTTTTAGGCGAAGTTTCAGATTTGTACAATTGGTATTATTCTCTCGTAGAAAATATAAATACAGAAAGTCCAGATGCAGAACTCATTGCATTGGTAAAAGAAATTACGGCTGATAAGAAAACAGAACTAGAAAAAGTAAAGGCCATTTATTATTGGACTCAAAAAAACATCAAATATATCGCGTTTGAATATGCGTTGGGTGGTTTTATACCGCGAGAATCTAACGATGTTTTTAAAAAGAAATATGGCGATTGTAAAGACAATTCTAGTATTTTGTACAGTATGTTAAAAATTGCAGGCATCAAAGGAAATTTAACGTGGATCGGTACACGAAGTATTCCGTATACCTATGAAGAAGTTCCGACGCCTGTAGTAGATAACCACATGATTCTTTCTTATGAAAACGAAGGTCAAACCTATTATTTAGATGCTACGGGTAGGTATATAAAATTTGGTTTGCCAACATCTTTTATCCAAGGAAAAGAGGCTTTAGTGTCTTACGGTAAAGATTTTAAAATTAAAAAAGTTCCTGTTGTAGCAGCAAAAGAAAATGCACTTATAGACAGTACAACGATAAAGATTAAAAACGGCATTATTGCTGGGAGTTCTAAAACAGCGATAAGTGGTTATTTAAAGATAGATTATTTTAATGCTTTAGAAAATGATGATACAGAAACAAAATTAAAGCAGTTTTATAACAATACCTTTTCTAAAGGAAACAATAAGTTTTTAATAAAGAGCTTTCAAGAAACGAATAAATACGACTATGATAAAGATTTTATCGTAGCCTATAGCTTTGAAATTGATAATTATGCTAAAAAATTAGGCGATGAAATTTACATCAACCTAAATTTAAATAAAGATCTTTCTAGTTTTAAAACAGATAAAAAAAGGAAAACAGCAATAGAGTACGAGTATAAAAGACAGTATAATTACACCACAACACTAGAAATTCCCGAAGGGTATAAAGTAGATTATATTCCAGAATCAGTGTCTTTTTCTACTAAATTATTAACTTCAAAAATAAGCTATGTGTTGGCTAAAAATCATATGGTATACACACATACAATCACCCTAGATTTTTTAGTGTTAAGTCTTGAAGAACAGCAAACAGTAAATGCAGAAATTAAAAAGATTGAAAAAAATTATAAAGAAATAGTAGTCTTAAAAAAAATATAAAAATCTATGAAAAAAAGTATTTTGATACTCGTATTATTAGTTTGTTTTAAAGGGCTGTTAGCACAAGAAGCTCCGTTTTTTAAAAGTTATGATTGGGAAGAAAATCCAATTTATAAAGTAGACAATTCAGAAGAAAGCTTACTTGCTTTAAAAGAAAAGGTAGTTACAGAGTTCTATTTTGAAGAAGATAATTTAGTAGAATATTTTTTAGAGCATAAAGTTTTATGGTTAAACTCCGATGATGCAATTGAAGAATTTAACAAAGTATATTTACCCTTTTCTTCAGAGTCTGAATTGCAATTAAATAAAGCAAGAGTAATTACCAAAGAGGGGAAAGTAATTGCTTTAGACGACTCTAAAATACTTACTGCAGAAGATGATGAAACAGGCAGAAAATATAAATATTTTGCCTTTGAAGGGGTTACTAAAGGTAGTTTTATCGAATATATTTATGTGGTAAAAAGAGCGCCTGAATACAATGGAAAAAGGTTAGACGTACAATCTTCTTACGTCAAAAATAAAGTAGAGTTCGATTTATTTTCTCCTACTAATTTAATTTTTAAGTTTAAAAGTTTTAATAACGTTCCAGAGGTAAAAGAAGATACTACAACGTTAGAAAAATATCATTGGAAGCTTCAGGTAAAAAATGTAAAAAAATTAGAAGACGAATATTTATCAGCCTACAAAGCATCAAAAGGTTTTATTGTTTATAAATTAGAGGGCAATACGGCAAACAATGCCAGAAATATTGTTTCTTACGATAAGGTTTCTCAAAACTTGTATTCTTTTTATTATCCAGATTATACTGAAAAAACACAAGATTTAATAGGCAAGTTTATAGAAGAATTAAAGTTAGTTGAAAATGCAAGTGAAGAAGAAAAAGCGCGGAAAATAGATTTATTTATAAAAATGAATGTTTTTTCTTCGGATGTGTATAGTGAAGATTTACAAGATTTAGATGAAGTTTTAGCAAAAAAAGTTTCTAATGAATCCGGAACCTTAAAACTTTACATAGCCTTGTTAAGAACTTTAAATGTAAAACATGAACTGGTGTTAACAAGCGATCGATTAGACCTTAAGTTTGATAAAGAGTTTGAAGCCAATAATTTTTTGACAGATTTTTTATTTTACTTTCCGAAAACAAAAAAATACCTTTCTCCCAATGATAGTGCTACTAGATATGGTTTTCCAGATCCGAACAAAACAGATAATTACGGTTTGTTTATTAAAGAAGTAACCATTGGTGATTTTAAATCTGCAATCGGAAAAATCAAGTATATTCAGCCTGTAAAAGCTACAGAAAGTTTTGATACGATGTTGTTAAATGTTCAGTTTAATGCAGCTAATTTATCAGAAAATAAAGTGCATTTTGAAAGAGCATTTAACGGGTATTATGCAATGAATATTCAGCCCTATACGCATTTAATTGTAGGTGATAAAAAAGAGGAATTAATAGATGGACTTGTTGAGGGGATTACCAAAGATTTAGAAATTGACTCACGAGAATTAGTAAATAATAGTCCAGAATTATTTGGCGTAAAACCATTGCAGTTTATTATAGATTTTACTTCAGAAGCTTTTGTTGAAAAAGCAGGAAGAAAGTATTTATTTAAATTAGGAGAATTAATTGGTTCTCAAATACAGTTATACCAAGAAAAGGAAAGAGTTTTACCTTTAGAAAATGAGTTTCAAAGAAGTTATTTTAGAACTATACATATCGAAATACCAGCAGGATACAAGATTACAAATCTAGCGGATATTAATATTGATAATTCATATACTGAAAATGGTGAAGAATTGTTTTCTTTCAAATCTTATTTTACGGTAAAAGACAACATCGTATCGATTACAGCCGATGAGCACTATCGTAAAAATATAGTAAAAGTTGATGTATATGAGGAGTATAGAAAGGTAATTAACAGTGCAGCAGACTTTAATAAAATAGTATTGTTACTAGAACTTAAATAAGATTAATAGTTTTATTTTAAAGCGTTTTTGTAACGAAGGTTACCACTATACAATATATAAGTAATTGGATTCATGAAAAAAATAGTGTTATTATTTACATTTTTCTATGCAATACAAATAGCATCACAAGAAAAAAGGGGAAGGCCATTTTTTACTGGTTCATCTAATTTCACTTTTGGCATTAACGAGTTTTATACGTTAGATCTAGATGATGGCGAACCACTAATTGTGCCTGCTGCCATATTTTTTAGAATTGGTTTTGGGTATGAATTTAAACGAAGATTAGCCATTAGTGTGCACGGAGGTTATGATTCATTGGAACTATGCTACGAGTGCATTTCCCACTTATACAGGTCTAAAATATAATATATCCGAAGATGAAGACGATGTTTTTTTTGCAGAAATAAGTTACGGTAAAATGTGGCGGCCTTCATCTAATTATACAGATGGTAATTATTATGGTTTCGGAATAGGTACGCAAGTTGCAGGTGAAAATAGATGGAATACAATTGCAAGATTAGATTTTCACAGAAAAGGAATTATCGGTTTTGAAAAGAATAGATTGGATAGTATTTCTCTTGGTATCGGTTTTTCGTTTTTTTAGGTTTGTATATTTATTTTTCTGTATCTCGTTTTAGTGCTTTGAGCATTTCATAGAAAATAAGGGGTACAGCACATCTTAAGGGTCTTCTTGACGTCGGATGGATCAAATTTAAGATAATTATAAGGATGTTGTTTTACAGTGTTTAATTCAGTTTCAAATTTTGTTCTCTCTCTCCCCCTCTCTCTCTCTCTCTCTCTCTCTCTCATCCTGTTTTTCATGCTATAAGCGCCTATAGCGCATAGTCGACACAGTGTAGTTGAAGACTCTTCCTAACGTTGGATGGATAAATTTAAGGTAATTTATAAGGATGTTGATGTATAGTGTTTAATTCAGTTTTATATTTCGTTTTTCTCATCTCGCTTTCTCCATCCCGTTTGTCATGCTGTAAACTCCTTAAGAAACCATGGTATTCATAACATAGATGTTAAGTATCATAACTTTAAAAACTTTCTCAAAATTAATTTAGATAGTAAAACTTAAGTACCTTGCATTTGCAGAAAGACCTCTTGAATTTTAATCGGTATCACGACTTTGTAACATCAAATTGAGATCACATCAAAATGAAAATAGATAAAAATAAAAAACCACCCAAATTGGGTGGTTTTTTGTAGTAAGTTTAAAAAAAATCTTATCCTAAAGTAACTCTTTTAAAAGTAGATACTTCAACATCTCCATACGTTTTTACATATTCGGCAACATTTTTCTTTTCGTCCTTTATAAAAGTCTGATCTAAAAGACACTGTTCCATATCTAAAGTTGTGTTATCTGCAACGAATCTTTCCATTTTTCCTGGTAAAATACGATCCCAAATTTTTTCTGGTTTTCCTTCGGCAGCTAATTCAGCTTTTGCAGCTTCTTCAGCTTTTGCTAAAATAGCATCAGATAATTGAGACATAGAAATAAATTGAGGTACATTCTTTAATGTTTTACCCAATCTACCTAACTCTATATTGTCTTTTTCAATAACAGCGATTCTAGCTTCTGTTTCAGCCGCTACAAATGCAGGGTCAAAATCTTTATAAGATAAACTTGTTGCGCCCATAGATGCTACTTGCATTGCTATGTCTTTTACTAAAGTATCAGCATTATCTACTACTGCAGATAAACCAACCAAAGCAGCGATTTTACCAATGTGAGTATAAGCACCAACATAGGCAGCTTCTATTTTCTCAAATGCTGTAATTTCTAGCTTTTCACCAATTACACCAGTTTGTTCAATTAATTTATCAGCAACGGTCATACCACCAAAATCAGCAGCTAAAAAAGCTTCTTTACTAGCGGTGTTTAATGCGATGTCTGCAAATTGACTTCCTAAAGCAACGAAAGAATCATTTTTACCAACAAAATCAGTTTCACAAGCTAAAACAATAGCAACACCAACAGTGTTATCATCATTAATTTTTGTGACTGCAACACCTTCTGTAGAATCTCTATCAGCTCTTTTTGCAGCAATTTTCTGACCTTTTTTACGTAAAATGTCTATTGCTTTATCGAAATCTCCAACAGCTTCTACTAATGCCTTTTTACAGTCCATCATTCCAGCGCCAGTTGCTTCTCTTAATTTTTTAACATCAGCAGCACTAATCTTTACTGGTTCCATGTTATTTTATGTTTTAAAGTTGTACTTATTTTGTTTCTTCAGCAGACGTGTCAGTAGATTCAGCTTTTGGCTCTTCAGCTTTAGGAGCTTCCTCTGTTACGGGAGCTTCTACTTTAGGAGCTGCTTCCTTTTTTGGAGCCTCTTCTTTTTTCGGAGCTTTTGCTTCTTTTACTTTGTCTTTGTCTTTGTCTTTGTCTGCTTTTCTATCAGATAAACCTTCTGCAATTGCATCTGTTACATAAGATAATACTTTGTCTATCGACTTAGAAGCATCATCATTTGCTGGTATAACATAATCTACTAATCTAGGATCAGAGTTTGTATCTACCATTGCAAAAATAGGAATGTTTAACTTCATAGCTTCTGCTACTGCAATATGCTCTTTTTTGATATCAACTATAAATAAAGCACCAGGCAAACGAGTCATATCAGAAATAGAACCTAAATTCTTTTCTAATTTTTCTCTCTGACGATTAATTTGTAATTTTTCTCTTTTAGATAAGGCATCAAAAGAACCATCTTGCTTCATTCTATCAATAGAGGTCATTTTCTTAACCGCTTTTCTAATAGTTACAAAGTTTGTTAACATACCACCTGGCCATCTTTCTGTAATGTAGGGCATGCTTACAGCTTCTGCTTTTTCAGCAACAATATCTTTTGCTTGCTTTTTAGTTGCAACAAATAAAATTTTACGTCCAGAGTTTGCAATCTTTTTTAAAGCTTCTGAAGTTTCTTCTATTTTAGCAGCAGTTTTATACAAATCGATGATGTGTACACCATTACGTTCTGTATAAATATAAGGAGCCATGTTAGGGTTCCATTTTCTAGTTAAGTGTCCGAAATGAACACCATTATCTAATAATTCTTGAATATTTATATTTGCCATCTTTTAAAATGTGTTTACTTTCTGTTTTGAAATCAATAGTTAGGTAGTCTTTCGAGTCTTAACTATTTAGATGCTAAACTGTTTAATATTAAAATTGTGTAATAATAACAGTTCCCTAAACAATCCTGAAGCTCGAACAAAAAGTCCTGAGCTAAACGAAGGATTAACGTTTCGAGAATTGGAATTTTTTACGTGCTTTTTTCTGACCGAATTTCTTACGCTCTACCATTCTTGGATCTCTTGTTAATAAACCTTCTGGTTTTAAAACAAGTCTGTGTTCTGCATCCATAAAAACCAACGCTCTGGTAATTGCTAAACGAATAGCTTCTGCCTGACCTGTAATTCCGCCACCGTAAACATTTACTTTGATGTCATAAGACTCTAAGTGTTCTGTTAACATTAATGGTTGTTGTACTTTATACTGTAAAGTACCCGTAGTAAAGTAGGTCTTGTAGTCTTTTTTATTAACGGTAATATTTCCTGTTCCTTCAGAAAGATAAATACGAGCAACAGCTGTTTTTCTTCTACCGATTTTGTGTACTATATCCATTATATAAGATCGTTAAGGTTAATAGCTTTAGGTGCTTGACCTGCGTGTTTGTGCTCTGTACCTGCATATACATACAAGTTTCTAAAAAGTGCTGCTCCTAAAATATTTTTAGGTAACATTCCTTTTACTGCTTTTTCGATTAATCTTGTAGGATCTTTCTCAAACATTTCTGTTGCAGTTAGCGATCTTTGTCCTCCTGGATACCCGGTGTGACGAATGTAAGATTTGTCTCTCCATTTGTTACCCGTTAAAACAATTTTTTCTGCGTTGATGACAACCACGTTATCTCCACAATCTACGTGTGGAGTAAAATTTGGTTTGTACTTACCTCTAATTAGCTTCGCTATTTTAGAAGATAGACGACCCAACGTTTGCCCGTCCGCATCAACTAAAACCCACTCCTTATTAACGGTAGCGCTATTTGCTGATACTGTTTTGTAACTTAATGTGTTCATAATTACACTATTAGTTTTTGTTTATGAATAATTTATGTTTTCCTTAAAAAAGGAGTGCAAATGTATTGATATTTATTTGATTGACAAATAGAGTTTTACAATATTTTAAGGCTTTTAAGAATTATGAGGTTGCAGAATCACAATTAACATATCATTATGAAAATAGAAACCTATTTTTGCGGCTGAATTGAAGGATTTTTTATAATCCCTATCCTGTAATTATAATCCATTAAATCAAATGAAATTTCTCTTTACTTTTTTGGTGTTGAGTGCATTTTTGCCAACAATTTCATCAGCACAAGAAATATCAGAAAATAAAATTCCTAAAAGAATTTATACGACTAAAAAATTAAAAAAAGTGCCGGTTATAGATGGTGCTATTTTAGATGATGCCTGGAATGTTGTAGAATGGTCGTCAGATTTTACAGAAAAAAATCCTGATGAAGGAACTCCACCTGCCTACCAAACAAAGTTTAAAGTCATTTACGATTCAAAATATTTATACATAGCCATAAGAGCGTATGATGATGAGCCAGAATTAATTCAGCAACGATTAAGCAGACGAGATGGTTTTCAAGGAGATCGCGTAAATGTTATTATAGATAGTTACCATGATAAAAGAACTGCTTTTGCTTTTACAACAACTGCTGCTGGCGTAAAAGGAGAAGAAATTGTTTCGCAAAATGGCGGTAATTGGGATGATAGTTGGAATCCTATTTGGTATACAAATGCAAAAGTTGATGATAAAGGTTGGACAGCAGAAATGAAAATACCCTTTAGTCAGTTAAGATTTGGGAAGTCTGAAGAACAAATATGGGGTTTTAACGTTAACAGAAATATTTTTAGATTTCAAGAGAGCTCTTTATGGCAAAGAATACCAAACGATCAAGCAGGTTTTATTAGTGAGGCAGGAGAATTACATGGTTTAAAAGGTTTAGTATCACAAAAACAATTAGAAATTCAGCCATTCACAGTTTTACAACAAGATACTTATCCGAAAGAAACTGGGAACCCTTTTAGAACAGGGAGCGATTTTTCTCTAAACGCTGGTTTAGATGCTAAAATCGGCATTACAAATGATTTAACGCTAGATTTAACGATTAACCCAGATTTTGGACAAGTAGAAGCAGATCCTGGAGCGATTGCATTAGACGGGTTTCAGATTTTCTTTAGAGAGCAGCGGCCTTTTTTTGTAGAGAACTTTAATATTTTCGATTTTGAGTTTGCAAACGGAAGTGATAATCTTTTTTACAGCAGAAGAATTGGTAGAAATCCGCATAGAGACGCAGCTTTAAATCCTGGCGAATTTGCAGAAGTTCCGCAAAATTCTACAATATTAGGAGCCGCAAAATTTTCTGGTAAAACAAAAGATGGTTGGTCTATAGGTGTTTTAGAAAGTGTTACTGCTAATGAATACGCAACAATTAGGCAAGATGATGGTAGCGAAAGAGAGCAGATTGTAGAGCCCATGACAAATTATTTTGTGGCTAGAGCTCAAAAAGATTTTAATGAGCGCAATTCATTTATTGGCGGAATTTTTACGGCAACGAATAGACATTTAAATGGCAATTTTAATGAACTACACAAGGCGGCTTACACTGCCGGAATAGATTTTCAGCACAACTGGAAAAATAGAGAATATTATTTAGAGGGTAATACTATTTTTAGTCATGTTTTAGGAGGTGTAGAGGCTATTACGGCCACGCAGAAAACACTTCGTCATAACTTTCAAAGAGTAGATGCTACTCATGTTTCAGTTGATAAAAATAAAACTTCCTTGACAGGAACAGGCGGACGATTAGAATTGGGCAGAAATGGAGGGCAAAACTTACGATATAATGGCGGTATTATATGGCGTTCTCCAGAATTAGAATTAAACGATGTTGGATTTTTAAGAAGAACAGACGAGATTATTCAGTTTGGTAATGTGAATTACTTATGGCAGATTCCTACAGATATTTATAGAAATATAAACTTGGGTTTTGAACAAAATACAGATTATGATTTTAGTGGCAATTTAAATAGAGTTCGGTTTGAAGTTCAAGGAAGGTTTACTTGGATTAACAATTGGTCTACAAATACTGGTTATGGTTTAAGTAATAATTCTTTTGATAATTTCTTTTTAAGAGGTGGTCCTAGATGGAGAATGCCAGATACTTCTTTTATGTATTTTTTCTTAAATTCTGATAGAAGTAACTTATTTAGTTTTACGCTAGGATATTCTAATACACGCAGCGCAGAAGATGTTGTGGGTAGAGATCGATTTGTAATAAGAACAAATTATCAACCAACCGATGCTTTTAGCATGTCTTTTAACATAGAGTATGAGAATTCGTTTGATAGAACACAGTATGTCACAGAGACACCTGCAGTATTAGTGAATAACGATACAAGGTATATTTTAGGGAGAATTCAAAATCAAACATTAACAACTACATTGCGTTTAAATTATAGTTTTACGCCAGATATTTCTTTGCAGTTTTATGGGCAACCCTTTATTAGTAAAGGGCGTTATACCGATTTAAATTATGTTTTAAATCCCTTGGGAGCTAGCATAAATGATAGAATATCGGTGTATAACGACCAACAAATTGCGTTCGAAAATGAGCGGTATTTAGTTGATGAAAATACAGACGGTATTGCAGATTACAGTTTTTCGAATCCAGATTTTTCTTTTGTGCAGCTGCAAACAAATTTGGTGGCAAGATGGGAGTATATTCCAGGTTCTGAAATATTTTTAGTTTGGGCAAGGGGTTCTGTTGGTAATGCAGATCTTTCAGATGACTTGGTAGATAGTGTTTCTAATCAAGTTTTTAGAACACCAGCTAATGATACTTTTTTGGTTAAATTTACCTATCGTTTTGCGCGGTAAATTTTTTGAATAATTGTTCTAAAACTCTTTTTGAAGGAACATGTTTCGAGCTTTTTAAAACAATAAAATTTTTAAGAGAACTACTATGTTTTTCACACTTCTTTTTTAGCTTTTTAGCAGGAACAAAAAAATCATTCTCACTCGCAATTATAGTGATTGGTACTTTTAAGGTTGATAATTCTTCAGCTTTAAAATTGGGCGTTAACGAAAAATCCATTTTAAAATTCAGGAAAACTTCTTTTAAGAATTTGCTGTTTAATTCGTCAAATTCATCATAAATAGTAGCGTAACATTTTTGTAAATAAATTTCTTTTTTTGTTCTTTTAAATTTAAGCATTGGTATAAAAAAGAGATTAACTGTTTTCAATAAACTACCATTGATAAAGCCTGCGGGCGATATTAAAAATACTTCCTTCACTTTTGTTTCATCAATTAAAATCGATTTTAAAATAGGAAACGCGCCAAAAGAAATTCCGTACAAAGTAATAGCATCAATTTTAAAATAAGCGATAATTTCTAGCAGCCATTCTCCATAAGAAGTATCTTTTTTATGTAATCTTATAAAATCACTTTTATTGGGTTGTCCTAAAATATCTACAGCAAAAATTTGATACTTTTCTAGTAAAAAAAGAGACAGCATCTAAAGCAAAAGGTGCAGCAGAATTTAAACCATGCACCAAAATTAACGGAGGTTTTGTTGCATCACCAAAAATTAAAACATTGGTTTTGCCAAAAGAAGTATGTATGAGTTCTTTACTATATTTTAAAGCGAGACTTTTAAGTTTTTCGTTATAAACTTGATGAATACTCATGTGAATTTTAATTTTTGTGATTTTTTTGTTAAAAAATGAATTTGTCGGAAATTTACAGAGTTTTTTTTTGAATAGGAATTATTTTTGTTAAAATTATATCAATTACATTCTAATAGAGTGAGGTTTTTAAGTATTATTCTTATAAAGATGTAAGGCGTATTAATTATTTAGAAGCTATGTTTTCTCAATTAATTTGAGATTAGGTTTACACATATATTGTGATGGATTAAAAAATATTGATGCTTTTAATTTTAGAGATAAGGGCTATGTTTATAAAAGTTATATACCAGGAATAGTTGATTATTTTAAGCCAAAAGCCAACAAAAAAATTCTAGGTTGTTTTTTGAGTTGCCAAATTAGGTGTTGTATAATGTCATTAAAATATACGCTACAAAAAATAGAAAAGGCTTATTGATAGCACGATAGAATAATGACGATAACACTAGCATTAATTTAATTCTTTTACTAGCTATTATCCAATCAACAAAAATGCTAGCAACAGCTTTTTAGCTGATAATAGTTTTAAACTAGCAATTCTAGCAATTTATATTTGGGATAATTCTCAAGATAAATATACTTTGATTACAAATTTAGTTTCTTCAACAGAGCAGTTTCTTACACCAGCACAAGATTTTTTTGTGAAACCAAATGCAACTACAACTTTACTTTTTGATACAGGTAAAAGAAGTTTAAAACCAACTACAGGAACTCACATTTTCAATAAGTCTTCTAATACAAAGCACCCTTTATAAAACTTTTTATAGAAAAAGGAAATACGAAAGTAAGTACAGATATTATTTATTCAGAAACTGCAACAAAAAGCTTTGATGCTTTAGAAGATATACCAAATTTTGGAGGAGCAACCTTTGATGTCAATTCGCATTTAGTAGAAAACTCTGATGGTAAAAATTACACAACACAATCTTTATCCAAAGCAGCAATTAGCAATTCAGTTGTTCCTTTACATTTAATAGGAAATGCAAATGATGAAATCTAATTTTCAGCAAAAACAGTAGATTTTCCAGTTGATGTATTCGTTTATTTAGAAGATAAAGTAAAAAACACATTTACAAGATTAGATCAAGAAAACAGTGAATATAAAATTACGCTAACAGAAAACACAAATAAAACGGGTCGTTTTTATTTACGAACATCCTCGAAAGTGCTTTCTACAAATGCAGCTTTTTTAGATTTTGGGAGTGTTTATAAGGTAGATAATCAAACGTTAAGAATTACAGGTTTGCAAAGCCAAAAAGTACATTTAAAATTATATGATATTCTTGGAAAAGAAGTTTTTAAAACTAGTTTTAACGGGAAAATTAAGAATGATATTCGCTTACCAGATTTAAAATATGCTGCGTATATAGTAGATATATTTACAGAAAAAAGAAAAGTTAGTAAAAAGATAATTATTGAGTAAAAGCTGATAAAAATAAAAGATAAATCAAGCGAGAAATAATCAAAACTCAAAATGATTTGGAGTCTTTTTTTTGAAATGAATGAATCTGAAAAATCCGATGCAAAATTAATTTTACATCGGATTTTTTTATGTTTTTACTTAAAAAAGCTTTTTTCAGCTACTCAACCAGCTTTATAGAACTCGCTATAAATTTGTCATCTACAAGTTTACCAACAACTTCAGCTTTTCTAATCACATTGCAAAAACCTGTATGTTCATCATGTGCATCGCCAAAATCATCAATTTCAAAACCCTCAACAAAATAGGCTTTGTTATCAACACGAACCGCTAAACTGCATCCTTTTTCAGTGTTTAAATCAAACTTACACTGACCGCAAGAAATGGCTACAACTTGTTTCATTTCTCTCTTGTTTGAGCAAGAAAATGCAAGTATAAAAATTGATAAGAGAAGGATTTTTTTCATCATTTAAATTCTTGTTAATTTATTTTAAGAAGCAAGGGGCTGAAGCCCCTTGTAATTAATGGCAGCAGTAAAACTGCTATATGTAAACTTATTTCCTAGATTTTAACTCGGCTTTAATTTTTTTTATATTTATAAACAGCAAAGGAAGCGACGCGCTGCCAGAAATGCCAACCACAAATAACGCTACAAATGTGCCGTTTTCTTCTTTCGTGGCCATTCCGTAGATAGTTATCGATAACAATACCGTTATTACACAAATCAAAGCAATCGTAATCGCTTTAATTAAATATAAGTTTGATAATAACTGCACTGTTGTGATATTTTTAAAATCGTTATCCTTCATAATTCTTGATTTTTAAAATCCTTTTTAATATCTAACGTTTCCCTGATGGGAAATATTCGTTAAGACAAAGGGGATTTCCAAGAATCTCGCAATCCAACAATCTTATTAAAAACTAAATGCGCAGCAGTAGCATCATCATCAACATTAAAATAACCCATTCTTTGAAATTGAAAACGCTCGCCAATTTTTGCAGATTGCAAACTTGGTTCTACAAAAGCGTCAATGATTTCTAAAGAATCAGGGTTTATAAACTCCATATAATCTTTGTCTTTATGATTGTCTGGCGCTTCGTCTAAAAACAACCTGTCATAAGCTCTTACTTCTGCTTTTATGGCATGTTTTACAGAAACCCAATGAAGTGTTCCTTTTACTTTACGCTTGCTTTCTTCTGTGTCCATTCCAGATTTTGTTAAGGCATCATACGTGCACTGAATTTCAATTACATTGCCATCAGCATCTTTTGTACAACTCTGTGCTTTTATAAAATAAGCACTTTTTAAACGAACTTCTGATCCTAATTTTAATCGAAAAAACTTTTTATTTGCAACTTCTCTAAAATCTTCTTTTTCGATATAAATTTCTCTAGAAAACGGAACTTCTCTGCTTCCAAAACCATCTTCATAATCATTATAATTAGCCGTCAGCATTTCTTCTTTTCCTTCAGGATAATTAGTGATGACAACTTTTACAGGATCTAAAACAGCCATCACTCTGTTGGCAGATTTGTTTAAATCTTCACGAATTTTAAATTCTAAAAGGGCTACATCAATTACATTTTCACGTTTAGAAACTCCGACGGTTTCTATAAAATTTTTAATAGATGCCGGCGTATAACCACGTCTTCGTAAACCAGAAATTGTTGGCATTCTTGGGTCGTCCCAACCAGCAACGATGTTGTTTTCAACCAAAGTTAACAATTTACGTTTACTCATAATAGTATAACTCAAATTCAAACGAGAAAACTCCCGTTGTTTTGGCGGATTCGGATATTCAGATTTGCTAAAACCATACACATTATCTCTGAACCAATCGTATAATTCTCTGTGAGGTTTAAATTCTAAAGAACACAAAGAATGCGAAATTTGCTCAATATAATCGCTCTCACCGTGCGTCCAATCATACATTGGGTAAATGCACCAATCGTTGCCAGTTCTGTGATGCGTCTTAAACATAATTCTGTACATCAAAGGATCACGCAACAACATATTCGGATTCTCCATATCGATCTTTGCACGCAACGTATGTTCACCTTCCTTAAATTTTCCATCTTTCATTCCTTGAAATAACTCCAAGTTTTCTGCTACAGATCTTTCTCTAAACGGACTATTAGTTCCCACTTGAGTTGGCGTCCCTTTTTGCGCTCGCATTTCTTCCGAAGATTGAGAATCTACATAGGCTTTTCCGTCTTTTATCAACAAAACTGCCCAGTCGAACAACTGCTGAAAATAATCTGAAGAATAACATTCATTCGCCCAAGAATAGCCCAACCAAGAAATATCTTTCTTAATGGCATCTACATATTCTTGCTCTTCTTTTGCAGGATTTGTATCATCAAAACGCAAATTTACAGGCGCATTGTACGTCTCACCCAAACCGAAACTAATTCCGATTGCTTTGGTGTGACCAATGTGTAAATACCCATTTGGTTCTGGCGGAAAACGAAAGCGTAAATTTTCTTTCGGCATTCCGTTTGCTAAATCCTCTTCTATTATATGCTCTAAAAAATTGAGCGATTTATTCTCTTCAGACATCATTTTCTACAAAAAATTAAGGCACAAAATTACGTAAAATACTTCATTGGCATTGAGAGTTTTGTAACAAAGTTGTAAATTGAACTTCTAATATATAAACACTATTTACTATGAGTGATCAAATTAGAAATTATAGCTGTCCAAAATGTAATTCTACAACTTATAAACTAGGACAAATGCGGGCAACTGGCGGAACCTTGTCGAAAATTTTTGACATTCAAAATAAAAAATTCACCAGCGTTACCTGCGAACGTTGTACATACACAGAATTCTACAAAACAAAAACCAGTGGAATAAGTAATGTTTTCGATTTTTTCACCAGTTAATTTTCAAGATAGCGTTTGTTGTAATATGGGCGTTCCCTTGCAGGTCAGGCTTTCCACTATAGTTTTTTTAAGATGAAAATATCTTAAAAAAAGCTGCCGTTGCAATCCTTAACGCAGGCGGATTTGAAAGCCATTTTTTTTTAGAAAAGCTGTTTTTAATACTTAATTTTTATCGTAATTTTGCAATATGAAGAAAGATGGAGAAAAAAAACCAGATTTAGTTGTTTTTAATGAAGAAACACAACAATACGATGCTGCTTTAAAACCTTACGGAACTTCTGCAAGTTCGCCAGTAATTAAACCACTAAATACGGCAACTTGGAGAAATGATGGAGTTATTCGTGTAAACAAGCAATTCAAATCGAAGTTCGATGAGGTTCGACAAGAGTATGAAGATTTGTTGCAGAAATTTCAATATAATGATTTGGTGTATAATTCTAAGTTCAGTTTTGAACCAATTTTTGGCGAAGTATATCATTTGTATAATAATAGAAAAGAGGAATCATTTTTATCGATTATTGCGCCAGATCAATGCAATTTTCATCATTTAGGTTCTTTTAGATTGAATACAGATAAAATGTGGGAAAAGGTAGAATCAGCGTCAACAATGCCAGTAAAATAAATGGGAATTATTCAAGTAAATAATATCAAATTATATGCTTTTCATGGTTGTTTAGATGAAGAAGCAAAAATTGGTTCAGAATACCGTCTAGATGTCCAAGTAAAAGCGAGCTTAAAGAAATCTGCAAAAACAGATGAATTGGCAGACACAGTAGATTATGTGCATCTCAATCTTATTGTAAAAGAAGAAATGGCAATCCGTTCTAAGTTGTTAGAAGAAGTAGCACAACGTATTTTAGATCGGTTTTTCAAAGAACTTCCAATGATTTCAAAAGCCAAGGTTTCTGTATCAAAAATAAACCCACCAATTGGCGGTAATGTAGAAGAAGTTGTGATTATCCTTACAAAAAAACGTTCGTAGTAATTGCAACCAATAACTGAAAATTTTAGTTTAAAAAATTCCAGTACTATCTTTTATTAAGATATTTTGAATTTCTTATATGATACCCTTTCCTTCATCCTTGTTTAATAAACTCACTACTATTTTTAAATGTATTTAGTAGAATCTCATCATTAATTTTAGGCTTATCTATAAAATTAAATGTATTTTATCTTTAATATACGCAACATGAGATTTTTTTTTTGCGGGAGATAAATAGCTGTAATCAGAATTTCAAAAGCTAAAAATAGATTAAACTAAATATGCTAATGCAAGTAAAACGCGGTTATATTGTTATTAATTTACAATAATTTTTTTCTGTATTTTACCTTGTTCAGTAATTACATCAACCAAGTAAACCCCTTTGTTAATTTGGTTTAAACTTACATCTAAAATTGTTTTTTTAGTGTTGTAAGATTCATTTAAAACACTTTTACCTAGCATATCAAATATTTGAATTTTAACATTTTTATTATGTATGCCTGTAACTCTTAAGGTATTATGATTAACAACGTAAATACTTTTGTTTTGCGCAACTGTAGCCTTGGTATTTAAAACATTTTTACTGCTAATATGCATGTAAAAGCGTCCAATTCCGTTTTGTGTTTCTTCTAATAAAACTGCATAAGAAGCATTTTCTTTATTTAGAATTGTAAAAATATTTTTTAATTTATCCTCTAAAAAAACATTTAATTTTTCAGGAAATTCTTTTGTTGAAGCTTCAAAAATTATGGTTTCTCCTGTACTTGCCTGTAAACTAATAGGTACTATTGTAGTTTCTATTTTATCTTTAGGCAAAGCTTGTAACATAAAATTTACTCCTTTACTGTTTTTTACTAAATGTGTAGCAATCGAGAAATCTTTTTCAGAGAGGCTAAATTGTTTAGCGTCATAACCTATATCTAATCCTTCAGAAACATTGATCTTTGCATATTTAACAGTTGTTTCTTCTTTGCTTTTTGCGTTAGAAACAAATAGTTTAATTTCTGAATACGTTTTATTGCTTTTAGAAAATGTTGTTTCTGGTTTGTGAGTTTGCAAAGATTCTGTAATAGAAATTAATCCTCCTCCATTTTTAGACAGTACAAAAAATCCCTGCCCAGGGTTTAAATAATAGTTTGGCGATAGGTAATTAATAACTTTATATGCACCTTCACCATCATCTGTGTTAGAATCCCATATATAAATTGCATTTGCTGAGGCGTCTAATTGATCTGAATTTAAGCTTAAAAAAGAATTGGTAGTTAAGTTAGCATTTATAAAAGAAGGGTAAGGATTGGCCATTAAATTCCAAGAATTTCTACTGCCTTCAGTTATAGGGTATGACGTTAAATCATCTGTTTTTAAAGTTCCAGTAATAGCAATATAACAAGGTTTGTTTCTTTTCACAGAATATCCTTGTCCAGAATTTAAAGCTCCTACAGAAGAACTTGTTTTATACAACCACGACAAACTAGTTGGTGTATTTAGATTATTATAAGAAGCCAATCCTTTTAGTGTTCCGTCGTTATTACTGGCTAAGTTGCCATTTGTAATTATATCTTGAATACTTTCTCCAATTACAGGAGCCCCAAAGAGATGCCATCCATTTGCTTCTGCTGTTCTTGTTTTTTCATAAGACACATCTCTTTTATAAGTAATGGTACCAGTAGCATTACCTTTTACTATAAGTGATGCAGAAACATAAGGGTCTGAATTAATTGTTAAAATGCCATTGATAGTTAAATTAGAATTTACAGTTAAAGAAGCACCAGAGGCTATGGTTACGTTGTTAATTTCGATAGATCCAGTAGCTGTAGGATTAACACCAGCATTCGTAATTAATAAGTTATCAGTAAGACTAGGTATTGTATTAGTACTCCAATTAGAGGCTACATTCCAGTCGGATGTGTTTCCCAACCATACTATTTTAGCCGTGTGTAAGAAAAAACGTCCAATACCATTTATTCTAGAAGCTGTAGTGGTTGCATAAGTGCTGCCTCCAGAGATTTTATTGTAAGTATTATTTTGTCTGTCTTCTATATAATAATTTTGGTTTACAGGGAGGTCTGAATTAGTTCTTGTACTAAAAGTTAGTGTTTTACCAGCGTTTGCAAATACAGACACAGGTACTACAATACTTTGATCATAACCTAATGGTAAAACATTCAAAGCAAAATCTATTCCTTCAGTATCACAAGGTAATCTAGTATATAGGGCAAATGATGGTTCACCATCTTGGTATGCGCCTGCATCATAACCTGGGTCTAAACCCTCCGTACTACCTCCAAAATAAATTATTGAAGTTTCTCTTGTTGTTGTGCCGTCTGATAATTGCAAATACAATCGTGGGTTGCCCACTTCTATAGATTTAGTACTATTACTGTTCCCAGCATTAGTGTGATTTACAAATAATAATAAAATCAAAACCGCTCTTAAAATAGTCATACCTTTTTAGGCAAAGTTAACAAATTTTATCGAGCCAAAAATCATTTTTTTTTAGTAAACTCTTCCTCTCAAATTAAGAATTTTAGTAACTATTCAATAACTTATTCTAAAGTAGTTGGTGATTTCCTTTTCATCAAGCAGTTATAATAGGTAAAGAGAACTTTTTATTTTAGATTTTACACAGCGTAAATTATTTCTGCAAACTGTCATTTGTTAAGAAATGTAATTGAGTTTATCTAAAAGATAAAAAAATTTTCAAATTGGTTACTATATATCAATGACGAATTAATTGTACCTGCATATTTATTTTGATTTTTTTTTAAAAAAAAGTATGAGTTTTCACTGAGTAATTGTAGATTTGCGACTTTAAAAAAGGATTCTACTTTAGTTAGAAATCTTCTTTCAGATAAAAAGGTGTCTTGGCCGAGTGGCTAGGCAATGGTTTGCAAAACCATGTACAGCGGTTCGAATCCGCTAGACACCTCTTAAAAAAACCTCAACACGCTGTTAATCAGTTGGTTGAGGTTTTATTTTTTTATAAAATGTACGGTTTCTGTATTGTTGGTAGATTTTAAGCTAATATTCTAACAAATTTATTGCAAAAATAAAATTGTTCTTTAAGCTTCATTTCGTGTTTTTATTTAGAAAGTAGTAACCTTTCAATATCATTCGGGTCTACACTATTAACTTTTTTTATTTTCTGCATCAACTTTAAATATTTTTTTGTCGGTTTACCGTTGTAAGATTTTCTAAAATGTTTGCTGTAAAGTTCTGCATAGATTTTATCTTTATCAAAGTAACTACCAAAAACCCTTTCTATTTCTCGCCACTTCTTGCTTTTAGTTTGAGTTGAGTACATTGCTTTTTTGATTGCGGTTCTATGTTGAAACCTACCATTTATTAAATAAAGCTTTCTGCATCTCATTCCTGTAAACTTACATTTAAAGTATAAAATTTCGCCTTTGTTTAAATTAGATTTTACAGATACTACAAAAACCCTGTAATTATAATCTTGCTTATTACAAGTGTAATTTAAATCAATATAAGTATCATTTTCACTCATAGTAACCTTAACGCCAATACTACCAGTATTTTCGCCACCTCTTTTCCAATTGATAGTGCCACCAATAGTTTTATTTTTTTTAAAGTAACTCATCTTTTTTAAATCTGTTATTGATAAACTTTTGCTTTCATCAAATAAGTATGGAAACGTGTAATTTTTTGGCATTGTATTTTTTTATTTTTGTGTGAAACCTAAATAATTAGGGAATTTTACTATAAATCAAACTTTGGTGCTCATTCTTATAGTGTCCTTTTTTTATGCTGTTTTTTCATCTTAATATTATTTCGTTTCCATTTGCATCGGTTAAATCAAAGGTTTCAATTAGTAGCCTAATTTCGGGCGTGTGTTCTGCTATTCTATTAACGATTATTTCGGTGTCCGTTTGTTGCCTAATTGCTTCGGGTGCTACATTTGCAACCTCATCAATATAAACGTCTGCGAGGTCTGTGCCGTCCTTATAATGTGTTTCTTCTAACCAATCACTTACACTTATACCTTAAATCCGCAAGTAACATATTAGGATAGTTGAGTTCATTTTAGTTGTATTTAGAATGATGCAACTTTTCAATTAATTGCTATTTCAACGTTCGTTTTAACTTATTTTTTACCTTTATTTTCTAGTTAAGGTTTAAATCATTGAAATTTCATTTTTGGGAAGAAATCAAAAGAACAAAAAACTTAACTATCTTATTTTAAGTAAGTTGTGTTTTTGTAGTAGTCGTAATTATCTTAAGCAATTTACTTTATCAAGAAATTTTAATGCTTAAATTAGCAGAGGATACTCTTTTTTGGTATACAATTTTAGGATATTTTGTCTGGAATGGTATATCCATTTAAATGGAACCACTACAAATCTAAAAAT